>NZ_QAOK01000085.1 GCF_003050865.1 Nitrosospira multiformis | reverse complement strand
GTGTTTGGCGGTCGTTTCATCGCGAACCGTTGAGCGGTCATTTCAGAAGTGATAATTCCGGTTGGGACAGCAAGGATACTCCACCCGACCAGCATGGTGATTGACGTAATGGCGCGTCCCAGATCAGTTTGAGGGGTAATATCCCCAAAGCCAACGGTTGTGACCGCTGTAATGGCGAAATAGACCGATGTTGGAATACTGCTAAACGGAGAACCAGGCCCTCCTTCTACTACATACAGCAGGGTGCCATTCAAAATCACCACGATCGCTACCACAGACAGGAAGATCAGGATTTTGCGCCTGCTCGCTATGATTGCGCTCCCCAGCACCGAGTACTCCTCCACGTACGCGGTAAGCTTCAGAAGGCGAAACATTCGCAGCAATCGCAGTAGGCGAAGATCGACTAGCGCATGCAGTTCCGGTATGAAAAAGGCCGCATAGGTTGGAAGGATTGCAAGAAGATCCACTATCCCAAAAAAACTCCTGGCATATCGCAAGGGATGCTTTACGCACCACAGCCGGGCTATGTATTCGATCGTAAACGCGACAGTGAAAAACCACTCCAGAGCATTCAGGATTCCCCCATACCGGTAGTTAATCTCTGAAACGCTATCGAGCATCACCACGACCACACTTAGCAAAATGGCAGCGATGAGCGAAAAATCGAACCATCGCCCAGCGCGGGTCTCGGCTTCGAAGATAATTACAAAGAGACGGTCACGAAAGCCGGCCTCCGGTTTCCCGAAATACGCGGCAACATCGCTTTTTGAGATCGGCCGTGGCGCGACGTTTTCCTGTTCCTGTTTTTTCATAAATATGTCTTAAAGAGTAAAAGGCATCCAAGCTGTTACTGTTCGCATGTGCCTACTTCAATTTCTCTTTGTCTAATGTCCCCTTCATGGATAATAAAAAACTTAGGCATACGAGTAACCCATGAATGAACATGCTGCCCACCTCGTGATTTTGGGCATATCCGGAATGATCGTGGCGATCTGTGTAATGCTCCATTATGAAGCACT
>NZ_QAOK01000084.1 GCF_003050865.1 Nitrosospira multiformis | reverse complement strand
TCCCGCTCGGCACTGGTGACCCCGTCACGCACACCGTTGTCGACCTCATGCTTGCGCACCCACTCGTTCAAGGTCTGCGGCACACAGCCAATCTTCGGCGCAATCGATTCGATGGTCGCCCACAACGACGGATACTCGCCACGGTGCTCCTGCACCAGGCGCACGGCGCGCTCACGTACCTCGGGGGAAAACTTGTTCTGCTTCTTCATAGCTCCATTCTCTCAGATGTTGGAGCCTCTACAAAACTCGGGGCGGTTCAAGTACAGAAAGCCCCTAGATCACTGTTTGGGTCTTGTATGCAACGCGTCAAACGATCTAAAGGCACTTGCTGTCTACCGTATCTGCTACCTACGAAGACATGGCCAACATGAACCCGTTCACCTGGATTGGGTGTTTGTTTGAGGTTTTCAATGGTAAGCGTAGCTTTTTCTGCTGCCATCCCTGAGAAGGTCAAATCATCAAGAATTACTGCTGATGCGTCCTTATGTCCGTTTCTACAAAACTGCTCTATCTCCCTTAACACCTTACTCTTCCCAGAGTTATTTGGCCCTACAAAGACTGTCACTGGCGTTGTATTTATCCACGTAGCAGAAGTTCCTGATGCTCGACCAAATTTGAGTTTAAACGTAGAGATCAATTTAATTCCCACGAGATGCTATCGGCATGATGATACCGACAGAATGATTCATATTTTCCACATACTGGAATAGATCAAGCTTCCGATGCTTTATTTTCTAAGTTTATGGCTGAGGTAACAATTGGACATAGGTACACCTGTCAGCCAGTATGGGTATTTAAAATACTCGTACTTTTGAAAGAGAAACGAATTTAAGCGAATGCTTTTTTCCTTCTTTATGCTTGATCACCGCTCCCATTCCTGACTTCTATTCCTGTTTTTGCCCTGGCTCAGTTCCTGCACCAGTCCTTCCACAGCTTTCGGCCCCCGCTGCCTGAAATGCTCCCGCATCCTCTCCAGCTCCAGCCCCCGCTCGTCCTTTGGAAGGGTATTGAACCGGTCTATCGCTTCACGTGCGCTCTCCG
>NZ_QAOK01000083.1 GCF_003050865.1 Nitrosospira multiformis | reverse complement strand
TCTGTGTTGATTGATTTCGGATGGCTGGACAGCATCGCCTGTCGAGTTGCCGAAGGAATTGCGCTGGTAGGTGATCACCGAGGCAATATCCACGTCCGACAGGTGCTTGAATGGCGCCATTGCCGTGCCGCTCTTGCCATTCATGACGATGTTGATATGACCTTCCTTGGGCCCGGTGGCAACTTTCGATCCGGCGATTGCAGGGAAAGTCCCCGGCACGCCCTGCCCGTTGGCCTGATGGCAGGCAGCGCAGTTGGCGTTATACACGGCTTCGCCCTTGGCCTTGAGCTCGTCCGGCGTGAACTCCTTGTTGATGTCCACGGCCACTGCCGCCAACTTGGTTTTCTGCTCCGCCACCCAGGCGGCATATTTCTCAGGCTCCACCGCTTCTACCACGATCGGCATGAACCCATGCTCCTTGCCGCACAACTCGGCGCACTGGCCGCGATAGGTGCCGGGCTTCTCGATGTTGAACCACACGTCACGGATGAAACCGGGGATGGCATCCTGCTTGACGCCTAACGCCGGTACCCACCAGGCATGCAGCACGTCATTGGCGGTGATCAGCACGCGCACTTTCTTGCCTACGGGAACGACCAGCGGATTGTCCACTTCCAGGAGATAGTTCTCGCCCTTGGGGGCCGCGTTGTTGATCTGTGGCTTGGGCGTGGAGAGGGCGCTCAGGAAACCGATGCCTTCCCCTTCACCCGTCAGGTAGTCGTAGCCCCATTTCCATTGATAACCGGTCGCCTTGACGGTGATGTCCGGGTTGGACGTATCTTTCATGGCAATCACGGTCTTGGTGGCGGGAAAAGCCATGCCGACCAGAATCAGGAACGGGATCGCGGTCCAGATGATCTCGACCGTGGTGCTGTGATGGAAATTGGCGGCCTCATAGCCCTTGGATTTGCGATGCTTGACTACGGAATAGAACATCACGCCGAACACGCCGATGAATATCGCCAGGCAAATCCACAGAACCATCGTGTGCTGGTCGTAGATCTGCTGGGCAATGACTGTCTGCGGCTCGGGCAGATTTAACTGGTAGGGGTCGGCTGCCGCCATCGCCAGTCCGG
>NZ_QAOK01000082.1 GCF_003050865.1 Nitrosospira multiformis | reverse complement strand
GACTGGCATGGCATTACACACAGTATGACAAAGATCTGCGGCTGGCTGATAAGCAGCTTTATGCCGAGGCTCAAAAGGCAGCCAGTCTCAAGGGCATTGGACTGTGGAGTGATCCGTCGCCTGTCGCACCGTGGGATTTTCGGTGCAACAAGCCCGCGCCGTCAGTTGCAGTTGAGGAGTGCGAGATCAGGTTCGCTGGATTCCGGTACAAGATCGACCCCGTCGTTTGCGGGATTTGTCGGAATGCTCTCAAGTCTGCCTCCACCCTGCCCAGCCTCATGGAGCTTGTGCGTCTTGCAACGCGTCCTGGTTCCGGTGACGCCAATTGAATCAATGCCAGCGCGCTTATGCAATGCGATGGATCGGGCTAGCGGGTAAAGCTGTAGCAGAAATGCTTCGGGCCAGTGGCGCAGGTGAGGGGAGGGGTTAGCCCTGTTCTGGCTTGGTAGCTCCTCTCATGCCTTCGGTGTTGCCGTTGGTTGAGGGCAAAACCTTGAGCGGCCTGAGCCATTTCATGAAGGAGTAAGGAGATTCTAGCCGCAGTACTCTCCTGCTTATGTTTTTTCTGTTATAGACCACAGCTCCTCCATCAGCGTCTTGCACTCAATCAATCGCTTCCGGATAAAGGGACGCAGGGTTCCCAGGTGTTCATCAGACAGTGTGTTGAGTGCGCGCCTCATTCGTTCTGGTGAGTCCGCAACCCGAATCCGCTCATCCTCTGGAAGATGCGCAAAGACTTCATCCAGAATGGGACGCACTTCCTCCATCAGCACTTTCGCCTTCGTCTCCTTTGCTTCCAGCTTGGCAAGAGCCCCCGCCTGTTCTTCAGGAGTGCCACCGACCACTTTCACTTCACTTGAGCCATCCTTGTAGTACAGACGAATAGCTGCACATTTCAGCCTGCCGTTGCGCGCATCCTCCAGAAGATTGTTGAGTGCGTCCGTTATTCTTCGCTGGTTGCGTTTTTCATCCAAATCCGCAACTTCTGTAGACGATGTATCATCGTTCATAAAAACATTTCCTTTGGCAAGGGAGCCATTTCTTTGAGTTCTTTGAGCTTCCTGACCACGGCCTGTCCCACATTTTTGGTGCTTTTGGGATTCTGGGCCGTAATCA
>NZ_QAOK01000081.1 GCF_003050865.1 Nitrosospira multiformis | reverse complement strand
AGCGCGCTCACGTACCTCGGGGGAAAACTTGTTCTGTTTCTTCATAGCTCCATTCTCTCAGATGTTGGAGCCTCTACAAAACCCGGGGCGGTTCAATGGCACCAATTGATTTGGCTGAAAATGGAGACCAGAGGAATCGGTTATGCATGCGAGGAATATTTAAAACGAAGAGCAAAATGTTTCATTGCATCATTTACTTGAGCAAATCTTCCCTGCAATCATGTGGCAAGCATCCGTCGCATCGCAAAACTGCTTACTTTTTAACACTTTTACTTGTATACATTCCATTTTTGTCAATTTTTCCCATTTTTTAATACTTTTTTCTTGTATTTCTTCCTATTTTTTATACTTTTTCAACTTTTCTTTCACGATTTCTAACTTATACTTCACCTTAATTTCACAATTGAGGCCTGAGAACAGGACTAGAGGGGAAATTCACTGCCATTGTGAAACTGAATTTCACATGACAAAGGGGGAGGCAAAGAATGGAATTGCTTGTGTGGTTTTTTCTCGCTCAGCAGCAAACAAATTCCAGAATTATATGCAGATGGATGGCAACCCCGATCATGGTTGCTGTGTTTTCCACAGGGATAGGCCTGGTAGAGGCAGCCAATAAATCGCGATTAGGGATCTCTCGAAATGGCGAGCTGGTTGATTACCTGCCCTGCGGCACAATTCCGTTAAGCACACGAACTGCTGTATTAATGGGTGGAGGAGACGACGTCAAGGAGGCCTTCAGCTGGATGATTGCCAAAATGACCCAATGTGGCGATGGCAGTACAGGGAGGCCGGGAAATTTTGTCGTGATTGATAATGGCAGCGACCCGCCTGACGATACTTACATCAGCATAGTCGGGCCCGTCGCCTCGGTAGTAACTCTGATTGTTCCTGACATAGAAACGGCTAACGACCCCGCCCTCGAGCTTTACATTCGAAATGCCGGCGCAATCTGGCTAACCGGGGGCGATCAAGGGCGCTACTACAATTTCTGGAAGGGCTCGTTGCTGGAACAACTGATATCAAAGCAGGTCCGGAATTTCAAGATTCCCATTGGCGGAACAAGCGCGGGAACCATGGTACTCAGCGAGTTCGCTTATGTCGCCGACCCGTGCGCGATCACTTCGTCAAAAGCCTTGACCGACCCCTGCTCGCAGTGCGTCGCACTGA
>NZ_QAOK01000080.1 GCF_003050865.1 Nitrosospira multiformis | reverse complement strand
TGATCTGCTTTAGGAATTCAGGACCAGACAGAAAGTGAGTTTTTCGGCAAACTTGACCTTGAAAGGAGGGCTGTTTGCCATGAAGAAGAAGCGGTTTTCAATAGAACAGATCGTAGCGGTATTGAAGCAGGCGGAACTGGGGATGCCGGTGGCGGATCTAATCCGGCAGGTGGGAATCTCGGAACAGACGTTCTACCGCTGGAAGAAGCAGTACGCGGGGATGCAGTCGGATCAGGTGCGGGAGCTCAAGCAACTGCAGGAAGAGAACGGACGGCTCAAGAAGCTGGTTGCCGAGTTGAGTCTGGACCGGGCAATCCTGCAGGACGTTGCATCAAAAAAGTGGCCCGGCCCGCGCTGAAACGTGAAGTAGTGGACTACATCGTGAGCCATTATGACTTGAATATGCGGCGGGCCTGCAGGTTGATGAAGCAATCGCGCAGCGTCCAGTACTATCGGAGCATCAAGGATCCGAAGCAGGCATTGCGAAGGCGTATGCGAGAGATTGCAAAGACACGGGTGCGTTATGGTTACCGTCGCATCCACGTGCTTCTCAAGCGCGAAGGCTGGCAGCTGGGTAAAAACCAGATGTATCGGCTCTATAGCGAAGAGCAGCTGCAGCTTCGCTCGAAACTGCCCAGGCGGCGCAAGATGGTCGTGACACGCCAGGCAAAGATCAAGCCGACCAAACCCAACGAAGCGTGGAGCATGGACTTTGTGGCGGATCAGCTCGCTAACGGCATGAAATTCCGTACGCTGACGATTGTCGACGTCTTCAGCAAGGAAGCGCTGGCGATCGAAGTGGGTCAGCGTCTGCGAAGCGAGCATGTAGTCGCCACGTTAAACCGACTGGCTGCACATCGAGGTCCTCCCCATTATCTTTTTGTCGACAACGGCGCCGAATTCTCAGGGCAGTTGCTCGATCTTTGGGCGTACCATCACAAGGCACGGATCGACTTCAGTCGCCCGGGAAAACCCACGGACAATTGCCACATCGAGACGTTTAACGGATCATTCCGGGACGAGTGCCTGAACTTGCACTGGTTTGAAACGCTGGAAGAGGCCAAAGCGATCATCGAGGACTGGCGGCGGGACTACAACGAGAGTCGGCCTCACTCGACTCTCAATGACCTGTCGCCGGCTGAATTTGTACGCCGGGCGGGGCTTCCAAGTCCCG
>NZ_QAOK01000079.1 GCF_003050865.1 Nitrosospira multiformis | reverse complement strand
TTGATCCCCCAGATCTGAAGCTGCGCCCGCTCGGCTTCACTGAGGATGTCGATGTTGCCAAGGCTCTGCTGCGGATGCTCGGCCAGTTGCTCCAGAAGATGCAGATAATGGTCGCCAAGCCGTCCAATGGTGGCAGGCTCAAACAGCTCGGCGGCATAGGTGAAGGTGGCTTCCAGCCTGCCATCCGGCTGCTCAACCGTATCCAGGGTCAGTTCAAACTGCGCCGCCTGCTCGCTCAACTCGTGATTTTCCACCGTGAGCCCGGGCAATTGCTCAAGTGCCCGGTAGTCTTCGCGCAGGTGGTTGTACATGACCTGAAACAGAGGATTCTGGTTCAGGTTGCGTTCGGGTTGCAGTGCTTCAACCAGTTGCTCAAACGGCAAATCCTGGTGGGTCTGGGCACCCAGCGCTGCTTCCCGCGTCTGATCGAGCACCGTGTGCAGGGACATGCGCCCATCCATGAGGGTGCGCAATACCTGAGTGTTGACGAAGAATCCGACGATGTTTTCTATTTCAGCCCGATGCCTGTTGGCAATCGGCACGCCCACACGGATATCCCGCTGGCCGGTATAGCGATAGAGCAAGCCCTGAAAGCCCGAGAGCAGCGCCATGAACAGGGTCGCTCCCTGGCTTTGCGCCTGACGCTGCAAGCGTGTAACCAGACCCGCAGGTAATGTGAAGGTGTGGCGCGCCGCACGGTAGTTGGCCTTGGAAGATCGAGGATGATCGGTGGGCAATTGCAATACCGGATGCTCTTCCCCCAACTGGCTGCGCCAGTAGGTCAACTGGCGCTCCTTCTCTCCCGCTTCCAGCCAGTTGCGCTGCCATATCGCGTAATCGGCATACTGGATCGGCAGTACCGGCAGGGAGAGCTCCTGCCCCTGTTTCTCCCCCTCCTGCTCCTGCTGCACCCCTGCCCGATAGTGAGCGGCAAATTCGTCAATGACAATGCGGTTGGACCAGGCGTCCGAGATGATGTGGTGCATCACCACCACAAGAAGATGTTCTTCCGGTGCAATGCGGATGAGAGCAACCCGAAGCAGCGGACCTTGCGTCAGATCAAAGGGCGTTCCGGCTATCCGGCACGCTTCTTCACCGGCTTGCGCTCTCGCTTGTTCCAGCGGCAGTCCGGAAAAGTCAGTCAGCGGAATTTCAATCCGCGGCTCATCTTCGATGATCTGCTCCGGCAGCCCTTCCGCATTGGCCCTGAATATCGTACGCAACGACTCATGCCGTCTGCTCAGCGCCG
>NZ_QAOK01000078.1 GCF_003050865.1 Nitrosospira multiformis | reverse complement strand
GCTGATGTGCGCTGGCATGACTGCCATCGGTAAAAGCCCAGGTCAGGTTCAACCACGAGCGCCTTGAAAATCTCGATCCACTTGCCTGCGGCAGATCTCGCCAGGGGCAGCCTGTACGTATCCGGTAAAGCATGGTCTCGACGGTCATGCGCAGATCAGGCTTGTCGTATATGGTCTTCTGCAGCAGAATCTTATGCAGCTTCGACCAATGCTCGTCACTGAGCAGCAATCGGGGCATCGAAAACTCGTGTTGTTACTGTATGAGAGCTTTAACAATACAGGGTTTCTTCCTGATCACAAAACCTTAGATCAAAACGTCAACAAGCCCTAGCCGTCACCGCCTTTTCGATTGTCCACAATTGCTGTGGATAAGTTTGTTGATAAGCTATGTAAACGATGAGTAAGTCACCTTTCTGTAACATTTTTTCTTATCCGGCTATTTTTTGAACTTTTTTTAAATATATTTATTATCAAATACTTGAATAAAAATCAAGACCCATGGGCTTTTGACAGGTAGTGCTGGAATTGCGCATGTGACTCAGGCAAAAAATGTGGATTATTTAGAAATGTCAAGCAAAATATGGTCATTGATTTATAAACCCTCCTGGCTTTGGGTTCGATTCTGAGTCTCCTTCCTTTCTTCCGCTTGCTCTGAGTCAATGCAAGCCCGCGTGCTTTCAATACCCGGGATTTTTTTGTCAACAAAAGCTGTTTTGCTACGGTACTCCGTTTTGCGGCCGTTATAAGGAGAATAGTCGTCACCCCTCGGGCTCGTCGCGCGCAAGCCTTTGATCCTTCATCGCGCCATCCGCACATGGCCGGGAAAATTCCCGGATGCGGAGTCGATGTTACAGTGACAGCACCTACAGTGACAGTATCTTGGGGGAGGAACGATCATTCGCGCATTGCGAAACCCCATATGAATGAGCAGAACCTGTATAGACATCATGGCAGACAGCAGACCCGACCTTCCTGATAACAACAGGAAATATCGCATTTCGTCGAAAAACGATATTCTCTCCGTGCTGCGGTTGATGATAAGGAATAATTCGCAAAGCACCTGTTATTTTGGTGATGCCGGCAGCTTTTCCCCGACCGCGCTTTTGAATCTCGACAGCCAGCGCGGGGAAATGGTACTCGATTATGGTCCGGATGAGGAGATCAATCAGCAGGTGATCTGCTTTAGGAATTCAGGACCAGACAGAAAGTGAGTTTTTCGGCAAACTTGACCTTGAAAGGAGGGCTGTTTGCCATGAAGAAGAAGCGGT
>NZ_QAOK01000077.1 GCF_003050865.1 Nitrosospira multiformis | reverse complement strand
CTGGAGCAACTGGCCGAGCATCCGCAGCAGAGCCTTGGCAACATCGACATCCTCAGTGAAGCCGAGCGGGCGCAGCTTCAGATCTGGGGGATCAACGAGCAGCGCTATGAAAATGCGGAGCCCGTACACAGGCTGATCGAGCGGCAGGTTGAAGTTCAACCGGAAGCGGTTGCGCTGATCTTTGGCGATGTCGAATTGAGTTATGGTGAGCTGAATGCAAGAGCGAACCGCCTGGCGCATTGCTTGATCGGGCTTGGGGTTGGGCCGGAGGTCAAGGTAGGCATTGCGGTGGAGCGCTCGATCGACATGGTGGTGGGGCTGCTTGCCATCCTGAAGGCGGGCGGGGCATATGTGCCGCTCGACCCGGAATATCCCCAGGAGCGGCTGGCCTACATGGCGACAGACAGCGCCATGGGGCTGCTGCTGACGCAAAGCCGGATTCGATCACGCATTCCCCACTCCGGCCAATATCCGGTGCTGGAGCTTGACAGGCTCGACCTTGAGGATGAATCCGGCAGCAACCCGCAAGCCGCCCTGCATCGACACAACCTTGCCTATGTCATCTATACCTCAGGCTCCACAGGAAAACCAAAGGGCGTGGGGGTGGCGCATCATGCGCTGGCGGAACATGCCCAGGTAGCGGTAGGCTTCTTCGGCCTCGGTTCCACAGACCGGATGCTGCAATTTTCCACCATCAACTTCGACGGGTTTATCGAACAGCTCTTCCCCCCTTTGTGCGCGGGTGCGGCCATTGTCTTGCGCGGCCCGGCGCTGTGGGACAGCGAGACTTTCTATCGCGAACTGATCGAAAAGCGCATCACGGTTGCCGATCTTACAACCGCCTACTGGCTCATGCTGGCGCAGGATTTTGCCAGAGGTGGCTCGCGCGACTACGGCCTGTTACGCCAAGTTCATGCGGGTGGTGAGGCCATGTCGCCTGAAGGACTCAAAGCCTGGTGTGAGGCGGGACTCGACGGGGTGACCCTGCTGAATACCTATGGTCCGACTGAAGCCGCTGTAACCGCGACCGTATCGAATTGCAGCGATTATTCGCAGGGTAACGATGAAATATCCGTCCAGGTACCCTCCCAAGTGCCCATTGCGCCCATTGTCCCCATCGGTAGTCCGCTTGCCGCCCGTCATATCTATCTGCTGGACGCCAACCTGACTCCTGTTCCCCCTGGAATTCCCGGTGAGCTGTGCATAGGAGGCGAACTGCTCGCTCGCGGCTATCTCAACCGGGGAGGCCTGACTGCTGAGCGTTTCATAGCCGATCCCTTCGATGAGACAGGCGGGCGGCTCTACCGCACAGG
>NZ_QAOK01000076.1 GCF_003050865.1 Nitrosospira multiformis | reverse complement strand
CGGAGAGCGCACGTGAAGCGATAGACCGGTTCAATACCCTTCCAAAGGACGAGCGGGGGCTGGAGCTGGAGAGGATGCGGGAGCATTTCAGGCAGCGGGGGCCGAAAGCTGTGGAAGGACTGGTGCAGGAACTGAGCCAGGGCAAAAACAGGAATAGAAGTCAGGAATGGGAGCGGTGATCAAGATATGCCCCCCACGCGTGATCTCACACGCTTGTTTATGGACATCATCCATAAGATAGCGGAGTTGTCAGGCAATGCAGTCGTGAAGGTCATTCGAGAGAAGCTCGTAGCGGTGTCGGTGAGCTGTCCTCACCTACCATGTTGAGCGATAACTTGCCGTTGATGTCGATTCGTCCTAGAGGGCGACCAGCTCGGCGAGCTTGGCCGCGACATCTGCCATCAGATTTTCTGCGGTACTCAGGCCACTTCGCGAGGCGAGCATGGGGCTGACTTCGCGGAGAGCTTCGTACGTCGTCTCATGCACAATGGGGACGAGCTGGTCACGCGCTAGGAGTACCGATAGCTCTTTGTCGGCGATGCCCTGATCTTGGATGCGGTGCAGCAGCGCAGGGGTCACCAGCACGATCCCGATACGCGACTTCGCCAGTCCCCTGTCGATTTCGCGAAGCAACGGCATACCGAGGGCGACGTCCTTCTCGCTGAACCAGACCGAGACATCGCGTGACACGAGCAGATCGTGTAGTTCCTTGGCAGCACCTCCTCGGTCATCCCACGCATGGCAGAGAAAGATGTCCCGAAGGTCAGAGAGAGATGCTCGTTTTTCAATGCTTTCGCGGTACGGTGTAAGTGTCCGAACTTCGGCAGGTGTGTACACCAAGGGCGAACTTGCTGGCGACCAGCGCGGCCTTGCGCTGCCACCGCTCCTACTTCCCGACGAAGAGTATGACGGGGACGAGCCGTAGCTACTATAGCCGCTGGAGCGACCATAGCGACCACGGCATGCCGGGCAGTTTGCTGCTGAGCTCGCTGAGCGATGACCTTCTACTGGTGCTGTGCATTTAGCCATTATAAAAACCTCCTGATGACAAGTATAATTTTTTCGGCTTGGAATATGACGTAGACATAGTCTATCACACTTGTGGTGGGAGATGTCTAGAATTATTCAAATTGGGTAAATACTCAGCAAGTGCTGGCATTCCCAATGTGTAGTAAAAGGAGTCCCTTTTGCTACACTCAACTGGAGAATGTAAGGCATTGTTTTTTTTTGGCTCACGATGTTGCATAAGGGTTGTGCGAAATAAAGGGGGAAGAAATTCATGAAAATCGGCTATGCGCGGGTTTCCACCGATGACCAGAATCTTGACCTGCA
>NZ_QAOK01000075.1 GCF_003050865.1 Nitrosospira multiformis | reverse complement strand
CGGCTGAACGGCAAGGTGGAACGGTCCCATGGGACCGACCAGCGCGAATTCTACCAGCTGTTAACTTATAAGGATAATGTTGACCTGAATGCCAAGTTAGCTGAATGGGAGGCCTTTTATAACTATCACAGGCCTCACGGAAGCTTGGGCGGCAAAACGCCTTATGAACGCTTGGTTGAAAAAATGCGATAATTTTTTCGATCAGCCGAGGTTGTGCTCATCACACCCTAAAGAACCTGTTTTTAACAAATGCTCATCATTATTGGAAGACTGTTTGTGCTGTTTTTCTGTATAAAGCGTTGCATATTTGGGTGCACAAAAGCGCCAGGCGGCGCAGAACCTTGCGCAAGGTGTGACTTGCAGCGCATAACAAGGCATTCATGGCATCCCGCGGCTGCCTTTGAGGAAGTTTCTTGCCAGGCGCCCATCGGCTTTCATATGCCCAATTACGGGCTCCACGGCATTACGGCGCTTTAGCTTCTTCATGATGGCTACCGTGACACCTCGTTTGGCGCCGGCCCCCATACCTTTATCCAGTCTGAAGCAATGCCATAACCGCGATAACCCCGATCCACGTACACTTGCCTGAGTATCCGTCCGTCAACCGCCGTGCCTGTGCCAAGGAGCTTTAAGCGTGTGTCCCTCATAGGGATTGCCGGGTAAGGCTTGCATGCCGATGACGAAGTTCTCCTTGTTGGTGGTGACCACTCCTACCTTGACGCCGAATTCATAAGGCTTGTGCGCTTTGCATTTGGGCAATGCATTCGACTTCGGATGCATGCACGCTGTACACCTTGCCCTTGTCATGACGTTGTTGTGCATGGATGCGCTGGCCAACCTCCAGCAATCGCTTGAGCCTGGACTGCTCCTGTTCCCCTCCAGCCGTCACCTTGCGTTCGATGTCACGGATTACTCTGCCAAGATAGGTCTTTAACCGCTTTCAGAGCGTGCCGGAAGTATTCTTCCCCGCAGAAGTATTGCCAGTAAGGATTCTCTACCCAGAGTGCCACTACGCTTTCATCCGATTCGTTAAAGGCGTGTTTGAGGTAGTGCAATCCCACCATGAGCCGGATCGCAATACCAGGACGCCCTTCCTCGGCATACAGCCCGCCAAAAGCGCGCTTCTGCCGCATTCCAGTCAATCTTCTCCGCCAGCCGATACAACGCATGGCGTTGATCGAGTATGTGTTGCAAACGCAGGCGAAACATGTCATCACACCCAGGCGCCTCTTGCTTCTTCGGCTTCATCAATTCACCAGAAATCCAGGGAAAATAACCCCAATTCTGGCAATTCCATCAGCCATTATATACCCTAAGGCGTATTTCAGAAGCGACTAGGCTAGGGTCTGTTGACGTTTCACATTGGTAACCAGAGGATCATGCAAGCCATGGCTACTACACTCTCGTAATTTCTCTTCAGCTTGTCGAATCGTGA
>NZ_QAOK01000074.1 GCF_003050865.1 Nitrosospira multiformis | reverse complement strand
GGCCCAGACGTGAATGCCCTGGGCGCGCTTTACGCTTTGCACCACCAAGCCATCGATCCCTAGGATAGAATCGATTGGGGACATCGGTATTGCCTCCATTAAACGTGTTCTTCGTAAAAACAAGTCTAATGAATACCCTTGTCCCCCGTTAATGATGAAGAGCCCTACTTTATCTCTACGAGGGGAGACAATTGTTGACCTCGAGGGAATCGAGAATTGATGAGTATCCTTCGCCTAAACCTTTCTGTATTTCAGAAACTCTTTCAATGCGGAGTCCCACGATAGTAATAGACACATAGAACATATGGCTACGAACCAAGGGGTCGTGGGTTCGAATCCTGCCGGGCGCGCCAATTCATGCGATTCTCAAGGGAACCGCATTTTCTTTTTGCACTATAGAATCGAAGTGCACTATAGAATCCTACTTGAATGGTCTAATCCGCTCGGGTTTGCGCGGTAGATCGCTTCTGTTGGCTTGGCATCCGCATGCGAAAGAAGGGCTCGTGCATGCTCCAGAGACTCCGCATCGGCGGCGCATTTGGCACGCAAATCGTGCTCCGTGAAGCGCTCAGTCACCTTCGTTTCTTTCAGCACAGTCCATGAAGCGTCCCTACATGCTATCCCAGCCGTGGCATAGGCCAGTTCCCTCATCGATATAACCTTCCCCTTTCCGGTTGCAGAATAAGTAAGGTGATATCGGGGGATAGGGCTCAAATCCTTGCAGGACCCCATCGATACCAGTTCACCGAGTGGGAAGCTCGTATTCCATATTTTCGCAGCGCTGGCTGAATTCGAGCGTGGGGTAATTCGAGAGCGAACCCGTGCAGGGTTAAGAGCCGCACGGGAACGTGGACGTGTGGGGGCAGGCCTCCAGCACTTTCAGCCAAGGATCTTCAAGTAGCCAAGGCGATGCTGAAAGATCCTGATATCACCGTGGCTGCGGTCGCGCAACGGCTCAATGTGGCGGCATCCACCTTATACCGTCATATCCCCCACGCGAGAAGCGCAACCTTAGAAGAATAAAGCGTGATGACGAATAAATCGTCTCAATTCCACAACATGCAATAGTAGACTAGAACTTCTTGCAGGATTGTGCCTGGAGGTTCAAATGAAGAAATCATGATTTAAGGAAAGCAGATTGTTGGAATGTTGAAGGGTCGATAGTGCGTCGTGGACTCACTTTTTTATTGGGAGAATTCGCGACATTTATAGCACGACGCAAGAAAGGAAAGCAGAAGTCGTCATATTCATAATTTAGCGTCAATTAAAAGTTTCAAGCGCCATGACTCAAAAGGGCGCTAGTGGTCGGGGTCCTGTTTTTCACAGCCTCCCATATGCGAAAACTTCCTTTGTCGTTCTGGACCCTGGCCCGCGATTACGCTTTTTACATATCAAGCTGTAAAAATCAGCCTCACTTTTCTAACATACAAGTGCGACCCAAGCCTTTATCCTCCCAAATCCTGCCCTATTAATTTTTCCAATATCTCCTTATGTAAATCTTGTGCTTCTAAGGTATGAGGTTGGCCGGGAATTTCGGATACTGACGGTGACGGTTTAAACTGAGCACTGGAGGTAGAAGGATGTACAAGATTCCGAAGCAGAGCTACACG
>NZ_QAOK01000073.1 GCF_003050865.1 Nitrosospira multiformis | reverse complement strand
CAACGCCGAAAACTAACTCTCGGAATGGTCCTGGAAACCCAAGCGGATCACCAACGCCGAAAACTAACTCTCGGAATGGTCCTGGAAACCCAAGCGGATCACGTAAACTGGGATATCTGTTGCGCCTTGGTTCTATATTTCAGTGCAAGCAGGTCGAGTGCTACGTTGGAGTCGTCGTCAATAAGGAAGTGTTTTGATTTGAGGTCATTGTAGTAGTCGCTATTTAACAGAACAGATTTCCTAACAAACTGCTCCAACTGAGGCCGCGTGACAACTAGGTGTTCACCTGCCTCATTTGTCATTACATAGCGACTACCATCAAGCCCAACAAAGCGGCAGGGCAGCATCCGATACTGACTAGGCGCTGCTCGATTGAAGGCATCAATCGACCGGAATTTTTTCCCTAGCCCTGCCTCCATCAGGATTCGATAAGCCCAGTGTTCGAGAAAGCGTTCGCCAGAATCAGGGTCCGGATATTAGCCGTCTCTTTGGAAATAGTGTCGCGCAAATCCTGATCGAGCACTTCATTTCGTATCCGATAGCATAAATCATCCATTTTCAGGGGATCGGCTGCTATAGGCACGTACAGTGTTACTCTGATCTGCTTCTCTACCAACTGAATCTCAAACGAACAAAGATCAGCGAATCGGTAAAGTGCCCGTTTGATCGTTTCGAGTGAAAACACATTGCTATCGAAATACAGATCCATCAATCAGTTCTCGTCATTTACATTTTAAAATCGATCAATATCGAGAGGAGTAGTGAGACCTGTGCGATGAGTGGGAGCTATGGGAACTATGGTAGCTGTGTTTTTCGCTGACTGCGTCACTTGAAGCAGATCGCTCTAACACGAACGGGATTTGCGGTGTCGCAGTGTCCGGCGTGGTTACAGCGGAAGGAGTTCTTACGCTTGAGTGCTCAACCAAGGATTTTGGTAATGCGGCACTAACCTCAAAAGCCATAGTTGCTGCCAGTACCGCGACGGAAGTTAAAAAATCTTTTTTCTTCATGTTTATTCCTCTTTTAAAGATTCTCTATCATTCTTTTAACAGTGATTTGGCTCCATACTTTACTTGCTTTGGCGGCTCAAACCTATTGGACTTAGGTACACCTGACGCTGAGTATGGGTATTACGAATTGCTGCTGGAGTACTTGGAAGCTCATTCCAAGTCACGGCTAAAGAAGTTTTCAATAAATTCCTCCTGATTAGCTAGCTCAGGCAAGGCTCGGCCGCGCAGGAAGATTTTGTTTGTGGTGAAATCCGTGAAACCTGTGTGCAATCCCTGTGGGAAACCTTGTGGGCGGTGCTTTATCCGTCCATCAGGTTTTCCAGCAGGGTTGTCCATGGCCTAAGCAAGCGCGCTGGACGCTCAGCGAAGCCGATCTCCACATAACTAGGGCCAGCTCACGAAACGGAAAAAATCGTACGCTAAGCCTCAGTAGCCATTCGTAGCGGTCAGAACTTACACTGTTCAATCTGTTTGTTCTGCCGCCAGACGTAGTCACCAGTCAGGTTAATGTACTCCCAGCCCAGCGGCCTTCAATCAGGAAACTCAATGATCGGCCAAGGCGGACTAACTGCAGCAATGGCTCGGGATAGTCCTTCCCACTCGAACCGTGACCCCGCCAACCTTTAGTGTTACAAAAGGGAAGGCTTATGAAACGGAGCGATTAATGATTGGTTGGGCGATATTCCCCTGAATGAAGGAGGTTAGGTGTTTAGCCCCACAGTGTGATGGTGCGGGTTAATAATAAACCTGTCTGGGTCTTCAGACCATATTTTGCAGACGTACTCAAAGGGTGTGAG
>NZ_QAOK01000072.1 GCF_003050865.1 Nitrosospira multiformis | reverse complement strand
CAGAAACCGACCTGAACGAGAGCATCAAGCAGGGCAAGATGGTGCTCAAGCCCGAAAAGAAGGATGACGACGAGGAAGAGGAAGACGAGGAGTAAGTACTCGCTTCGTATGTAGGTAGCCCTCAATCAGCCGCTCTCATAAATGAGTGAGAGCGGCTGATATCGTATGGAGGCTTACGTTAGTTATAAAAATATGTCAGAATCGATAATTTACCTGGAACAGAAATCCAGCGCGCGTACCTGCCGCCATGAATACATATGGCAATTCCCATTGAACTCGACCACAACAGCCGTCAATCGCTGCAAGGCCAGATTTTTGACCAGTTACGCCACCTTATCCTGGGAGGTAAACTAAAACCCGGTACACTCCTCCCGGCAAGCCGTGTGCTTGCCGAACAGTTGGGTATTTCCCGTAATACTGTTTTGCTGGTTTATGATCGTTTGATTGCCGAGGGCTATCTTCAGGCCCGCAAGGCAATTGGAACGTATGTAAACCTTGAACTTCCTGAAACCTGTCTTTCTGCCACCCGTAGGGTGACCCCCTCCTCTCCCGGTGACGAAGAGCTTGTCAAACGGCCAGTAATTCCATTTATCGGCCACATACACGCCAACAATAATATTCAGCATCTCGATTTTGATTTTTGCCCAGACCGCATTGGTCTCGACCTGTTTCCCCATAAGATATGGCGCCGCTTTGTAAATAAGACATTCATGTCTGCAAATATGCACTTCGAGGAATGTTGCGATCCCGGTGGACTATCGGAACTACGGGAAGTCATCGCTGCCCACCTTGGAGTCGCGCGAGGTATCAGCGTTTCATCAGATCAGATAATCGTTACCGCCGGCTCTCAGGAAGGATTGAATCTTGCTGCTCGCCTCCTTGTAAAAGAGGGAACAATGGTTGCAACGGAAAATCCCTGCTACCACGGGGCTACTTCTCTTTTCGAGAGTTACTATGCAAAATTGATTCCCGTGCCTGTGGATGAGGCAGGGCTCGACGTTGAACAACTACCAAAGGAGGGAGTTGCACTTTTATTTGTCACCCCTTCTCATCAATTTCCCCTGGGCTTCACCTTGCCCATCGAGCGTCGGTTGAAGCTCCTGGATTGGGCGCGACGTTGCGGGGCATTCATTATAGAGGACGATTACGATTCAGATTTTCGATATCGCGGATCGCCCCTGACAGCCCTCATGGGGCTGGATGATTATGGTTGTGTCATGTACCTGGGTACATTCTCCAAATCCATGGGGGCAGGCCTACGACTAGGCTATCTGGTGGTGCCCAAAGCATTGATTCCTGCTGCCCGTTCTGCGAAAGCTCTGCTTAATAATGGGCATGCCTGGCTGGATCAGGCGACCATGGCCGAGTTTATCCGCAGCGGCGCCTACGGCAACCATCTGAGACGCATGCGAAATATGTATGGTAAGCGCCGTGATTGTCTCGTGGAAGCACTACGGGAACATTTTGGCGCAGTCCGCCTTAGCGGTCTTGAAAGTGGCCTGCATCTTGCGTGGCATCTTCCTGACCACTACCCACCCGCAGCTCAGCTTCAGACAATTGCGTTACGTCATGGAGTAAGAATCTACTCGATCGGAGGGGGTACGGGCTATGATTACGGTGGCTGTCGCTATAGCGCTCGTACGCTCGTGTTAGGTTTTTCTTCCCTCAACGAATATCAGATTCGAGCCGGTGTTCGACGAATTGCCGATGCTTTCGCAGATATGTCACTCAACTCCCCTTCCATGCGAGAGAAAGCGGATAAGGTAGCAACATCCTCCCTTTAGGACAACCTGCCGCCGTTCATATCAAATGTCTTATGAATAAGACACTTCTGTAGCATCTCCCCCACTTTCCGCTGTCTACAATCGATATTATCGAAATTAAGCGGCTATATACTATGGCTTTAAGGGAGTGGCTTGCGGATCTCTTGGAGAGCTTATAGGGAAATTAATAGAGAAAATTAAAAATGGCAAAAAACACCGATCCACCTTGCCGTCTGTAACGGTGGCGGACCGGTGTTTGCATGTTGCCATGTTCCAGTCTTTTTTCCCGGCTCCTGCCCTGGTCAGGGAGGAGCCAGGCTGCCTAAGGTTGTGAACCCGGGGTTGACCCTAGGGTT
>NZ_QAOK01000071.1 GCF_003050865.1 Nitrosospira multiformis | reverse complement strand
AAGCAGAAGCAAACTATTATCAGCAATTGGTCCAAAAGGCCACGGTAGAAGTTTAACTTAAACCAAAAAGCCTCCACGAAAACCGGGGCGATTCAACGCGCGGGAGAGGTTCTATCCCGGACCTTGATTGCGGAGCAAGTCTGGGATATCAATTTCGACAGTGATACCAATGTCATCGATGTGGCGATACGCCGGCTGCGCAGCAAGATAGATGATCCATTCGAAAAAAAGCTGATTCATACGGTGCGCGGCGTAGGGTACATGTTTGAAGATCGATAGCCTGCGGTGGATTGCATCCACCTCCAATCATTCGCGCTGGTCGATCACCAGGCAATTGACCTGGCTTTATGCGTTATCGGCCTCCATTATGCTCATCTTCGCTTCAGGATTCCTTTATTGGATTCTCATCACGACACTGGAAAAAGAAGATGAGCAGTTTCTCGACAGCCGGATCAAGTTTCTCGAGCGCCTCTTGCAGGCAGGCGACCGGGAAGCTCTGGAACGTGAAATCTCCCAGGAAAATGTCGGATTTACCAACTCCCAGTATAGTACCTACAGCCGTATTCTTAATGAATCCGGGATCACTCTTCATGAGACTCCTGGAATGGATCAAGAGACTCCCTCCGCTGTATTTCCCGACTCGCGAGAATCGAAAGGCAAGATAAAGAAATGGCATTCTGCTGACAATAAAACCTATTTGCTAAGTGTCACCCGGATAGGAAGCGATGGTTTCGGCTGATCTGGCGCATGAACTGCGCACTCCGATCAATAACCCGCGGGGAGAAGCCGAAGTGGCGCTTTCCAGGCCCCGGGAGGCTCCTGAATACCGCGAGATACTTGCGTCGAGTCTTGAGGAATACGATCGCCTGTCGCGCGTGATGGACAGTTTGCTATTCCTGGCCAGGGCCGATAATGCGCAGGCTATGATTACCCGCAGCCGGATCGATGTACGCACGGAAGTCACGAAAGTCATCAATTTTTATGAAGCATTGGCTGCGGAACAGAAGGTCCGAGTAACATGCATGGGGGATGGGACGATGGATGCTGATCCGATTCTTTTCCGAAGAATCATCAGTAACCTGCTTTCAAATGCCCTGCGCTACACGCCAGGCGGTGGGGAAGTTGCCTTTTCTATCCAATGTATCGACAGCGGGATCGAGGTTGTCTGCCGCGACAGCGGAGCAGGAATCGCGCAGGAACATTTATCGAAAATATTTGATCGCTTTTATCGGGTCAATCCTTCCCGTAATACCAAAAAAGAAGGGGCGGGACTTGGATTGGCTATCGTAAAATCGATCGTCGGTTTCACAATGGCAGGATCGGTGTACAAAGCACTATTGGCCAAGGCACTTCCATACAGCTTTTCTTTCCGACATAACATACGCCATAGCTTTCGTTAATCCCTGTAATTAAGCTCGTCCACACGGGATCCCGCGCCGCTCGATCCCATCGTTGCTAATCCTGGTTCTCTGAACATTACAGATTTGTAATGCCGTTGACATCATTGGGTCAGGATCCCCTTTTTATAATCTCCGCCAATAACCTTTCAAATACTGTAGGAAATCCAACGGAGGAAACCAAAATGACATTCTTGTCCATTAAAGCACTGCTGGGCGCCGCTGTGGTGATAATCATCAACTTGGCAGCGCACATGAAGAATTATTACCTCGCAGGTCTGGTGCCGCTGTTTCCTACCTTTGCACTGATCGCTCATTACATCGTCCGCAGTGAACGCACCCATGACGAACTCAAGAACACTATCCTGTTTAGCCTATGCGGATGATTCCACTTTTTTTCTATCTGGTGGCCATCTATATCCTGGTCGATCTTATACCGCTAAAATGGGCGCTTGCCTGCTCCTCGGCTCTATGGTGCCTGCCCGCGCCTTTTTACTCATTTTGTGGATGAAATTTCAAGAGACCACAGTCTGATCCACGAATGCCTTCCCGATACATTTGCCAGATGATACAGGTATGGAGTTACCCAAAAATTACTTGGCAATGACTGATTTACTTCCACCATTCATCTGTATATCGATCGCTGCATCAACCCCATCTTAGTCCATGGCTCAGGAATATAAACCTTACGTTTCATTTTATTTTGTTATAAGCAGCCTGCATGATCCTCATGCACTAACCGGAGCCCCGAAGCCTATGGCATCAGCAAGATACCTCTCCATTTTTT
>NZ_QAOK01000070.1 GCF_003050865.1 Nitrosospira multiformis | reverse complement strand
GAGTAACCCATGAATGAACATGCTGCCCACCTCGTGATTTTGGGCATATCCGGAATGATCGTGGCGATCTGTGTAATGCTCCATTATGAAGCACTGCGTTTTCTTGGCCTCACGTTGGGAGCGCATGTACATAAACGCATTGGCGTATTGCTGGTAATGATGGGACTATTAATCGCACATTTTCTGGAGGTGTGGGTTTTTGCCGTTGCCTACATGTTTGTGGAGCATGAGATGGGGCTTGGCCGAATCGCCGGTATCACAACCGGTGACATTTTTGATTATTTTTATTATTCATCTATCTCCTACACGACGGTTGGCTTTGGGGATTTGATACCTGTGGGCGCAATACGAATGCTTACCGCTACTGAAGGGCTTGCCGGTTTGTCATTGATTACCTGGTCTGCCTCATTTACCTTCCTGGCCATGCAACGCTTCTGGCCTCACGCTCTTGCGGAATCGCAAGAAAAATCAGAGGGTGAAACTTAAAGCCTCCTTGAGCTTTAAAATTGACAGTCAAAGGGATAGGTAAAGTGCTTACCTTTGGATCCTATAATCCTCCTGGAGGAGAAGTATGTGACCCCAACAACCATTCAACTGATCAGCTCAGCGTTATTTGCCATTGCCATCCTGCATACCTTCTCCACCAATTTTTTTGAGCGCCTGGCGCATACCCAGCCGGCTCATGCTGGGGTGTGGCACTTCCTCGGAGAAGTGGAAGTGGTGTTTGGCTTCTGGGCCCTGGTTCTGATCCTGGCGATGTTTGCCATCGACGGCTCAACGGCCGCAATAGGCTATATGGACTCACGCAATTTCACCGAGCCAATGTTTGTTTTCGCCATCATGGTGATTGCCGGTACTCGTCCGATCCTCCAAACCGCGATGGTTGCAATCCACTCAGTGGCCCGGATCATTCCCTTGAGTGGGTGCATCGGATTCTACTTCACAACCCTGGCGCTGGTGCCCTTGCTCGGTTCGTTCATCACCGAACCTGCAGCCATGACCCTGGCCGCATTGATTCTGTCTAATCGTATTTTTGCGAATGGCATTTCCCTGCGCCTGAACCACGCTGGGTGTATTGTTCGTAAACATTTCCATTGGGGGAACACTCATGCCATTTGCCGCTCCGCCTGTGCTGATGGTGGCTGGAAAATGGAACTGGGATATTGCATTCATGACGTCAACGTTTGGCTGGAAAGCGGCATTGCGGTCATCCTGAATGCCTTGGGAGCAACGCTATTGTTCCGCAGGGAATTAAGTCAACTGTCAACTACGGACAGCAGCGACGGCAGTAATTCTGTGCCTTTGGTCCTGGTCTTGGTCCATCTGGCGTTTCTTGCGGGCGTCGTAGTGTTCGCTCATCATCCTGCAATTTTCGTGGGTCTGTTCCTTTTTTTCCTCGGTTTAGCCGATGCCTATCGACACCACCAGGATCGCCTGATCCTGCGCGAGGGTCTACTGGTTGCCTTCTTTCTGGCAGGGTTGGTCGTCCTGGGCGGACAGCAGCAGTGGTGGCTGCAGCCCGTTCTCATGAGCATGAGTAGCGACGCAGTATTCTTTGGCGCGACCATTCTGACCGCATTCACCGACAATGCAGCCCTGACTTACCTCGGCTCCTTGGTTGAAGGACTGCCAGATGATTTCAAGTATGCGCTGGTCGCCGGAGCAGTCACAGGCGGCGGCCTGACCATCATCGCCAACGCTCCCAAGCCGGCTGGAATCGCGATTCTGCGTGGGCATTTCGAGGAAGAGGTGGTCCATCCATTGGGATTGCTATTAGCAGCACTACCGCCAACTATTATTGCGGCATTGGCGTTCTGGTATCTGTGAGTGCCTATGCATCATTGAGCATCCTGCTGACACGAGATAAGTTATGGCCGTACGACCATGGATGAACCGCTGGAGATTGCTATCGATTCTCTTCCGGCTGCGGCAACCAAGCGCCAAAGGCCGATCCAGAATGAAGGCCTCAGCGCCCGGGAAAACCGATGAATAGCGTTTCATCGATCAAAAATTAACGCCAAAGACAAAGGTGTCCGAAGGATTAAAATGCGACGTCATAAATCTGGCAGCCCCAAATCAGCTGTATGTTGTGCTTGTTTTTTCAGTAAATGCTGCCAGTGCTGGATATTAAACTGCCCTCTTTGACGTCGATGATGTAATCACTCTCATTTCCCGCAGTCTCTATCTTTTTCACTTTTACATTGGTAAAGCTAAGAGGCTGGTTGGGCTCAAGGTTCAGCTGACTTTGCGA
>NZ_QAOK01000069.1 GCF_003050865.1 Nitrosospira multiformis | reverse complement strand
ACCGCCAGATACAGCCAGCCTTCGCGTGTCGGAAGTGGAGTAAGAGACAGGGCGTAGTCGAACTATCTCCCTGTCTCTCCTCCCCGAACCGGACTTGCACCTCTCAGCGCATCCGGCTCTCCGTTCAAGCGTTGCTCATGGCAAAGGCGACATCTGTATAGTGCGACTCGATGGTGCGGCGAGTCTCGTCGCGCATGATGTACGGATTTTCCGAAGGCGAGCGCCATGTAAAGCGGCCCTTGCGGCTGGTGACGAGACGCTTGAGCGCCACCGCCCCGTACCAACCTCGACTATTCTGGCCCTGAAGTACCCATGTTTTGGCCTGCCCCGGCTCCGGTGCCCGGACATGGTCGCGCATCAGCGACCTGAAGCCACGCCGGTACTTGCGCGCGAGCCAGTATCCGAGTTTCCAGAAGACGATACGATCCAGCCTGCCAAACAGGGTCGCCGTGTAGTCGGTGTATTGATAGAAGGCAGCCCAGCCGGCAAGTTGCCGATTCAGGCTTTCCACCAGATCCATCCGGTTCATGCTGTAATTACCTGACAGTTGTTTGACCAACCGCCCGGCGAAGCCCCGATACTTCTCCCACGGAATAGTCGTCACAGGCCGCATGCGGCCACGTGGTCCACGCTTGCGGATAACACGGTGACCCAGGAAGGCGAAACCGTCGTTCACATGCGTTATATGGGTCTTCTCCATATTCAGCGTGAGTTTCAACTCGCCTTCAAGGAATTCTCTGCACCGCTCGCGTACTGCTTCGGCATGTGCCCGAGTACCCTTTACCACGATCACAAAGTCATCTGCATATCGACAGTAGGAAATCGCTGGTTTCCATTGGCGGCTTTCTCGCACAGTAATGGGACGCTGCTTGAGAATTGCGAAGTTCCATGCCCACCGATCCTTCCGCACTTTCCTGCTCAGGTAGTTCTTCTCCATCCACGCATCGAATTCATGCAGCATGATGTTGGATAGCAGCGGCGAGATGACGCCGCCTTGAGGAACGCCTTCGCTGGCTGCACGAAACAGATCGCGATCAACACAGCCCGCCTTGATGAATTTCCAGAGCAGGGCAAGGAAGCGCTGGTCGGCGATCCGCTTGCGGATTCCCTTCAGCAGCAGACGATGATGAACCGTGTCGAAGTAGCTGGCGAGGTCGCCCTCGATAACCCAGCGTCCGGCAGTACTGCGCTCATCGCCGTCTTGTAGCTGAAGCTTCACCATGCGAATCGCGTGGTGTACGCTACGGGCAGGTCTGAAGCCATACGAAGCCGGATGAAAATCACTCTCCCAGATCGGCTCCATCGCCATCAGCATTGCCCGCTGCACGATCCGATCCCGCAGACTCGGGATGCCAAGTGGTCTGAGCTTGCCGTTTGCTTTCGGTATGTATACGCGCCGCGCAGGCAGCGGGCTGTACGAGCCCGCCAACAACTCTTCGCGTATCATCGCCAGTTCATGCTGGAGATTCGCTTCCAGCATGCGCTTGTCAATACCGTCCACCCCCGGCGTGCGGGCTCCGCTGGATGCCAGCGTAATGCGAGCCGCTTCGCTCAGCCAATCCCTGCCGGCAATCAGTCTCAGGAGTCGATCGAACTTGCGCTCTTTGTCCTCCGTCGACCATGTCGCCAGTTTGCTTTGCATTTCACTGATTATCAAAGGTCTTCACCTCACTATGGTCAGTTAATCAACCCAGCAAACCACTTCAACTGCCTCCCTTTGCCATGTGGCCGGCTTTCCCGGCCTCGGACTACTACGGAGGCTCCGCCAGCTTGCACATCATCGGGGACACACTCCCTTGGCATCTGTGCAAGCCTTCCCCAGTTCACATGCTGGACTCAACGCATGGGCGAGGTTGCCTGTCGCAGTCTTTATCCTTGCTTTCCGCAAGTCGTCGCGAACACCACGGTCTAACTGCGCGTTCCCCGTGGTTCCCTGCTGCCCGGCCTACATATCCAGTCAGCATTCGTGTCGCCGGACCGTACGTGTGTTCGGCGGCAGTCCACGCCCTGCCTGTCAAGCGGTGTGGGCAGGGGTGACATTTCAACCCTCAGATGCGTTCAAACAGGTTCGTGTTCCTCAACCGTCCCATGCTCAGCCTGGAGGCTCATCTTGGCGTAACCGCTTCGCCGCAAGCCCCGTTTCCCACGGACTTCGTCACCTTGCCAGTGCCGGCAAGTCACCGCCGCTTCGGCTCACTTCCTCTCGCAGCAGAGAAAGGGCATACTCGTTACTGCAACTTCATCGAGCGCTGCATTCCATACATGCTCAAGCAACGTCGCCCCCATGCGGGCAGGCTCGGTTGGCTGGGCGTACTGTA
>NZ_QAOK01000068.1 GCF_003050865.1 Nitrosospira multiformis | reverse complement strand
CAACGCCGAAAACTAACTCTCGGAATGGTCCTGGAAACCCAAGCGGATCACCAACGCCGAAAACTAACTCTCGGAATGGTCCTGGAAACCCAAGCGGATCAAAACAGTATTTCAACCAGCTCGAAAGTGTCTAGTAAAACCGGGGCGATTCAAACACTTGAAATTGATTCAACAATCATACCTGCAATCATATCCACAACTATAATAAGGTTGAATGAAGGAGTGTTTAATTTAAACTCTGTTCGCCAGACGATAAAATCGGAGCAACAAAGGATAAATTAATGAGATCGCTGACTCCCATAGTCCTCTTGTTATTACTTACTCAAGTTGCTTCTTGTAGTCGCCAGACGGAATCTAATAACCATCGTGCACCAGAAGCTACTAACTATAATGACTGCATTCTCCAGCATATGAAGGGTATTGGCAGTGATCTTGCTGCACGAGCGATCGATGAAGCCTGTGCTGCCAAATTTGGCGATTCTGAACCTCCTAAACAGACAAGTCTTTAATTTACGCCCAACAGATTTATCTTCAATTTTTTGTCCCACATCTATACTTTTATTTTATAAGCGTTTCTTAAAGACAACCGATTAAGGGAAAAGTCTTGGAACTATACGAGATCGGTGCTGTTACCTACTGCACAAATGTTACCCCAGGCAAGTCTCTTTCCCCTGAGGAAGCGGAATACGTTGCATCTCAAGTCTCTGGACTATTCCAATCACGCCTTGCAGAGAGTCCCTATGCGGAAGATGTTGGGGTTATCCGAACTGAATACAAGCTCGGTTGCGTTATCACCACCATTACTATCGGCGCATCGCTCGCGGGCCTTTACAAAATTATTGTCGATTACGAAAAATTCAAATCCGGACTGTCCCAATTAGCCAAAGACCTCAATGGCGTTTATGTTCGTGTTAAGCAATCCTTGCACGGGAATGGCTCAACATACGTCATGAAAATAAATCTCCCAGATGAGAGAGTCCTAGAAGTCACTCTCAAAAAAGCTGAAAACCAAGAAAATCGGCATAGGGATTGACTATTATAGGCCGCGCCCCTGCCATCTCACCCGGCATGCGGGTCCGCACCGGGCGGTTCGAGAAGTTGAGGTCATGAGGACGAGGTATGCCAAGGCGATCGAAGTATGCGATGGTGAGCACCCGTTGAGGACTTTTACCTCCAAGACCACGCTCATGCTGGGCGCCCATAAACAAAACCGCCCGAAGGCGGCTGGGTGATCCTGTTTTAGCTGGGCTATCCTTTGCAGGCGTTACCTTTCCAGGTTGATCCGATAACGATACCTTTCTCAACTTCAAAGGTAGTTTGGCATGACTTGGTATTTCCGGTACTTCCCTGCTCAGCCGGAACCGTTCTAGAAAAAGAATAAGTAAGGAATTTTTTTCCTCCTTCCTCATAAACTTGCTGGGGAGTTCCAAGCAACATGATCAAATCAATCTCCGATATGCCGTTATACGGAGCTAATTTCTTTTCGTATCCGCTTGTGGTTGTGGTTGCGCATCCTGATAACGCCACAGCAGCTATTAGAAGTATTAATGTCCTCTTCATAATGAATCCCCAGCTGTTGAGCCCGATTTGAGCCCGATATCAGTCTACCAAGCTTGATACTACTGCAATCTTCTTTTAACCATTCCCAACCCTCCAGAAGAGGTGTTACTAACCTCGTTCTCCTGTTTCCTGGCAAGCATTGCCAGCCCACCGGCAATTAACCCGGTGGCCTTGCGCGATTTGCCAGGTCACTCTACCATTGCGATTACAGCGGATTTGTACTCCCACCTTGAGACAAATCACCTGAAGCAGAGTGTTGCAGCTTCGGGTAAAATGCTGCGCAAAGAAAAGTGACGTTATGCGTTTGTCGTTTAATTTTCTGCCCGGTTTCTGTACCGACATAGCAGTAGAAACATGGGTAAACGTGACGCCCCCTGACGCATAAAATCATTTTAAATCAATGCCCGGATGGTGAAATTGGTAGACACAAGGGACTTAAAATACGTGTGTGCCACACTTCCGAACGGTTCGATTCCTATAAAGAATCAATAGGTTATTATACCTATATAGACTTCCTTTCTTAGCTATTCACACCTTGTTCACAGTGAGGTGTTAAATGGCAACTGTTCGCAAGTTAAAGTCTGGTAAATGGAATGCTCAAGTTCGACGCAAAGGGCATTCCCCAATCAGTAAATCCTTCACCTTTGAAAAAGATGCCTATGTCTGGATTCGTTCTATTGAATCGGGTTTTACCCCATTTCTCCGGACGGTTTGGTTAAGCCTAAATCCTGCTTCTGATGCATTTCCAGCTGTCGCCGTTTTCGCGGGTTATGGAATCG
>NZ_QAOK01000067.1 GCF_003050865.1 Nitrosospira multiformis | reverse complement strand
CCACGCTTGTTCAGCTTCAGTGCCCAGTGCGCCCAGGTGACTGTCACGCCCGAGGTCAGCAGGAGCAGGGTATTGATCGCGGGGAG
The DNA here is from genome assembly GCF_003050865.1 of Nitrosospira multiformis. GTDB lineage: Bacteria > Pseudomonadota > Gammaproteobacteria > Burkholderiales > Nitrosomonadaceae > Nitrosospira > Nitrosospira multiformis_E. Next base: position 2,524 of record NZ_QAOK01000067.1, on the reverse strand, counting down.
ACCCCAGGGTCCCATCGGCATGAATTTCTCCTGGATGCCAGGACCTGCCGTGGGCCAGTCGGCGGTGAAGTCCGGCCACAGTATTTTGTTATCCAGGTCGGCAAGATCCGGTATGGAATGCATGCGCATGTAGTACAGGGCGCCAAAAAAAGCCCCGAAAAACATGACTTCCGAGAAAATAAACCAGCTCATCCCCCAGCGGAAGGATTTATCGACCTGCTTGTTGAATTTGCCGCTCTCGCTTTCACCGGCCACGGTGCCGAACCATCCAAACATCATGTAGACGAGTATGGCAAAGCCTGTCGCCAGCAATCCGTAACCCAGGGGAATCCGGTTGACCGACAAGGCCGCACCGAATCCCATGAATAACAGCGCTAGTGACCCTGTAATGGGCCAGGGGGATGGGGCCGGAACGTAGTAATGACTCGCTTCTTGACTCACTTTTTTCTCTCTTTATGGTTGATCGATAGGATGCCGGCTGGTTTTGACAGCAGCTATTGCCAAAAATATTGCATAAGGGGCACCACCAGAGAGAAAGCCAGGGCATAAAGAGCCGTTCTGATTGCTGCAAGCTTCCTCTCGATCTCCTCATCTTCCGACAGATTCACGGGTTGCGACATATCCATATTTTTCGACATGACGATCTCCTGTTTATCGATTAGCGGATTACTTCACGGATTACTTCACGATTGGCGGCGTTTCAAAGGTGTGATAGGGCGCCGGCGAGGGCAAGGTCCACTCCAGTGTTTTTGCACCCTCCCATGGTTTTTGGGGCGCCTTTGCTCCCCCGCGGATGCATTTCAGTACCACATAGAGGAACAACAACTGGGTCATACCGAATCCAAATGCTCCAATACTGGAAATCATGTTGAAATCCGCAAATTGCAGCGCATAGTCGGGAATACGGCGCGGCATGCCGGCAAGCCCCAGGAAGTGCTGGACAAAGAAAGTGAGGTTGAAGAAGAACATGGACAGCCAGAAGTGCCATTTGCCCAGTGTCTCGTCATACATGTGACCCGTCCACTTCGGCAGCCAATAGTACGCACCGGCGAAGATGGCGAAGAGTGATCCGGATACCAGCACGTAGTGGAAGTGCGCGATCACATAGTAGGTATCCTGCACCTGGACATCGATCGGGACAATGGCGCAGACCACGCCGCTGAAACCGCCGATGACGAACAGGAAAATGAAGCCGATGGAAAACAGCATGGGCGTCTCGAAAGTCATGGATCCACGCCACATCGTGGCGGTCCAGTTGAACACCTTCACACCGGTCGGAACCGCGATCAGCATAGTGCCGTACATGAAAAACAACTGCCCTACCACCGGCATGCCCGCAGTGAACATATGGTGCGCCCAGACGATGCAGGAAAGAATGGCGATGGAAGCGGTTGCATACACCATCGAGGAATATCCGAACAGCGGCTTGCGGGAAAAAGTGGGAATCACCTCGGAGACAATGCCGAATGACGGCAGGATCATGATGTAGACTTCCGGGTGCCCGAAGAACCAGAAGATATGCTGGAACATCACGGGGTCACCCCCACCCGCCGCATTGAAGAAATTGGTGCCGAAATTGCGGTCAGTCAGCAGCATGGTCACCACACCCGCCAGCACCGGCATGACCAGCACCAGCAGATAAGCGGTAATCAGCCAGGTCCACACGAACATGGGCATCTTCATCAGCGTCATGCCAGGCGCGCGCATGTTGAGAATGGTGGTGATGATGTTGATCGAACCCAGGATGGAGGAAGCACCGAGTATATGGATGGCAAAAATCATCATGTCCATCCCGATGCCCATCTGCACCGACAGTGGAGGATAAAAAGTCCAGCCCCCGGCAGCAGCGCCGCCGGGCGCGAAGAAAGAAGTGATGAGCAACAATGCCGCGGGAGGAAGCAGCCAGAAGCTCCAGTTATTCATTCGCGCAAAGGCCATGTCGGGAGCGCCGATCATCATCGGTATCTGCCAGTTGGCAAAACCGACGAAGGCCGGCATGATGGCGCCGAAAACCATCACCAATCCGTGCATGGTGGTGAGTTGGTTGAAAAATTCGGGATTGACGATCTGTATTCCTGGCTGGAATAGCTCCGCCCGGATAGTCAGCGCCATCACACCTCCTGTCAGGAACATGATGAAGCTGAACCAGAGGTACAGTGTGCCGATATCCTTGTGATTCGTGGTGGTCAGCCACCGCATCAGGCCGGTGGGGGGATGGTCGTGCGCGTGATCGGCGCCATGCACGACATCGTGATCAGGTATTGCTGCCATGAGTTTCTCCTGGGTGCTGTTTCTTGAATATTTTTGATATCTCTGCCGACTGTTATCCCAACTCATCAAAGGAGGATAGCGATCGCCCTGTCATCCTGCTGCAGTGTCATGTTGGGCAACATCGAATACGCAGGTTCATGATTTCTCCTTGACTATCTTCTGTGTTGATTGATTTCGGATGGCTGGACAGCATCGCCTGTCGAGTTGCCGAAGGAATTGCGCTGGTAGGTGATCACCGAGGCAATATCCACGT
>NZ_QAOK01000066.1 GCF_003050865.1 Nitrosospira multiformis | reverse complement strand
ACCTATGCCCTGCTGCTTGCAGGGCTCGGCCTGATGGGTGTTATGGCGAAACGCAGGAATGATAAACAAAACACTTGAACTGATCTAACTTAGAGTCACCCCTCCTCCGGGAGGGGTGGCCCGAACCCAATCTCCATCAGCCTGTTTCCTGCTCTTCACCTTTTCAGAAAAATCGTAGCCGCTGTCTACTTTTGTTTCCCAGTTAAGTCAGCAGGCAGCTACCGCCGAAATTTCCAAATGAGGCGTTCATAAGCAAAGGTAAGCGCAGGGTTTGCTGTAGGAAGCTGAGCACGAATTCCCTAATCCGCTGCTGCAATTGATCGTCGTTGCGCCTGCCGGTATATCCGTATTTCCCTCTACTACGCTGCTGCAGCACGACCGCCAAGCCTACGGGCATCCGTGCCACTGCCGATCATTCTTTTTCTCATTTTCCTTCTTCCCTGGAGGATATTGACAATGCTTCATCCCAAGCCTCGATGGTGAAGCAAACACCGCACCATGCTGGGAGTCAGCCGCTCGAAGAAAACCATCGAGGCTTAAAGATTTTTTGCAAACTTGGAAATCTCTATTTGATTGCAAGAGGAGGAACCCCTTCACACCTTGCACCAGGCACACCATAGAAAAACATGTACCAAAGTACAGTTAATTCCTTCCCGCCCAATGCTTAGAATGCGCCTGGGTAAAGTTATCCCTGGCCTATCTTTCAGAAGATCCAATGAATAGATCGGCTAGAACAAGGAGAAGACCATTGATCGCCTATTGAACAGATAGAGGTCAACTCCCTTTCCAACACACAATTCCGGAAGGAGAAGGCTCGATATTTAGCGGTATTCAATAGAGATAAACCTGCCTGCACGATGGGTGGCAGGGGTTTCTATATGAAATAGGCAAGGAAACCGTAGGTTAGGTGTGGGTGAAATAACACTTAAGAGCACCTGCTATCTTTTTTGCTCAAGCCGCACGCCTGCTTTCCCATACAAATGTCCACTTTCCACCCGCACCATCCCACCCAAAACCGCCTCCTGGCTGCTTTGCCGCCAATTGAACTTGCCGATCTGGCACCGCATCTCGAACTGGTTCACCTGCCGCTGGCTGATGCTCTCTGCAAACCGGGCGAGCCGCTTCCTTATGCCTACTTTCCCACTTCTTCCGTCATTTCCATCCATTGCCTCCTGGAAAATGGCACATCGTCGGAGCTCACAAGCGTAGGGAGAGAAGGCATGCTCGGCGTCTCGCTGTTCATGGGAGGCGAAGATACCCAGAGCTGGACCATCGTGCAAAGCGCTGGTTACGGCTACAGACTGAAAGCCGCATTTTTGCTCCAGGAATTCAATCAGGGAAGACTGCTACAACGCTTGTTGTTGCGCTACAGTCACGCGCTTATCGCGGAAGCCGTCCACAATGTGGCATGCAGCAGGTATCATACAGCCCACCAACGGCTATGCCGCTGGTTGCTGTCAATGCTGGACCGGCTTGGTCCCCAGGACCTTATCCTGACCCAGGAATCAATCGCCAGCATCCTGGGCGTTCGACGCGAGAGCGTTACAGCAATTGCAAGAAAGCTGCAGGAAGCTGGAACGATTTGCTACCGTCGTGGCCACATCATGGTTATTGATCAGGCTGGTCTTCAGAAGGAGACTTGCGAGTGCTATAAAAAAATCAAAAAGGAATTTGACCAGGTATTTGATGAGGTGAAGACATGTGAGAAGGTAAGGCAAAACAGCATAGATGCGGTAAACACACTTTAAATCAGTTTTCCGGCATTCCCCTTCTCAAACCCGCTTCAGGGGTTTTTGTTTATTGACCCAGTCTTTAAGGCTTGACTCTTCTTCTACTTTCAACCGCTTTAAGCTGTTTATGTAACCGAGCGAACAGAGCAGGCTAAGGAAGTGTTAATAAAATTTTAATCAATAACAGCTCTGTCTCCATTGCGATGGATAACATAAACTCATCCCTTTCCGGGGACAAGGTATTGGTCGTAGACGATGAGGAAGATATACTGGTTATCACCAGGCTGATGCTGGAGTTGCACGGTGCTGAAGTAATTACCTCTCTTACTGCTGTTGAAGCGCTGGAACAGGTGCGGATGCGAACACCCGACATCATCATAAGCGATATCAGCATGCCCCACATGGACGGCTACCAGTTCATTCAGGCCGTGCGGAACCTGCCCGCCCATAAAGGGAAAGACACTCCAGCCTTGGCCCTTACCGCTTTCAGCCGATCCGAGGATCGGGAAAGAGCTCTCAATGCCGGTTTCCAGGCGCATCTTTCCAAACCCGTCTCACTTCAAGTATTAATCGAGACTGTGGCGTACATTACAAATCTGCCCACTCACTCAGCTCTCTGGGAGAGACCCATTTCCTCTCCTTCTCAAGCCCCCTCCGGCAGCTTGCCCTGATTTTTTCTACTTTAATGTGTTCTACATTAGACTGGGGAGATTGCTAACTCCCCAAAGATGAACCCTGTCTGGTTTCTCTCTTGCATACTGCAAAAAATAAGCTTCGATCTTTATCTGCCAAGAATTCCATCAAAGATAAGCCTTTCTTCGATTGCCGCCCCCTTTGAAGGGGGGCGAGACGATCAGGATTCCTGCTCATCCTGTGGTTTAGCCGCCTTGAAATTATCCGGCAACCAGCGCAAGCCTGATAGTGCCTGCTCCGCATGCCAGCCGCAAAGCTTTGCGGATCACAGGCTATGACAGGAAAGCTCTAGCGCTGGCGGGGCCTGTGACAAGCGCAAACGGGGAGAGGAGGTTTTGCGCTGCGCAAAACCCAAACTGAGACACGGGCTTGTTGATACACGAGATACACGAGCTTGGCGAATTATCAGCAAACATATTATGCTTCAAGACTCTCTATACTTTGCTCTAGTCAGGATTCTCCGATTACTACAACTCAAATCTTGGATGCAAAATATTGATTGTGAACCGCCCCGGGTTTTGTAGAGGCTCCAACATCTGAGAGAATGGAGCTATGAAGAAACAGAACAAGTTTTCCCCCGAGGTACGTGAGCGCGC
>NZ_QAOK01000065.1 GCF_003050865.1 Nitrosospira multiformis | reverse complement strand
CCACGCTTGTTCAGCTTCAGTGCCCAGTGCGCCCAGGTGACTGTCACGCCCGAGGTCAGCAGGAGCAGGGTATTGATCGCGGGGAGACCCCAGGGCCCCATCGGCATGAATTTCTCCTGGATGCCAGGACCTGCCGTGGGCCAGTCGGCGGTAAAGTCTGGCCACAGTATTTTGTTATCCAGGTCGGCGAGGTCGGGGATGGAATGCATGCGCATGTAGTATAGCGCGCCAAAAAAAGCCCCGAAAAACATAACTTCCGAGAAAATAAACCAGCTCATCCCCCAGCGGAAGGATTTATCGACCTGCTTGTTGAATTTGCCGCTCTCGCTTTCACCGGCCACGGTACCAAACCATCCAAACATCATGTAGACGAGTATGGCAAAGCCTGTCGCCAGCAATCCGTAACCCAGGGGAATCCGGTTGACCGACAAGGCCGCACCGAATCCCATGAATAACAGCGCTAGTGACCCTGTAATGGGCCAGGCCGACGGCGCTGGAACGTAGTAGTGACCTCCTCCTTGTTGGCTCATGCTCTTTCTCCTGCGTATATAAAATTGAGTCTAAGTAACTATTTTAACCACTATTATCAAGCTCATGACGAACAGGGCAGCGCCTATAAGGCCTCCGATGATTACCTGCGCCGGCGTCAATGAACTCGCATCGCTGTCGAGGTCACTCTGTTTGCGCACTCCAAAAAAAGCCCAAAATACCGCTTTCGCTATCTGCAGCAACGTTCCTTTGGGCGGTTGCTTGTTATCGTCTTTCAAAGCTGGTCCGCATTGATATCCAAGCTGGCAGTATTATCGTTACCCAACTCAAAAAAGGTATACGAGATGGTAACCGTATTGATATCGGTTGGCAGACCTGGTTCGATCAGGAATTGAACCGGCATTTGCCGTACCTCTCTCGGTTTCAATACCTGCTTGCTGAAACAGAAACACTCGAGTTTTTTCAAGTGTTTTCCCAGTAACTGAGGACTGTAACTGGGTATCGCCTGACCGTTGATCTCCCGGTCGGAGTTATTTCTCACCTCATAGACCACTTGTGTCAACTCGCCCGGATGCACACGCACACTGGACTGCAGAGGCTTGAACTGCCAAGGCAGTCCCCGTGTGTTGGCATCCAGTTCCACCGTTACCCATCGAGCCGTATCAACCTGGGTATTTTCCACCAGCGTATCTGCCTGTAACAGATTGTTGAGGCCTGTAACTTCACAGATCTTCTCGTAAAACGGGACGAGTGCGAAGCCGAAACCAAACATGATTACAGTAAAGATCAACAGTTTCCTGAGTACGACGGAATTCGCTTCAGTTACGTTCATCACCAGTTTTTTACAATAACCGCAACAAAGAGTGCTATTACAGTCGCGAGCAGAAAGAGGGCTGTTCTGATTGCACCGCGCCTTCTTTCTGCATCGTCCTTCATATTATTCCCCAATTCTTAACGAATAACAGGAGGGGTTTCGAAACTATGGTAGGGAGGGGGCGACGGCAAGGTCCACTCCAGAGTCTTCGCACCTTCCCAGGTCTGGGCGGTCGCCTTTGCACCACCACGGATGCATTTCAGCACCACATAGAGGAACAACAACTGGCTCAAACCGAATCCAAAGGCGCCGATGCTGGAAATCATATTGAAGTCCGCAAATTGCAGCGCATAGTCGGGAATACGGCGCGGCATGCCGGCAAGCCCCAGGAAGTGCTGGACAAAGAAAGTGAGGTTGAAGAAGAACATGGACAGCCAGAAGTGCCATTTGCCCAGTGTCTCGTCATACATGTGACCCGTCCACTTCGGCAGCCAGTAGTACGCACCGCCAAATATCGCGAACAGCGCACCGGATACCAGCACATAATGGAAGTGCGCGATCACATAGTAGGTATCCTGCACCTGAATATCGATCGGAACAATGGCACACACCACGCCGCTGAAGCCGCCGAGCGTAAACAGGAAGATGAAGCCGATGGCAAACAGCATGGGTGTCTCAAAGGTCATGGACCCGCGCCACATGGTAGCCGTCCAGTTGAACACTTTCACACCCGTCGGCACGGCAATCAACATCGTGGCATACATGAAGAACAGCTGTCCCGTTACTGGCATGCCGGCCGTAAACATGTGGTGCGCCCAGACGATGCAGGAAAGAATCGCGATGGAAGCGGTTGCATACACCATCGAGGAATATCCGAACAGCGGCTTGCGCGCGAAAGTCGGGATGATTTCCGAGACGATACCAAACGCCGGCAGAATCATGATGTAGACTTCCGGGTGTCCGAAGAACCAGAAGATATGCTGGAACATCACGGGGTCACCACCGCCTGCAGCATTGAAGAAATTGGTGCCGAAATTGCGGTCAGTCAGCAGCATGGTCACCGCACCGGCAAGCACCGGCATGACCAGCACCAGCAGATAGGCGGTAATCAGCCAGGTCCATACGAACATCGGCATCTTCATCAGGGTCATGCCCGGCGCGCGCATGTTGAGAATGGTGGTGATGATGTTGATCGATCCCATGATGGAAGAAGCACCCATGATGTGAATCGCAAAGATCGTCATGTCCATCCCCATGCCCATCTGCACCGACAGCGGAGGATAGATTGTCCAGCCTCCAGCTGGCGCTCCACCCGGAGCAAAGAAGGAACCGAGCAGCAGCAGCGCCGCGGGCGGCAGCAACCAGAAGCTCCAGTTATTCATTCGCGCAAAGGCCATGTCGGGGGCGCCGATCATCATCGGTACCTGCCAGTTGGCAAAACCGACGAAGGCCGGCATGATGGCGCCGAAAATCATCACCAGCCCGTGGAGGGTGGTGAGCTGGTTGAAAAATTCGGGATTGACGATCTGTATTCCTGGCTGGAATAGCTCCGCCCGGATAGTCAGCGCCATCACGCCCCCTGTCAGGAACATGATGAAGCTGAACCACAGATACATCGTACCGATGTCCTTATGGTTCGTGCTGGTCAGCCACCGCATCAAGCCTGTGGGATGATGATCGTGGGCATGTGCAATGTCGTGATCGTGTACTGCTGCCATGGTTTCCTCCTTGAGGCTATTATCTGTGTTGATTGATTTCGGATGGCTGGACAGCATCGCCTGTCGAGTTGCCGAAGGAATTGCGCTGGTAGGTGATCACCGAGGCAATATCCACGT
>NZ_QAOK01000064.1 GCF_003050865.1 Nitrosospira multiformis | reverse complement strand
TCAATCCGAGCGGCAAGGTAGACCGCAAGGCCTTGCCTGAGCCGGAGTTTACCCATACGGAGCATTATGAGGCACCGCAGGGGGAAGCGGAAGAAATTCTGGCGGGTATCTGGGCGCAGGTGCTGGGTGTGGCAGAGATGGGACGGCATGACAACTTCTTTGAGCTGGGGGGCGATTCCATACTCAGCCTCCAGATCGTCACTCGAGCGCGTCGTGCCGGCTGGAAGATCACGCCACGCCAGTTGTTCGAACAGCAGACCATTGCTTCGTTGGCGTCGGTGGCAATGACGCTCGAGCCTCAAGATGCAACCGTCGCTACCCTGACTCCGATCACAAGCGCACAACCGAAAGAAGGATTGAGCGACGGAGGCTCGAGGAGACTCCTACCGCTGCTGCCAATTCAGGCTGAATTCTTCGCACAGGAAATTCCCGCGCGACATCACTGGAACCAGGCCGCGCTCCTGAAAAGCCGGGAACATTTGGATCCTGCACATCTTGGACAGGCACTGGAAGCCGTGGTGCGGCACCACGACGCGCTTCGTTTCCGCTTTGCCAGAAATGAGAGCGACGACTGGCAACAGTTTTGTGGGGAATCCATTGCGGATGATTTGTTATGGGTGCGCAAAGCTGCTACCGAAGCCGATCTGGAAGTGCTGTGCAACGAGGCGCAGCGCAGCCTGAATCTCGTGGAAGGTTCATTGCTGCGCGCCGTGCTTTTCGATATGGACGATCGCAGCCAGCGGTTGCTGCTGGTTATTCATCACCTTGTGATCGACGGCGTTTCCTGGCGTATCCTGCTCGAGGATTTGCAGAGTGCCTATAGTCAGGCCCGGAATGCCCAAGCTATCGCATTGCCCGAAAAATCGGGCAGCTATGAGGTGTGGACCGCGCAGCTGCAGCGTTATGTACATGAAAACCGAGAAGAACTAATTTACTGGCGAAGCTTGACGGGAGTACCGGTCATACTGCCCTGCGATAACCCCGAGGGCGCGAGCTTCGTTCGTCACCAGCACGATGCTGTGCTCAAGCTGGGTAAGGCGCAGACCCACGCCTTGCTTAAGGAGGCGCCCCCAGCCTATCGTACTCACGTAAACGATCTGTTGCTTACCGCCTTGGGAAGCGCCCTCTGCCGGTGGAGCGGCCATAAGAAAATCCTGATCGATCTTGAAGGCCATGGCCGGGAAGATTTATACGATATCGACCTTTCGCAAACGGTCGGATGGTTTACCACCCTCTATCCCGTGTTGCTCGACCCAGCCGGAGACTTGGGTCAGAGAATCAAGCGCATCAAGGAGGATCTGCGAAGGATACCGAACAAGGGAGTGGGTTACGGCCTGTTCAAATATCACGGCACGTCCGAACAGCGTGAAGCCCTGGCATCCCTGCCCCAGCCTGAAGTCGTATTCAATTACCTGGGGCAACTGGATGCGAGTTTCGACGAAAGCGCGCTGTGGACGTTGGCGACCGAATCGATAGGGGACCTGACCGATGAAAATGCGCCTCTCAGTCATGATATTTCCATAAATAGTCATGTTTATGAGGGCGAACTGTGCCTTACGGTGAGCTATAGCGCCGCGCGTTACCACAGGACGACAATTGAGGCATTCCTGAGCGTTTGCCAGGCTGAGCTTGAAACGTTGATTGTCCATTGCACCCGTGGCATACAAGGCCTTACCCCTTCGGATTTCCCCTTGGTCGAAATCAGCCAGCGCGAGCTGGACAGTCTACCTCTGCCCATCGCCGCCGCACAGCTTGAAGACCTTTATCCACTTTCTCCATTGCAGGGGGGCATACTTTTCCACAGCGTATTTGACAGGGACGACCACGGTGTTTACCTCAATCAGTTGAGGGCCGATATCGAGGGACTGGATGCAACTCGTTTCAAGGCTGCATGGCAGGCTGCGGTGGCTTGCCACCCGGTGTTACGGACAGGTTTCGTGATTCAGGACAGCAAGCCCCTGCAATGGGTAGCCAAGTCCGTCGAGCTGCCATTTGTGGAACACGACTGGCGGACCAGGGAGGATAAGGAGCATAGGGAGCATAGGGAGGAAAGGGAGAAAAGGGAGCGCGATCTTGAGGTATTGGCGCGGGTGGAACATGCCTCGGGTTTTGATCTTGCCAGACCTCCGCTCATGCGCATCGCGCTGGTGAGATTGACCGACGACCGGTACCACTTCATCTGGACGATCCATCACTTGCTGCTTGACGGATGGAGCACTTCCCAACTGGCCGGGGAAGTATTGCGGCGATATGCCGGAGACCTCTCTCCAGTTCAGGAAGCGTCGTTCCGGGGCAGAGGCGAATATCGCAGGTTTATCGAGTGGCTGCAGCGCCGTGATGTGGAAGTTTCCGAAGCATATTGGAGGGAGCGGCTGAATGAAATCGGGGAGCCGACGCGGTTGGCGGCGATATTGCCTGCGCACCGAGAAAATTCCGATCATGAAGAGTATGGGGAGCATATCACTGAACTGCCGCTTTCCCTTTCCGAGAGGTTGATTCAGTTTGCCCGTCGCGAACGCGTCACCCTTAACACGCTGATACAGGGTGTCTGGGCGATCTTGCTGAGCCAGTACACCGGGAAGCAAACCGTCCTTTTCGGCGCCACGGTGGCGGGAAGGCCGGCCGCCCTGCCGGGAGCGGAGCACTTGTTGGGATTGTTCATCAATACGCTTCCCGTGTCGGTAATGCTCCAGCCCGAGCACCAGGTCGGCGCATGGCTGCGCGACCTGCAAGCGCAGAACCTCGCCTCGCGCGAACACGAGCAAACACCTTTGTATGAGATCCAGCGCTGGCTGGGACAAAGCGGGCAGGGATTATTCGACAGCATTCTCGTATTCGAGAACTATCCCATGGATGAGGCGTTGCGCGAATCGAGTCCGGGCGGGCTTGCTTTTTTCAACATCCGTAATCGCGAAAGCAGCAATTATCCAATGATGGTATCGGTCATGCAGAGTAATGTGCTGTCGCTGGGCTACAGCTACGATTGCAGATATTTTTCGCGAACGGCGGTGGAATCCATTGCAACGCACCTCAACAGACTGCTCGACAGGATTACCACCACTCCCGTAAACTCGCTACAGAGCCTTGGCAACATCGACATCCTCAGTGAAGCCGAGCGGGCGCAGCTTCAGATCTGGGGGATCAATGAGCAGCGCTACGCCAACACCGAGCC
>NZ_QAOK01000063.1 GCF_003050865.1 Nitrosospira multiformis | reverse complement strand
ACCGCTTCTTCTTCATGGCAAACAGCCCTCCTTTCAAGGTCAAGTTTGCCGAAAAACTCACTTTCTGTCTGGTCCTGAATTCCTAAAGCAGATCATACGGCTCTGCATCTGTTTGTTGTTAGTCTGCGCTGCGATTACTCCTGCAAATACTGCCAGGTTTCAAGACAAACAGATGACAAACTGGCTTATGACATGAGCCAGGAGACGGCAGACCGCTCGCTGGACTTTGTGTTTAAAAGCCCATCTCCAGCAATCAAGATTGAGTTTCAAGGCGGAGAACCGCTCCTTAATTTTCCGATTATTCGGTATGTGGTCGAAAAGGCCAAGGAGCGAAATAGAGAGTACGGCAAAGACCTCCAGTTCGTGATAACGACGAACATGAGTCTTTTAACTGACGAGGTGCTGGCATTCTGTCTTGCTCATGATATTCACCTGTCCACTTCTCTGGATGGCCCTGAAGATTTGCACAATCGCAATCGCCCTCGTCCGGGACGGAATGGCCATCAACTCACCGTTGAGGGCATAAAGAAGGCTCAGGCAGTGTTGGGGCGAGATAAGGTAGGCGCGCTAATGACTACAACAGAGGCAAGCCTTTCCCGAGTACGGGAGATTATCGACATGTATCTCGCCCTGGGTATTGATGGGATATTCTTGCGGCCGTTAAGCCCATATGGATTTGCCATCAAAAATCGTCAGGCCGAGAAATACAACGTTGACCGGTGGTTCGAGTTTTACAAAGAAGGCCTGGATTACGTCCTTGAAATCAACCGCCAAGGTCATCTCTTCGTCGAGCTTTATGCCTCTTTGATCATCAACAAGATTTTCTCGCCTTTTGGGACCGGATACGTCGATCTCCAGTCACCTTCCGGCATGGCTATTTCCGCTATTGTTTATAACTATGATGGCGATATCTACGCAGCGGATGAAGCTCGGATGCTGGCGGAAATGGGCGAGAAAAAATTCCGGCTTGGGAATGTGTATCAGGATAACTATGAGGATGTAATGACCTCGGACATTCTCCTCGATACCCTTGAGGCCACACTGGCCGAAAGTGCTCCGATGTGTAACGACTGCGGTTTTCTGCCTTATTGTGGCACTGATCCGGTCTATCACTATGCGACCCAGAAAGATGCCGTTGGCCACAAAGCTTTTAGTGGCTTTTGCAGCAAAAATATGAAAATATTCCGCCATATCTTCACCCTGTTACAGGATGATCCAGAAGCCAGGAAAATTCTTTTAAGCTGGGTTCGTCCGTGATTCATTTGCACTCCAGGAACAACCTAGCGCTGACACCCCTCAGCCATAAAGCGCCATTCATATCAAAGATCACCACAAACGCTCATCTTCCAGCCGCGCTGAGGCCTGCACATACCCTTCTGTGGGATGGATCATGCCCACTGCCGTCGGGTTTTGGCCTAACGCTGATTTCGGGAACAACTGGGGGAGAGCAAGACTTAAGCAGCCGTCTCAATGTTCTTCGGCTCGCACCAGAATTAGGCTATTTGAAGGGGCACGACGTAATCAAGTTTCACCCCGTGAATTCCACGATCCACGTGTTGTACAGAAAGGAAGCGAATTCGAACTCCTTCCTAGTGACGGAGCGCTGTAACTCATTCTGCATCATGTGTTCACAGCCCCCGAGGGACATTGATGACCGCTACCTCGTCGATGATATGCTTGCGGCACTTCCGCTCATTCATTCTGATACGCCGGAAATCGGAATTACGGGAGGGGAACCGACGTTATGGGGGGATGATTTTATTCGCCTGATCCAGGCGTCAAAAACACACCTCCCCAGGACAGCTTTGCATATCCTCTCTAACGGTCGAAATTTCAAAAGTCTCGAACTCGCGGTCAAGGTCGCACAAGTAAAGCATCCCGATCTGATGATCGGTATTCCTCTGTATGCGGATTATTCTCAACTGCATGACTTCATTGTCCAGGCAGACAATGCTTTTGACGATACGCTTCGTGGCATCCTGAACCTTAAGCGATGTCAGGTTCCTGTCGAAATCCGGGTTGTACTTCATCAGAAAAACTTTCGGCGCCTGCCAAAGCTAGCCGAGTTTATTACCCGTAATCTGCTGTTTGTCGATCACGTCGCCCTGATGGGCTTAGAAATCATGGGATTTGCCAAATCCAATTTCAACGGGCTCTGGATTGACCCTTACGACTACAGCGAGGAATTGGAAGAGGCTACGCATACTCTGGCGCGCTACGGAATGCGTGTTTCCATCTATAACCATCCTCTCTGTGTTGTTCCAGAATCGGTGAGGCAGTTTGCGGTGCGCTCAATCAGCGATTGGAAAAACGACTTCCTGGAGGAATGCCAATCGTGCCGATCCATGAACGAGTGTGGAGGATTCTTTTCGTCCAACTTGGCAAAGCCTAGTGCTCATATCCGAGCGCTTTGACATTAATCTCCATCTAGGAAACGGGAATGGGTTTTACCCCATTTCTCCGGACGGTTTGGTTAAGCCTAAATCCTGCTTCTGACGCATTTCCAGCTGTCGCCGTTTTCGCGGGTTATGGAATCGCTCGATATAGTCGAAGATATCCGTGCGCGCCTCAGCCGGGGTTCGATACTGGCGACGATATATTCGCTCCCGTTTGAGCAAGCCAAAGAAGCTCTCTGCTGCCGCATTGTCGGCGCAACTGCCGGCAGCGCTCATGCTGCAAATCAGATTGTGTCCTTGCAGGAAACGTTGATACTCGTCACTGGTAAACTGACAGCCGCGATCCGAGTGCAGGATGACCGCAGTTTTTGCCTCGCGTTGCCAAAGTGCCATGAGTACGGCCTGCAGCACCAGTTGCCGATCCTGGCAATGGCTCATCGACCAGCCGACCACGATGCCCGAGTACAGGTCCACGACCACGCACAGATAAAGCCAGCTTTCCTGAGTGCGCACATAGGTTATGTCCGTCACCCACCGACTGTTGGGCTCACTTGCTGTAAAGTCCCGCTGCAGGTGATTGTGCACATTCTCCGGTCGAAGACCACAGACCTTCTTGCGCCAGCGTTTACGCTGCGGGATGCCATGCAATTCCTGCTCTCGCATCAGTCGTGCCACACGGTTCAACCCGCATGTCTCACCTTCATAACGCAATTCCTTCCAGACTCGTGGACTGCCCATCACCCCATCGCTGCCATCATGAATCTTCCTGATGCTCTCCAGCAAACGCC
>NZ_QAOK01000062.1 GCF_003050865.1 Nitrosospira multiformis | reverse complement strand
AGAAAAGGCCATATGATTGATTTCTATCTCTCCGCTACTCGCAATACCCAGGGCGCCAAACAGTTCTTGGGCAAAGCCCTGAAATCCATGAAACCCCTGAGCGCACCCCGATACTATCAATACCGACAAGGCGCCCGCTTACAAGTCCGCCCTTACCGAATTAAAAGCGGAAGGAAAGTGTCTGCCGGATATCGTGCACCGGCAGGTCAAATACTTGAACAATATTATCGAAGCTGAGCATGGCAAGCTCAAACGCTTGATAAACCCGGTGCGGGGCTTTAAATCGATGAAAACAGCCTACGCCACCATCAAAGGTTTCGAGCTTATGCAGATGTTCAAGAAAGGACAGCTGGACATTTGGAAATTGGGCCAAGGCCTCACAGGAGAAATCTGGCTCATTGAAAGGCAATTCGGTATCTACAGGACATAATCAATCGGATTACACGCATAGTTTTCTGGTTTGTCCTTTTTTTGCAACAGAGCCGACAATTATGCGGGGGAGAGGCGCTGCCAATAGCAGAGCTAAGCTTTTCTCTAGTGGGCATTATTAGGCATAAAAAACCCGCTTAATGCGGGTTATGCCTCTTTACCCTATTTTGTTTTTGTTTTGTTTTCGTCTAACCACAAAGCTCATCAACCCAAAACCAGCAAGAAACATTGTGTAAGTTTCTGGTTCTGGTATCGGGGGAGGTGGGGGAGGTCTATCGGTATCGGGACGTATGGCGGGAATAGGTAGCACCGGACTAACCCCAGCGGCTAGGGCAAACTCATTCATGCGTAGTCCAAAGGGGTTACCAGAACTACTAGTGTGAAAATATGTATTTGTCTGCCCACCCAGCAGTAAATATCCATTTTTTTATGGGGATTTTAGAAAAGGTGGAATTTTTTATTTTGAGCCTCGTCAAATAACATACGGACAAAGCGGTTCTGTCTGTTGGTGTGTGTTCGACAAAGATGTTGCTGGCCGTACTGATAGCGGTATTTAGCTGGTCATCAAGTTGATCATATTCTTTTTAGCATCTCAATTCTGAAAGGGGAGTTATCATGGAAATGGCGATTCTCGTAGTAGGTATAGGTGCCGTTGCTCTTTGGTTTTTCATGTCCAAGGATGGGCGGAAAGAATAATACTGATCTGACTACGACACTTAGAACTCAGGGTTAACCACTCATTCAAATCAATCAGCCGATGCTCAAGCCCAAAAAGCAAGAGCATCGGCTTCTTTGCTGACGCTCACAGCAGAAGGGCGAAAGTACTGTCTAAGTGACTTTCCTCAGCTTTGATCGGCAGTTAGGAGCAAGCGGTCGAAGCAAATCCTGTTGCCTTGAAATCCTGACCCACTGATTGACTTGTTCAAGTGTATTGCACGCAGCAAAGACAAATACTAGAGGTAGTCCTGTCTCCTCCCTAAAGGGTTGCCGCATTATTCGTTCATCAGTTTTTCCGGCAGAGTCTCTATGAGCTTATGGGGTATACCGGTCCACTTCCGCAGTTCACAGTCTCCCAGACGTTCGCATTCAGCAAGCAGGTCGATATCCGTGTGGCCAGTTAGATCAATGAAGGCAGTCGCCATTTCTTTCCTATAATCATAACCACCGCCCTCAGCCTTTCTGAACGCTACCCCGCCCGAAGTTAAAGCTTCTTCATTCTCCAGGAGTCCCACACGCGCCGCGGTTCTGGGTGGCATATATCCGTCGGCGGTGTAGAAAAAGACGGTGTGATACGAGATTGCCGCAAACCCTCCTATGACAATTCCGGTAACCGATATGGCAGCAGCAGTAAGGGCAGTTGTCCGATTCACTGGTGAGTTCCTTGGCGTAAAGTGGCAGCAGGTAGCGAAACCATGACCTTCAAGGTTTACTGCAGGTCATTGAGTGTCTGCTTTACAAGCAAAAAACCCATTCCTGGGAAAGTGAACAGGCGTGTACTGCGTCATCCGGGCTACCGTGTCTTCATCACTTCGCTCCTTCAACAGTGCTCGGTCTTGGCCGGGAAGTTGCAGAAGGCATCTTCTGCAGCTGCAGTACCCTCTCCCGATGTAATGCGGCTTCGCTGGTATGAGCCTTTGCGGCTTTATCATATTTGCGTCCAAGTGCATGGACGGAGCTTGCAGACGTGGTTTGCCTGCCGTAGAGGCAGCTTTTAGCCTTGTACTGCTCAAGCAGCCATTTTTGTTCCTGCGCCTTGCATTTCCATGGTTCATCCTCGTGGAACCTTGCCCTCGTTTCATGATCATTCAGAGTAATAGAAGAACTATGGAACCCCGAATTAGCATCCGCATATTCCACAGCTTCTAGGATGAAAACCACACGGTCACCAGTGCTCCCAATATGCTTAAGACATATCAAATGCAATAAATCTTCCTTTTTTCATCATCATTTTTCCTTTAGTGAAGCGTCACGTTCAATAGTACAATATGTGAATATTTTGTTAAGTATTTGTTATTTAGCAGGATGACCTCTCTTGCTAAATCGAATTCCCGCTTCAAAGTGGTAATTCTTTCTCGATGGTCGCTTCTGAAGCTTAAGGTCCCCGATCAGGCTTTCACAGGTACTGAAAAGGGGCGAAGAGGTGTCTTTGTGCCAACACCTGAGATGTCGACCAAAACAGGAGCGGCTGCGGGTTTTCGCTTCTAGAGTGGAGGAGTCCCGACACCAGGAACCCTTTCGGCCTCTCCTGGTATCACGATTGGACAGAACCAATAACACAAATAATGCAAGCTCCTGGGGGGTTATTTTGCTAAAAACCTCCCATCATCGCCTCGTCTGACCAAATGGAGGATGACATGAACGACGAATACAAAGGGTACCGGATTACTGCCTGGCCGGAGCGTGACGACACAACCGGCCTCTGGAATGGCCGCTTCCGCATTCTCGCTAGCGATGGCAAAGTTGCATACGAGAGTTTTGCTGAGCCGGTGGATGATGAAAACAAGGCGTATGAGGCCGCAAGCGCAAAGGCCCGCGCCTGGGTCGATGAACAATAGTTGTTCTGCACATTGATCTAATTATGCCAGCCAGAAGAGAGTAGGCAATCTGACCAAATAAGGTGATTTCGTGATTTTCTACTGATCTTTGCTCGCTCATCACCTGGCACATTTCCATCATCAGCAAAGATTCCCCTTTTCCGACATCCCGTCCCAGCAAGAGTGAGCTTGAACAGCCCCGGTAATCGGTGCGCAAGACGAAAGACCCCTCACTGGTATTACGGATCTGGAGAAAGCCCGAATCGGCGCTGCACAGCAGCGCTGCTAGTACCTTGTCGCTGTCCGGATAGATGCTGAGGCCCCAAGACGTAGCATCGAGGACGTGGGATTCAAAGAAGTAGTTTTGCAGCCCTTCGATACGAGAGAACAAGACTGGAGCGGGAATTCACTGCCATTTCAAATCGAAAATTCCATAACAGAGGGGGAGACAAAAAATGGAATTGCTTGTGTGGTTTTTTCTCGCTCAGCAGCAAACAAATTCCAGAATTATATGCAGATTGATGGCAACCCCGATCATGGTTGCTGTGTTTTCCACAGGGATAGGCCTGGTAGAGGCAGCCAATAAATCGCGATTAGGAATCTCTCAAAATGGCGAGATGGTTGATTATCTCCCTTGCGGCACAATTCCGTTAAGCACACGAACTGCTGTATTAATGGGTGGAGGAGATGACGTCAAGGAGGCCTTTAGCTGGATGATTGGCAAGATGACCCAATGTGGCGATGGCAGTATAGGGAGGCCGGGAAATTTTGTCGTGATTGATAATGGCAGCGACCCGCCTGACGATACTTACATCAGCATAGTCGGACCCGTCGCCTTGGTAGTAACTCTGGTGGTTCCTGACATCGAAACGGCTAACGACCCGGCGCTCGAGCCTTACATTCGAAATGCCGGCGCAATCTGGCTAACAGGGGGCGATCAAGGGCGCTACTACAATTTCTGGAAGGGCTCGTTGCTGGAACAGTTGATATCGGAGCAGGTCCGGAATTTCAAGATTCCCATTGGCGGAACAAGCGCGGGAATCATGGTACTCAGCGAGTTCGCTTATGTCGCCGACCCGTGCGCGATCACTTCGTCAAAAGCCTTGACCGACCCCTGCTCGCAGTGCGTCGCACTGA
>NZ_QAOK01000061.1 GCF_003050865.1 Nitrosospira multiformis | reverse complement strand
GGTTTCCACCGATGACCAGAATCTTGACCTGCAGCTGGATGCTTTAACCAGGGCGGGATGCGAGCAGGTATTTACCGATCACGGCGTCAGCGGGGCCACCATCGAGCGTGAGGGACTGTCCCAGGCAATTGCCGCAGTGGGGAAAGGCGATGTGCTGGTTGTGTGGAAGCTGGACCGTCTGGGGCGGTCGTTGAGTTTCTTGATTGAACTGATCGAGAAGCTGCGAAACGAAGGCGCCGGATTTGAGAGCCTGTCGGATGGGATCGGCACCACGACAGCCGGAGGCAAGCTGGTATTTCACATCATGGGCGCATTGGCCGAGTTTGAGCGTTCATTGATATCCGAACGATCCAAAGCCGGCATGCAGGCAGCTAGGCGGCGGGGAAAGCATATAGGCCGTCCGCACAAATTGAACCGGGAGCAGATTGCTCACGCTAGGCGAATGATCCGGGAGGGACAGGAAACCGTAGCCAGCATGGCCGGGCTGCTGAGTGTGGATCGGACTACGTTGTATCGGGCGTTGAGTCGATTCACCCAACGCAAGGCTCATTGCGGGGAGCAATGTTTTGCGAATATCTAGGCTGGTTCAAGTTCCACGTGTACGCGTTGGCCGAGAGCTGTGGCGATGTTTACCAACGCATCCAGGGAGAACCGGGAAATACGTCCACGTAGCAGATCGTTGATACGTGGTTGAGTGACACCGCAATGAGCTGCAGCCTCGTTTTGTTTCCAGCCGTTGGCCTTGATGATGGCTGTAATCTGCTGCATCAAGTCGGCCCGCGTCCGAAGATTCGCAGCCTCCTCGGGTGTGTCGCTAATTGCATCCCATACACTGTTAAAGGTTTCAATCTCGATCACTTGGTACCTCTCATGAGTTCCACATAGCGGGATTTAGCCAAGTCAATATCACGTCTTGACGTGGCTTGAGTTTTCTTCTGGAAAGCATGTAATACGTAGACTGCATCGGATAGTCTTGCTGTGTAGACCACTCGATAGATGCCTGTTTCATCTCGCACGCGGATTTCTTCAACACCTTTACCAATGGAAGACATTGGCTTGAAGTCATCAGGCTGTGCGCCATTTTGAACCTTGTTTAATTGATAGCCAACATCATGCTTGACGTCCTCTGGGAATTCTCGCAAGCACTGGAGAGAATTGCCAAGGAATCGCAGTAGTTTCATAGCGTAAATATACTGATACGGATATAAATATACAAGCCTATAACAGCTTGATGGTGTTTCCAAGCGGAGCAGTAGGGTACTTCGCTTTGCATTATTAATATTAATTAAGTTAATATATAAATTATTTTAATATTAAAGAAAGTATAAAATGATTGTAACTGTAGGCAATACAAAGGGTGGGGTTGGCAAGACTACGCTTGCGGTGAATCTGGCAATTGCGCAAGCGTTGACCGGGCGTGATGTTTGGTTAATTGATGGCGATAGGCAAGGCACGGCGCAAACAGCTATAAGCATCCGAGCGGAAGCGGGTCACATCCCTGGTATTGCTTGTGCGAGCTATCCAGATGGTCCGATCTTGCGGGCACAAGTGCAACAGCAGGCCAGTAAATTTGACGACATCATCATTGATGCTGGTGGGCGCGATTCAACAGCACTACGAGCTGCTCTTGTGCTCTCTGATGTTCTCTTAGTACCTTTTCAACCCCGTAGTTATGACGTATGGGCCTTAAATGATATCGCCCTATTGGTGGATGAAGCACGCAGTGTACGCGATGGTTTGAGAGCCTTTGCCGTGCTCAATTGTGCTGATCCTGGGGAGCATTCAACCGACAATGCGGATGCTGCTGCTGCCGTAGCTGATGTGCCGCAATTCGAGTATTTAACTACACCATTGCGCCGTCGTAAGGTGTTTGCCAATGCAGCAGGTCAAGGTTTGTCTGTACTGGAAATAAAGCCGCAAGACACAAAGGCAGCAGATGAGTTAAAATCACTTGTTATGGCATTATTTTAATATTAAATTAATATGAATTAGGGGTTGAATTAGTATGACAATTACACGGCCCAAAAAGAAATCGAGTGTGGATGATTTCATTGCAGCTGCCCCTGATGCTGCTGCAAAAGCTGATTTGCCGCAGCCCAAATATGTAAGGAAGGGCAAGAAGTTGCAGATTACCCTGACTATTACCCAACCATTGCTTGAACGCGTGGACGAGCTGGCAGCAAAGCTAGGTCAGAGCCGTGCTGCTGTAATTAACTTGGCCGTATATCAAAGTCTTGAGAATGGCTTGAGTATCGACGGCGCACGTAGTCAGTAATCGGGGTACATGCATGGCTCCGCGGCAGAAGCTTGGCTCTGAAAAGTTTAAAAGCACGGTTGACCTATTCGACAACTTGGAGGCAGTTGACCAGGTACAAGTCAAGCTCAAGGCGGAAAAACTGATTCGTCACTCACAAGAGTGGCATCGAGAACTTTCCGAGCAAATTGTCGAAGCAAATAGAACGTTAGCTCGACTTGCCAATAATAAAATCCATTCTAATGACAAGGAAATAACTGCACTCCGCACGCGCATTAGCGCCTTACAGGCGAAGCGCTCCAAGATTGAGGCCGATCTCAATGCTGAATCTGAGTGGTTGAAAGCTTATCTAAAGCAAGCCAACAAAGCGGAACATCAGGCAAGGCCGCATTTGCCATACGATTACCATCAAGAACGAGAAAAAAAGCTGCTGCCAGTTCGGCACAAAAATAGGGATTTTTTTCTCGCAGATATGTTTGATTACACCTTGAAGGATGACGGGGCGAGCATGGAAGTCCCGATTTTTACTCTAGCCACTAAAACTGACTTATCGATCTGGAAATGGGTTAGTAAAGATAAAAACAAAAGCATTGAAATTTACCCATCAGTAAAGGGTAGAGCTACGCAGTTCGATAAAGACGTCCTGATCTATGTTGTAAGTCAAATTACAGAAGCATTAAATCGAGGTCGCGACGATGCCAAGAATAGAACAGTACGTTTTACCGTGTATGACTATCTAGTCACGACAAATCGAGGCGTTGGCGGTGATGACTACAAGCGGTTACAAGAAGCGTTTGAGCGTTTGGCAGGAACCCGTATCACGACTGATATACGGACAGGCGGGGAGCGGGTCAAGGAAGGTTTTGGCATCATCGAAAGTTGGCGTACTGTCGAAAAAAGCCGGGAAGATGAACGCATGATCGCAGTAGAAGTAACGCTTTCCAGGTGGCTATTCAATGCGGTTCAAGCTTTTGAAGTTCTAACAATCCATTCTGATTACTTCAGATTACGTAAGCCACTTGAACGCCGGCTCTACGAGTTAGCCAGGAAACACTGCGGTCATCAAGCACAATGGTCAATCGGACTTGAATTATTACGAGAAAAATCCGGCAGTAGATCAACCTTATATGAATTTCGACGCATGGTAAAAAGTATTACCCAAACTTCGACTTTGCCAGAATATCGAATGGCCCTAAGCGATGACGATAAAGTAACGTTTTATACCCGAGATAATTCTCGGTCTTTACGAGGTATAGCTAACAGATGATACGGTGTTTTACCCATGTTTTATCAGTTATTGGTGTTTCACCCATGTTTGTGAATAAACACGGTGTTTCACCCATGTTTATCTGTGAGGAAGCACGGTGTTTCACCCAAACAACTATCGGTGTTTCACCCAAAATGTAGTTTCTTAATTTATTGATTATATAGATGAAATATAGAATATTAATAGTGCGTAACGCGCGCGCGTTTTTTAACTTATAAAATCTTTAACGTCCCCCACACCAAATCGCTGTGGATAACATTTCACAACGAACAGCTTTCCGAGCAATCCCACCTCATCGACGCCCCCTGAAGGGGGCCGGAATATCCCCCTTCAGTTTCACCTTTTGTACTTTGTCCGCTACGTTACATTTTCACAAAGAGTCCACACCAGACGTTCCATCACACACCTTCATAATAAAAACCAACGCAAATCCAGCACAGACTCATCAAAACTCAACTGCCAATCTCAAAAGCAGAATATGAGGGCAATCCAGGCGGCTCAGATGACAGCACAGCTGTCATCTGAGCTGAGCCTTACGGCTCCCCCTTCGGGCACCAGGACCCGGACAAATCAGCCCCGGATCGCTTTGCAATCCGGCGCCTCAGCCGGGTTTCTGTGGAAATTGCCCTTTGTCCGTTCTGCTATTCCTTGCACGTTCGCAAAACCCGTCTTCAAGAGGAAGGGGCAAGGTAGGGCATGAGTATCATGCAGGCATGCCCTTCAGACGCGTTCTCAAGGCCGTGGAGCGCATTTCCACCTCAAGCTGAAGGAAATCTATCTTCTCCCCCCTTTAAACGCTCCAAAGGGCTTTAAAACCCTTTTTGTGAAAGACGCTTTTCTGGAACAGCTGTTTTCCGCTTTCAAGGCGGGGTCAAGGCGGGCGCAAGCCCCCCGGCAGGGCCTGGCCTTGATGCTGTCTGAAAGCCG
Source organism: Nitrosospira multiformis (assembly GCF_003050865.1). Lineage (GTDB taxonomy): Bacteria > Pseudomonadota > Gammaproteobacteria > Burkholderiales > Nitrosomonadaceae > Nitrosospira > Nitrosospira multiformis_E. Next base: position 464 of record NZ_QAOK01000061.1, on the reverse strand, counting down.
GCAGACGCTATGGCTGCGGGTGCAGGGGAGTGGGTTTTGGCCGCAGGCCTCCTCTGCACCCCTGCCCCGTGGCGAACGCGGGGCGTGGGGCAGCGCCCCACGTACTTGCGCAGCAATTGCAACAAACCCGAAAGTGAAAACATGTGCAGGAATCCCGCATTTTTTTGCAGCCCCCGATATTCTTTCTGGAATATTTCGATATTTTTTTGAAGTAACCGGTATTTTTCTGAAGTGCCCGATATATTTCTGTTCAAGAGTTGACGGGGTTATCCAGCAGCCCCATCCCCCTGATCAGGAATTTAGCGCTGGCAAGGCTTGAGCACTCCTGCTGACTCTCAACCCTTCATTCTTTCTGCCAGCAGGGCATCGCCCTTGCGCTTCCACTCGCTCTTTCGCCTATCCTCCGCTGGCACCCCAGCTAGCTCCAGCAGTGCTCCCAGGAGCTCCCCCCGATCCAGGGTTGG
>NZ_QAOK01000060.1 GCF_003050865.1 Nitrosospira multiformis | reverse complement strand
ACAACAACATCATTACGGAGTAAAGGAGAGAAGCAGATGTTAATGAAGCCTTGGCTGAGGCTGGTTACGCTTGCGTGTGGGGTGCTGTTTGCGGGCGCCACGTGGGCTAACTTTCCCAGCGTTCCCAAAGAGACGTATAAGGCGCTGAAGTTGGAGCAGTCGGCCTCGCCGAAGGATCTGCATTCGGCGCTGGTGAAGCGTTACAAGGATCCTGCGCAGGGAGCGGGACGTGGCACGCTGGCGAAGTACTGGGAGCCGATCCCGATGAGCATGTACTTTGACCCTGCCTCGTATTACAAGCCGCCTACCTCGATGAAGGAAGTTGCGGCGCGCGAGGAGTGCGTCAAATGCCACACGGACGAATCGCCGGTATGGGTGAGTGCCTGGAAGAGGAGCACGCACGCGAACCTGGACAAGGTCCGGAACCTGAAGCCTGAAGACCCGACGTACTACAAGAAGGCGAAGCTTGAAGATGTAGAGAAGAATCTTCGCTCGATGGGCAAGCTTGGAGCCAACGACAAGCTCAAGGAAGTAGGGTGTATCGACTGCCACGTCGACATCAACAAGAAAGACAAGGCAGACCACATGAAGGATTTGCGCATGCCGACGGCGGACGTGTGCGGCACCTGCCACCTTCAGGAATTTGCCGAACGCGAATCCGAGCGCGACACCCTGGTATGGCCGAACAAGCAATGGCCGCAGGGACGCCCCTCGCACGCACTGGACTGGAAGGCCAACGTCGAAGTAGCGGTATTTGCCTCCATGCCGCAGCGCGAGATTGCCGAAGGCTGCAGCATGTGCCACACCAACCAGAACAAATGCGACTCCTGCCACACGCGGCACGAATTCTCTGCTGCCGAATCGCGTCATCCTGAAGCCTGCGCCACCTGCCACAGCGGAGTAGACCACAACAACTGGGAAGCCTACTCCATGAGCAAGCACGGCAAGACGGTTGCGATCATGGGCGACAAATGGAACTGGAACGCACCGCTGAAGGACGCCTACACCAAGGGCGGGCAGACTGCGCCCACCTGTGCCGGCTGCCACTTTGAATATGAAGGCAAGTACAGCCACAACGTCGTGCGCAAGATACGGTGGGCCAACTACCCTGCGGTACCGGGCATTGCCGAGAACATCAACAGCGAATGGTCAGAAGCGCGGCTGGACTCCTGGGTCAAGACCTGCACCTCCTGCCACTCCGAGCGTTTTGCCCGCTCCTATCTTGAATTCATGGACAAGGGCACGCTGCACGGTCTGGCCAAGTACAAGGAAGCGCATGCGGTGGCTGAGAAGCTCTACAAGGAAGGCCTGCTGACGGGTCAGAAGACCAATCGTCCGACCCCGCTGCCGCCTGACAAGGAAATGTTTGCAGGCTTCACCCAGCTCTACTGGAGCAAGGACAACAACCCTGCTGCGATCGAGCTCAAGGTGCTGGAAATGGGAGAGAACAACCTTCCCAAACTGCACGTAGGACTGGCGCACGTCAACCCGGGTGGCTGGACCTATACCGAAGGCTGGGGCCCGATGAACCGCGACTACGTCGAAGTCATGGACGAGAACACCAAGATCCGTGAAATGGCGGCGTTGCAGGCGAAAGTAGCCAAGCTCGATGCCAAGCGCAAGACAAGCCTGTTCGACCTTGACAGCAGCGAGAAGCTCTCGCTGGGTGGTCTGGGTGGCGGCATGCTGCTGGCTGGCACGCTTGCCCTGGCAGGCTGGCGCCGGCGCGAGAAGAACGAGGGCGTCCGCAAGGACTGATATCCTGTTTTGACCGCAAGTACCTCTAGCCGCGCCATTCTGGCGCGGCCTGGCTCCAAACTCCTCCCCTCACTGGGCATTCTCCTGGTGGCGGGAGGAATTCTTTTGCTCCTGTGGTTTGCCTGGGTGTGGTTCAACCCCGGGCCTGCCCCCTACCGCTACCAGCTGGTGGAAGAAGGCAGCGCAGACAAATTCCCGCAGCTTGGACTGGGCAAGTGGCCGGACCTTTCCATTGCCCGGTATGAAGTCTTTGCCGAAGACATTCCCCAGCCGCTGGCAGTACTGCATGCGGCAAGGCAGGGCAATGGCGCCCCGGTGAGGCTCGACTGGGAAAACCGCACGAGTGAGCTGCTGCTCACCCCCGATCTCAAACTCAACGAACTGGCCACCCTGGCTGCCGCCATCGACAAGTACGCCGGCAAGGATGCGCTGGTGCTTGGCTGGTGGGACACCTCGCGCCAGCTGAAGCTTCTCTCGAAGCGCGACACCCTGTTTAGCGGGCAGTTCTCCGACTACCTGGTCATACCCGCGCCGTGGCAGAAGCAGGCTGACGCCATTCGCAAATACGAAGACGACTTCTGGGGTGGCAAGGCAGGAGGGGAAGAAGAGCAGAGATTCGAGCGCCTTGCCGATGCCCTGATGGCCGAACCTGAAGCGGGGGCTGCCATCCTGCGTGAACTGGCAGGCGATCGCGAAGCCTATCTCGCCATTCATGTCACCGACCTGTACAAGCTTGGCATCATGCGTCCGGGCCGGTTCGACGTTGCCTATCGCAACTTCCCGATGGAAGGCAACATGCATGGCATGGTCGACTATCTCAAGAGATGGGTGCTGGACAACAACTACAAGACCTACACCCTGCAATCCGTGTCGGACAGGCTGGTGCGCGGTTACTTCCTCAAGGATGACAAAAGCGACCGGACGCTGATTGCGCAGATGCTGCCCTTCACCGAATCGATGCCGCTTGACCTGGCTGCGGTGCAACTCATCTACCAGACCGGAGGCTACTGGGTGTACAGGATACCGGGCGGCAAGGAGCCTGCATCTGTCGGCGCAACCCCGGAGGATGCCGCATCCTTTCCAGCGCCCACCCTGCCTCCAGCCTCTGAGTAGACCGATATCCGCAGCTGGCCTGCAGCCAGCAGCAGAAGTAGAAGTTAATGACCACCCACTTCTGCCGATAACCGCATTGGCAGTCACCCCGACTGAACCCATCATCAAAACGTAGCAGGGTAGCAAGGCAACCCGGGCAAAGCCCGGGAATGCCTTCATTCGTCTGGCGGAGCCAGGCCTGCTACTATGAATCTCGTCATTCCGGGCTCGACCTGGAATCCAGTAAACCGAATCCAGCCCAAACCAGCAAGCGACCTCGCCTCGTACTTCTGCATTAAAGCACAGTCACGGTACTTCTCTACGCGATTGAACTTCCAAGACGACCGTGCATGGGAACAAGTGTTTTCGTTGTAGTAAGCCTGAGACACGATACCGGATATAAACTACGAGAAGGGATCGCGCGTGGAAAAAAGGGAATTTCGGCGACGATACAGCCATGCATACGTACACCTTGTATCAGGGCGCGATCCCGGCGCCCCTCCGCTGCCCGACCCCGCTTCGCGGGTCCCCCGTGCTGCGCTTTGGGACGCCCTGCCCGATACCGCTTTGCGGGTCCCCGTGCCGCGCTCCGGGCGCCACCGGTACCAGTGGTACCAGAAAGAGTGATAGTACTGGTGCTACCCCTCCATATAAACCGGAGATACAGTACGGGTACAACAAAAGGTGTGTCCTGAAGTTGCGATCATTGCGCTATCATTACAATGACAGGGAAGACAAACAAAAGAACAAGAACAGGGAATAACAAAATACGGATCAGTTGTAGTCGCATGAAGCTGGAAGAGATACAAAAATCCAGGGATATAACGGAAACAACGGATATACTTGCCGAAAGAAAAAAGGAGGAAGGATGAACCATCGCATGACACTCGCCCTGGCCGCGGCAGCGCTGTTTGCGGTCATGGCAGGCAGCGCGTCTGCCCAATCGTTTGAAGGCCGCAAGAAATGCAGTTCCTGTCACAAGAGCCAGGCCGAATCCTTCGGCAGCACGGCGCACGCCAAGGCCATGGACTCGCTGAAGCCCAACAACAAGGCCGAAGCCAAGAAGAAGGCCAAGCTCGATCCTGCCAAGGACTACACCCAGGACAAGGACTGTGTCGGCTGTCATGTGGATGGCTGGGGCAAGGAAGGCGGCTATACGATTGAAGACCCGAGCAAGTTCCTGACCGGGGTAGGCTGCGAATCCTGCCATGGGCCCGGCTCCAAGTATCGCGGCACGCACCGCAAATCCGGAGCCGCTTATGAAAAATCGAAGAAGACCACCTCCCGTCAGGTGCTGGCCGATGCCGGGCAGGACTTCAGCTTCGAGGAAAGCTGCAATGCCTGCCACATGAACTACAAGGGCAGCCCGTGGAAGGGTGCCAAGGAACCCTACACCCCCTTCACCCCGGACGTGGACAAGAAATACACCTTCAACTTTGACAAGTACGTCAAGGACACCAAGGCCATGCATGAACACTACAAGCTCGATGGGGTCTTCACTGGCGATCCGAAGTTCAAGTACCACGATGAATTCCAGGCCAGCGCCAAGGTAGGCGAGAAAGGTTCGGACGACTGACATGGCGATGAAGACAGGCAGTGCCCTTTTGGTCGGCACACTCTTGGGGGTGGTGATGGTGGCGGTGGTATTGGGCGGCGAAGCGGCCGTCTCCACCACCGAATTCTGCACCAGTTGCCACTCCATGACTTATCCGGCCGAGGAGTTGAAGGAATCCTCGCACTATGGCGCCCTGGGCGCCAACCCCGGCTGCAAGGATTGCCACATCCCGCAGGGATTGCAGAACTTCCATCTGGCGGTGGCGACCCATGTGGTGGATGGGGCGCGCGAACTCTATCTCGAGATGGTCAACGACTACTCCACGCTGGAGAAATTCAACGAGCGTCGATTGATCATGGCGCACGATGCGCGCATGAATCTCAAGAAGTGGGACAGCCGCACCTGCCGCACCTGCCACAGGAATCCGCAGCCTCCTGGAGCGGATGCCAAGGCTGCGCACAAGAAGATGGAGACGGAAGGGGCCACCTGCATCGACTGTCACCAGAACCTGGTGCACAAGGAGGTTGCAGAAACCGACCTGAACGAGAGCATCAAGCAGGGCAAGATGGTGCTCAAGCCCGAAAAGAAGGATGACGACGAGGAAGAGGAAGACGAGGAGTAA
>NZ_QAOK01000059.1 GCF_003050865.1 Nitrosospira multiformis | reverse complement strand
ACCGCTTCTTCTTCATGGCAAACAGCCCTCCTTTCAAGGTCAAGTTTGCCGAAAAACTCACTTTCTGTCTGGTCCTGAATTCCTAAAGCAGATCAGTTGAGGAAGGAGTGATAAAATTATGACTAATACGTAAGTGTCGCACCCCTGCCATGGATAATCAAAACCCATCCCTCTCCGGGATCAAGGTGCTGGTCGTTGATGATAACGAAGACACACTGGCGCTCACCAAGCTCATGCTAGGGCTATGCGGCGCCGAAGTAATAGCATCTCCTACTCCTGCGGAGGGGCTGGAGGAGGTGCAGATGCAAAGGCCGGACGCCATCATCAGTGACATCAGCATGCCTCAGATGGATGGCTACCAGTTCATGCAGGCCGTGCGGAATCTGCCGGCACATAACGGCAGAGACACTCCAGCCATAGCCGTCACTGCTTTCAGTCGCCCCCAAGACCGGGCAAGAGCGTTCAATGCCGGTTTCCAGGCGCATCTTTCCAAACCCGTCTCATTACAGGTGCTAGTTGATGCAATTGCAGGTATCATAAACATGCCTAGCAACTTGCCTAATTGACGGAGACAAAGGCGCAATTTCCGCTTCTCTCTTTCTTGTCCTTCCCCTCCTCCTTTCATGTCTCTTTACGAGCGTTAAGCGCCAATTGCCCCCCCAGTATAGGAAACCGCTGTGAGGGTCACTAACAAACCGATTCTTCTCGTTGAGGACGACCAGGTGGACATGATGAGGGTTACCCGTGCCCTCAAGGAAATTGATGTTGTGAATCAGGTTGTGCACCGGGAAAACGGGGAAGAGGCCCTAAATTACCTGCGGAATGAGAAAAGTGAGAAACCCTGTATCATTTTGCTCGACTTGAACATGCCTATCATGAATGGCATCGAATTCCTGCAAACAGTGAAAAAGGACGAGAGGCTCAGACGTATTCCCGTAGTGGTGCTGACCACTTCCGATGACCAACAGGACAAGCTGAACAGCTTCAATTTCGGCGTTGCAGGATATATGGGAAAGCCCGTCGACTACCAGCAATTCGTGGAAGTCATGCGTTCCATTGATGGCTATTGGACCATTAGCCAAATGCCGTAATCAGGGGCAGAAATTTATTAAGATCAATATGAAGCGAAGTACCACAATCCTAAGGAGCTACCAGTGATTAGAGCAGCCTGGCTTCTGCCAGGGGTTTTTGTATTGGCCTGCGAGCGGGAAGTACCGCACGTTGACGATCCGTACAACATCGTAGTCAACGGCGAAGAGATGAGCCAAACTGATTTCATCAACAAATATTGTACCGGGAAAGAAAAGGATTCGACTTGTTCCAAGGTATTGGACGCAGCAGTTAAAAGTCTCATGGATAGGGCGCGACCCAGTCAGAGGCGAATGAACTAGTAATCTGGCGACCAACTTCAGGTCTTGCAAAGATTTCCCAGTAACGCAATAAGCTCTTCCCGCTCTGCTTTCGGCAGGGTTTCCAGGAAATTCTTTAGAATCTCTCGAGACTGCTCCAGTTCCTCGTTCCACAGATCAGGCGCGTGTTCTTCGAATTGAATACTCCCGTCCACTTATCCCTCTCACTAAATGGCAATAGATCAATATTGCATTTCGATTAGATTGTTGGCTTTTCGTGAAACGAAAAGTCTGCCGTAATCTTAAGCAGTCCCAAAAACCTAAGCCGAGACAGAGATTTAGAGAGTTATCAACAGACCTATCAACGCTAATCGTGGAAAACTCAACTGGCCTATGACAAGCAGCAAATGAGGAAAGGTTATGCGTTTTCTGGCGCGCTTACAGGCTCCAGCAATTCTTTCCTGTCGTTATATGGATCAGCGCGGCGCGTCACCACGTGACTTCGGTCGACAGCGACCTGCTTTGGGCAATGTAAGCCGCCTCCTCTACCGGCGTTTCCTGATCCATCCAGCGCCAGGCATCCTCCGGTTGCAGGACCACTGGCCGCCGATCATGCATATCCACCATTCCCCCTCGGAGTCTTGTGTGACGATGACAAATCCCGTTTCGACTGTCTGATGAGTGATGAGTGAATGGCTTGTAGTTCGTAATCGCTGCCATGAAGATTGGCTCCCTGTCCTTTCGGGTGATGTACCAGGGCTGTTTCCTGCCGCCTTCAGGCAGCCATTCGTACCAGCCTCCTGTGGGAATGATTACCCTCCCCTCCCGAAACATGTGGCGGAAATAACGCCCCGTTAAAGTAAAGCTTCTCGATTGGCATTGATCCAAGGTTTTCGGTTCGCCGCCGCCTCCAGGGACTGATGCATTTGTTACCGGTTGGCGGCATGATGGGTAGTTGGGTCAACTGCATGCACCCAGCCTGCCTGGGCAAGCCGGAAACATCCGATTCAGGGGTCGTAACGATTATTGTGAGCCACCGTACAGATGAGAATCAGCATATTTCTTAAGATGCAATTACTATGGCATAGATCATAGTAACTTAGTTAGCCCCATCAGTTGATGGCAAGCCGTAGGCAACAACGGGAAGTACGTGTTGGTGCCGTTTGTACCTTAAATTAACAGAGACACTTAAATGGGGGACAAGTATGGATGCCTTCTTAGATGATCCACTCGAAAACTGGGACCTGGACGAAAACTGGGACCTGGAAGAGATCCCAGCATTAAGAGAACTTTGGCAAAACGAGAATATTCCCTGGAAGTGGGAACACGCAAGTATTACTCCCGAATCGTTGGAGTAAAAATCCGCGGCGCAGAATGGGTCTGTGGCGATACCCATTCTGCAATATAACATTAGTCACGGCTTAGCTCGGGCCAAGTGGGCGCTGATATTTTGAGACTCAGGAAAAAATGCCTTGGCAGAGCTTTGCCGTCGCCTGGTGGCGAAGGATCAATGCAAGGACGCGCGTGCGAGGCTTGCTCTAACGATAGAGCTTTTCAGCGAAGAATGGAGGTGTGAAGCAGTGGTTTTACAGTTGAGCAAAATTATTCGGGTGCTGGGGACAAGCACAGCGCCCATTTCGGTATTGCGTTATTGCTCCCGTCCTCCTAGAAGCAGATAAGCAATTACAAAGTGAGCTTCGGCATCATTACCACCTTTCATGTAATCGCTCGAGGAGTAAAAAAGAATTCAGGCTGAAACGGAAAAGTTATTCAGCTTTACGTCTGTCTCTGCTTGCAGGATCACTCTCCCTCGAGTGTTGGGGCATGCTGATAGGGCCTGGCATCCGCTGGCATGCTTATCAGGAAAGTTGTTCCGCGGTGTTCTGCACTATCAACTTCAATACTTCCACCATGACTTTCCGCAACACTGCGCACGTACGGCAAACCTATGCCCCAGCCTTTCTTGTTCCCTTCCCTTGCCGCTGCTGCTCTTTGGAATATCTGGAATATGGACTCTATTTGTCCCTTGGGAATGGGCTCTCCTTCATTATGTACGGTCAGTACCACACGTCCATGTACTGGATCAATTTTGATCCTGACAGGAGTGTCAGAAGCTCCATATTTGACGGCATTGCCAAGAAGGTTTTCCATCGCCCTTTTGATGGCTTCCCGATCCCACCAGACTCTGGCAGAGCGGGCAATGAGTTGAAAACGCGGCCCATGCGCGAAATTGAATTGCTCACACACTTCCTTCGCGAGCTCCTGCATGTCGAATTCTTCGAGCCGAAGCTGTAGCCGTTCTCCACTCTGGAATCGGGCCGAATCGAGCAAATCCTGAATCATTCCGTCCATACGATCGAGGCTTGCAACAATTTGCCCTGCAAATTCCTTTATCCTGTCCAACTCTGAGGAGTGTTCAATCAATTGGGCAGCAAGTTTTGCATTTGATAATGGATTTCTCAGGTCATGGGTCAGAGCGGCCATGAATCTTTCGCGCAGCGCTAATTGCGCAAGGGCGAAGGCATTTACTGCCTCACGCACTGACCCATCAATGGAAGCATTGATCCGGTAAATTTCGTCATCGTTAAGCTGAACGCCATTCCCCTTTAAAACCTCAAAGATCGTCCATCGCAGTATCTGATATTCAAATATGACTGAATGGACGTTGTAGCTCGTCAGCCTAGCGCGCTCGCCACCATGCTCACTCGCTACAGTGTTGCTTTCATTTCCCGTGGCCCTGGGGTAGCCCGGGGTAATCGCTTCTGCGATGTTGTCATATAGGGACGGGAAAGTATTGATCAGGATCGGGTGGGGCAGCTGTTCAGCTTCCTCAAGGGATTGCCGAACCCTTTCTGCCCATTCCCACAGGACCTCATCCCGAAGCTCCAACATCCTCCTGGCATTTGGGGACAGCTTTTCAAGGTCGAGATTCTGGTCAGTTGCCAAAGTCATAAATGATTGCCCTTGTCTGTAGGATCCAAAAACCAGACTACGGTTGCAACGTCTGGCTCGGATATAAAGGAGAAACAAATTAGGTTTGCCACACACCGAATCAGGGGTACCGGTTGTGTGACCGGTGGAACGGCGCGCATTTTAGCGTCCCGTCACGGCCTGGTCTAGGATATTGTGAGATTGCTAAGGGACATTCGTGAGCTGTAGCGGGGCAAAAGGTAATGTTCTCGATCAAAATGGCGTAGTGGTTGAGCCATGCGGAAGACGGGCTATTCTGCGAAGAGAACGTTTCTTAAAACAAGAGTGTCGCTTACCGCGCAGTATGAGCTTTCAAGAAGTATTAATCTAACTTCCATGCCGTAACAAGATTGGGATTTATGAATAAGGATCAAGTGAAAGGACTGCGAAAGCCATCGCGGGAAGAATCGAGAAAGTGGCTGGAAGGACAATAGGAAGCTTGTAGTTGGGCAATACTCTACACCTCTACATGGAGGGACTAAACAAACTAGCCCCTCCCCGTAATACAGCTATTTCAACTTTCTCATTTCCTCGGCCAGCACCCACAAGGCACGATTGAGCTTCACGTTCTGGTCAATGCCGCTCACGGCACGGGTGGTCATGGAGCGCCCGGATTTGTTCCGCCCTCGTATTCCGCCCTTGATCATGTTTTCCTGAACACGGCTGAAGGTCGTCCACATGTCGCTTGCGCGATCTGAAAAACGCCGGGGCGTCGGTAAATCCCTTTCCGTAATTGGCACCGATTTTTCCGCATCTTCATATTTGAGGGTCAAGGCGGCGCGTGCGAAAGCCGCTTGTTCGCCTTCATTCAACGTGAGCGATTTCATCTCTTCGAGCTGTTCACCGACTGTCTCGAAGCTCTCCAGTACAGTATATGCTCCATCTATGATGGTGTTCACGGCATCACCGTTATGCCGCACCCGCACATCATGCAGGGTGTCTCCACACACCATTCCATTGGCGCACACGAAACGGAACATTCCGGCCATCATCTGGTAGGAACTGCTCCCGTCATGGCTGTTGAGCAGGATGATCTCGTTTGCTTCCTCGCCGTTGATCTGGCTTGCATGGCGCAAACGAAGCATATGCTTGGTGTATTCCCGCTTTCCCTCATCCCGCACGCGCGCCTGGCAAACCATGAAAGGCTCGAATCCTTCATGGCGCAGGCCTCGCAGGATTTGGCTGGTAGGAATATAGGCGTACCGGTCGGAGCGGCTGTAATGCTTGCCCTGGGCAAAGATCGAGGGTGCAACCCACGCTATCTGTTCATCGGACAGTGGATGTGCGGAACGGAAAACTGCAGGATTACGGAAACTGCTAGCGAGTGTCATGATTGCCTCCTTGAAGAGATGGTTGATGAAGGAGCGGCTGTGAAGGATCACATCCTCTCATTCGGACTCTCCTCGCCTCGCCCCTGGGGGCGACGGGAGTGGGGAGACAGCCCTTGCCCTCACGGGCAAGGGTTGGGAATGGGTGGGGTAAAAGCCAGGCAAATAGCGGGCTATGGCTTCCCGTGTATTCTTTTATCCCCCCAGCAATATAGTTACTCCGTC
>NZ_QAOK01000058.1 GCF_003050865.1 Nitrosospira multiformis | reverse complement strand
GCCATCTCCTGCCAGCGGCCTCTCAATTCCTTGAGATCCGCTGCGCGCTCAGTACGCGTCAGGGTCTGGCCCGCATGCGGGCCATAGCCCTTGCGCGCGCCGCCCTTCTCGGGGCTCTTCGCGTTGTAGCGCCTGAAATACTGTTCCGGATCGCGCTCGATGCCGTCCACCTGCCGCTCGGAGAACATGAGGTGGACGTGTGGCTGCGCCTGGCCATCCGCTGCGACGGGGGTGTGGATCGCCCACTGGTAGGCATGACGGCTTCCGATCTCCTGGGCGACGAATGCCCGTACCAGCGCTGCCCGCTGCTCTATATCGAGTTCCCTTGGCAGGGCAATTTCCATCTCCCGGTAGGTTGTGCCGTTGCTGCGCTCATGGGCATCCGCCGCCTGCCAGAACAGCAACGGGTCATGCTCAGCCCAGGCCGGCAGATTGCCGGCCGCGCAGGCTTCCAGCTTCTCGCCCCGGGAAAGATGCCGGGCATACTGCCCCTCGCGCACGATGTAGGCGGCATGCGGACACGCCCGCCCCGCTTTCCCTACCTTCATGCTCAAGCGAGCGATTGCCATGCTTCTGTCTCCGTTGTTTTTGGCCGCAACTGCGGCTCATCCTTTATCCTGTCTGCCGTGGCCGAGGCAATCGGCTTGATATTCCCGTCCCGCAGGGCGCGCGTTTCTCTTTCTGGGAGATTTTATCAGAAAGAGAAACAACTAAGCGCGCCTTCTATTTAAGAAGGATACTTCAGTCTGTGTCTGCCGCCAAGTTTTCCGCTACAATCGAGGGGCTCCAACGATGTGGAGGTCACATGCAGGATGATTGGATGACAACACGGCTGGCTTACTTACGCGGGCTGAAGAGCCCCAGCGATCACCAGCGGCTATTGCTGTTGCTGGCAGAGAAACCAGACAGGACACCAGAAGACGAGCGCAAGCTCACAGCCTTGGTGCGCGCGGAAAAAGCAGCAGAACGGGCGCAAAAGGCACGCGCCAGTGCCGCTAGGATCGTGAATGCGGAAAAGCTCGCAGCAAGAAAAGCACGCGACCGCGAGCTCTATAACGCCGCAGGCCTGATGATCCTGGCAGGCCTGGTGGATTCCAGAACCGGCATGCCGCTCCTGGATCGAGGAGAGCTCCTGGGCGCGCTCATGGAGCTCTCCAGGGTATCGCCTGAGGATGAGCGCAAGGCACAGTGGAAGCGTAAGGGTGATGCCCTGCTGGCAGAAAGAATGAAGGGTTGAGAGTCAGCAGGAGTGCTCAAGCCCTGCCAGTACCAAATTCCTGATCAGGGGATTTGGTACTGCTGGATAACGCCCTTCAACTTTTGCACAGAAATATATCGAGCACTTCAGAAAAATATCGGTTACTTCAAAAAAATATCGAAACATTCCAAAAAGAATATCGAGTGCTGCAAAAAAATGCGGGATTTCTACACATATATTTTCGGGCTTGTTGCAATTGTTTGCGCAGAGTAGGCGGGGCGCTGCCCCACCCCCCTCGTTCGCCACGTGGCAGGGGTGCAGGGAGATCTACGATCAAACCCCGATCCCCTGCACCCCTGGTCTTAGCGTGTGTCGCTTCAGGCAACGTCAAGGCCAGGCCCTGCCGGGGGGCTTGCGCCCGCCTTGACCCTGCCTTGAAAGCGGAAAACAGCTGTTCCAGGAAAGTGTCTTTCACAAAAAGGGGTTTAAAGCCTTTTGAAGCGTTTAATGGGAAAAGAGATAGATTTCCTTGAGCTTGAGGTAGAAATGCGCTCCACGGCCTTGAGAACGCGTCTGAAGGGTATTCCTGCATGAATCTCATGCCCCACCTTGCTCCTTCCTCCTGAAGACAGGTTTTGCGGACGTGCAAGGAATAGCAAAATGGACAAAGGGCAATTTCCACAGAAACCCGGCTGAGGCCCCGGATCGCTCTGCAATCCGGGGCTGATTTGTCCGGGTCCTGGTGCCCGAAGGGGGAGCCGTAAGGCTCAGGTCAGCTGCCATGGTTCTTCGGCAGCTGAGCCACCTGGATTGCCCTCATCCCCTGCTCAAGGTTCAGAAGACGAGCTTTTGTACCTTTTGAAAAAGATGAAAAACACAAGCGGGCAAAGTACAAAAGGTGAAACTGGAAGGGGGGTCTTCTGGCCCCCTTCAGGGGGCGTCGATAGATTCCTTTAAATTGGGAATTTGATTGTTGGAGATGTGTTATCCACAGTTGGATCTGGGAACGAAGCGTTAAAGATTTTATAAGTTAAAAAACGCGCGCGTGTTAAGGTGAGAGATATACCTACTAAGTGGCTATAAAATATATTATTTTACAAATAAAGCGTCAGCGATATAACGAATAAAGCGTCAGCGATATAACGAGTCAATCCACAGGAAAGTGTCAGCGATATAACGAGTCAATCCACAATGTCAGCGATATAACGAATAAAGCGTCAGCGACATAAATAGGAAGAGATGAGTTTCTGTTGATTTTTCATGTAGAAAGTAACTTGATCTGCCTCCCGATCGTAGATCAAGTGATATTCAGGCAGTGTATGAGCATTACTGATTTCCTGTACCTGATTTCGAAAGGCGCGGATATGACTCTGCGCTCCACACTTCTCCCGTAGTAATTCAAGTCCGATTTTCCAGCTTGGCTGCTTGCTGCCACAGTGCTTTCTGGCTAACTCATATAAACGCCTCTCCAAGGGTTTGCGTAACCGAAAATAGTCAGGATGGATCGTTAGCACTTCGTGTGCGTGGATTGCGTTATAAAGCCACTTGGATAAGGTGATTTCAACAGCAATCATGCGTTCATCACTTGGCGAACGCTCAATGATTGCCCAAGAATCGAGAATGCCAAATGCTTCCTTAACGCGCTTGTTACCAGTCTTGATGTCGGTTTTAATCGTTGTTCCCTTGAGTCTATCCAGGGCCCGTTCAAGTCGTTGATATTCCACCCCCCCTGTAGGTTTGTTGGTTGCCACGAGATAATTATGTACGGTAAAACGCACGGCCCGACTTTGCGTGTCTGGCCGCTCACGATTCAGGGCTTCCGTCATTTGCGAGGTAACAAAGATCAAAATATCCTTGTCATGCTGGGTAGCTCGCCCATATTTGACCGAAGGCGATACCTCGATGTGCTTTGTACCGTCTTTACTTGTCCATTCCCAAGGAGTGAGGTCTTTCTGAGTCTTAAGTGAAAAAACGGGGGCCTCCATTGTGGCGTGGTCGTCCTTGAGTGAATAGCCGAGGATATCTGCAACAAAGAAATCCTGGTTTGTGTAACGAGCTGGCAGTAGCTTGGATCGTTCCCGCTTTTTGCTCCTATCCTCTTCGACTTTTTTGATCTCGCTCTGAACATTGGCCAAGAAACCTAATTCAGGCTGAATGTCGCTAAATAAGTTAGGAGTAGATCTAGTTTCTCCGCGCATGACATAAACTTCAGCGGCAGCCTCTTCCGCGGCAATGATTGCTTGTCTACGTCGTTCTAACGGAGCTGCTTTGTCGATAATTTCATTTCTGCGGCGCTCAAGATCAGGATTGTTCGAGGATTGCTCGGCCATTGCTTGGAGACGTTGATTCGTACGCTCCAGCGCTGCCAATTGCTCCTCGATCTCTACCAATTCCAAGGCATAAGCCATAGTTACTTTGGATTTTGGCCCATCGCTCTTGTCAGATACCATAGTTACTCAGTTAGTGATTAATATAATTGCTTATGCTTGAGTGGAATGTTCTTCTCAATCATAGATGATGCAAATTACCAATCTAGCTGCTAGTTTTTATCTAGCTGCTATCTATCTGCTAGATTTTAATTCATAGTAATCTAGCGCCCTTTCCAAAACTTCAACCAGTTTTATCCCTTCGCGTTCAGCTATAGCCCTGATACGCGCATCCCAGTCTGGGGTAACACGGGTAGCAAATTGGACAGTTCTGTTCGTACGGCGAGCAGTACGACCGTCAATCTTTCTCCCTAGTGCTTTTGGAGACAACGAAGGCGCTGGTGCAATCTCTGGTGCGTTCAGATTATTGCTGGCTTCGTCCAAAGATGGGGGGTCGCCTAAGTTTGAGCGACGCCCTTTTAACGTCTTGAGTTTCGATACATCAGCCATTAGTCACCCGGTCAATAAGCGATTGAATCAGAGTATCGGCGCGTTCATTCAGTCCTGCAAATCTGGTTTCGGTAATGCTGTGACCCGTGTTTTGTGCTTGCCGGTAAGCTGGTCTATCACGCAAGGTACCGGCCAAGACCGTATAACCAGCTTGTTCCAAGTAGGTCCGTGCCGCCACTTCCTCAGCGGAAGTACCAACTCGGTTCAAGGCGAACGCAAGGCGCTCATTCGGGATGCCAGCTTTCGTCAATGCGTGGAATTCACGTACTGCCGGGATTAGGTCATCCCGCGACGGGCCTGATGGCTGCACAATCAAATCGGCCGCCTTGGCAATATCAAGTGTGGCTTGACTAGTGCGGGCTGGCCCATCGATGATAAGTAAATCAAAACCTTTTGCAGCTTCAAGCGCTTGTGCAGCGGTGGCAAATGCCTCTACTGATACGATTGGCTCAATCCCTTGGGATAATCGTAGGCGATGCCAATCAACAGATGTCCCTTGCTGAGTGTCCAAGTCTGCAACTTTTACCCGTAAACCACCTACCGCGACTTCACGCGCTAACGCACGGGAAAGAGTACTTTTCCCAACCCCACCTTTTTGCGAAACGAATGCAACAATTGCAGCCATGAAAACTCCTATCTAGCAGCTAGAAATAAATATTTTAATCTAGCTGCTAGACTATATCTAGCAGCTAGAATTTAATTCATTGCAAATGAACTAAGCATTCGATCGTGAGGTACTACACTACGATTACTTTTTATATCTATTTTGGTATAATATGCTATGACCGATGAAGAAGAAAAATCACTTGTCTGGATCGGGAGCAGTAAGAAAGATCTGATGGTGTTTCCGACCAAGGTACGCAAATTTTTCGGTCATGCCCTGGACTTCGCACAGCACGGTGATCGACACGGCGCGGCCAAAGTGCTCAAGGGCTTCAGTGGCGCTGGTGTCTTGGAAGTAGTCGAAGATGATGCGGGTGGGACTTATCGCGCTGTCTATACCGTGAAATTCGAGGAAGCCGTGTTCGTCCTGCACTGCTTCCAGAAGAAGAGTAAGAGCGGAGTCACAACGCCGAAGGAGGACATGGATATTATCCGTGCCAGACTGAAGGTGGCCGAGGCACTTGCAAAGGAGCTACGACATGAAAAAGCAAAAGCGCATCGTTGAAGGCATTGAGACTGAAACCAGTTCAAGCAACATTTTTGCCGATCTGGGTTTGCCGAATGCCGAAAAACTCAAAATCAAGTCTGCCCTGGTGATCGAAATCACCCGAGCTGTGCGTAAACTTGGTCTGACTCAAGAAGAGGTCAGCCGTCGGATGGGCATTCCGCAACCTAAAGTATCTGCGCTACTGCGTGGCGACTTCACCGGTTTGTCCGAGCGTAAGCTGATGGACTGCTTGAACCGCCTGGGGTATGACATCGAAATCAAGGTGAAGCCAACATCCGAGCCAGTCGGGCACTTGACGCTGGCTATCGCTTAAGGACGAGGACCACCTCTGCTGCTGGCCTTGCGTTGCAGCAATCCGGCGCGACGATCACGGTTATCAAATAACTTACTTTCGATTCAATGCACGGTATAAAGTAGTTCGATCCACATTCAGTAGTCCCGCCATGCCGGATACGGTTTCCCGTCCCTCCTGGATCATCTGAGCTGCATGGCTGATCTGCTCCCGGCTCAGCTTGTGTGGACGGCCTATATGCTTTCCCCGCCGCCTGGCTGCCTGCATGCCGGCCTTCGAGCGCTCAGATATCAATGAGCGCTCAAATTCGGCCAACGCACCCATGATGTGAAATACCAGCTTGCCTCCGGCTGTCGTGGTGCCGATCCCATCCGACAGGCTCTCAAATCCGGCGCCTTCGTTTCGCAACTTCTCGATCAGCTCAATCAGGAAACTCAACGACCGCCCCAGACGGTCCAGCTTCCACACAACCAGCACATCGCCTTTCCCCACTGCCGCAATTGCCTGGGACAATCCTTCACGCTCAATGGCAACCCCGCTGACGCCGTGATCGGTAAATACCTGCTCGCATCCCGCCCTGGTTAAAGCATCCAGCTGCAGGTCAAGATTCTGGTCATCGGTGGAAACC
>NZ_QAOK01000057.1 GCF_003050865.1 Nitrosospira multiformis | reverse complement strand
CGTGTAGCTCTGCTTCGGAATCTTGTACATCCTTCTACCTCCAGTGCTCAGTTTAAACCGTCACCGTCAGTATCCGAAATTCCCGGCCAACCTCAAAGAGGATACTTTTGTGCCACAGTGGGGCAAATGACAGAGGAGATGATCAGGCAGTATTTGGAGCATCATTTCGAGCCGAGGCCTGACGATGATTTCAAGATGGAACCCGATTAGGACGCGTCGTTCAGTCGACGCGTATCCGGACTTTCAGTCCGTAACACTAACCCACCAGCTTTAGCTGGTGGTTGTTGAGTCGGTAAATTCACCACCGTGGTTCGTGCCACCGTAAAGGGCAATATCGCCGTGGCCGCGATACAAGGCACGCTAGGGGGAGTGATATTTTCATTCTTGGGTATACAAGGAGCGCTGCTGTGGGGCTTTGTGATGGCTTTCTTATCTTTATTGCCTGCTATTGGCGCTGCCCTGATCTGGGCACCAGTAGCGATCTATTTCCTGCTTACCGGGGCCATTTGGCAAGGAATAACTCTCATCGCCTTTGGTGTGCTTGTAATTGGAATGGTGGATAACGTTCTACGGCCCATACTCGTCGGCCAAGATACCCGGATGCCCGACTATGTGGTACTTATCTCAACGCTCGGGGGTATGGCTCTTTTTGGCCTTAACGGTTTCGTCATCGGCCCCGCAATCGCAGCACTGTTCATTGCCGCTTGGGATCTCTTTTCTACAACACGGGAAATGCCCAATGATTAATGGCAAAATTATTCTAAACCTACAACAGCGCGTGAGTGGTTAACGGCGGGCGGCGTAGGTTCTGCCGTACCAAGGGGTAGTAACGGCTGCACATGTTGGGAAAAGATGGGGTTTCGACGTGATGGCTGAAGACCTTAGTAGGATACGCGCTACCTGAAGATTTAAACTATTATTTCACAATAGCCGTCCATTTTTTAGCAACAAGACATTCCCTGATACGTTCGAGCTCTCTATGTGGGTAGAGGAAAGATCAGGCGGCATACCAGATCACGGCGAAAAGAGAATTCCCATTCCCAGCTTATTTTCGATTCCCCAACCCCCAGGGTAGCTGGAACGGGGCTGCCGACCAATGAACCAGGAGTATTTATGTTGCACGACAAATGGCTTACTGCCAGACTGGCATATCTACGCGGCCTCAAAGCACCAGGCGAACAACAGCGGCAACTCCTTTCTCTGGTAGACAAGCTCAGGCGCACTGACGCGGACTCGCGTATTCTTGCCGCGTTAATTAAGGTGGAGGCGGCGGCAGAACGGGCACAAAGGGCAAAGGCGGAAGCGGCCCGCCTTGCGGCAAGGGACGAGGAAGCAGCACGTATTCTGGAAGCGATCACCAGGGAGGCGGCCTCCAGAGAGCACGACCAGGAGCTGCACAATGCTGCCGAGTTGCTGATTCTGGCAGGTCTCGTGGATTCCGAGACCCATGTTCCAGTATTCGATCGAGGGGAGCTACTGGGAGCTCTGCTCGGACTGGCAAATGTGCCGGCAGAGGATCCTAGAAGACGGGAATGGAAGCGCGCGGGAGATGCATTGCTCGATGAGAAAACAAAATAAGAATGCCGTGCTAGCCAAAAAAAAGGGCATGAATCACTGAATTTTTACCCATGATAACGTATTCGCAGGTTGAACGCAAAATTGCGCCAGTCTGTGTCCCAATCCGTCCACAGCGGGTCCCAGACGTCGCTGCCATCGAACTGCCGCAGATCGACCACACGGCCCACCGATGCGATGTGCGAAGTAAGCATACAGGGTTCGAGCAGAGGGCTGACCTGTTGATACTCAGCCAAGGCTGTTTTTGCTTCAAGAGTGAGATATAGAGCCTCGATACCCTTACGGTTGAATCGACCGCCTTGCACTGCGGCACCGGCGCCACTCAGCGGCGCGAACGACCAGCGGGGCGTGTGCGCCCGATAGAGTTCGGTCGCGCTCAGGCTGGCCAAGATCATCCGACATAACCTGACTGAATTGACTCCAGGTAGGCGACGATATCGTCGGTCCGTCCTTCAGCGATGAGTTGTAAGGCTGTCTTGTGATTGAATGATGAGATCGGCACATTTTTAAACCAGAAAAGTACGCGATTGAAATCGGATTGTGAGGCGCTCGCTGCCGACATCACCCGCAGCATCTCTCGCAAATAGTGCTGTAGTTTCGGCGATTCTGGATGTGAACGTATGGTGTTGCGATGAACGCCTGCAGTTGTCGCGAGCTCCTGCAACGGGAGCGACAGCGCCTCAGCGACACGCTGCCCAATCATCGACGTGCTGACGGTGGACTGAACTGCCCAGAACACCAAAGGCGAGGTCAGCTCCCGAAACGGAAAAAATCGTACGCTAAACCTCGTCGTGCCAGCCTAGCACGATGATTGACATGCCGAGTAGCGCGATACCCGCCCCCGCCCAATCCAGCGCCGATAGCTTCACCCCATCCACGACCTTGAGCCAAACCAGGGCGGTAGCCACGTAGACGCCTCCGTAGGCAGCACTGGCCGCCGGATGCAGCGTCAGCAACCATACGAATAGCGCCAAGCTCGCTGCTGCGGGAATCAGCAGCCACATTGGCCCGCCCTTCAGCCATAAGTAGGGCAAAAAGCAGCCGATAATTTCGGCAAGTGCTGTCGCAAGGAACAGCCCAGTCGTTTTCAGAATCAAGATGAGTTGCTCCACAATGGCTCGCGCATCAACTCTCACCTGCCATGCGAAACCCGATGGGCGTCTTCACATAAAAGATTCAGGGAAAATAATGCTCACCGCGCATTAGGTGCAATAGCTAAGGAAAACTGAGGCGTAATGCCAAAGCCGCCAATGTCACAAGCAATACCGGCATGGTCAGTACCGCGCCCACCTTGAAATAATAACCCCAGGTAATCCTCATGCCCTTGCGGGCCAGGACGTGGAGCCATAGCAGCGTAGCCAGGGAACCGATAGGCGTGATCTTGGGGCCCAGGTCGCAGCCGATCACATTGGCGTAGATCATCGCGTCCTTGACTACGCCCGTTGCATTAGTGGCGTCAATGGAAAGCGCGCCTACCAGGACGGTCGGCATGTTGTTCATGATTGAAGAGAGTAGAGCGGTAAGAATGCCCGTTCCGAAGGCGGCTCCCCATATTCCTCCTTGTGCAAAGTAATCGAGTAATCGCGCAATATGATCGGCAAGCCCCGCATTGCGCAGTCCATAAACTACGAGATACATTCCTAGAGAGAAAAATACGATTTGCCAAGGGGCCTCCAGCAGTACCCGGCGGGTGCTGATGACATGTCCGCGCGCCGCAACAGCAAACAGAAGCAGCGCCCCGGCGGATGCGACAGCGCTAATCGGCACTCCCAAAGGTTCGAGGCCAAAAAATCCGACCAGCAACAGCACCAGCACCGCCCAGCCGGTGCGGAAAGTGATCAGATCGCGAATGGCCTCGTTTGGCTGTTTGAGTTGGTTGATGTCATAACGTGCTGGAACGCTTAGGCGAAAATAGAGCAATAGCACGGCCAGGGCAGCGATGATCGCGACGATATTCACCGGGATCATGACTGACGCATAGTCCTTGAAGCCGATCTTGAAAAAATCGGCAGACACGATATTGACCAGGTTGGAAATGATCAGCGGAAGGCTGGCCACATCGGCGATGAAGCCAGCTGCCATTACGAACGCGAGTGTTGCCGCCGGACTGAATTCTAATGCCATGAGCATTGCCATCACGATAGGCGTGAGGATCAGCGCCGCGCCGTCATTGGCGAACAAGGCGGAAACCGATGCGCCGAGCAGGACGATCAGCGCGAACAGCATCTGGCCTCTCCCGCCACCCCACCGGGCAACGTGCAATGCCGCCCATTCAAAATAACCGGCTTCATCGAGCAACAGGCTGATGATGATAATGGCGATAAAGGTAGCGGTCGCATTCCAGACGATCTGCCAGACTATGAGAATATCTCCGGGATGGACTACGCCTGACAGCAGCGCCAGGATGGCGCCGAGCATCGCGCTCCACCCAATGCCGAGCCCGCGTGGCTGCCAGATTACCAGCACCAGGGTGAACAGGAAAATCAGCGCCGCAAGCAGGTCAGTCTCCTCTTGAGCCGTTTCTCTAAAATCTCACAAAGAGCGGAGATGGCGATGCAAAAGCTAATCCATCATCGTGGCTCTGCATCACCATCCCTCTGCTTTACTCGAACTGCTGCTATTGGCACCTAGCAGCACTTCGCGGCGGCTTTACGATTTTCGGCCTTAACAGTCTTTGACGGTGGGGCGCAGCACGTGGCTGCTTCACCTGCTTTCGGCGCCTTATCCACACCATATATCTCAGCCTCGCCTAGCGTGTGGTAGGTCTCCCAGGCAATTCCTTGCGGATCGGTGATCCAGTATTTATCAGAGCGCGCGTAACAGCAGGTCGCGTCTGCTTGTTCATGCCGATTGATTTCAGCAGTGGTCACCTGGCTGCGCAATGCGCTGAGCTCTTCATCTGTATCCACCTGGAGTCCGAGATGGTCCAGGCCTGCCCTGGCACCCCGCTGCGAAATAGCGAAATTGATGCGGGGATCTTCCAGCATCCACTTTGCGTAGTCCGGCTTGCGCACCGAGGGCTCCGCCCCGAATACCGCCGAATAAAAGCGGATATTTGCGTTGAGATCGTCAACAGCGACATGCACATGAAAGCGTTTCATGATTTGCTCCTTTAAGATCTACGTTTAGCTTGCGGTGGCGCACAGCAACCTTCAAGCGCCATTTCCATCACTGTAAGGCACTCCTGCGGCATGCCTTGGCAGCAGTTCTGGGTGAGAAACGTCATCAGCGCCGCCATTTGCGCGAAGTCGGCCATGTAGTAGATGAAACGGCTTTCCTGCCGCGATGCCACCAGACCCGCATGGCTGAGTTCCTTGAGATGAAAGGAAAGGGTCGCGGGCGGCACTTTCAATTTTTCACCGATGCTGCCCACCGACATGGCTTCCGGACCCGCTTGAACGAGCAGGCGGAAAACCGACAGGCGTGTTTCCTGGGCGAGTGCCGCGAGTGCGGTTACGGCTTCTTTAGTTTCCATATTTCGACAATAATAGAAATATAGAATAAAGTCAAATTTAATTGGGCCTTGCCCCTTCAGAATGGTGGGATGTATGAGGCGAGTTTTTTTACAGCCTGATCCGCGAAAACCCCCTCCATTTCCCCGTTCCTGCTTGTCACAGGCCACGCCAACTGCATTCCGCAGTGCGCTTTGCCTGTCATGGCCTGTGATCCGCAAAGCCTTGCGGCCGCAGCTCACTTGAATTCCTTTTGAATCCCCTTGCCCCGGCATGGACCAGTACTCCCCGTGCTAATCTCCCCACAAGTCCCCCTAGTCTTTCGCGAGGGGGACTCACGCCCTGAGTTGATCCGTCAAGACTGTGAATGTTCGAGATTCTCCCTTTCACGCTTTTGCCAATTTTAGTTCCGCTTTCTCTGGGTCGAGTAGTGCGAGTAACGGCGAACTACGTTTTTTAAGCGCATCCAGGTACCTGGATTCATCATAAGGCGTGCGATCTTTCCAGCAACGGAAAAGGATACGAATCCACTTGAATGCCAGTGCGCGCAAGGCAGCTTGATGAGAGCTGCCTTTTCCCCGCTGCTGCTGGTAAAAAGCGCCTGCCCAAAAAGATTTATTAACCGTCTGCGCAGCCCATTCAACAAACGTTTGCCGTACAAACTTTGGGCACCGCAACCGCCAATGTACCCAGCTTTTCTGACCGCTTCTTTCCAGCACCGGCGCAATACCCGAGTACATTTGCAATTCACCGGCAGTTGCATAGCGTTCACGCTGCTCACCAAAGGCGGCGAGCAGGCGTGGCGCCAGAGCTTGACCGGCGCCAGGCAAATTACTGAAAAGCTTATAGTCTGGTAGTGTTGGCGCGAGTGCTGCAATCTCCCGGTCAAACCGATCAATGGCCTGCAACGTAATACGTATCTGCTCGACCAGCACCAGCGCCAGTAAACGATGCGACGTGATAACGGCAACGTCCTGGGTCAAGGGTTTTGACGCCTTGATCGCTTCGATTCGCGTGGCAATGAGTGTGGCGGAACGCAGGTTATGCGCCTTGAAAAAGGCTTCCAGCACAGACTTGCGAGCTTTCCTTGCATGCATTTGCGTGGGCCAACGTGTCACGAAATCGCAAAACAGGACCGTATCCCGATGATCGAACCACTCCAGCGCTTGCGGATAGTATTGCTTAAGCGTGTCGCCCAAGCGATTGGTA
>NZ_QAOK01000056.1 GCF_003050865.1 Nitrosospira multiformis | reverse complement strand
CGAAGCCCTGAAACGACTGGACGGTGGGATGCTTCATCTGCCCGTGCGCAGCAAAGACCGGCCGGATCGGGACCGGCTTGCACAACGGTACGAGCAATTCTTGGCTGCAACTTGAGATGCCTCATAACAATAACCAGATCTCGTTATTTCTTTGAGAATTAAACTCAAGGGGTATTACCTAAATCCCTCGTTCCACTCACTCGAGTAGCGACTCCTCCCTAAGGGTCAATACCCACACTGATTCTCTGGCGTACCTAATATAGTAGCAAATACTGCTGAGCTCGATAAAATCGCGTGGCCACGGTGGGTTTTGTTGCTCGCCCTCTCGCGCCTTTGCTCCCTTTGTTTAAAGAAGAGTTAAAGAATATCAACGCGGAACCGTTCGAATTGAAATGGATTAATCACCAACTTGACTGTACGGAACAGACCTTCTGGCTGCTGCTCCTCGTTTACCAGCAAAAACTGACTCAGCCGACGATCTGAAAGAATTTCTTTTTCCACCGATTATTATTTCTGCCAACTTTAGCGAGAACAGCGATGTCCACACAACGATATTCCGTCACTCCACATCCCATCGAAACTATCCTTACTTGGGTAAAGTCAGGGGAGATTGCGATACCGGAAATCCAGCGACCCTTTGTGTGGGAAGCTACCAAAGTGCGGAACTTGTTGGACTCTCTGTATCAAGGGTATCCCGTCGGCTATTTGATCGCGTGGCGCAATCACACGGTAAAACTCAAGGATGGAACAACATCCGCAGGGAAGCGTATTTTGATCGACGGGCAGCAGCGAGTGACAGCGTTGATGGCATCATTGCTGGGCATCGAGGTTCTAAATGACGACTATGAGACGGTGCAAATCCGCATCGCCTTCAATCCGCAAGAAGAAACATTTGAGGTCGCCAATCCGGCAATTCGGAAGAACGGAGCATGGCTACCTGACGTCGCCAAGGTATTCGATCCTTCAGCAAGCGTTTTCCAGTTAGTAAGTGGATATTGCGCAACTAATTCAGGCTGCTCCCAGGACAAGGTATTCAAGGTTATTGAGAAGCTTCGCGGGATTGTTCATAACCACGTCGGCATCATCGAGTTGTCTGAAAATCTGGATATCGAAACTGTGACGGAAATCTTCATCCGTGTGAACTCCGCGGGTTCTCCCCTCTCGCAAGCCGATTTTGCCATGTCGAAGATTGCCGTAAACGAGACTTTTGGCGGGAATATGCTGCGCAAGGCTATCGACTACTTTTGTCACTTGGCTGTCGCGCCTGACTTCCTTGCCAAGATCAGGAAGGGTGACAAGGCTTTTGTGGAGTCGGAATTCTTCGACAAGATGAAGTGGGTCGCGGATGTCAATGACGATATCTATGATCCCAGTTACACGGATATGCTGCGGGTAGCGTTTACCTCGGAGTTCGGCCGCGGGAAGTTGCAGGATTTAGTAGCTCTACTGTCTGGTAGAAATTTTGAGACGAAGCAGTATGAGGAAGCCATTGCGGAGGATTCATTCGAGCGACTGAAGAGCGGGATCCTGGCCTTCATCAACAAGACGCACTTTGATCGGATTACGATGATCCTGCGCTCGGCGGGATTCATTACCAGCAAATTGATCAATAGCCAGAATGCGGTCAATTTCGCCTATATTCTTTACCTCCGGGGTAGGGCAGAAAATGTTCCAGCAGCAGACTTGGAGCGGGTCGTGCGGCGCTGGTATGCCATGTCTGTACTGCGAGGGCGGTACAGCGGATCACCTGAGTCGACCTTCGATTTCGACATTCGCCAAATTAACAGCCGAGGCGTCCTGGATTACGTCGATGCAGTCATCCCGAATGAGCTGCCTGATAGCTTCTGGACAGGAATGCTGCCGCAGTTCATGGATACCTCGTCGATTAGTAGCCCGTATTTCCTTTGCTACCAGGCGGCACAAGCCAAGTTGGGCGATAAGGGTTTTTTATCGCGCGATATCACAGTAACGGACCTTCTGCTCAATCGTGCTGACGTCCATCACGTTTATCCCCGTCAATATCTGAAAGATCAGAATCTAACCAGAGGAACGTATAATCAGATAGCGAACTTCGTGGTTGCTCAAAGCGAAATCAACATCGCTATCGGAGGGAAACCCCCTGCAAGTTACTTTAAGGAACTGGCAGAGCAATGCAGTGGTGGCGCGAGGAAGTACGGTGGCATCACCGACAAGAAGGAAATATCGGCTAATCTACTGATGCACTGCATTCCAGCCTCGATGCTGGATGGTGAGATCAAGGACTTTGGCGAATTTCTCGAAGAACGGCGCAAGCTGATGGCGTTGAAGATCAAGGCCTGGTTCGAGGCGCTGTGAAGCTGAGTATCTCGAGGAGAATACGCGGCCGGACCAGGGCTTCGATCTGACCGATTACCAGCTATGTCTTTAAATCACCCGATGGCGCCCTGTTCTATGTGTTTGAACGCGACGCGAGCGAGGTATTCATTGATGTCAGTTACTATGCTACCGGCCCCGGTGGAGAGGAAAGTCAGGGGTACAGCCTAAACATGAAGGTCGAGGCCCACCCCTGAAAGCGACGGAAGAAGTGCGGACATGCTGGAATGATGAAATATGGGAACGGGCCTGTTACCCTTGTCGAAAACAAGGTGATCCTAGGGATCGACAATCACAACCTGACGGCAGAGCACTGGAAGAAAATTCCGTTATGGCTAGATTCACCGGCAATGGTTTTCGACTGGGACACGGTACCTGGAAGACTGGTATTTCTCGCGCCAAAGCAGCTCAAGGGCATGCCCAAGGAGATGATTGTCGAGCCGGAGAAGAAGGAAATGAGTGCCCTCCGTGACGCCGTTTCCAGTGCGAATACGCTTCCACTAGCGAAGTGATCCGCGAGGCGCTGTGAGTGGACATACAAACGCATGTTGCGCGAGCAGCAGGTGGCCGAGCTTCGCAAGGTTTGGCAGGAGGCATTGGATGATGACTGACCGGGAGTAGACCTTCGGAAAGTCCTTGATCGACTCAAAAGCAAGTATCGAGCCCTGGCAGATGCTCAGGGATAGCTAACAGGTCAGGCCAAACAGGATGAGGGCAACGAACATGAAGCCCACCATTGGCGGGGCCGCTCGATGCTCGTAAATTGCGCCTGCAAGCCCGAGGGTTATGAAAATGGCGATAACGGCGCGCAGATCAGGGCAAGCAGGATATTTATCATTTGCGCACCTGCCAGGCTCCATAGCGTAACGCTTGCATAACATCCTCGCGTTCGAGATAAGGATAATCTGTAGTAGCTCAGATTTAATCGGACCTCGGGTACCTAACGGCTCGATGAGCTGTGACCTCTCCGCGTTCTTGCCTGATGCCTTGTCAGTAGTTTTTAGTGCGGATCACTTCCTACTATCCAGGACATGAGGAGACACGAAATAAATCCCTTAGGGATGGCCTATAGACGTCTATCTTGCTCGTAGCCCTGCTGCATTATTAGCTGGAGATTTCTATTGCGCCGGGACCAAACAGAAATATTACCAGTCTGTTTGTGGGCAGTAACTGTATTAATCCGGACGCAACGGATAACAGACGGATAACAGATTTACCGCTCAGACTCAACAAAATTACATTATCAATATAACTTATTGATTATTTGGCTCCCCGACCAGGGCTCGAACCTGGGACCTGCGGATTAACAGTCCTATCAATATTTTCTGGAAAACAGTTGACATTAAGTACGTAAAACAAAGATAGACAAAGGCTTAGGAAAAAGAAATTGCAAAAAGCGATATTGGATACAAATATAAAGAGTGGAAGTCAAGAACAAAACTGAGCTTTGACTGCGACAAGCGTTTCTATTTAATAGACGTCTTCTTTAAAATATCATCCTCTCACTCTTTAATTTTTTGCTTAATCGGTAGACATAAGATTATACGAGACGCTTGGAGTTGTCTGCACCAAAGTAACAACGATTAAAACGGGTAAAAATACGGGTAAAAAACGTTCGTATGAATCAGAAAACCCTTTTTCCTACTAGTTTTCGGAAGATTTTTAGATTCCCCCTCCCGGCACCAACTAGCGTAATACCAGGCTGCTGCTTTCTCCAAAGTTCTGCAACTGGACTCGAAACACCCTTCTGGCTCTCCTCGCAATTCGTTCCCAACATTCCAGTTGTTCGAAACCAGTACCAATCCGACCATAAGGGATTGCAATGCCATCCGATCTGGACTCCGAATCAATAATAATCGTCTGCCCTCACTGCTCGAGTCAGCATGAAGAGACGATCTTGCGGTTGAAGTATGAACCGAGACTTTCCTGCCCGGATTGCGGCCAATATATCCTCATCAATCTCCTCGATCTTTATACCATGCTTGAGTCAGCGCAAAAATCCTGTAAGGCGCTCCTCAAAAAATTGACCCACGTGTCGAACGGCAAAAGTCCGCATTGATCTGCAAAGCGGAGTCTTCTGCCCGATTTTTGAAGGAAGCTTGACTGCTACTGCAAGAAAGGAAAAATGGCTTTCTGTCATATTTCCATGCTTTACCTTCTGCAATCTTTTCGCGAGCAAGGTTGCCTTCGGTTTCCCCTCTCCATCCGCCCTGGCGAGATTTACGCCATGATAGTCTCCGTCCCTGCCCAAAGGACCGACAATCAACCTCATCCCGACAAAAGCATTGTTTTGAAAATCCCGGAAACAAGCTTGACTGTAAGGCAAATACTGCTATGAATAAATCTGGAAATCCGAATGCCCTCCTGTCACTGGAGTAATGACGGTTAGAAACGCTTCATGCTGTTCATGACTTTGAACATTTGAAGGCAGGCGGGGTTTGTGCGAATTCCGACAATAAGGAGGTGGTCATGAAACAGTTGCGAATGATGGGGTTTCTGTCCGCATTGATGGGACTGTGCGGTCTGCTTGTTATTCCCGTTTCCCAAGCGGAGCCAGTGAAGCCTTCCAAGACAATCAAGACAGAGTATCAGTATGCGGCGAAGGTTGCGTGTTCATTGCTGCTGCCACACCAGGACGGAACATTGGCGCGCGGCACTTATCGCACCACAGTCAACATTCATAATCCGAGCGACAAAAAAATCAGCATTGCCGCCAAGGTGGCGCTTGCCACCCAGTTTGGCTCCGAGCCCGGACCGTTCGATGTGACCCCTTTCAAGGAGGCGGTCATTCAGCCGGATGGAGCAGTGGGAGTAAACTGCTTTGATATCGCCGGCTACTTTTGTCCGATCGATGGCGTGTGCGTGGATTTCGCCTTTCTTGAAGGATTCCTAGTCGTGAAAAGCCCGGTGCCGCTGGATGTTGTCGGTGTTTATACCGCTCGGCATACTGATGGAGATGTCGAATCCATCGACGTAGAAGCGGTCGAGGGACGCCAGGTTCGCGAAACGGTCAAGACAGGTGCAGCAGAACCGACGAAGCCGGGAGGAGGCAAGCGCGTCGATTATCCACCGAAGGGAAGCTCAGCGTATGGCGAGAAGGAGCCGAAGCAGATGTGCGGTGGCATAGCCGGCTTCCCCTGTCCTGAGGGCAAGAAGTGTGTGGATGATTCTTCAGACAATTGCGATCCGGCACGTGGCGGAGCGGATTGCAGTGGTATCTGCGTAAAACAATGATTTGAAGTAATCGCGGAAAAAGCGTTTTTCCTGACAGGGGCGAATGCAATTCGTCCCTGTTCAGGGATTCCCTGGAATGGGCAAGTCCATGGCAATTTCTCCTAAAAATTTCCCTCCAAAAAGATCAGGACTTTTTCTTGCGCCATTCGTCGCCCTCTTTCTCATATTCCTTTTTTACGGCCGACCAGGCTACCTTGTGCGCCGTTTCTTCGCGCGAAGCAGGTCCCCTGCACTCATCCGGGTCCTTATACTCATCCCAGGCGTTATTGAAAGCCGCCCGGTATATTTCCTGCGCATGCTTTGGCAGAACATTGGTAACGTTATCCGGAAGGTCTTTCAATGTATCGTATGGCATGATGCTTCTCCTGAACCTGCGTTGAAAAAAATAGCATCTGGTCTCCTGTGCAAAACCAGGATATAAAATTCAATATAGCAGGCATGCCCGATGATGCTGCAAGCATTGATTTGCAGATATCGGATCGACTGTGGAATGGAATAAGCAGGAGGGGAGATACAAACAAAAAATGGACTGGCGAGAATACCAACCCATTCAGAATGGGGCTCTTCATCATTAACGGGGGACAAGGGTATTCATTAGACTTGTTTTTACGAAGAACACGTTTAATGGAGGCAATACCGATGTCCCCAATCGATTCTATCCTAGGGATCGATGGCTTGGTGGTGCAAAGCGTAAAGCGCGCCCAGGGCATTCACGTCTGGGCC
>NZ_QAOK01000055.1 GCF_003050865.1 Nitrosospira multiformis | reverse complement strand
CGATTCCATAACCCGCGAAAACGGCGACAGCTGGAAATGCATCAGAAGCAGGATTTAGGCTTAACCAAACCGTCCGGAGAAATGGGGTAAAACCCGATCGTTGATGTTCTGGTGTGGCCAATAATCATTTGCTCTCACACATATTAAAAAGGATGTGACAGAGCGTCGATCGTAAATCCAAAACGTGTCTATTGATAGTATTTTGAGAGGGTTAAACGATCTATTACTAGGGCTCGCCTAGTGAGTGGACACTAAACAATGTTAGCCTTCTCCCTGCAAGAGGGGTACGTAAGCTAGGCGAGCTATACTGAAATTGTTCTGAACAAGAAAAATAATAGGACCTAACATGGATAAAAAAGAAAGCTAGAGCGTTATAAACAAGGCGAAAAGTCTGAATGTTTGGGTCAACGAGATCTTAGATAAGCGCATCAAGCTTATACTCAGTTAGTCCTTTCGCCTTTCCTTTATGGGAAAGACCCGACCGGCAGATAGTCAAACGTTCAAGGTGGGTTGTTAGAGAGGCGCCAAGATTAGCTCAAGTATCATGCCGTACTTCAATCAGTTGCCGCTAAAGCGTGAGCAGTCACAACCGGAAGAAATTGCAAATAGTATTAGCCATGGTATAGCCTTGGTCGCCGCACTCGTAGGGACTCCATTTCTCATCACTCATGCCGCCCGGTCCGGCGATACCAGATTCCTTGTGGGCACGAGTCTCTTCTCCGCGACTGTCATATTTCTTTATCTTGCCTCGACTATCTACCACGCGTTGCCGATAGGCAAGGCCAAGCGCGTGTTTAAAGTTGTCGAGCATTCTGCCATCTTTGTTCTTATCGGGGGCACATACACGCCATTCACGCTTGGCGTCCTTGATGGAGTATGGGGACGTGCCCTTCTCGTGGGAATTTGGGGTCTTGCGGTGGCCGGTATAATGCTCAAGGTATTCTATAAAGCCTCTTTACCCATTCTATCAACCATCCTCTATCTGCTCATGGGGTGGCTTGTTGTGATTGCGGCTGATCCATTGCTGGCCAGAATGCCATCACAGGGCTTGCTCTGGTTGAGCGCGGGAGGCATTTCTTACACACTCGGGGTAGTTTTTTTCGCACTCGATTCCCGGTTACGGTATGGTCACTTCGTGTGGCACCTCTTTGTGATAGCAGGCACCACATGCCATTACTTTGCCGTGCTCTGGTATGCTGCCTGACGGCGCGGTTGTGCAAAATAAAGTTTGATGTTCTTCAAATAGCGCGTATCCTACAGTAGGTCTTTGGATTCAAGCTGTAAAACGACACCTCTGGTTGACTCTTTCCCTTGATATTCAGTGACTGCCGCCTACAGATCATTGTGAGTGGAATATTATTAAGGAGAAATGACATGGCAACAGAAACAGGTGTTGTAAAATGGTTCAATGATTCAAAAGGTTTTGGCTTTATTACCCCAGATCAAGGTGGAAAAGATTTGTTTGCCCACTTCTCTTCAATTGTGGGCGAAGGTTTCAAGTCGCTGCAAGAGGCCCAGCGTGTCACTTTTGATGTGACAACCGGTCCCAAAGGTTTACAGGCAGCGAATATTAAACCCGAGTAAAAAATCAACAAAGCAAACGAAAATCCAAAATAGGATTTTCGTTTGAGAAATTATACTGTCCCAAGCGGGTTAGCCCGCGCCAGATTCTTTATCCCCCGAACTCCATACTATTTACAGTTATCCTGCTACGGAACTCCCCCTGGAGTGAATGACCTTGTTGCGCCACAGACCATGTCATCCGCTTCTTCTCCGCGCATTCCATTAAAAATATAGATATGACGTTCCGTTTCGGTTCCAGTCAAGCGACCCGGACCGAATAAAACCGAGACTCAACGGCAGCGGAATATCTTCTGAAGCTTTTCAGGAAACTCCCATTACCAGCAGGCGTGCTATGTTCAAGCTCGGGCCATCAGAGTAGATTCTGCCGGTAGAAAAAGACTGACTTCACAGGCTGAGCAGTTGCTTCCAAAAATTAATCGGTTGATATATGCCAGCGAATGAAACAGAGCGAACGCTCGTGTTGAAGCAATATGAGATATTGTTACCCATCCCAGATCGAACTCTAGATCGAATTACCGCACTCGCAGCACGCCTGTTTGACGTTCCGGTTGCAGTAATCGGAATTGTCGATAGGGATCATATCCGGCTTGTATCCGGCTGTGGTCTTGAAACCACCGAAATTGGATTTGTCCCGGAAGATCCGGCAATCACCATGCTACGTGATGCTCCCTATATTGTTGCAAATACGAAGATTGATACTAGCCCGCTTACAAAAACGCTTGCGGCCGGGGTAAAAGGTATGGGGTTTTATGCGGGTGCGCCCTTGATTACAGTTGGAGGTTTTAATCTGGGATCATTATGGATTATTGATCGAAAGCCTCGGATATTGAATGAGAAAGAATTTGCCAGCTTGCGGGATTTGGCCTATCTCATCATGGATCGGTTGGAATCAAGCCTAAACTTGAGCCGAATACTGACCCAGATAATTCGGAACAAAGATGCCACGAGAAAAATCAGCTTGGAGCAATCGGAAATTATTTCCAGTATGGGTCACGAATTACGAACGCCGCTAAATACCATACTCGGATTTGCTCAACTTTTGGAAATGGATAATCCACCTCCAACACCATCCCAAAAGGCAAATATTGAACATATTCTTGAATCGGGATGGTACCTGCTAAGTCTGGTTAATCAGCTCCTCCATTCTGCAGCAATTGAGTCGGGGAAGTTATTCCTGTCGCAAAAGCCATTATTGCTATTCACCATATTAGAAGAGTGCCAAACGATGATTAAATCCCAGGCACAGAAAAAGAATATCAAATTGAATTTTCCTCGATATGAAAATAAGCTTCCCGTGCATGTATTGGCAGACGAAACCAAGCTGAAGCAGGTTCTAATCAATCTTCTCACCAATGCGATCAAATATAACCGGGAGGGGGGTGATGTAACAGTGGAATATTCTCAAAATACCTCTGGGGTGACTCGCATTAGCATTCATGACACTGGCTCTGGATTAACACAAGATCAGCTCGACAAACTGTTTCAGCCGTTCAATCGCCTTGGTCGTGAGAGCGGTTCTGAGGAAGGTACTGGTATTGGGTTGGTCGTTACGAAAAAACTGGTTGAATTTATGGGAGGAGAAATCGGTGTTGAAAGTGTTGTCACGGCCGGCAGTACATTCTGGATTGCTCTGCCGTCAACCGAACGGCCCCAAATCAAAGATCAATGAAGGGTGGGGCAACGAACAGACCGTGGGGGCATGGTTCGGTAATATGAACGGTTTTCTTTAGGAAATCATCAACGGTTCGAATAAACGAGAACAGCTTTTGATAATTTTAATAATCTATAGTGCATGCCCGCGATCAGGATTAAGATCAAAGAGCCGACTTCCAAATCCCTGGGTTACCTCTCACTCAAGGAATCACCTTTCAAAGAGTATACCCATATGTTCAGTTTGCGATCGATATTTGATTCGAGACCGGTTCAACCGGTAGCTTCCAAAGCAAGTATTCTTATGAAGGGTTCTGCTGAGCAGATATTTCGCTATCTGGGCGATAATTTCTTTGAAAATTATCCAAAATGGTCTCCTGAAGTTAAAGAGCTTAAGCAAATCGGAGATCAACCAATGGGACCAGGAGTTACCGCAAGGCAGGTGCGTGTTGATGGTGGACACCGATCTGAATCCAAATTCAGAATTACGCTTTATGAACCCAACCGTTCCTTAGCTTTTGCAGGTATTTCCGAGCCTTTTCACTGCATGTACGAGATACAGGATGAAGGTAGAGAAGGTTTGGTCAAACTGATATTTACCTTCGAGTTGTTGGAGATGAAGATATTTATGCGACCCTTCGAACGACTAATACGCATCGCAGTTCAGCATGGAGCTGAGCGAACGGTACGTAATATAAAAAACCTGATCGAGGCTGACGCTGATATTGCAACTAACACATACGATACGGAGAGCTATACGACTACTCAAACATCGGACGAGAGGATAGCTGGATAGCAAGTCGCAAAGCAGACGAACCTGTGCGTTGACTTTACATCCATCGATCGGATACTTGACGTCGGACACCTATTTTCCGCTCGCTAACTCGCCGAGCTGGATATCTGATCACACTACCCCTCAAGATGAGGATTTACGGTCTCCAGCTTACTCTCACCTCTCTCGAAGCAGATAGAACGGGCCGTCAATCAATGAACCAGGAGGTGTTCATGTTGCACGACAAATGGCTTACCGTGAGACTGGCGTATCTACGTGGCCTCAAAGCACCCAGCGAACAACAACAACAGCTCCTCCTGCTGGCGGACAAGCTCAGGCGCACTGACGCAGACTCCCGTATCCTTGCCGCGTTAATCAAGGCGGAGGCGGCGGCCGAGCGGGCACAAAGGGCAAAGGCGGAAGCGGCCCGCCTTGCGGCAAGGGACGAGGAAGCAGCACGTATTCTGGAAGCGATCACCAGGGAGGCGGCCTTCAGAGAGCGTGACCAGGAATTGTACAATGCTGCCGAGTTGCTGATTCTCGCAGGTCTCGTGGATCCGGCAACCCGTACTCCGGCATTCGATCGAGGGGAGCTACTGGGTGCCCTGCTGGGGCTGGCAAATGTGCCGGCAGAGGATCCTAGAAGACGGGAGTGGAAACGTGCCGGAGATGCATTGCTCGCCGAGAAAACAAAATAAGAATCATAACCGTGCCGCTTTTATCCCTACCCAACATGCCCGTCAACATCAAGGTTGCTATCCAGGGACTTCGGGTCATCTTCCATTTCAACATAATTACGATAGAAGGTATCTTTGGCACGTCCATTCTGACGGGTTTTTTTGAAAGACATGTTGATCAGGTTCCTATACTTTTACCCATGATAACGTATTTTATCGAGGGTAAATTTGGCCGGAGCCAACTTTCAGAAACCACTTCAGAATTAAGTAAAATTGCGAAATTCTTCGCTCATCAGGAAACCTCGTCAGAATTAAGTGAAATTGCGAAATTCTTCGCTCATCAGGAAACCTCGTGGACGAGGCTTTTATCGTCCATCAGGTTTCCCAACAGGGTTGTCCATGGGGCAAGCCGGGCGCAGCAGCGTTGAAATCTATTCCTGTTGGCTCTCTAGTCAGTAACTCTTACACGAACAGGGTTAAAAATACCGGGCATACGAGTATCATCTCCACAATTATCGTCGTCGCTAATGTTAGGTCCTCCTGTATTTCCGACGATTTGGAACTCTTGGACAAGTCCTCCTACCACTGGAGGACGCTACAGCATTTCCTAGAGGCCCGCTTGGCCCCGAAGATCTGGAAACCTGCGGGAGAGCTAATTACATGAGTATCGGGGCGTCTGTCAGAAGCACGACTATTACTCGGTGCTTTTTTACTACTACAGCAGGCTATTTTTTTACGTATCTTCTTGATACGTTTCGTAAGGGGTGTTTGGACCGCAGTAATCCTGAAGCATGCATAAGGTCCCGTCCGGTCGGCTGGCCAATTGCTACTGTTCATACATGCTGAGGGAATTTGCTCTCTGCACTGCCCCTGATCTTGCCAAATTCGGAACCCTCACTGGTGCTTTCCTGAATTAAGGACGCAATGGGTAACACTGGTCGTGATATGAACACTTCCAAACTTACAGGTTTCTAATTTACACCGATCAAAGTGCTGTGTAATTCTTGTGTAATTGAGCAAGGAAAATTACACAAAGCACGAGAATAAGACAGAAGTTCCACCGGAGTTATTACGGATGAAACTTTTTAATATCAAAGTGTTGAGAAAGATTGGGAACCTCGTGGAAGAACAGCTTTGAATACTGTTAATCCGCAGGTCCCAGGTTCGAGCCCTGGTCGGGGAGCCATCCAGCCTTACTACGAACCGTATCAAATCCTGTTCTATTCACCAGTTTCTCCGCCCGATACTCGATTCTCACACCCTTGTCATTGACCACGATCTGGCTTAATTTTCCATCCCAAGGTTTAAACCACCGGCTTTAGCCGGTCAGCTTTAGCTGCGAAAATAATAAGCTGCACGAAGGGAGGTGCGGCATGGATTATAGATAGGGCAGTCATACAGTTTTTCAAATTGAATACCATTTTGTATGGGTAACGAAGTACCGGTACAAGGTTTTGCAGGGAGAGGTAGCGGAGCGAGTTCGAGAGTTGGTGCGAGAGACGTGCGAAGCCTTTGAGATCAGGATAGTGAAAGGGGTGGTGAGCAAGGATCACCTGAATCGCCCCGGTTTTCGTGGAGGCTTTTTGGTTTAAGTTAAACTTCTACCGTGGCCTTTTGGACCAATTGCTGATAATAGTTTGCTTCTGC
>NZ_QAOK01000054.1 GCF_003050865.1 Nitrosospira multiformis | reverse complement strand
CATCGTGTGCTGGTCGTAGATCTGCTGGGCAATGACTGTCTGCGGCTCGGGCAGATTTAACTGGTAGGGGTCGGCTGCCGCCATCGCCAGTCCGGAATTCCATGCGACCGCCACAATCCCCGCTATACCTGCTGCTGCTTTACTGCTCATATTTCCCCCCACTTGATTACTGATTACAGTACGAGCCACTCTTCCCAAATCTCACAATGTTCGACTCATTACGCAATGCTTCCAGACGGAACGTCTCCATGTGAGCCCGCTCAGATCGGTCACGGCCGGCGACAAACTGGCGAATATCTGATCTGTCCGGCATAATATCCATATTGCGAATGTCGGTAATTGTGTTATTCTATGGCTTACGCGAATTCAAACACTAAGAACAACGGCATGTCGATAAAGTTCAAAGTTTCGGTTCGAAGTTTCAACTAAATTTTCCGCAGTCACATCGAATCCGAAATCGCTTTCTGACTCACATTGGTAATGCCTCACGAAACCCAGAACGACAGGAGCCGCGCGGCCTCTTTGCGCGCTTTAAGTTCATGTCATGATTCCCCGGACATTCCATTCATTCCACTTATTCCATCTGACTTGATTCAAGCAGGATGAATGAACGGAAAAATGATTCAAACGCCCGTTTCATGCGGATTTCGTCAGTCTCCCCTGTTCTGCTAATTTGAGTCGATCTGATTTCTTCCGAAATCTCGTGACACCCGCCCCATTATTCGCATTGCATACCCGCGAAAGAGGGCTCCTGAAACGCGCAAATTCTACCACAGCAAAATGAGGCGTACAAGGAAGAAACATGATGCTGGCAAATAAAACCGATAATGACCCTATACTAAAAACCGTTATTTTCCCCTCTTGCAATTGTGGTGATTTTACCCTATTGGAATTGTGGAAATACTTCGCGATGGAAGCGGAATATATTACCCTGTCATCTTCCCGGGTTTTTTCTCATTATGCTGATCGGATAGCGCGCGGCAATCTGGGCGTAACCCTGACAGGTGGCTGGAAAAGACTGAAAAATCCGCCGATTTGCGAGACAGAGGTCTGTGGAAAAACATGAAGGGGAAATGCGGATCTCCCTTTCGGAAGGCTCCCTGGCGAACTTCGGCAGGGCCGTCGGTGGGACTCATGCGCCGGTTCCCTTATAATGTGTTATTTTCAACCCGATATTTCGAGGTACAGAATGACCGAGACAAGTACCAGCATCAGGGCAAGCATGGCGCCCGAGCTACAAACCTCCAGATGGCTTAATACGCCGCACCCCCTGACGCTCGCTTCGCTCCGGGGTAAAGTGGTTGTACTCCACACCTTCCAGATTTTCTGTCCGGGTTGCGTGCAGGTGGGCATACCGCAAGCGCAACGAATACATCAGGAGTTTGACTCGAACCGTGTTGCAGTGATAGGACTGCATACTGTTTTTGAGCATCACGAGGTGATGGGGCGCGAGGCGCTCGAAGTGTTTGCCTATGAATACCGGCTGCGCTTTCCGATCGGGATAGACAAATATGAGGGAGCCGCGACGGGGGTTCCGATGACCATGCGCGCATATCAGATGCAGGGAACGCCCACTCTCATCCTGATCGATAAAACAGGACACATTCGCTTGCACAAATTCGGCCATGTGAGCGATCTGACCGTAGGATTTTCGATTGGGGCGCTGCTGGCCGAAGAATTCGATGAGCCTGTCGTGACGGAATCGTCTGCGCACGGTGGGGAAAATCTCGCTTGCGATACGGATGGATGCAAGGCCTGAGCGCGTCCTGTATCTGAATCTGCGCCAGATCGCGGCCCTGGGTCACCTTTGCGTGGCGCGAACCATGAACTCATGAGAGAGGCGCCCCATCCTGGAGAATACCGGAGCGCCTGGCTGAAAACCGCTCCTACCCGTGATGTCCCCCGGGTTTGTCGCTGGGCTTGACCCGCTCCGCAACCTCGATAAGAACATTCGCGGCGGCCTGCCGCAGGGTGTCCGTGATGGCCTGGGTGAGATGAATGCCTGCCTCCAACTGGCTATGAGTGGTCGATTTCAACTGATGGTTGAGCGCCTCAAGCGTGTCTTTCAACTGAGAGCCTACCGCGGTGCCGTTTCGCTTTGCATGGAGAATAATATCCCGCAAGGTAACCTCCACCAGATCGTGCGCAGCCGAGGCCGATTCCTGCAAAGTTTCGAAAAAAAGATTCTCAATACTTTCAAGGTTGGCACGCAGGCGCGTCAACTCCTCTTTTGAAAACGTTTGCGCGCGGCCCCCGGCTTCTTCGAGTGTCAGTTTCGAAGCCGCCGCCAGTTGAGCCAGCGCCGCATCCAGGCCGGCCACCGCGTCCCTCACGGGGGACAAAGCCGTTTGCGCCTGAATAGAGGAAGATTGCAACTTCTCCTGTGCTCCTTCACGTACACCTTTCAGTACTGCACCCATGACATGACGCAGTGAATCCTGGTCATGTCCTTGCCTGCTCAAAGCTTTTACCGTCAGATCCCGCACTTCTTGTTCTATATTCTCTCCTTGCGTCATCCTGCTGCGTACCTCAGCTTCGAGAGCCGATGTATCCTCGGTTGCCGCATGAACGTTTTCACTGCCAGGTACATTTTGCATGGTTAGCGAACCTCTCCTATGGTAACAATGGTAAAAAGATATCTCTGAGTGCCTTATGCGTTGCGTGGGACAAGCCGCTGGGTCCCG
The DNA here is from genome assembly GCF_003050865.1 of Nitrosospira multiformis. Classification (GTDB taxonomy): domain Bacteria; phylum Pseudomonadota; class Gammaproteobacteria; order Burkholderiales; family Nitrosomonadaceae; genus Nitrosospira; species Nitrosospira multiformis_E. Next base: position 3,660 of record NZ_QAOK01000054.1, on the reverse strand, counting down.
CCCATATAGCCTTGCAAAACTTTGGGAATCGATACGCTGCCGTCTGCATTCTGGAAATTTTCCAGTATCGCCACCAGCGTCCGTCCCACCGCCAGACCGGACCCGTTGAGTGTGTGCAACAGTTCCGGCTTGCCTTTCTCGTTACGGAAGCGTGCCTGCATGCGGCGTGCCTGAAATGCTTCACAGTTACTGCATGAGGAAATTTCCCGATAAGCGCCTGGCTGCGGCAACCATACTTCGATGTCGTACGTCTTGGCGGCGGCAAACCCCATGTCGGCCGTACACAATGCCATCACCCGGTAAGGCAGTTGCAGCTTCTGAAGAATTGTTTCGGCATGGCCGGTCAGCTCTTCCAGCGCTTTATAGGAGTGTGCAGGGTGAACGATCTGCACTAGTTCCACCTTCTCGAACTGATGCTGCCGGATCATTCCGCGGGTGTCTCTGCCGTAGCTTCCCGCTTCGGAGCGAAAGCAGGGGGTATGCGCCGTAAGCTTGATGGGAAGCGACTCGAGATCGACGATGCGGTCACGCACGATGTTGCTCAGCGGAACCTCGGAAGTGGGAATCAGGTATAAGTCATCATCGTCATGTTCCCCTTGCGGGCTATTTCGTGGCAACGTCGCGGCAGCCGGCGGGTTTTCCAGGAGAAGTTCGGCTGTTTTTCTTCGTGGAACCTCGAACAAATCTTCCTTGAACTTCGGCAATTGGCCGGTACCCCGCAAACTTTCGGCATTGACCAGATAAGGCACGTATGCCTCCGTATAGCCATGTTCATGGATATGGACGTCGAGCATGAATTGAGCCAGTGCGCGATGCAGGTGCGCAAGCGGGCCCGTCAGCAGGCTGAAGCGGGCACCGCTGATCTTCGCGGCAGTGGGAAAATCCAGCAATCCCAGTCGCTCGCCTATGCTCACATGATCGGCCGGGCTGAAATCAAATTCGCGAGGAGTTCCCCAACGTCGGACCTCCCTGTTATCCGATTCGTTTCTACCTTCCGGCACACTGCTGTGCGGCAGATTGGGAATTTGCAGCAGGGTGTGCTGCAACGCAGCCTGTATCTGATCCAGCCGGGATTCCGTCTGCTTCAATTCGTCGCCCAGATGGGCGACCTCTGCGAGAATCGCGCTGGCGTCTTCGCCCCTGCTCTTGGCATTGCCAATCTGCTTCGACGCGGCATTGCGGCGCGCCTGCAATTCCTGGGTGCAGGTTTGAAGATTCTTTCGTTCCGCTTCCAGGGCACTGAATTCAGCAAGGGGAAAAACATAGTTACGTGCGGCAAGAACCCTGGCAATGTGGTCCGGTTGCGTGCGTAACAGATGAATATCTAACATCTCGGCTCCAAATCGACGCAGGTTCTATCTTATGATTCTTTTTTTGCCTGTTTGTCCAGCTCGCGCAGATGCGCCAGTCTTTCGGATATTTTACTTTCGAATCCGCGGCTGGTCGGCTGGTAAAATTCAATCTCTCGCATTCCTTCCGGAAAATAACGTTCTCCCGCGGCATATGCATCGGGATCATCATGCGCATAGCGGTAGTCGCGCCCGAATCCCATCTCCTTCATCAGCTGCGTGGGCGCGTTGCGCAAGTGTTCGGGAACCCGCCGCGATTTATCCTCGCCGATAAAAGAGCGGGTTTTATTATACGCAAGATAAGCAGCATTGCTCTTGGGAACGCAGGCAAGATACAGGGCAGCCTGCGCCAGCGCCAGCTCACCTTCGGGACTGCCCAGCCGCTCGTAAGTCTCGGAAGCATCCAGCGCGATGCGCAGGGCGCGCGGATCAGCCAGCCCGATATCTTCCACGGATGCACGGATGAGACGCCGGGCAATATAGCGCGGGTCTGCGCCGGCATCCAGCATCCGGCACATCCAGTAAAGCGTGGCATGTGGATTGGAGCCTCTCAGGGATTTATGCAGCGCCGAAATCTGGTCGTAAAATTCGTCGCCGCCCTTATCAAACCGGGGCGCAGCGCGAGATAGCCTTTCGCGCGCGTAATCGACGTCTATTCTTGATATTCCTTCAGCCGCCGCCGCGGTTTTTAGCTGTTCCAGAAGATTGAGCAAGCGCCGCGCATCACCGTCGGCATATTCGATCAATAATGATTGCGCATCAGCGGTGAAATCCAGCTCAGCCAACGCCAGCTTCTTTGCCCGGTCAAACAGGGTGGCCAGTTCGGTCGTGGACAAGGCAGTGAGCACATACACCTGGGCACGCGATAACAGCGCGCCGTTCACCTCGAACGAAGGGTTCTGGGTGGTGGCGCCGATAAATGTCACCAATCCTTGTTCGACGAAGGGCAGAAATGCATCCTGCTGCGACTTGTTGAAGCGATGAACCTCATCCACGAACAGGATGGTATGGCGGCCGGATTGGTGCAAAACTGCGCGTGCCCGTTCGATTGCGTCACGAATATCCTTTACACCCGATAACACGGCGGACAGCGCAATGAATTCAGCATCGAACGCCGAGGCCATGAGACGAGCCAGCGTGGTCTTGCCTGAACCGGGTGGGCCCCACAGTATCATTGAATGAGGCTTGCCGGATTCGAACGCAAGACGCAGCGGTTTGCCGGGACCGAGCAAATGAGGCTGGCCTACCACGTCTTTCAATTCATGCGGACGCAACCGTTCCGCCAGCGGTACGGCAGGTTGAGGCTGCTCGAACAGATCACTCACTGATCACGTCCACGCCTGCCGGTGGACTGAATCTGAACAATTCCGGGGGAAGCTTGCGGTTTTGTTCCACATCCGAAAATTCGAATACGGTAGCCTGGCCGAAATTATCGTGCAATTCCATGGCTCTCAGTACCCCCTCCAGGGTAAATCCGAGAAGCATCCGCTCAAATGTGCTTTCCCGGTTTTTGGGCGTAGCCTCCACCCACTCGATGCTACCCTGTAAACCGATTTCCAGAAGATGGAAATTCTTTTCGATATCATTGCTTCCGGCAAGCAGCGCGGCAGGGCTGCTGCCGATGGCGGCGTCGAGCTTTCGCACGGTTACCTGATCAAGATCGCGATCGTAAAACCAGACGCGCTCGCCGTCCCCGACAATCAATTGTTCGTAAGGCTTCTCGTATATCCAGCGGAATTTTCCGGGACGCTCGAATTGCATGATTCCGCTTGCTGTCTGCACTATATTGCGGCTTTTATCGAGAACGGTTTGCGAGAAATCTGCGCGGACAGTGCGTGCATTCCGCATGAAGCTCTTGAGGCTATCGATTCCGGTTGCATGGGTTATGGAAGTAAATAAAAAGAAAAAAAGGAACGCACAGAACTTTTCGGATAGCTTCATGATTTTGACTATGGATTGGACAGGCAAGGAACAGGATCACGGTAATTATAAATAAGCCGCTCCGCTTCGGCGGGCAATTTAAGGTGTCTCTCGAAGTTCCACAATCAGTGTCAGGCAACAGAAGCATGAATAATGGCCTGTCACCGGGAACCAATAGTAAAGTGAAAAAGTCTATATTTCGCTGGCGGTGGGGTTTCTGGTTCCAGTTTTCACTCCACGTCAACAGAATGGTGTAATGTTATCTCCAACATGTATTTGTAATAGGAGGAAACGACATGGCAACAACGATGGGAACGTCGAGCCAGGCCAAGACGAGTGGCCGGGACTACGACATGTCGCTGTGGTATGACTCGAAGTGGTACAAGTTTGG
>NZ_QAOK01000053.1 GCF_003050865.1 Nitrosospira multiformis | reverse complement strand
CCGTGATCGGTAAATACCTGCTCGCATCCCGCCCTGGTTAAAGCATCCAGCTGCAGGTCAAGATTCTGGTCATCGGTGGAAACCCGCGCATAGCCAATTTTCATGGATTTCCCCTCTTCTATTTTGCATTACCCTTATGCAACATTTTGAACCAAAAAAAACAATGCCTTGCATTGTCCGTTTGAGTGTAGCAAAAGGGATTGGTTTCGCACTTTCGCAGCTTCATGATTTGCCTTCAAAAACATTTCATGCTTATACAGAATCATAAACTCCTATTTTTTCTGATTCCAATCACAAAGTTTTTTAACTGCATCATAAATGTGATTATTAGGAGTTATAGGGAATCTCATCGGGTTATCGTAGATTGTATTCAAAATTACTTTTCCCTGTCCCTCATGTCTTGTAGCTTTTATCCCCGCTAAGCGGGCCATCCATTCCCCTTTGCAGTCATATTCAAAACGGGTTTGATCGGTTAGATATTGCTCTCCCAGATAGAACTGGGGCTGCGAGTAATTCATTTTCGTCCATACTTTAACTGTCCCGTCTTCATAAGCCATATCTGAATGAACGAAGTAAGAACCTTCGGGACCATCATACACTTTAACCCACTTACCTCCTGCTCCCCAAGCAATCCCATTAAAAGATAGCAGCATCGAAAGCACCGCAATAATCCATCTAATTATCATTCTTTCCCCCATACATACCCAGATCAATACTTAGAATTATGATGGGTTAACTTAAACCCATCAATAAAATGTCCTTGGATTTGTTTATTTTGACGCGTAAAAGGGACTGGTTATGCAACAAAATACACACAAAGAAAAAGAGCGTTCAAAGGTAGACATTTTTATACATGGTTGACAAAAACTTACTTTCCCATAAAATAATATAACTCCAACTCAAGCTCAGCTAACATGGCCCACTGTGAAAATCCCCACGATTACCACCCCGATCTGCAAGAAGAACGCTTACTTGCCTTGGCCCAGTTCTTCGCAAGCACGCGGAGCGCTATTGTCGCTCTACATGATCCACTTTCTGGTGATGATACTTGGTCTCTAGGATGCCGTGGATTCGCCAGATGGCGTAATTTGCTCCTACAAAAGTCTAGGTCTGGGGAATGGGAATGGTTGAGCATCATAAACCCTGGAAAGAAGTTCATCTTCTCTATTGGATCTGTCCCTGTCCGTTTTTATCGAGGGTCACTCAAAAGACCACCAGTACGAACCCTTGCTTACAATGCACAAGAACTCACTCAACTGTCTTTCGCGTTTCCAGGAACTGAGAAGCAATGCCTATGGCGGTTTGCTATCGAAACCGATTACTTGGGAGAACCCTCTGCAGTGATTTTTGCCGGAATGGCAAGCAATAACGATTCAGAAGGTTCAGTTATTTGCCATTGGAAGATTCCATTCGACACCGAGAACATGAATATCAAATTCGATGCGATTAAGAGCGATGATATGGTCGAGCTGCCAGCCCCAATGGTCGGAAAAAATATCGTGAAGAAACACAAAGCCTCCGATGAGTCATGAGAACCCATTTCAGGGCGCAAAGCTTCGTGTCGCCCGGCTGCTGAATGGATGGACTAAAGCTGATTTAGCTGAACAGCTTCAAGTTAGCCGCCAATTCATTCATGCTTTGGAAATTGGCCAAAAACCTGCTAGCCCAGATATGGTTGCGGCTCTCTCTTTGATCTTGAAGGTTCAGCCTTCATTCTTTAACGAACCTCTTAAGTCCGAGGTGCGAGAAGAGGAATGCCATTTCCGTAGTCGTAAATCCATGCCAGACAAAGTGGCAGAGCAAATTATCTCGTACGGCACAGCATTGGAGATAATTATTCATCTTTTAGAAAAAAACCTAGAGCTGCCAGTCGTCAATTTCCCCGCCATAGAGGTCAATAGCGACATCGAGATCGAGGAAGCAGCAACCAATTGCCGCAAGCACTGGGGGCTAGGAAATGGTCCCATAGCAAACATGTGCCGAGTTCTTGAGAATGCAGGCGCTATTGTGGCCCTGTACAAAGGTGATCGACATGAAGTAGATGCACTCTCAATGGCTAGAGCACGACCTCTCGTCATTCGGAACACCTTGAAACAAAGTCCAGTAAGACAGCGCTTTGACCTCGCTCATGAGTGTGGACACCTTGTTATTCATCAAGGAGCTTCAACTGGGGACAAGGAGACGGAAGACCAAGCAAATCGGTTTGCATCAGCATTTCTGATGCCAGGCGAGGTATTCTCACGTGAGTTCCCCAGTATGCCACTAAGGCTCGACTGGCAAGCCATTTACTCTCTCAAAATCCGGTGGCGAGTTAGTGTTAAGGCCATTATCCGCCGGGCTCGTGATCTTGGCCTATTGAACTCTGTTCAATACGCTACTGGTAACAGGTTTCTTAATCAAACTGGGCAATCAAAGACTGAAAAATTCGATGAGAAAATTCCGCAGGAAGAGCCAGAGCTAATAAAGACGGCAATATCCGCTTATTTAGACGCCTTTTCGTTCACCCCAGCGGAATTTGCAAAGCAAATATCGATGACACCATCAATGATTGAGCAACTTGTTGGCGTTTCTGCTCTTCGTCGCTCATCTTTAGCTACATATGCATCTCGTCCCTTTAAGGGAAGGCGATAGCGCCCCCCGGGCCAGACATTCATATCTATCCTGATGTGCCCCCGGTAGTAGTGCCAGAGGCGTTCTAGCAAAGTCCCAGTTAAAAATCAGTACGTCAGTCTAAGTTTAGGTAAAAAGGGATATAATTTAGCTATATATGCCCTCAATCCCCCTCAATCTAAATTTGATGCTCCCAGATAGGGATTTCGGATGAAGTTAATAATATGGGGAGTGCGGAGAGCCAAGCAATCACGATGCGAACTGGAGTTGGGGATGATTGCTGAATTCGTTCTGATCTATCGCTTCACGGGTTTCTTCCTACGCTCGGCCGGGCCCATCCCGGGTGCCGGCCGTAACCAGGAGAAAGCCGATGAAGAACATGAAGCGCGCCCTGCGCCGGCATCATATCGCACGCCTGAAGGCGGTACGTCGTTTCCACTGGGGACAGGATCTTCGTCACAACACCAAGTCCCTCGGGAAGGTTGTCGATACGCCATGTCCCTGTAGTTGCTGGATGTGCGGCAATCCCCGGCGGTATTTCGAAGCGAGGACACGACAGGAACTGGCTGGCCAATTAGCGCTTGCTGAACAGGAGGTGTAAGCCCAAACCGCCGAAATGAAGGTGGAGCAGCAACACGCGGATAGCCACGGGCAGACGGAAGTGGCGTTTGCTTTCTGCCGTCTGCTCGGATTCGAGCTGATGCCGCCCGGTAGTCGAGCTGGAAAACGGGTTAAATGCGAGCACGACCGGTTTCAAACGCGAGCCGCTACATTTAGGGGCAGCTATTAGACTCGCCAGTCATCCTTCCTCCCTATACAAAATGTCTTCGAATTTCTCTTTAATCAGAAGCCTACGGGCTTCAATAAAATCTTCATAGCGATCAATCTCCCACAACTCGTTATTACGGGGGATACAGTGCAACGCCAAATATTCGTCAGATTTATCTTTGAACCATTCACTAGGCGGCATATCTCCTTTGGCGGCCGGCCCATTTTCTGCCTGAGTTAACAGCATACAATTAGCAAGTTGGTTGATCTCTCCTGCTGAGTAGCGTTGAAGAGACGTCCGCCCATTCTCTGGATTAAGTTCTTTCACTCTCTTCAAAATCGAGCGTGGAAAGATATGATCTACTTGAGGAAGATGTCCGTCCCAAGATGGCGTGTACTCGGCCCGCGGATACCACAAGTTGAACAACAAGTGAATATTCCGGGAACCATATCCCATCTCGAACAGTTGATTTTCCGAAATCCCCAAACTACGGCCATCCTCACGGATGACACCAAAAATCTGGCGAACTTGGAATGATCCCGTTTCTTTGATGGTATTGATTACCTTGTCAATTAAAGTATCGGGTCGCCCTGAAAATGCACCTGTCAGCAGCACCCGAATCAGATAATCCACTTTTCCAATCGCACTATTCCAGCCCTCCGGATAGTAATGGTGGTAATAAATAAGGGGAATTAGAGCAAGATTTGAAGGTAGTGCCTTATCACAACGGACAAATGTTTTTTGTGAAAGAAAATCACGAACGAAACGGATAGAGTCGGTGATACTCAACCATTTATCCGTAATTAACTGTCGCACCTCTGCTGTCCTAAATTTCTCAACATCATAGCGAGCCCCTTGGTTCAGTAGCACCATTGCCGTTTTTAATACGAAATCCCGATCAAAATTAAATTGTTCCCCATTAATATCATTAAGGAATTCGTTCATCTCAACGTCAGCAGTGTGCCAGTCCGATGCTATCAGCGAAAACATCAAGTCAGATTTAGATAGCTTTGTGCCTCCATCATTAGCACGAATAAAGATTTCGACAACGTCTTCAAACGAGTAGCCACAATCCTCATCAGTTGAGTCTATTTCTTGGTAAATTAAACCCTCCGTAACCTCAAATTCGCGCTTCGCACGCTCCACATTGCGAGCTATGAGCTCATGCTCTTCAGCTGTCACTGTTACACAGTATTGTTCCAGTAATTGCTTGGTAACCTCTCCAGCAAGCTTTCTCGTGTAAATTAACTCAGAGAAAATAACCCATGGCCATTTAGCCTGGTCAGCAGTCAAGAACTTAAATTTAAACTGCACATCATCAGGATGACTTGGCCTACCACTCAAGACGTTAAAATATAGTTGGCGTCCTTCAAGCGAGCCTTTCAGGCCCATAAATAAAGTCTGCATGCGCTGCTGGCCATCAAGAACCAATCGCTTAACCTTCCCTGTAACCGGACGGTAAAGAGACTTTAAATCTACTGGTTCGTTGTATTGATCTATGAACTTCCGGTTGCGAATCTCAGCTTTTGTCTTCCAAACTAACAGTGATGGCAAAGGGTATTGCCGCATAATGGAGTCGAATAGTTTCTCCATTTGATCTTCACGCCAAACAAAAAATCGCTGAATATTAGGAAGCCACAGTCCACCCCCATCTGCCTCGGTGTTATTTATGTCAGCTACCATGGCTTTTATTGTCTTGCTTGGCATATCATTTCCTTGATCACAAAGGTACAAGAACGATGCAACTCATTAAAGGTGTCCAAACATAGTCGCAGAAGTGGCCTCGGTTGTTCGGACAGGGCGATAAGTGGGGCGCTCTGGGTCTGAACCGGCGATAATGTCGGCTTCCTTAAATTCACCTACCCACAGTTTTTTTTCTAAGCCGTTTACTTCTGTTTTTGGGCATGATTAAAAATATATGGGGAGCAAGCTGAAAGAATAATTTTGCTTATTTTCACGTAGATGAAAATAAACAAAAGGCTAAAGAGCAATAGAAAACCATCTATTTTCAAGCCCTGTTGCAAAAAATCAGCTCTCGCGATTTAGCGCAAATGATCCGGGAATGCGATCTTCTTACTTGATCACCGCTCCCATTCCTGACCTCTATTCCTGCCCTTGCCCTGGCTCAGCTCCTGCACCAGTCCTTCCACAGCTTTCGGCCCCTGCTGCCTGAAATACTCCCGCATCCTCTCCAGCTCCCGCGCCCGCTCTTCCTTTGGAAGGGTATTGAACCGGTCTATCGCTTCACGTGCGCTCTCCGACAGCGCCTTCCACTGTGTGCCGGTGTCGCTGTAGCTGGGAACTTTCAGTGCACGACTGATGGCGTGGCTCTTGAATTCTGATATGGCCCAGTCTAGTTTCTTTGCTTGCCGCAGCACCTCCAACTCCTGGCTAGCCTTCTGCTGCCAGATGCGCTCAAGCTTTGCCACCTGCTCGCGTACCGGCATCTGCTCGATCTCCATGCGCTGTCCGATGTCAGCGGCAATATGCTCGGCCCGGCTTCTCGCATCGTTGACCTCGGGCTTAAGATCCTCGGCCCGGAACCAGGCTTCTTCCCTGGCCTGCTCACGCTCGATGAGGTAACTGGATGGAATCAGTCCCAGGTCGTGCGTCCTGGCCCGCAACGGATGGACTTTGCGCCAAGCGTGCATTTGCAGGATGGTCTGCTGCATCTTTTCCTGCGCCTGCTGCATCTGATACGACAGGGAGGCATGGATCTTCCGTGCAGCCATCACGTCCGGGTGACGATCGACCGCGGCTTTGACTGTCGGCGGCTTCATGCGCTCGATCTCGGCCTTGAGCTCGCGGCTCGTCATGCGCTCGATGCGCAGCCTCTCCGCCTGGCTCCGCTCCTCCCGATCCCGTATCCGTCGCTCCCGCTCGGCTTCGAGACTCACGACTTCGGCCTGCGCATCCGGCACGGCCTGCTGTACATGCTCATGCGCCTGCACAAACTCGGCCCGCGCCTGGCGAAATTCGATGATGTTCTCTCGCCCTTCCCCCCGCCACTGGCTCGGCAGCTGCTT
>NZ_QAOK01000052.1 GCF_003050865.1 Nitrosospira multiformis | reverse complement strand
GGCCCAGACGTGAATGCCCTGGGCGCGCTTTACGCTTTGCACCACCAAGCCATCGATCCCTAGGATAGAATCGATTGGGGACATCGGTATTGCCTCCATTAAACGTGTTCTTCGTAAAAACAAGTCTAATGAATACCCTTGTCCCCCGTTAATGATGAAGAGCCCCGCCATCCATCGTGTAAATACGCGGTTTTAAGGTAAGTCGGAATTTATACCCACCATTTCTAAAATTAGGCCAGGTGTTCAAACAGTCGCGCGACCGCCTCAGCACCTGGATCAGCGTGACCGACCAAATGCTTGGCATTGACATAGGAAGCGCGGCCCGCATTCGCCTTGCTCATGTGGGCAGTGCGATCGGCCCCCGCACGCGCGGCTTTCGCCGCCTCGGGCAAGCCCTCTTCCAGGGCATCAAGGGCCGGCGCAAGGGCATCGACCATGGTCCGGTCACCCGGACGTGCCCCGCCAATCTCCTGCATTCTCCGCAACCCGGCCTGCAACGCTTCGCGCATTGGCAAGCCGCTTGAGGCGGCATCGCCCGCTGCGGCGAAGAAGATCGCGAGGAGTACACCGCACGAGCCTCCCATGGTTTGGGAAAGCTCCAAGCCAATGGCTCGATAGAGCTGGGTATGGTCGGCAAGCGGCAATCGGTCCACGGCGCTGATCAGGGCGCGTGCCGCGCCGGCTAGCGTGCTGCCGGTGTCGCCATCGCCTGACTTCGCGTCGAGCGCGTTGAGGTCGTTCTCGGCGGCGATCAGAACCTCGCAGCAACTGGTCAGGAACTCCCTGGTCGGCCTGTGCATCGAGGGCATCGGAACGACAGCCCTCAGGCCGTCCGGAAGCGCCTGAATCGCGACCTGGCCTAGCCGGGAGACCCCTGGCCATGCCGCTAGCGGCGTGTGCTGCTTGAGCAGGGCGATCTCGGCATCGTCGGCAGGATAGGCCGAAATCGAGAAGCCATGCATGTCGAGCGATGTCATCATGGCCGCCGGCCCGATGACGTGGGTTATCCGCTCGCCAATCGCTGACCGCCGGATTTCGTTGAGGATGATCGACATCTCGATGACGGACGTGCCGCCGAGATTGTTGACCATAGCGACATGCGGCTTTTCTTCCATTGCAGCTGACAGGCGCTCGACCATGGCAGCGACAGCTTCGCTCGCGTCCTTGAACTCGACCTGCTCAACCCCGGCTTCACCGTGGATGCCAAGCCCAAGCTCGGCCATGCCCGGCGGGATGCGATCCTCCTTTGGAGAACCTGGGATGGTGCAGGTATTTAGCGAAATGCCGATGCTTTTTGTCTTTGACACGACCTTGCGCGCGGCCGCGGCGACGTGCGCCAAGTCGGCACCATTCCCGGCCAACGCGCCGGCTATCTTGTGCACGAAAAGCGTGCCGGCGACGCCGCGGGCTTGGGGCAAGTCGGGCAACGCCACATCATCATCGACGATGACTATCTCGACATTCAAGCCAAACTGGCGAGCCCGTTCGGCCGCCAGCCCGAAATTCAATCGGTCACCGGTATAATTCTTGACGATGAGCAGGCAGCCGGACGATCCCGTCACGGCAAGGATGCCTGCCAGTACCGCGTCGACTGTCGGCGAGGCGAAGATGTCGCCGCACACCGCAGCCGTCAGCATCCCTTCCCCGACGAAACCCGCATGTGCCGGTTCGTGACCCGATCCGCCTCCCGAGATCAACGCGACCTTGGACTTATCCCAGTCATTGCGTACGACCACCCGTATATGCGGATAGCCGTCGAGCCGCGCCAGCTTACCGCCAGACGCCGCGACCAGACCATCGACGGCTTCGGTGACGATGCTTTCTTTGGTGTTGATGAACTGGGCCATGTTTTCTCCTATCTGACTGAATTTTTGCTGGATCAAAAAGCTGCGTACGCAATATCCGTTGCTCAACCCGGGTATAAATGCGCTCGTGTCACTTGAAGATATCGTTTCGCTGGTCGCTGAAAGAACCGGGCAGTTGACAAGCTATTTACTACCCAATGTTTTGCATTATGCTGATGCTGTTTGCCAGGATCGTATGGCAATTTTTAGCGAAGCCTTCCGTTAAAAAGGGCGCACTTACGAGTTACGCGAGTAACCCTGTGCTTGTTTTGCAGCCAAGCGCGTCATTAACGGCTATGATGTTCATCCGCAGTTCACGTGGCATTCAAGCTTCCTCACACAATTTTTTTCTAATCTTCAAAAGTCATTGATTGCGATTAGCCGATTTTATCAGACGCGACATGGAGGCCATTCTTGTGGCCTGGGAGGCCTTTGCCGCCATCCAACTGCCCGCCGCCAGGCACATGAAGCCGCTCGCTTTGCGCGACCACGCCCGGGAAATTCTTCAAGCCGTGTCAAAGGATATTTCCACTCCACAAAGCAGGGAAACTCAAACTGAGAAATCATTGGGCCTGGCGCCAATATCGAGTGGCGCGCCGGAGACCGCTGCGCAAACCCATGGCTTCCTGCGCGCAAAAAGCGGTTTCGACATCAACCAACTGGCTGCGGAGTACCGCGCCTTCGCGCCAGCGTTCTTCGTCTATGGGACAATGACTCTCAGTCGGAAAGCATGCATTTGGACGGCATTATTCGCTTCAATGAGGCAATTGACCAGGCGCTTGCCGAATCCGTGACTTTTTACAGCGCGCAAGTCGATCAGGCCCGCAATCTGTTTCTTGGGATGCTTGGACATGACCTGCGCAATCCGCTGCACACCATCCAGATGACAGCATTCTATCTGGCTGCACTCAATGCTGACGCTAAAGTATCGGAAGCTGCGGGCCGTTTGATCAACAGCGGCCGTCACATGCAAGCGCTACTCGACGATCTGCTTGATTTCAACCGTACCAGCCTCGGTCTAGGTATCAATATCACTCCCGGCGATGTTGACCTGAGCCAACTGTGTGCTGGCGCATTGGACCAGTTGCGTCCAGCCAATCCCGGTCGGAGGATTGATCTGGAAGTGCATGGCGATACTTGCGGCAGCTGGGATAGTAAACGTCTCCAGCAGTTACTCGGCAACCTGGTGCGGAATGCGATTAAATACGGAGCGCCGGATGCGCCGGTGTATGTGGACCTGAATGGGGATACCGCAGGCGTTGTCCTTGAAGTCAGGAATAGCGGGCCTGTCATCGAGCCATCGGACCTCGACCGGATCTTTGATCCTTTGAAGCGGGGTTCCGATAACGAGAACAACCGCGATGCGGATGGGAGTCTCGGGCTGGGACTGTATATCGCGCGAGAAATCGCCAGGGGCCATGGCGGATCGATCGAAGCCCGGTCAGACGAGAATGAAACGGTATTCACCGTGAGATTGCCGCGAAGCCATTACATTGAGTATGAAACCCGGGAGCAACTCTGAAGGCAGCGGCTGAATAGCTTCAATTTCGGTGTTGCGGGATATATGGCCAAGCCTGCCAACTACCCGCAATTCATTGAAGTTATGCGGTCAATCGACGCGTATTGGACGATCAGCGAGATACCCTGAAACTGATCCAGAATATTCAACGGCAAAAAAAGCGGGTGACATGACTTATGCGCGGCAAGGCTCATCCACTCCAGCGAAGTGCCGCAGGAGGATAACCGTAAATAGTAGGAAGTTCGGGGACTGAGAATCTGGCGCGGGCTAACCGCGGGGACGTTACAATTTCTTAAACGAAAATCCCAAAACAGGATTTTCGTTTGCTTTGCTGACTTTTTACTGGGGTCTAATATTCGATGCCTGTAAACCCTTGGGACCGGTTATCACATCAAAAGTGACACGCTGGGCCTCTTGCAGGGTTTTGAAGCCTTCACCCACAATTGAAGAGAAGTGGGCAAACAAATCTTTTCCGCCTTCATCTGAAGTAATAAAGCCAAAACCTTTATCATCGCTAAACCATTTCACAATACCAGTTTCTGTTGCCATGTCATTTCTCCTTAATAAAATTCCACTCACAGTGATCTGTAAGTGATCAGTCCGTGAATATCAAGGGAAAGAGTCAACCAGAGGTATCGTTTTACAGCTTGAATCCAAAAGACCTACTTCAGGATACACGCTATCTGAAAAAGGTCAAACTTTATTTCGCATAATCGCCTAACCGGCAGTCAAGACCATACGGGAGATCCGAGTCCGAACAGACGGCTCATATACAAGAAACTGGCCAGCCATCCTGGCCTGAAGTATTTGATTCTCAAAGGTTGGCGAAACCCCGCTATAGGACTGACAGAAATATCCCCTTATCAAGAGATGATGCGTAAAGCCATGCATGGAGGCAGCGCAGCCGCGACGACCAGGCACACATGGCCCACCTGTCTCCAGCAAAATTTGAGGGGTGGTATTTCGGGAGGCATCCCAAGCGTTCGCATTCGTGGCCAAGTCGATATCAGTGTGGATTGTTTGACCAAGGAAGGCAACTACCCTTCCTTTTCTATAGTCATAACCACCATTCTCACTCTTCTTGAACGCCACTCCGTCAGAGAACCGAGCTTCTTCTGATATGCTCAAGTCTGACGCCGAAAAAGCACTGTACTACAATGCCTTCTATGCGAAAAAATAACGGAGGAAATGATTAATGCTTGGCATGTTTAAGGATACTCCTGTGATCGGGAAAGCAAACGCCTTGATTCAACGGCCTCCTCAGGATATTTTTGATTTTGTTGGTGCTAATTTCCTCACCAATTATCCTCGATGGTCACCAGAAGTTGTCGAGTTGAAGCCATTAACTGATGGACCTGTAAAGGTGGGAACTATGTGCCACCAGGTTCGGGTCGACCAGGGTAGACGTTCGGAATCGACGTTCAAAGTCATGGCATTTCAACCAGGGCAGCGTATATGCTTTGAAGGAGTATCCAACCCCTACCGGTGCGATTACGTTTTTGAGCCATCCAATCCCCCCTCTGCAAGCCGCATCACTTTTACCTTCGAGCTGCATAGTCTGGAGATGTTCATGAGACCTTTCGAGAAACTTATCCGTATAGCGGTACAGGAGGGAGCTGAAAAAACTGTAAGAAGTATTAAGAAATTAGTTGAAGCGGAGATCGCGGATGTGCCTAATCGGACCTGATCGCTAGTGAATGTTGTTTCCTCTCTGGAGGAATACTTTCAGTAGAATAGAAATAGTATAGGAGAGAATAATGTTTTTTATGGATGATAAAGACCCGGGATTAATTCCTCGAACTCTATGCGCTATTCTGGATTCTTGTGTGAATGGAGTAACGTTAGCGGATCCTGACCTGGAAGATTTGCCATTGGTTTATGCCAACAACGCATTTGCGGTGATGACGGGATATACGCAGGAAGAAACCATAGGAAAGAATTGCCGTTTCTTGCAAGGCACTGATCAGAAACAAGAGGAAAAAGGCCTCATACGCAATGCGATAAAAAATGCACAGCCCATAGAAGTTACACTAAGGAACTATCGTAAAACCGGAGAGTTGTTTTATAACCGCTTAGCCATTACCCCGTTGTTCGATTCGGAGGGGCGGGTACTTTATTATCTGGGCGTGCAATATGATGTCACCAAGCAAGTTCTCGCGGAGAAAGAAATAGAAAGGCTAAAGGCTCATATTGAGTCCCTCACAAAATAGTCAAATTGGTTCTTTCGTTAGACTTCTTTATCTTCTTAAAAATGGCAAGGGCCTTTGATCATCTCATGCGTCCTTTTCGCCATCCTTCTGCAACATTGTGCCGCCGCAGCGAGCCCCGTGTTCCACATAAATAAGTTTGGCTGTATCGAAGCCAAGCATATCAGCCTTTTTTATGAACCTGGCCAATACCTCATCTTCGACACGAGGTGCTCTTGCAAGAAGCCATAAATAACTTTTATCCGCTCCGCTCACGAACGAATACCGATAATCCGCTTCATTCACCTCGAATATCACATATGAACCGTAAAATGGACCAAATAATGACACCTTGAGATAGCCAATTTCGGGACTTTTCATAAAATAGGCTTTACCTTCTGCCTTTCGCCACTCTCTTTTTTGTGGATCATATCCGCGGTTCAGGACCCGGAGGCCCCCATCATCACGGAGGCTATAATTAGCCGTAATGCCGCACAAACCTTTCTCAAAGGAATGCTCCAAGCGTGCGATTTCATACCACTCTCCCAGGTATCGCTGGACTTCGAAGTTCTTGACCGGGGTAACCTCCGTGGGAATCCCAGTGCATCCCCCCAATATCGTCGAGCCCGCCACTAATATTGTAAGCAATAATTTTTCCATTCAAGGCCCTTTAATATCCATGTTAAATGGCAGTTAGGCCATTGTTCGAACAGATCGCTCCCTCATCGGGGCATTCTACTCACTCAAACTTCCCACCATGATTTGTCAGGATAGAGTCTGTAGCTCTAGCTGATGGGTGTCAATTAATAATAATTAATTAGTCTAACTTGACATAAAAAAAGGAGAAAAGTGTCAGGCAGGGAATCATATTGAGGTGTACCGCAACCAGTTTGGCTTATGGCCGCGGTGAAGAATATGCTGACAGCGATAAGGCTAAGAGTGAACCGCCCCGGGTTTTGTAGAGGCTCCAACATCTGAGAGAATGGAGCTATGAAGAAACAGAACAAGTTTTCCCCCGAGGTACGTGAGCGCGC
>NZ_QAOK01000051.1 GCF_003050865.1 Nitrosospira multiformis | reverse complement strand
CGCAACCTGGCTTGCCGGAACATTTGAAGATCGAACCAACTGTACCGCTTCCTGCTTGAACTCCGCTGCGTATTTCCTTCGCCTTGCCATGACACACCTCCTGACTCATTATCAGCCTTTTTAGATGTGTCCGTGAAACCGGGGGAAAACCCATCGATCAAACTGGAGTTCAAGACTCAGCTCGAGGAACTCGAAAGGGTCAAGTGCGAAAAGATTTTCCGGGAACAACATCATCACCTGCCGTTTGTCGCTGCAGATGTCTTCCTGGGACAGCACGATAGTAAAAGTCCATCCGGATGGCACTGGAGCAAAAAAATCAATAGAGGCAGAAATTGCTCGACCTTGAACTTTGACTTCAGAGAATATACAAGCATTACTATTCTGAAGTATAGGCGCTAGGGGCTGGGCTGTGACATCGTCTGAAAGATAGTGTGTTTTATTTCAAAAAGTGGTTGCTGAGGGCAATTGCAATGTTTTTTGCCACCGCTGTGGATCTGGCTGCGGCTGTCGAGTTTTCAGTTAACGGCGATGTACGTACCAGCTTTTTCTCGCTCAATAGGGAAGACCGTGATGGGAGAGAAACATCGACTCATGAATTTCGAATACGGCCGCGATTTGGAATTGGTGCAAAACTTAACGAACAATGGCGGATGCAGGTGCGCTTTGCAGGGCGCTATTCTACGGATGGAAGCAAATTTTACTTCGAGATTTTTGACAGCATTCCTGCACAGGATGGTCTACGCCAAGGCGATGCTACACTCGACGAGATATATGCCGAATATCATCCGGATAGTGCTTGGGAAATCAGGGCAGGCCGCTTTCAGAGCAGAGCCTTGCTAAGGGGTGTAACCGAAAAATCATTGGACCGTGAGGACAGCCCATTCACCAATATTACATGGACCGATGGTGTCCAGATCAAGTACAAGGCCGCGACAGGTTGGAACACGACAGCCATTGCCCAGTATAACTATCCTGACGGTCCAACTCAGGTCCGGCGCGCGCCACTTGATTTCAGGGATGACGGCAGCCGCGTATCCTATTTTGTTAGTGTTGAAAACACTCAAAAAACAGGACCAATTGTTCAGCGCACGGTAGATATCACCTGGTTGCCCGATGCATTGCACAGCCGCGGCATAGGAGCAGGGGCAGTCGATGACTACTGGGCTGCGGTGGGGCGTCTAGCAGCACAATGGCCTTTTGGAACCAGGGTAAAATTCCTGCTTGGGGGGGAAATAGGATATGCCCCAAGCGTGCCAAAGCGGTATGTGACACGAACTGGCACGATTGGGAATGCTGACGGACTTGCCACTCAAATCACTTTCAATTTCATAGATATTGTTCCACGACAGAGTATAGGATTGGCATTTGGCCGAGTGGGCGACGGTTGGCTGCTAGCGCCCACCTTCAATGACAACGTTTATCAAGCCGAGGTGCGCTACAAATGGGATATCAATAAAGATCATACTCTTGAAGCAAGGCTGCGGTATAACCAGGATATCAAACAGCGTACCAACGCAGCGCACAGAGGCGTGAAGACATCGACTATTTTCTGCGTTACACGTTCAGATTCTAGCCCGGGTATTCCTCGCTGGCAGGGACTGGAGTGCCAAGAACACACAGGTTCAAACTAATTCTATACAATAAGCCAAGCAGGCTGTTTAAACAGAAAGCGTACGAGCGATGGCTCCTGTCGGCCGTCATTGTGGCGCATTGAAGGGACGCAAAAACGGAGGTCGAATGGTTTCTCGTCGAACATTCCTCAAGTATACCGGCAGCACAATGCTTACGCTGTTCGGCTTCGACAAGCTCAGCGGCGTATACGAGGCAATTGCCGCGATTCCAGGCGGCACGCTGGATCCAAACCTCGTCAAGAGATTTGAAGCGCCGCTCTTAATCCCACCGGTCATGCCCAAGGCCGGCAAAATCACGCTTAAGGGCGGCAAGAATGCTGACTATTACGAAATCTCGATAAGCCAATTCACCCAGCAAATCTTGCCTGCCGACTTGCCCGCCACTACTGTCTGGGGATACGGGCCCCTTCAACCTGAAAGGGGCAAAGGACTTCACATACACCATGCGCCATCGCTTACGATCGAAGCGAAATGGAATACACCGGCCGTTGTGAAGTGGACCAATGACCTCAAGGATACCGCAGGAAATTACTTGCCCCATTTGCTTCCGGTAGACCCAACACTGCATTGGGCGAACCCTCCCGGGGGAACAACGGAACGAGACATTCGGCCTAACTTCGCATCGACACCTGGCCCATACCGGGGACCAGTGCCCGTCGTAACGCATTTACACGGAATGGTCGGAGTTCCTGATCAAAGCGATGGTTATCCGGAGGCCTGGTATCTTCCCTTAGCCCATAATATCCCGGCGGGCTACGCCCGCACGGGCACCTGGTACGCTTTCTTCAAGCAGAAAGCGAACGAGGCTGGATGGCAGTGGAGTCCGGGAAGCGCCACCTTTATCTATCCCAATGCCCAGCACGCTTCCACCCTCTGGTATCACGACCATACGCTTGGGATGACCCGGTTGAACGTTTATGCGGGTCCGGCCGGTTTTTACATTATCCGTGGTGGTCCGGCAGGTGATGAAGCGGTGATGGATAGAGCTACAGGCCAGCCTGCGGTGCTACCGGGACCTGCTCCCAAACAAAACGACAAGTTTCCCTTCAAAAAAACGTATTATGAGATTCCCATCGTAATCCAGGACAGATCCTTCAACACCGACGGCTCACTGTTTTATCCTCATACACGGGAGTTCTTTGACGGCATTGCGGGCCCCTTCATTCCCGATTCGGATATTTCGCCCATCTGGAATCCCGAATTCTTCGGCAACATGATTACGGTGAACGGCAACACGTGGCCGTTTCATACTGTTGAGCAGCGGCGCTATCGCTTCCGTTTGCTAAACGGCTGCAACTCCCGCTTCCTGATCCTCGACTTCAGTAATATTCCCGGTGTGGAGGTTTGGATGATTGGAAGTGAGGGGAGTTTCCTCGTTGCTCCGGTAAACATGACAAATGTAAATTCAGGCAGGATACTGTTGGGGCCAGCCGAGCGCGTTGACGTTATCGTCGACTTTGCCAAGGTACCTGTCGGTCATCATGTTCTCCAGAACATCGGCCCCGACGAACCGTTTGGCGGCGGGGTTCCAGGGAGAGATTTTCCCGCTGCCGACCCGGATACGACTGGAAAGATCATGCAGTTTCGCGTTGTTCCTGCAAAAGCGGCTGATCCGACTACTCCCCCTGCAGACCTGGTGCTTCCACTTGTTGAGCCACTCCCAGCCGCGAGCATGACTCGTCCCCTGGCGCTGATAGAGGAAATGTCAACACGCTTTAAGGATGCCCCTGCACAGGCACTGCTTGGCACTATAAACGGCAATCCAAACACGGGCCCGGCAATTCCAGTAAAGCAGCCGTGGATGGATCCTGTAAAACAGAACCCGGCAGTTGGCACCACAGAAATCTGGGAATTCTATAACCTTACAGGAGACGCGCACCCCATGCACATCCACGCCGTTTCGTTCGAACTGGTTAACCGGCAGCCAATACTTGTCAACGAGGGGAATGGGACAGTGCAGGTGGCTGCCGGCTCCGAGCCCGTGCTGCCAGAAGCGTGGGAAAGAGGCCGCAAGGATACGATTATTGCTTATCCCGGTCAGGTTACACGTGTGAAAATGACATTCAACAAGGCAGGCCAATACGTGTGGCATTGCCACCTCCTTGAGCACGAGGATAATGAGATGATGCGGCCATACCGTATCGGACCGATTCAGCCGGGACAACCGGACCAGGCTTAGACCCGCTGACATTTGTCGAGAAAAGGACTGCTCAGGGAGAAAGTACTGTCCTGATAAAAAAGTGGAACGAAGTAATAGCATCTCCTACTGCTGTGGAAGGCTGGAGCAGGTGCGGATGCAAAGACTCGACATCGTAAGCGGTGTCAGCATGCATCATATGGCTATCAGTTCATCGAACTGTGCGAAACAAGAAGCCGATGCTCTTGTTTTTTGGCTTGAGCATCGGCTGATTGATTTGAATGAACGGTTAACCCTGAGTTCTGAGTATCGTATCAGATGTATTATTCTTTCCGTCCATCTTTGGACATGAAAAACCAAAGAGCAACGGCACCTATACCTACTACGAGAATTGCCATTTCCATGATAACCCCCTTTCAGAATTGAGATGCTAAAAAGAATATGATCAACCAGCTAAAATAATGCTCCCACTTCAGGTACCAACACCTTAAACACACATTACGGACGGAAATACCTTTGTCCGTATGTATTCGACGAGACTCAAAATTAAAAATTCCCAACTTTTCTAAGTAGTAGGCTTTTCTCTTGAGAGCCAGCCAGTGTTGCAAGCGAGCTTTCCTGGCCGGCTGGAACAATGTATTGGAGCTCCGGCAGAATCGAGGGCGGTATCGTGCAACCAGAAATACAATTGTTGCCAGCAAAAGTCCGGGTCTCATAACTTTCTTCTTTAGCGATCAATTTTGGTAGTTGAGCCAGTTTTGGACCCTAATTCCAACACTGCGCCTAAGTTGACATGCATGAATCTCATCACTATGTTGCTATTTATGAGGCATATGTCGATGAGGATGACCCGGAACAGCATGACGCGCATGATCGCTTAGCTGGGCATCAAACCATCGATGAATGGCATTGATCAATTTAGGTGAGCTGGTGGAATAGCTGATTTGGGCACCATCAGGCAGCTCAGCGTACTCAATCTTGATTTCCCCAGGCTTTGCTGATTTCAATTCAGCCAATCCTGGCATATCTTCGCCATGAATTCGGGCTGGCTTAGAAAAATCCCCGTGCTTAAAGTCATTTGAAATTTCGGATAAATGAACTCGTATTAACCTGATTTTCTCTGTATCGGATTTACCTTTAACCACAACCTGCTGCACTCCCCCCTTGGGGGTCTTGGAAAAAACATGCGTCGTTTTCTCCAAATCAAACGGCATTACATGCGTGCCCCGCTCGGCAACTTCATCAAGCCGCTTCTCGTCTGTCTTTTCTATAGCCTGAGCCGCTGTTGTCGTGAATAAAGCAATTAATAACGGTATGGTAAAAAAATTCATTTCAACCTCCTTTTGTGCAGGAGTTAGATTGCCGCAGAAATTGACTGTAACCAGCTGGTCGACTATTACTACCGTAAATTTCAACTTCTTGAGCAAATAATATAGGGGAAATCCGTGGTAACTGCTCAGCATGGAGCGTTCAGTTCTTGGCGCTTTTGTCTAGCGTACTCCTAAAGATAGATGGTTTTGCCGCGCTGTCTTCCTTTGGCAATTCTAAATAATCTTGAAGTCAAGGCATTGGACGTGAAGATGGGTCACGCCCTGGTTCCAGATGCAGGAACTGGCCAGACAGCACAATATCGTGGCCCTCTCCTCCAATTATGCGCTCTACGCGGAAATGTCCAATCGCGTCGTATATCCTGCGCGGCTACAGCCCGGACGTGGAGGTATTCCATCAATGAGAGCTTCCTTGATCTAGGCGGCCTGGAGAAGCTGTGGCCATCCTTCGCTGAGATGGGGCAATCCATACGGCAGCGCATGCGCCAGGCCATGGATATGCTGAATGCGCGCTTCGGGCGCAATACCCTGTCCGTATTTTCCTCATCATCCCCCAAGCCCTGGGCCATGCATCGGGAAGCCATGTCGCCCTGCTACACCACGAGATGGAGTGATGTGCCGGTTGTGCATGCCGCCTAGTTTACTGAATGGGGTAAACTTTCCCTCCCTCAATAACGGGCAAGTCACCAACCCACCAAACTGACAAGGAGACCCATGAACAAGAACAAACTGATCGAAGCCATAGCCGAGAAAACGGGTTCCAGCAAGGCTCAAGCCACCCGCACTGTGACGGCATTGACCGAAACCATCACAAAAGTCCTGCAAAAAGGCGATTCCCTTTCCCTGCCTGGATTTGGCACCTTCGAAGTGCGCGAACGCGGTGAACGCACTGGCCGCAATCCCAAGACAGGCGAGCAATTGAAGATTGCCGCCTCCAAGGTGCCGGCATTCAAGCCGGGCGCCAGCTCAAGACAGCAGTGAATGGCGGATAAAAGGGAATTGGGGATATTTTCGCAGTGCGAAAATAGCTTCCTGTTTTTTTCATTGAGGTCGCCCTGTCGCGGCCTCACGCTTTTCTCGCCCTTGCGCACCTGCCCTCCCATTTCCTCTGCCTGTTTGTAGGTCAGCCAGCGATCAGTCGAGTAACCCTGCATCATGGCCGCCATCCACAGCAGCAGGACATTGACACCCCGGCAAGGGAGACCGGTCTTGTGATTGCAGGGAATGCCCTGTTCGTGCCCATTTGATGTGGCTCGTCTAGCCTTTCTCCATCAGGGTGATGATGGAATTCGTGACTTGGGCATACAAATCCTTCCTTGTACTGGTTTTCATGTTTGGCTCCTTGCGATGGGTTGAAATGAATATCCTCTCGCTCGGACTCTCCTCGCTCCGCCTTGCGGCGGCGGTGGGGAGGCCCTTTCCATCACGGGAAAGGGTTGGGAATGGGTGGGGTAAAAGCCAGGCAAATAGCGGGCTATGGCTTCCCGTGTATTCTTTTATCCCCCCAGCAATATAGTTACTCCGTCTTGTTTTCCCTGATACTGAAATGGCTGACAGATAGCTGTCGGTGAAGGCGGGACATGCATCCGAGGATTACGAATACCCCCCACTAAACATTCGATGTTTTGGGACTCGGCTTCGAATCCACGGATG
>NZ_QAOK01000050.1 GCF_003050865.1 Nitrosospira multiformis | reverse complement strand
GAAACCATCAACGGGTTGTACAAGGCCGAAGTAATTCACCGTCGCGGCCCCTGGAAAACCCGGGCATCGGTCGAACTGGCTACGCTGGAATGGGTTTCGTGGTTTAACCATCACCGCTTGTTGGCACCCATAGGGTATATTCCACCAGCGGAAGCCGAAGAAAATTATTATCGGCAACTAACCGAAAAGGTCACCGTCGAGATCTAACTTAAACCAATCAGCCTCCACGGAACCCGGGGCGATTCAGTTTGGGAATTTATGAAAAGAATAAAGGAATGGTTCGCTGATTCGAGCAGAAAAGGAATTCCAGCTTAGTGATAACCAAATACGTTAGTCCACAGGATTGCGCGAAAAGCCGCAGGGTGCCCACAGCAGCGGGGGAAATGTCGTGAGCCAGTGGGCTTGTTCCGTGTTCCGTTTTTTGAGCTTTGTATGTGGCAAAATGGGTCCCTTTTACTACACTCAAACGGACAATGCAAGGCATTGTTTTTTTTGGCCTGTAATGTTGCATAAGGGTTGTGCGAAATAAAGGAAGAAGAAATTCATGAAAATCGGCTATGCGCGCGTATCGACTGGCGACCAGAATCTTGACTTGCAGATGGACGCTTTGAACAGAGCAGGGTGTGAACGGATATTCACCGATCAGGGGGTGAGCGGGGCCACCATCGAGCGTGAAGGACTGTCCCAGGCAATTGCCGCAGTGGGGAAAGGCGATGTGCTGGTTGTGTGGAAGCTGGACCGCCTGGGCCGCTCATTGAGCTTTCTGATTGAGCTGATCGAGAAACTGAGAAATGAGGGGGCAGGATTTGAAAGCCTCTCGGATGGCATCAACACGACCAGTGCAGGCGGTAAGCTGGTATTTCACATCATGGGTGCCTTGGCCGAATTTGAGCGCTCATTAATTTCCGAGCGCTCAAAGGCCGGGATGCAAGCAGCCAGGCGGCGGGGAAAGCACATAGGTCGGCCACACAAGCTGAGCCGGGAGCAGATTAGCCATGCAGCTCAGATGATCCAGGAGGGACGGGAAACCGTATCCGGCATGGCCGGGCTGCTGAGTGTGGATCGGACGACCTTATATCGAGCGTTGAGCAAGGTACGGTGAACTGCCATAGCCGTCAGGACTGGATATGAGTTGTGCTTATGCTGCTTCCGGCACCCAAATTGGCTTGGACCGCCGGCCCTTTCCTTGGAGTGACTAATTCATCTATTCATCTATTCTGCCATTTAACTATTAACAAATAGACGAAATAAATAATTATTTATTTCGTCTATTGACGAAAATACGAAAAATTAATATTCTCAAATTCGTATAAATCGTCTATTCGTCTAAAAATTAAGGGTACCTAAAATGAAAACTATAGTAGTTTTAAACAGTAAGGGTGGCGTTGGAAAATCTAATATCACACGCCATTTAGCGGTTGCTGCCGAGATGGAAAATGCAGGGACAGCCGTTCTGTGCGATACAGACCCTCAAAGCTCTTTGGCAGATTGGTGGAATGCACGTCCATCGGAGACTCCACCTTTAGCTGTGGTTGGGGTCACAGAGTTTTCATCCAAGCAGCCAGTACTTGCAAGCCGGTTTCATTACTTGTTCTTTGATACCGCAGCGGCCGATGCTGAGCAATATGCTGAAGTATTGAGATCGGCTGACTTAATTGTAATTCCAGTAGTCCCAAGCCCTGATGACGTACGTTCTCTGAATCGTTTGACTTTACCGGTAGTCAAAAAAAGTGGAAGGCCATTTATTTTCGTATTAAGCAAGGCACGCCCAGGAACGCAA
This sequence comes from Nitrosospira multiformis, assembly GCF_003050865.1. GTDB lineage: Bacteria > Pseudomonadota > Gammaproteobacteria > Burkholderiales > Nitrosomonadaceae > Nitrosospira > Nitrosospira multiformis_E. Next base: position 5,084 of record NZ_QAOK01000050.1, on the reverse strand, counting down.
CTTCTGATCTCCACTATGGGTGCACTCTCGGAACATGGGGTTGTCTGCCAAACTATTATTCAGCAACGGGAAGGATATGCAAAAGCCGCTTATGCCGGTTCGACAATGTTGGAGGATGAGCCAACGGGTAAAGGTGCAGCAGAAATACGAGAATTGTGGGATTTCGTAAAATCAAGAATAGACGAAAAGACGAATTTGTCTAAAAAAGCAAAGGGGTTGCTGCATGTCTAAGAAACCAGCGTTTGATATGTCGAGCTTGTTGGCTGAAAAGGGGCAGGGAGCGCCAGCAGAGGATGCACCAAGCCGCCCTATCATTAAAGAGGCACGTCAAAAAGAAGTGATAAATAGGAGAATTTCAGAGAATACAAAGATAGCTTCGAGTGAGTTTGTAAATCTAGGATTCAAAGTGCCGCGGGAATTTCGCCAAAGATTGAGGAAAATCGCAGCTGCGCAAGACGTCACCTTAGTTGAGGTGTTGCGTGAAGCAATTAGCCTGTATGAAAAACATCATACGTCTGAAATATAGATGCCCGTCATTTTTCGTTACAAAGGTTATAGATTCTTTTTCTATTCGAATGAGGGAAATCCCCGTGAACCAGTACACGTGCACGTACGCAGCAGTGATGGTGAGGCAAAGTTCTGGCTTCATCCAGTTTCCCTCGATAGCAGCACAGGATTCAACGCCCAAACTCTGCGTGAGCTCGTAGACGTCATCGAGCAGAATATCCACCTGATAGAAAGGACATGGAATGAGTATTTCAGCTAAGTCAGTATCGTTCGACGATAACAGCATGTGGGTAGAACTATCCGATGGACGCACATTGGGTGTGCCTTTAACTTGGTTTCCACGCTTACAACGTGCTAAGTCAGAGGAGTTATACCAATACGAATTATCACCGTATGGTATTCATTGGAATGTCTTGAATGAAGATATTTCTATTGCCGGACTTTTAGCGGGGTACGGAGATACGACACGCGAAGCCCGGGTGGCAGCGGCTGCCTTGTAGGATCATAGAGAGGAAATCCCTGCACGGAGAGCCTTTCCAGTAATCGGATTAATTGCCGAAAAAGCTGGGCTATCGGAGTGCCATCCAATAAAAGCTATTGTCGAGCTGGATGAAGAAGAGATCAAAGGAACGTCAAACCGAGCAAGCCAAGCTAGATTTTGGCAGCCAAGCTGCACCCTCTTGCACTCCAATCGTTAACGACACGGACCAGCAGATCAGGGAGAAGCGTGAACGTTCGAAGTTGCTGCCAGTGCGTCATACCGACCGTGATTTTTTTCTGTGTGATCTGTTTGATTATGCCTTGAAAGATGACGGTGTAAGCATGGAAGCTCCGATTTTCACGCTCGCCACTAAACCAGATCTCTCAGAATGGCATTGGGAGAGTAAGGATAAGTCTCGCTCCCTGACAGTAACCCCAAGTATCAAGGGACGGGCTACTCAGTTCGACAAGGACGTGTTGATTTATGTCGTGTCACAGATGACTGAGGCATTGAATCGAGGTCGAGCCGACGCGAAAAATCGCACAGTTCGTTTCACAGTATATGACTACCTAATATCTACAAATAAGGCTATCAACGGACGTAGCTACGAGCGACTGAGCGATACCTTTGAGCGCCTGCGTGGCACAACCTTGAAAACTAATATCAAAACAGGTGGGCAACGCACTCGGGAAATTTTCGGGATAATCGAGCGGGCTAAGATCGTCGAAAAGTCGCCGGATGATGAGCGGATGGTTGCTGTAGAAGTCACTTTGTCAGAGTGGTTGTTTAACGCAGTTCAGGCACATGAAGTGCTTACTATCCACTCTGATTATTTTCGTCTTCGCAAACCGCTAGAACGCCGCTTGTACGAGCTGGCTCGCAAGCATTGTGGTTACCAAACTATGTGGAGTATTAGTCTTGAGCTTTTACAAGAGAAAGCGGGGAGCAAGTGTAGTTTGCGCGAGTTTCGTCGCATGGTGCGAGGAATTATTCAGACCGATACCTTGCCCAATTATCGGATGATCCTGGATGAATCAGATAAGGCAATCTTCTACACAAAGGACGTTCACCGTTTGAGTAAGGGTTTGACGGCCAAAACAGCCAAAAAGTAGACCTCCTGTTTATTTCTGGTCTTCAATCTCTCTATCTGCGAAAACCCAGATCTCTTTTGAGGATTGTGCCTTTACCCACTACAGAGTACGTTTGCTAAGAAGAGAAATTTATCGTGTTTTCATCCCATGTTTGTGGATAGACATGTGCTATCACCCACGTTTTCTTGTGGATAGGCATGTGCTATCACCCACAGCAGACATGTGCTATCACCCACACAAACAACCTGCAAGTCATTATTTAAGCTGATTTTCCTAAAGGCGTAACGCGCGCGCGTTTTTTAACATATAAAATCTTTAACACCTCGCGCCCAACTCCAGCTGTGGATAACACATCTCCAGCAATCAATTTCCCGATTTAAGGGAATTTATCGAGGCTCCCTTCAGGGGGCCAAAAGACCCCCCCTTCCAGTTTCATCTTTTTCAAAAGGTACAAAAGTCATCTTCTGAACCTTGAGCAGGGCATGAGGGCAATCCAGGTGGCTCAGCTGCCAGCTCTGCTGTATCTGACCTGAACCTTACGGCTCACCCTTCGGGCACCAGGACCCGGACAAATCAGCCCCAGCCTGCAAGCAGGCCGGTGCTTCAGCCGGGTTTCTGTGGAAATTGCCCCAAACTCTATCGGTGATGATCTCACCCTTCATAAAACCTGTCTTCAGGAAGAAGGACAGGAGATGTTTGGTAAGTTGGCACTGAGATGGCCTTTTAAATACGTCTGCAAGGCCCGTAGAGAACATTTCTATCCCAAGCCTAGAACCCCTATGTCCCTTCCAATTCAATCGCTCTAAAAGCCTTAAAAGCGGTTTTGTTACTTTCGTAATACGAATGAATACGAGAGAGACTTCAAGGCATGGTCAAGGCTGGCTTCGCCAGCCGAGAGAGCTTAATGTTGCCTGAAAGCGGTAAACGCCAGGCAATGAGATGCAGGAATTTTAGGCCCCATGCCTACCCTGTGTTCCTGCCCCAGAAAGTATGTCGATCTGTTTTACAGAAAAAATTTCTATTTCTGAAACCTCAAATTAAGTCTTTGAAATAAATAGCCTGGCATAAAAATTGCTATAGCTCATCAGCAGTTACGGTCTAACGTAACTGCATTAATGTAAGTGTTAACAATAAATAAAAATAGGAGTACTGATGTCTTTCAAAAAAATTGCATGTATGGCCTTGTTGTCGGGTTCACTGATAGCGCTTGGTTTATCTGCGCAGGCAGCCCCTATCCAGACTGATATCATCATGATCGTGGACGAATCTGGTTCCATGGGAAATGTCCAGGCCAATCTGCGTAACAATATCGGTTTGTTTGCCTCCATTCTTTCCGGTGGGGGACTGGTTGATGCCCGATATGGATTGGTAGGTTATGGAGATAGCGCAGTCAGGCCACGCATGGTGACGGATTTCACGGATCCAGCCGGATTTGCTACTGCAGCCATGGGTCTTACCACCAATGGCGGCACGGAACCGGGATATACTGCATCTGCCTTTGCCTTGAACGAACTGGATGGACAAAGCTCGCTATTTTCATTCCGTTCCGATGCACTGATCAATATCATCATCTTCACTGATGAGCCCAGCAATGGCGATACAGCATCAAGGGGTGCGGTAGGAGGAAATGCAGTAACTGCGTCCATCCTGGATGAATTACTCAAGGATAATAATGCCCTGTATAACGCAGTTCTGCGCGGATCAAGCACCATCAATTCCTTCAGCGCCCTGGCAACTGGTAATCATGGTCAGGTGTTCGATCTCAATGGCCTTAACAGCACGAACCAGACAGTTGTGCAGGATTTCGTGACCGCATTTGCCAGCGCGAAGCTGAATGAAACCATTGACTTCTGTACAGCTAATCCCACGGCACCAGGATGCCAGCCTACTGGCCCAGCTCAAGTTCCGGAGCCTGGGATATTGGGGTTGATAGCCTTAGGCATGGTTGGTCTTGGTCTTACTCGCCGGAAGCGGCTAATCTAGCTCACGTTTATTACCTGGTGGCCAAGCACTGCACTGAACCAACAGGTGACTTGGCTGTAGATGTGTGGGGCGTTGCCCCACACATCTAGCCTTTCATTTTTTCTGCGAGCAGCGCATCGCCTTGTGCTTCCATTCTCCCCGGCGCTTATCTTCCGCAGGCACTTTCGCCAGTTCCAGCAGTGCGCAGCAATACCCTTCAAACGCGTTCTCAGAGCCGTGGAGCGCATTTCTACCTCAAGCTGAAGGAAATCTATCTTTTCTTCCCTTTAAACGCTCCAGAGGCTTTTAAACGTCTTTTTGAAAATACTTCCTGGAACAGCTGTTTTTCGCTTTCAAGGCAGGGTCAAGGCGGGCGCAAGCCCCCCGAGAGGGCATGGCCTTGACGTTGCCTGAAGCGATACACGCTAAGACCAGGGGTGCAGGGAGATTTGCGATCAAATCCTCCCTGCACCCCTGCCTCGTGGCGAACGCGGGGGGTGGGGCAGCGCCCCACGTACTTGCTCAAACAACTGCAACAAACCCGAAAATTCCTGCATGAATCCTGTATTTATTTGCAGCACTCGATATTCTTTCTGGAATATTTCGATATTTTTTTGAAGTAACCGATATTTTTCTGAAGTGCTCGATATATCCTTGTTCAAAAATTGACGGCGTTATCCAGCAGCCCCCTCCCTTGATCAGGAATTTGGCGCTGGCAGCGCTTGAACATTCCTGCTGACCCTCAACCCTTCATCTTCTCTGCCAGCAGGGCATCACCCTTGCGCTTCCACTGTGCTTTGCGCTCATCCTCAGGGGATATCCTGGAGAGCTCCATGAGCGCGCCCAGGAGTTCCCCTCGATCCAAGAGCGGCATGCCGGTTCTGGAATCCACCAGGCCTGCCAGGATCATCAAGCCTACGGTGTTGTAGAGTTCCCGGTCTCGGGCTTTTCGTGTTGCGAGCTTTTCCGCATTTACGATACGTGCTGCATTGGCCCTTGCCTTCTGCGCGCGTTCTGCTGCTTTTTCAGCGCGCACCAGGGCT
>NZ_QAOK01000049.1 GCF_003050865.1 Nitrosospira multiformis | reverse complement strand
AAGCAGAAGCAAACTATTATCAGCAATTGGTCCAAAAGGCCACGGTAGAAGTTTAACTTAAACCAAAAAGCCTCCACGAAAACCGGGGCGATTCACTTTATGGTTAATCGAACCGGATTCAATTAATGTCGTTTCAATATTAGCGGTATTAAAAAGGGGAATGGTTGAAAGGTGACATGGCTTGAAGAAGAGGCAGCAATTGGAGCAATTGGAACTGACGGCGTACGATGAGACTCAGAATTTATTTTGCGCATGCAAAAATCACGGATTCGATCATTGCCCAGCAAATATGATGAGTTGCATTATGGGGTGCAAACCAGCCACGAAATCCCTGCGACCATAAACGCAACTACTCTGGCCTCTGACTTAACGGTGACCTCCTATGCAGCAATCAACTCCTCCGCACCGCGTGAAGAGTGTTGAGTGTTTTTAGGGAATTTATGTCCACTCAGGCTAGCGGAGGTCTCGTGCTGATGAGCATTGCGCTGCTCGCGCTTGTAATCGCGAACTCCCCAGCCGCACCGGTATACTTCGGAGTATTAGGGTCGCACGTGTTGGGCCTATCGGTGCTGCACTGGATCAACGACGCGTTGATGTCGCTGTTTTTCTTGCTTGTCGGCCTCGAAATCAAGCGTGAATTTCTGGAGGGTCAGCTCAAGACCTGGCCTGACCGATTGCTGCCCGGGGTTGCGGCCTTGGGCGGCATGCTCGTACCGGCCTTGATCTATATTGCTTTCAACTGGTCGACTCCCGAGACTTTGCGGGGATGGGCGATGATGAAGATACCCCACGCTCCCGTGGCCTTGAGGGTGGGAAGCGCTGATTTAAGGAGTGGGCGGGGAAACACGAAAACGAGGGAACCCCGGAGGGTGCGTGCTATCTTGATCTGTACGGACAAATGGCGTACAATAAAACTGTAACCGTGAATCCATCCCAGCGAGGCCTCCATGCTGAACACGTCCGAAACCCACGACAAGCCGCGCAATGCGCGCCTGGAGGCGCGCGTCTCCAGCGACCAAAAGGATTTCTTCCAGCGGGCCGCCACGCTGACGGGGCGCACCTTGAGCGAACTCGTCATCGACAGCACCCAGGAAGCGGCGGCGAAGATCGTGCAGGAGCACGAAGTCATCCGCCTGTCCCGGGAGGAACAGATCGCCTTTGTCAGCGCCTTGTTGACGCCTGCCGAGCCGGGCGCGCGTCTGAAGAAGGCGGTCCAGAGCTACCTTCAGAAGGCAGGGCCGTGATTGGCCCTCGCACTTCTCCCGGAACACGTCTGTCCGCTTGAAAAGGCGCATGACCGCAAGTCCTTCGACTGCGGCAACGAAGACCTGAATCGCTATCTGCGCGAGCAGGCGCGGCAAGACGCCGAAAAGCGCGTCGCCGCGCCTTTCGTCTTCACGCAGCCGGGTAGCCCAAGAGTGCTCGGTTTCTACACCCTCTCAGCATCCATCATCCCGGTTGATGAGCTGCCACCGGACCTGATGAAGCGGCTTCCGCGCTACGGGCAACTGCCGGTCACGTTGCTCGGCAGGCTGGCGGTGGACCGCTCGGTCGGCGGCCAGGGTGTCGGGGAATTCCTGCTTGTGGACGCCCTGCGCCGCAGCCTGGAAGCCGCGCAGCAGATCGCGGCCATGGCGGTGATCGTGGATGCGAAGGACGAGCGCGCCGAGAGCTTCTATCGTCATTTCGACTTCCAGCCGTTCCAGCAAACCCCGTTGCGTCTGTTCCTGCCGATGGGGCAGATCGCAAAACTGTTCGCTTAGCGGTTTCCCATAATGAACACCGCATGCCTCGGGTCGTTCCCCTCATTTCCGATTGACCCTGCCAATGCGGCTCGCGTAGGCTGGTCCGACTGCGCTTCCTGCAAAGTAGCCATCAAGTACAACTCCAATAAGGGCGCAAATTGAACGCAAAACCCTTCAGAAAGAAGGGTAGGGGTTATCTGGCAGGTCAGCGCTGAAATGGCCGTTTAAATGCGTCTACAAGAGCGCAGAGCGCATTTCTGCCTCAATCCCAGGGGAATATCCCTGCGATTTAATCGCTCCAGAGGGCTTAAAAAGCTTTTCTTTCAACCCCTAACCCGCAGCAGGATGAATACGAATTGAAGCTTTGCGCAGGGTCAAGGCTGGCACAGCCAGCGAAGCGGCCCCTGGCCTTGATGCTGCCAGCAAAGCTGGCAGACGCTATGGCTGTGGGTGCAGGGGATCAGGGTTTGGCCGTAGCCTCCCCTGCACCCCTGCCCGTGGCGAACGCGGGGTGTGGGGCAGCGCTCCGGTTTGCTGCTAAGAAGCTCATCAGTATCCTGATAAGATATGCTTCTCCTAATTTTTCCAGGAGAGAGTTGCATGAATTTGGTCAATTTGGTCTTTAATCGATACGCGATTGCTTATCTCGCTATGCTGGCTCTTTCAGGATGCGCTTCGTTCGAATCTGTGAAGGTATATGACGGCAAGATAAAAAACGGAAAGGAGGTTGCTACAATTGTTGGGCAGTACAGGAAATCTTGGAATAACAGCGTCGACCTATTTGTAAGTAGGGTTGACGGAAAGAAAACACCAGATGTTTGGATAGGATTTCCATATGTGGTTCAGGTTGATCCTGGAACCCATGATCTGGAGATAGCTGGGTTTTACGGAAATCTTCACCATCCAACCCTTCCCAAAATCACAGTTCTCGTTGAAGCAGGCAAGGTCTATCAGATAGATTCTCAGCTCAGGAGGGCCTCAGAAAGAGGTTCGCCTCTTCCCTAGCGTTTGGATATGTCCGCGGGCTCTGTTGCAAAAAATAAGAAGCGAGGTGCATCATTGTGTTTTTCGGGACAGCTCTCAATGTCCGATTTCAAATGGCGTCATTTCCGTGGGGAGATGATTCCGGGTTGTGTCAGGTGGTATTGCAAATACGGGATCAGCTATCGTGATCTGGCGGAAATGATGCTGGAACGTGGTCTTGAGGTGGATCACACGACGCTCTACCGTTGGGTTCAGCATTACGCGCCGGAAATGGAAAAGCGCCTGAGGTGGCATTGGAAACCTTCCATGGGCTACAGTTGGCGAGTGGATGAAACCCACGTAAAAGTAAAAGGGGAATGGACTTATCTCTACCGGGCACTTGATAGAAAAGGCCATATGATTGATTTCTATCTCTCCGCTACTCGCAATACCCAGGCTGCCAAACGTTTTCTGGGCAAAGCCCTGAAATCCATGAAACCTTGGGCCCACCCCGGTACTATCAATACGGACAAGGCTTCCCCTTACAGCGCTGCCATTACCGAATTAAAAGCGGAAGGAAAGTGTCTGCCAGATACCGTGCACCGGCAGGTCAAATACTTGAACAATATTATCGAAGCTGATCATGGCAAGCTCAAACGCTTGATAAACCCGGTGCAGGGCTTTAAATCGATGAAAACAGCCTGCGCCACCATCAAAGGTTTCGAGCTTATGCAGATGTTCAAGAAAGGACAGCTGGACATTTGGAAATTGGGCCAAGGCCTCACAGGAGAAATCTGGCTCATTGAAAGGCAATTCGGTATCTACAGGACATAATCAATCAGATCACACGCCTCGTTTTCTGGTTTGTCCTTTTTTTGCAACAGAGCCAATTACATCACCTAGTTTAAATAATAGACTGTTCATTACGTTAAACGCCACCTTGCCGGAGGATACCATGACTCTCAGTCAATGCTTCAGAGCCCGCCATCTCATCCTGGCCGCAGTCCTAACCACCAGCCTTGGCCTAGTCAATGTTGCAAATGCCCAGCAACAGTCGTTCCTTGTTGACCTCAGCAGCAGGACAGCAACCCCCCTTGGCACTCTGGGCGCTACGTTCACTACCGCCACTACCCCCTTAGGCATCAATGATGCTGGGCAGGTGGTAGGATTGTCTTACACAGCTAATAATGTGCAGCGTGCTTTCATCACCGGTCCCGGTGGAATGGGTATGAGGGATATCGGTACTTTAGAGGGTGAGCGCGGGTACAGCACCGCTGAGGACATAAACGATGCGGGGCAAGTGGTGGGGTCATCCAGCTTTGGTGGGTTTGGTGTTCGCGCCTTTATCACCGGTCCTGGTGGGACCGGTATGAGGGACCTTGGTACTTTATCTGAGAATGAGCATCTAAGTCATGCTTATGGCATTAATCGTGCTGGGCAGGTGGTGGGGATATCTACCCAAGGTGGTTTTGCTAGTCATGCCTTCATCACCGGCTCTGATGGAGTCGGTATGAGGGATCTTGGAATTACTTTACTTGGGGAGGATAGTAAAGTGACGGGCATCAATGATGTCGGGCAAGTGATAGGGAATTCTCATTCTGGGACTTCTTATGCGACTCGTGCCTTCATCACCGGTCCCGATGGAATGGGAATGATAGACCTTGGCACTTTGGGCGGGGATGAAACCAAGGCTTGGGGCATCAATGATGTCGGGCAGGTGGCAGGATACTCCACCACGGCCTCAGGTGCTTCGCACGCCTTCATCACCGGCCCCAACGGCGTGGGCATGACCGATCTTGGGACGCTGGGTGGATGGAGCAGTTACGCCCATGGCATCAATGACGCTGGCCAAGTGGTGGGGCAGTCCGTGATGAAGTGGCCCTACCCGGATGCAGGTACTGGTCTTCATGCTTTTATCACCGGCTCCAATGGGGTGGGCATGACAGACCTCAATTCGCTGGTTGAGTTGCCAGCCGGAGTTGTTCTAACGGATGCCGTCGACATCAATAACGCGGGACAGGTCTTAGTGAATGCTACGACTGCTGTGCCTGCTATCCCTGAACCTCAATCCTATGCTTTGCTGCTCGCAGGCCTGACCCTGTTCGGATTTATGGCAGCTCGAAATGGAAAAGTTCTTGATTCGCGCCAGTGAATGTCAATTTGAAGTACACCACAACCTGACAAATCTGCCTGACACTTTTCCTGTCATTTTGTGTCAATCTAGAGTTAAAAATTATATTGATTGACGCTCACTCATGAAGGTCATAGACTCTACCTTGACATTTATAGCAGGGAAGAACCATGACCAATCAGAGAATCGGGCTCTGTTGCAAAAAATAAGAAGCCAGGTGCACCATTGTATTTTTCAGGACAGATCCTCAAATGTCAGATTTTAAGTAGCGTCATTTCCTGGGGAGATGATTCTGGGTTGTGTCAGGTGGTATTGCAAATACGGAATCAGCTATCGTGATTTGGCGGAAATGATGCTGGAACGTGGTCTTGATGTAGATCATACGACGCTCTACCGTTGGGTTCAGCATTATGCGCCCGAAATGGAAAAGCGCCTGAGGTGGCATTGGAAACCTTCCATGGGCTACAGTTGGCGGGTGGATGAAACCTACGTCAAAGTAAAAGGGGAGTGGACGTATCTCTACCGGGCACTTGATAAAAAAGGCCATACGATTGATTTCTATCTCTCCCCAACGCGCAATACCCAGGCCGCCAAACGGTTCTTGGGCAAAGCCCTGAAATCCATGAAACCCCTGAGCGCACCCCGATGCTATCAATACCGACAAGGCTTCCCCTTACAGCGCTGCCATTACCGAATTAAAAGTGGAAAGAAAGTGTCTGCCAGATACCGTGCACCGGCAGGTCAAATACTTGAACAATATTATCGAAGCTGAGCATGGCAAGCTCCGGATGTTCAAGAAAGGACAGCTGGACATTTGGAAATTGGGCCAAGGCCTCACAGGAGAAATCTGGCTCATTGAAAGGCAATTCGGTATCTACAGGACATAATCAATCGGATTACACGCATAGTTTTCTGGTTTGTCCTTTTTTTGCAACAGAGCCAAAAAATTTCATCCAAAAATGTGCACTTTCGGAGGAGGATTACCGAATTTCCCGCGTGAAAAAAGAGGGCTGGCGGAAAGGCAGGAAATGACCACGGCAATCTTTTTTGACACATCACGGCTCCAAAAGGATCGGTGAATTAATAGACACGCCAGTAAGCTGGCTTACGCCGTAGTCTCATTAGATGGATGCGTTCAATAAATTGCCTTCCCTCGGTCTCTCCCTCTACCACATGGGACAGTTCTCCGTGTTGCCTGGAAGCCTTGCTGCCCCACCGGCGCATAAGAACCCAATCCCCTAGCAAGTCACGAACAAGCTCAACCTCATACCAACGCTGCGCCGTTTCCCAGCGTGCACGCGCAACCATTCGTTAACCCTTTTGTGAGTTTTCGTCCAAGCTGCCTCTTTATGTTTATGCAGTCTCGGGGATTACACGTATTTCAAGATGCAGACCGGCCGCAGCAGCCATGTTTACCAGGGCATCAAGGGAAAACAAATTGATTTTGCCGCGCATCAAATCAGAAATACGCGGCTGTGTGACACCAAACAGCTTGGCAGCTTCAGCCTGGCTGATGTTGTTGCGGAGCAAATGATTTTTCAGAGCCAGCATTAGAGACGAACGAAGCTTCATGTTTTCTGCTTCTTCGGGAGTATCTTCAATAGCGTCCCATACGCTGGTAAATCGCTCGTTACTCATTGGGCTAACCTCAACTCCTGTAAAAGGTCACGATAGCGTTTCTCGGCCAAATCGATATCTGCTTTACTGGTTTTTGGTGTCTTCTTCTGAAAGCAGTGAAGCACATAGACGGTATTGGCGAATTTTGCGACATAAATCACTCGGAAAGCGCCGGATTCGTCCCAAATGCGGATCTCTCGTACGCCTTGACCGATAGTGTTCATTGGCTTCCAATGGTCTGGATCACTACCATATTGCACTAAATGGAGCTGGAAACCCGCCTCACGGCGGACAGAAGTAGGGAAGGCCCTTAAATCATTTTCCATCCCAAGGTTTAAACCACCGGCTTTAGCCGGTCAGCTTTAGCTGCGAAAATAATAAGCTGCACGAAGGGAGGTGCGGCATGGATTATAGATAGGGCAGTCATACAGTTTTTCAAATTGAATACCATTTTGTATGGGTAACGAAGTACCGGTACAAGGTTTTGCAGGGAGA
>NZ_QAOK01000048.1 GCF_003050865.1 Nitrosospira multiformis | reverse complement strand
ACCCCCTCGGATCACCAGCGGCTGTTGCTGCTGCTGGCAGAGAAGCCGGACAGGACGCCAGAAGACGAGCGCAAGCTCGCAGCCCTGGTGCGCGCGGAGAAGGCAGCGGAACGGGCGCAGAAGGCACGCGTCAATGCGGCGCGTATCGTCAACCAGGAAAAGATCGCTGTACGCAAGGCGCGCGACCGCGAGCTCTATAACGCCGCAGGTTTGATGATCCTGGCAGGCCTGGTGGATTCCAGGACCGGTATGCCGCTCCTGGATCGAGGGGAACTCCTGGGTGCGCTCATGGAGCTCTCCAGGGTATCGCCTGAGGATGAGCGCAGAGCACAGTGGAAGTGCAAGGGCGATGCCCTGCTGGCGGAAAGAATGAAGGGTTGAGGATCAGCAGGAGCGCTCAAGCCCTGCCAGGGCCAAGTGGATAACACTGTCAACTTTTGCACAGGAATATATCGGGCGCTTCAGAAAAATATCGGTTACTTCAAAAAAATATCGAAATATTCCAGAAAGAATATCGGGTGCTGCAAATAAATACAGGATTCATGCAGGAATTTTTGGACTTGTTGCAATTGCTGCGCAAGTACGTGGGGCGCTGCCCCACCCCCGCGTTCGCCACGGGGCAAGGGTGCAGAAAGACCTGCGATCAAATCCTCCCTGCACCCGCAGCCATAGCATCTGCCGCTTCAGGGCAGGATCAAGGCCATGCCCTGCCGGGGGGCTCGCGCCCGCCTTGACCCTGCCTCAAAGCTTCAATTCGTACTCATCCCTGGGGCGGATTTAGTAAAAGAGGCTTTTTAAGCCCTTTGGAGCGTTTAATAGAAAAAGAGATAGATTTCCTTCAGCTTGAGGTAGAAATACGCTCCACGGCCTTGAGAACGCGTCTGAAGGGCATTCCTGCATGAATCTCATGCTTCACCTTGCCCCTTCCTCCTGAAGACAGGTTTTGCGGACGTGCAAACAATAGCAGAATGGACAAAGGGCAATTTCCACAGAAACCCGGCTGAGGCCCCGGATTGCAGAGCGATCCGGGGCTGATTTGTCCGGGTCCTGGTGCCCAAAGGGGGAGCCGTAAGGCTCAGCTCAGATGACAGCTGCGCTGTCATCTGAGCCGCCTGGATTGCCCCTTGCACCGCTCGTGGGTTAGCCCGATTTGTCTTTCGGTTTGTTTTTGTTGTTTGGATTTGTTGAGATTTTGGGATGTTTTTGCAGCTTGTTATGACAAAGATGCTGGGATTTTAGCAAGGGGGGTTTACTGGCCCCCGCTGGGAGCCTCGATAGAGATCTTTTATTCGTAAAATTACCTGTTGTGAGATAGTTATCCACAAAAGCTTGGTTAAAAACCGGTTATAAGATAAAGGTTAGAATAGGTTATAGGTTGTAAAAAGATAGTAATTCTTTTAATAAAACAGTCAGTTGCTAAAAGCCACCGTGGGTCAAAGGTCAATAGTGCGTGGGTCAAAGGTCAATAGTGGCGTGGGTCAAAGGTCAATAGTGCGTGGGTCAAAGGTCAATAGTGCGTAAATTATAGGCACAGTGGCAAAATAGGTTTGGCAACTCCAAACTGTTAATTCATTAACTGGTCAAACAGTTGGACTTGCTGCCCTTATCGTAGGGCTTTTTAAGAGAGATTACATAGGAAAATGTGGGTCAAAGGTCAATAGTTGTTTAGCGCTTGCTGGCTTCTGACTACGCGGACAACCCCACTGCGTGTAACTTCGAAACTCTCAAGAAATTTAGTTTCTTGAAGTGCTTCCAACGCCCTTGTGATAATTCTTTTTGCTTCTCGTAATCGTGTTTTTCGTTTCGCCATGCGGGTGACTTCATCGAAGTATTCATCCTCGGTAGAATCTAGGGTGAGGCCTGCTCCAACCGCAAGCGTTTCAATTTTGTGATCGAATGGCTCTCGATGAGACGAAAAAAAACCATGCAACCAAGTTGTAACCCCTTCTGGTAGTGCTAACCGCGTCTCCCAATCCAATCGGCTGTAGAGCTTATCGAATAAAAAAAGTAACTCATCGTCCTTGTTGAATACCTGTACCTTCCAAGGAGTATCAGCCCCCTTGGAATACTCGTATTTCGCAATGAGCTTAGTGCTTACCCCCTTGTCGAAGCGACTGCTGTAGATTTCTAAACCACTGGTGGCTAAGCGCCGAATTGAGGTTAAAAGCCTGGTATAGCTCGAACCCTTGATTGGCCATTTGATCGCCTTGAGGAAGCTGTAGGGTGTGAAGCTCACGCACTCAGAGCGAGCTTCCTTAGCTAAGTGAACTAACTGCATCCAGACGGTTTCGTCGTCCTGGCGTAGCTCCTCGCCAATGTAAATCACCTCTCCACCGCCGATGACAGGCACGATCAGTGGTGCATTCGCTCGGTAGACCTCTCGTTTTTCCTTGCGATTCTTGGCTGAGAACACAGCACAACGGACCAATTCGTTTGGTATGCCACGCTCATTTTCTTGCCATAAGGCTAATTGTCCCTTTGCATGTAGGATGGCTAGCCCTTCCCGCTTGCGCGCACGAGCAGTTTTCTGTGCTTTGTCGATCCGATTCTGGGTGTCCCCGTCCAAGGCCACCGGGATTTCTGATGCATCTATCTTCTTCATCCAGCTATCTTTTCCACATAAACAGAAATATGACTTAACCCCTTAAGTTTAGCTACCGTCCTTATAATCAAAATAAAGTGTCAACATGTAGACATGTTGACACTTTATTCTCGATCAATTGTGGGCACATCATACTTAGTGAATAAGTCATTAAGCGACTCGGCAATAAGGGCTTGCAAGCTTTTCCCAGTCTTAGCCTGAATCAGGCGCATATTCCGTTTGTAGTCTTGGGATAGATACGCGGTAAGGTTTGTTTTACCAGTCCTGCTTGGTGCTTTATAACTCGCCGTCGTCGTCTTCGTAATAACTGGTCCTGGAGCAGGTGAAGCTGTTTCAGACCTCTTCTTAAGCGCGTTTTGTAACGCTGCCATTTTATTTCTGCTCATAATGTTCACTATTTAATTTGTTAAGAAGTTCAAATGTAAACATGTAAAGACGACGTAGCTCGTCAGCAGCTTTGCCTTCTGGGTCTAACTCTTGTGCGCTTCTGCCGATAGTCGGCGCCTCAGCATAACTCCCACGCTGGCACAGATGCATAGGTGCCACATTCAATCCGAAAGTGTCTTCAATAAGCGCTCTAGTTGTTTCTACTCCCTTGGTGACTTGAGGATGGATACCATTAACGATGACGTAGGCGAGAGGATCACCGGCAACGCGAAGCAGATCACGTACCCCTTTTAAAGTTTCAAGACCAAAAATCTGTGGACGAACGGGAATCAAAACCAGATCAGCGTTCCTGGCCGCTTCAATAGCTGCACTGTCTGATCGACCAGGAGTATCAATTAAAACCAAATCTGCCCCGTAGTCCTGGGCAGTTTGGATCGTTTGTTTAAGTCTGCTCACTTGGGCCGAAATGACCGCAGGGTTCTCAGCGATGCGCCGATCTTTCCAGTTTGTGGCATTGGCTTGAGGATCAAGGTCGATGATTGCCACGCTTTGCTCCGCTTCTGTTGCCGCTACGGCAAGACCAAGAGTAATAGTGGTTTTGCCATCGCCACCCTTCTGTCCAATGATTGCAATTCTGAACATGTAATCCTTTCAACATGTAAACATGTTAAGTATTAAAAAAGTAAACTTCTATGTCAAAGTCACAGCACTTCAGCGCAAAACACCGCCGGGGTAACAATCCGAGTTCGTTCAATGTATCCCCGCTGCAGCAAGCCGGCGCGACGATCACCGGTTACCAAATAATCCGCATCGCTAACCAGCGCCATAGCCAGTAGGAATGCATCGTCAGGATCATCGGCTTCAACCGAAAGGGATAACTCCTCTAATACCACGGCACGCTGCAGATTCTTGACCATAGCGCCCACCTTGGCTGGTTGCAGAATATCCCGGAACTTGGGATACCGACTAGCTCGGCGAATTTCATCCAGCTGCAATTGTGACGTCACAATCTCGAAGCGCGCAGACCGCCATGCGCGATAGATTACATCTGGCTTTCCATGCGGGGAGATCAAGGCACTAAACAGAATATTTGTATCCAGTACCACCAGCATCAGAGTTTACGTGCCCATTGCAAGGCTTCATCGATCATTGATACCAAATCTGCTTCACTTACGTTTGCATTGGCAACCTTGGCCTGTTCGGCTGACAGTTCCAGGATGTGCGCCCGTACTGCCTCTTCAACGAAACGCGACAGGTCGCCTTTTCTGCCGCCACCTTGGCTAGCCAGAAACATTCGAAGGGATTTATCGGTATCGGTAGAGACAGCGACATTCCAGCGAGTTGTATTCATATCTCTCCGTAAATATATGTTTATACACTTATGTGTGTATGAGTCTAAGGACAATTTGTTCGCGATGCAATAGGTATCTCCCGTTCAGCTTCCCTGCTCCCGGTTATGCGTTTTCCCCGGTGCCTTGCCGTTTTCATCCCGGCTTTTGATCACTCGGATATCAAGGGGCGTGCTCTTAACTAGAGCAGCGAAGCTGTTTTCAGCTGTTCCTTTTCCTCATCGCTTAAGCCCTCCTCTGGAACAAGAAAACTTGAGTGATCCTGCATTTACCCCGTATCTGGCACTCGTGGCCACAGGGGCTTATTATTTTCAATCCATTTTTGAAGTTTTCTCCTCGCTGAATCTCCTGCTGTTTTTATTTCTAGATGGTCGCAAATGGACTTCCAAGAAGTCAAATTCGGGACACTTTTTAGTTCTTGAATACTTGCTGCCCACTGTTTCGCGCTGGGAGTGGGAGCACGTCGAGGAGCAACGTAAGCAATAGGTTCTTCTGGCGAGTTGTTGGAATGCTCTAGGGGTCTTTCTACCACTTGCGCAAAGCCAGCAATTACTCGACGTAGAGCTGTATCGAAGGATAGATTTTCAAACGGTTTAGGGTTTGCTAGCTTCCATATGGCTGCAACTACATCATCCCCAACATAAAATTGTGGCATGGGAGTTTCCTTAAAATTAGGAATCACTAGTATATCATTAATTATTAACTAGTGGATACTAGCTTAACTAGTGATACTAGTTTACTAGTGACATTCCCTTAATGCAGATGAGATCGTAACAAAAGTTCATGAGGAAAAGTCCGACCTTTGTCTTTTGAGACTCAACGCACGATATAGCGTAGTCCGATCCACACTCAGCAGCCCGGCCATGCCGGATACGGTTTCCCGTCCCTCCTGGATCATCTGAGCTGCATGGCTGATCTGCTCCCGGCTCAATTTGTGGGGCCGGCCTAGGTGCTTTCCCCGCCGCCTAGCTGCCTGCATCCCGGCTTTGGATCGTTCAGATATCAATGAGCGCTCAAACTCAGCCAAGGCACCCATGATGTGAAATACCAGTTTGCCTCCGGCTGTCGTGGTGCCGATCCCATCCGACAGGCTCTCAAACCCGGCGCCTTCGTTTCGCAGCTTCTCGATCAGCTCAATCAGGAAACTCAACGACCGGCCCAGACGGTCCAGCTTCCACACAACCAGCACGTCGCCTTTCCCGACTGCGGCAATTGCCTGGGACAATCCTTCACGCTCAATGGCAACCCCGCTGACGCCGTGATCGGTAAATACCTGCTCGCATCCCGCCCTGGTTAAAGCGTCCAGCTGCAGGTCAAGATTCTGGTCATCGGTGGAAACCCGTGCATAGCCGATTTTCATGAGGTTCTTCTCCCTTTATTTCGCACAACCCTTATGCAACATTACAGGCCAAAAAAAACAATGCCTTGCATTGTTCGATTGAGTGTAGCAAAAGGGAATATTTTCTCCACATAGATTTATACGTGGTTTCAAAACGGAAGGTCTTCATCTTCGTTTTCATTATCTAATACGTGATTGCGAGGCAACTGTGTATTAGCAGCTTTACTTTACTTACATAACGTCTCATGAACTCACGAATTTCACCTGCAGGAGATCGGTCTTTTACTCTCGCTGCAGCCCGAAATTTTTCTAACAGTTCAGCAGGCAAACGTATTTGATATGTCTTCTCTTTATTGGTAGCCACTTCAGATATATGTACGTACAAAGTAATGATTTTATAGCTACAAAATGTATTTTTCGTGAACTAATAACAAGAATCAAAAAACTGTTTATTTTCATCATAAGATGATGAAAATGTTTATATTTTTTCATAAATTTTTAAAAATTTCGGTCCATTGTATCTAGATAGAATTACATATATCCTTTAAAAATGAACCCTTCGACATCTAAATAGGGTTCAAGCACATGAATTACCTCGATAAATTTCTTGAAATTGTGGCTAAGCTTTCGATGCACTCTGAGCGACTAGTTCCACTTATTCTTTCCGTAGCCGTTTTAGCCGCCATCATCGTGATTGGCATGCAAAGGAGTGCGGGATGAGTTATAGGGTAAAACCTTGGGTAAAAATGCCAACTCGATGGATTTGGGATGGACGCATGGCGGAGCAATTCCGGTGGGGAAATAGTGTCGTCACCAAATCAACCACCATCGCGGCTCTCCAACTATGGGTTACGATGCTAACCTGGGCAGAAGAAATAAAATCCAAAGAGGGTGAGGTTATTCAGCTAACAGACTTAACCTACGATGGACTCATGGAAATCACAGGTATGAGCCGCAAGCTAGTGTCTTGCGGCTTGGACGCTTTGGAAGAGACCAAACTTATTGAACGGAAAGGGATAGGGCGGAGAAATCTTTATCTCATACAGGACTGTATCAATGGCTATTGGTGCAAACTACCTGCCAGGGCCTTGTACGATGAAGAACAAAAAATCAGAGCGTTTCATACCTTTCAAAGAAGATCCATGTGCGAAATGGATGCAATGAAACTCTTCCTTTACTACGCTGCCGTGCGTGACAAAGATAGGCAATATACGATTGCCTCCTTCAAGACAATTAGCCAGAAAACTTCAGTGCCAGAAAACCGCATCACACGCGCCAATGCTTTTCTTTTGAACGCAACATTACTTTCAAATATTTCCCACGAGAAAACGTCGAACAAAAAGCAAAACGAACCCAACAAGTACTATCTGAAGGGCTACCTTGATATGTTTATATAAGAC
This sequence comes from Nitrosospira multiformis, assembly GCF_003050865.1. Taxonomy (GTDB): domain Bacteria; phylum Pseudomonadota; class Gammaproteobacteria; order Burkholderiales; family Nitrosomonadaceae; genus Nitrosospira; species Nitrosospira multiformis_E. Next base: position 375 of record NZ_QAOK01000048.1, on the reverse strand, counting down.
TCCCAACTCCCGGTCCTGTTCCTGTTCCTGTTCCTGTTCCTGTCCTGGTTTTCTTAGTCCCTGGCTCTGTTTCTAGCCTCTCCCCATGCCCCTGCCCCGACCTTTGGAAAGATCAAGCTCCTGCGCAAACTTTTCCACCTTATCCGCATGAAGCTTCAGATCCTCTCGCATCCTTAAAAGCGCCACTGATTGTTCTTCCTTCGGTAACCGGTTGAAATCCTCGATTGTCTTGCGTATGTTCTCCGGCAAGGCCCTCCACTGTGTGCCGGTGTCGCTGTAGCTGGGAACTTTCAGTGCACGACCGATGGCGTGGCTCTTGAACTCTGATATGGCCCAGTCTAGTTTCTTTGCTTGCCGCAGCACCTCCAACTCCTG
>NZ_QAOK01000047.1 GCF_003050865.1 Nitrosospira multiformis | reverse complement strand
GAGTAACCCATGAATGAACATGCTGCCCACCTCGTGATTTTGGGCATATCCGGAATGATCGTGGCGATCTGTGTAATGCTCCATTATGAAGCACTACGTTTTCTTGGCCGCACGTTGGGAGCGCATATACATAAACGTATTGGCGTATTGCTGGTAATGATGGGACTATTAATCGCCCATTTTCTGGAGGTGTGGGTTTTTGCTGTTGCCTACATGTTTGTGGAGCATGAGATGGGGTTTGGCCGAATCGCAGGTATAACAACCGGGGACATTTTTGATTATTTTTATTATTCATCTATCTCCTACACGACGGTCGGTTCGGGGATTTGGTACCTGTGGGCGCAATACGAATGCTTACCGCTGCTGAAGGGCTTGCCGGTTTGTCATTGATTACCTGGTCTGCCTCATTTACCTTCCTGGCCATGCAACGCTTCTGGCCTCACGCTCTTGCGGAATCGCAAGAAAAACCAGACGGTGAAGGTTAAAGCCTCCCCTTGAGCTTTAAAATTGACAGTCTGCGTGGGCATTTCGAGGAAGAGGTGGTCCATCCATTGGGATTGCTATTAGCAGCACTACCGCCAACCATTATTGCGGCATTGGCGTTCTGGTATCTGTGAGCGTCCTACGCATGATTGCCCTTCTCGCTATATGTCTTATTGGCATAGGTATTGAACATCCTTCGGCATGTGATAATTGTAACTTTCAAGATGGTTTTCCTATACTTCCAGGCGTGGACATCTGTAAAGAGGGGGATGAGAGCTGTGTTTTCCCTAATTGGGAAAGTCCGCAATCTTCAATATTCGCAATCGTCTCAATCAATGCCTCAGTGAGACGAGCTTAGAAAGATATGTTGAATACCAGCATTGAACGATCTGCTGGGTTCTTAGGTCGACGAGAGCGATGAGAGCCAAGGGGGATGTATTTTCCGTGGGAGAAAAGTTCAGTGGGACAAGAGAATGTACCGCCCCATCACCCCACATCCATATCTTCCCGACTCGGGGTAGTGTTCCTTCTAACCAAATACAAGGTAATAAAATGTCATATAAAGAACAGAATAGGGTCTTGCCGCACATATTCACAATTTGCTTGCTTGTTCTGTTCTTTCAGGCCCCCTCCGTACTGCCAGCCACAACACTCACGAGCGTGGTTCCAGAAAATCAGAAGGGTAGCGGTTCCGTTGAGGACGTCGAGGTTGGAGCTTCTGAAACTAATCAGGCACTCACCGGTGCTAGCCGTGAATTCTTGCTTCACTTGCCGAAATACGATTTGGAAGACTGTGGCTCTGCCTGCTCAGAAGAGCCACCAGGCCTTCCCGAATCCCCTGAAGTTTATCCCCAAGCAAGCATGCTCGCTCGGCATACCATCCATCCCCTGAAGAGTGGGAACGAGGACTACAGAAAAGCAGTGTCACTGTTTCTAAGTGGTCGGACAAATGAAGCCCTAGCCGTGCTGAGCAAGGAGCGGTTGTGGCAGCAGTCCACGGAAATAGAAAAACCGCGAGAAGAAGTTGCGCGCAACTGGACGCTGCGTGGTGAATTGCTTGCAGCAAAGCTGGACTTTGATGGCGCCGCTCATGCCTATGGGGAAGCCGTCCGGTTTGCTCCGGACTCATATGATTCCTGGTTCGCTTATTCGTTTTTTCATGAGGAACGGCTACATTTTAAAATAGCTCGTGAAGGATATGAGAAGGCGCTCACTCTTGCTCGTGTAAGGGGCAAGGATGAAGATGTAGGGATAATCCTTAACAATCTGGGCAACCTGCACTACGCAGAGAGGCGTATGGTCGAGGCGCGAGAGGCCTATGAGGAAGCGCTGAAAATCCGCCGTGATCTGGCTAGCAAGAACCCGAAGGATTATCTACTCGACGTAGCAAAGACCCTGAATAATCTCGGTGTTCTGCATCGCGGCGAGAAAAATACAGCCGAGGCGAGACGAGCCTATGAAGAGGTGCTGAAAATCCATCGCCAGCTGGCGGTCAAGAATGCGGATGTTTATCTACTCGACGTAGCAAAGACCCTGAATAATCTCAGTGTTCTGCACCGCGACGAGAAAAACACAGCCGAGGCGAGACGAGTCTGTGAGGAGGCGCTAAAAATTCATCGCCAACTGGCGGCCCAGAATCCAGATATTTATTTGCCCGAGGTAGCTAAGACTCTTAATAATCTCGGTGTTTTGCAGCGCGCCGAAAAGCATACGACCGAGGCTCAGCAGTCCTATGATGAAGCATTGAAGATTCATCGCCAACTGGCAGCCAGGAACCCGGTCGTTTATTTGCCCGCTGTGGCAAAAACCCTCAACAATCTGGGCAACCTGCATTACGCTGAGAAGCGCATGGTCGAAGCGCGAAGAGCCTATGAGGAAGCACTGAAGATCCAGCGCCGACTGGCGAACAAGAATCAGGACGCTTATCTGGCCAATGTGGCGAGAACGCTCAATAATCTCGGCAATTTGCACTACGCAGAGAAGCGTAGGGCGGAGGCGTGGCAGACCTATGAGGAGACGTTGAAGATTCGCCGCCAACTGGCAACCAGAAACCCGGTCGTCTATTTACCCGTTGTAGCAAAAACTCTCAACAATATTGGCAACCTGCATTACTCCGAGAAGCATATGGCCGAAGCTCAGCAAATCTACGAGGAGTCACTGAGAATCCATCGTCAACTGGCAACCAGGAATCCGGATGTCTATCTGTCCGGTGTAGCGAGAACCCTCAACAATCTTGGCAATCTGCATTACTCTGAAAAGCATATGTTTGAGGCTCAGCAGGTCTATGAAGAAGCGCTGAAAATTCGACGTGAACTAGCGGCCAACAACACCGAGGACTATCTGCCTGATGTAGCGAGAACCTTGAACAGCTTGGGTAATCTCTACCGCGACGAGAATCGCCTGGACGAGGCCCGCGAGGTCTATGAAGAGTCATTGCGAATTTACCGTGCTTTTGCAGAACGCTCTCCCGCCGCCTATGAGCATTATGTCGCAAAAGTTCAGGACCATCTCGCTGGCATACCTTGACTCGGGATAGATAAGTCCAAATGCACTAACCCTTGCTGATAGAAGATTTCTTGGAAACAACGAGAACCAAACTCAACCGAGCTTGGATCCTTCTGCCACTGCTGGATAAAACGGTAGACTCAACGTGTTGCTCCCAATAGAAAACTCTGGCAAATTTCTTCATTTTTCCCCTGACAATAATCAACCAGTAGCAAAAAGATGAACCATTGCTAAGTCTCCTCATTGACACCCGACAAATTGCCGATTACAGATGTTCAGGTTAGCCTCATCATTCATCGGGGCAGGCAATACGGAAAACTTGTTAACGATCTTGATTTAAGCCGGAACTCACTTCTTCTAGGGCTGAACTTTTTGGAATAGCCAGCACCTTATCGATACGCTTTCCGTCCATGTCCACAACTTCAAATGTCCAGCCTTCCCATTCGCACCGGTCTGCTGTCTGGGGCAATCTGCCGACTAATAACATAATCATGCCGCTCAACGTGTTGTAGCGTCCCTTTTCCTCTTCAGGCACTTCTTTAATACCTAGCCTGTCCTTCAATTCAGGAATAGGAATAAAACCATCAAGTAGCCATGACCCATCATCACGCTTCATGGCCCATGCATCTTCCGGCCGGGTCGGCTTGAACTCTCCTGTGATTGCTTCCATCACATCCTGCAGGGTGACGATGCCCTGTACTTCACCATATTCGTCAATGACGAATGCAAGGTGCGCAGCTGAGTTTTTAAAGTTCTCCAGCAGCTCCATGCCGGTTAGTGATTCAGGGACAAATACGGGTGGTTGCAAATTTTCAGTCAAGCTTGGCTTCTCGCCGTGTAGTGTTTGAGTCAGAAATTGCCGGGCGCTAGCCACACCCAACACGTCTTCCCAGTTTCCCTTGATTACTGGAAATCGGGAATGCTCGCTGGCTTCGATCCGTTTGATATTGTCTTCCAAGGGTTGCTCCACATCCAGATAGACTACATCGCTTCGCGGGAGCATGAGTGAAGCGATCTGGCGGTCATCCAGACGGAAAACGTTCCGAACCATCTCGTGTTCCTGGTGTTCGATGACACCCGCGTCCGTTCCTTCTGCAAGCAGCAATTGGATCTCTTCCTGGGTTACACTCGGCCCGCTTCTCTCCTTGATGCCAAAGATACGTAATATTAATTGGGTCGAGCCGGACAACAGCTTGACGAAGGGCTTGGAAGCAACTGATAGCCATAGCATGGGGCGTGCAATTAAACGGGCCACTAACCCAGGATTGATCTGTCCCAAGCGTTTCGGAACCAACTCCCCCAGTACAATGGTGAAGTAAGTAATGGCTACAACCACTATCCCTCTGGCCAAATATTCTGCGGCAGGATTTTGCACGCCGAGGCTTTCGATCCAGGCACTGAAGGGACCGGCCAAGGCTCTCTCCCCGATGAATCCGTTTAAGATTCCAATTAAGGTAATGCCGATTTGTATGGTAGAGAGGAAGCGATTTGGATCTTCACCTAATTCAATAGCCGCTGCTGCGGCACCATCGCCCGCCTGAGCCAAATTCTGAAGCTGGGCTCGGCGTGCGGTAATCAAAGCAATTTCCGACATAGCAAAAATGCCATTGAGAATGATTAGAGCAAACAGTATCCATATATCCATGAGCTAACGTGCACCAAAGGGCGCACCGGTAGGGGGAACATTCATAAGTTAATCAAACGGAGTCCTATTACTTGGGCAATTATGCCCGATCGGCTTCAAATGCCAGAGCATCCCAAGTAGGGAGCGACGCTCAAGACCGTAAAGATTCCAGCATTAAGACCAGCTCGATACTCAAGGCAGCCGTAAAGTCAAGCTTGAGGATATGTCGAAAGATTTTCGGAAGCTGTGAAAAGCCCGCCGGTAACCGGTCTAAAAGAGCCTGTTATCAAACTTCCGCTATTGCTTCTGGCTCCTCCCGCCTTAAGATTACCCACCGGTCAACGCCAGTCCTGAGAGTTCTTCATCCGCCCCTCATCACTCGCTGACCCTTCTGAGGAATATCCAAAGATCCAGAAAAATCGTACAGTTGAAGCGTTCACCTATTGAGTAGCAGGATACTGCGGGTAGAAGCAGTTCAGCAGACCAGCTGTTAATGAAGTAATGGTAATGACTCTGCTCCGATTCCTGGCACGTTCTTACCGCTATAATTTGAGGCGATTAAGCCGCAATGCATTCGTAACGACCGATACTGAGCTCATCGCCATGGCAGCACCCGCGAACATGGGCGAGAGCAGCAGTCCAAAGGCCGGGTACAACACGCCCGCAGCAAGCGGGATGCCGAACGCATTGTAGCCAAATGCGAAGACAAGGTTTTGCCGGATGTTGCGCATGGTGGCGCGTGAGAGCGTGACGACACGTTCAATACCTCGCAAGTCTCCCTTGACAAGGGTCACACCTGCACTCTCCATTGCAACGTCGGTCCCTGTACCCATCGCTATTCCCACGTCAGCCTGCGCCAGTGCGGGAGCATCATTGATGCCATCGCCTGCCATTGCGACCTTGCGTCCCTCGGCTTGCAACCGTTTGACATGATCCGCCTTGTCCGCTGGAAGCACCTCGGCCAGCACTTCATCAATGCCGAGATACCGGGCAATCGCAGCGGCGGTGCGCCTTGAGTCCCCAGTGAGCATCACGATGCGCACCCCCGATTGCTTCAATACAGCGATGGCTTCAGGTGTGCTTTCCTTGACGGGATCGGCGACAGCCGCGATTCCAGCGGCGATCTCATTGACCGCGAAGAACACGACTGTTTTGGCCTCGGCCCGCCAGGCTTCTGCTCGTTGGTGCCAGGCTTGCGTATCCACCCCGTGCTGCATAAGAAAATTAAGGCTGCCTACAAGCACCCGCTTGCCGTTGATGTCGGCTCTGACGCCAAGGCCGTTGATGGCCTCGAAATTTTCTACGGCCGGAAGCTTTAAACTGCGGGACTTGGCAGCCTCGACGATCGCATGCGCTATCGGATGTTCCGAGAGTTTCTCTACCCCTGCCACGAGTGCTAGCGCCTCGTCTTCTTCCATGCTTTCTACGTCAAAATCAGTGAGTGCAGGACGTCCCAGCGTCAGCGTGCCGGTCTTGTCCACCACTACGGTATCGATTTCACGCATGCGCTCGATTGCCTCCGCATTGCGGAACAGGATGCCCGCTCCTGCGCCCTGCCCCATCGCTACCGTCATCGAGATGGGCGTAGCGAGCCCCACAGCGCAAGGGCACGCAATGATGAGGACGGCAATAGCATTGATGAATGCATAGGTAAACCGGGGTTCTGGACCAACAAACCACCAAGCAAGTGCGGTGATGACAGCGATGGCGATGACGATCTGGACGAAATAGGCTGCAATAACGTCTGCCAGCCGCTGGATGGGGGCGCGCGTGCGCTGCGCCTCTCCAACCATATGAACGATGCGGGCCAGCAGGGTCTCTGCGCCTACCCGTTCGGCGCGCAAGATGAGCGAGCCACCGCTATTGATGGTAGCGCCGGTGACCGTGTCACCTGGCGCTTTCGGGACTGGCATGGGTTCGCCGGTAATCATCGATTCATCCACTCGGCTTGTCCCTTCGAGCACCGTACCGTCAACCGGAATTTTTTCTCCCGGTTTCACGCGCAGCTGGTCGCCTACCGTGACCGTTTCAAGCGGCACCTGCTCTTCTGTTCCATCATCGCCCAAGCGCCACGCGTGGTTGGGAGCGAGCTCCAGGAGCTGCTGAATCGCCCGGCTGGTTTGCCCCATTGCTCGCGTCTGAAGGTATTCGCCGAGTATCACCAGTGTCATGATGACCGCGGCGGCCTCGAAATAGGTTCCTACTGAGCCATCATGCGCCCGAAACTCCTGCGGGAACATGCCCGGCGTGAACACTGCTGCCAGGCTGAACAGGTAAGCAAATACGACTCCCAACCCGATCAGGGTATACATGTTGAGCGCGCGATGCACGAGTGAGAACCAGAATCTGCGCAGAATCGGCCAGCCCACCCACCACACAACAGGGGTCCCCAATAAGAATTCGACCCATCCGCGGGAACGCGGCCCAAGGCCAAATGGCTCATGAATGCCCAACATGGGCACCATCGCGACCAAAACCAGAGGAATCGACAACGCAACTCCCGCCTTCAACCGCCACGCGAGATCGCGCAACTCGGAATCATGAGCCTCGCCTTCGCCTCCGCTCAAGCCACTGCCGGCGATGGGTACGAGCGCCATCCCGCAAATAGTGCAATCCCCTGGAGCATCTCGCACGATTTCCGGGTGCATGGGACACGTCCACTGGGGAGCAGCCCCTGTTGTCAAGACAGAACTCGAGGAGGGGGCGGACCCTGCATGCTGGCGAGTGTGATCAGAGTGCTGTTCGTGCTGCTGCGATGAGCCCGAATTCTTCGCGTATTGGTTCATTATCGCACGCTCTCTACAAATTACTCTTAAATCAGGTGCGCGGAGTATTGAGAAAGAAAGGCAGTTTTATTTCAATGACTATGATTCATGTTAGGCCAGATCGTGATATTCGTAAAAACCCTTTTCGGGATAACCCCCGAATTATTCGCTGAGCGTTCAGTGCCGCACATTGAACCGCCCCGGGTTTTGTAGAGGCTCCAACATCTGAGAGAATGGAGCTATGAAGAAACAGAACAAGTTTTCCCCCGAGGTACGTGAGCGCGCT
>NZ_QAOK01000046.1 GCF_003050865.1 Nitrosospira multiformis | reverse complement strand
ACCGCTTCTTCTTCATGGCAAACAGCCCTCCTTTCAAGGTCAAGTTTGCCGAAAAACTCACTTTCTGTCTGGTCCTGAATTCCTAAAGCAGATCAGGATGCGAAGCAAACTGGGGTGTCGGGCGTGCTGGTGACGGTAACCGAGACAACGGAGCTTGTCAGGGCACGTGCTCATGAAGTGGAGAAAATCAGGTTCAAGGAGGCATTGGCTGAGCAGGCGCTTCGTGAGAGCGAGCAGCGCTTCCGGCAGGCACTCGAGATTGAGACGGTCGGAATTATTTTCTTCAATAGCGAAAATCGGATTACTGAAGCGAACGACGCCTTCCTGGAGATGAGCGGCTTCAGCCGGGAAGATGAGCGGGCAGGGGTTCTGCAATGCGATGAGCTAACTCCGCCGGAGTGGCAAATCACTACTTCCCGGGCTGCAGAGGAACTCAAGGCAATAGGACGTGCCGTCCCTCATGAGAAGGAGTTATTTCGCAAGGATGGGTCCCGCTGGTGGGCGTTAATCGCGATGAAGCAACTCAACGGCAACGAGGCGGTAGCATATGTGGTCGACATAACGGACCGCAAACGCGTCGAACGTAGCCTGCGCGAGAGCGAGGCAAGATTCCGTGCGCTGGCCGAGGCTTCCCCAGCATTCATCTGGCAGGTGGATCCACAAGGAAATGCGGTTTATCTTAACCAGCGCTACCAGTACATGTTTGGGAGGAGCCTGGAAGAGCTGATGCCGACCGGATGGCGCCGACTTCTCCATCCTGACGATGCACCGGCGTATCTTGCCGCATTCGAGCGGGCGCTGCATGACCGCGCGCGTTTAAGACATCGGGTCCGGGTCAGGACAGCCGAGGGAGAGTGGCGCTGGCTGAAATCGTATGCCTTGCCGTGGTTCACGGCCAGAGATGAGTATGCGGGGCATGTGGGCATATCGATAGACATTACTGAAGCAGTAGCTGCGGAAACCGCTCTGCTGGAGGCCGACCGCCGCAAGGATGAGTTTCTGGCTACGCTGGCGCATGAATTGCGTAATCCCCTTGCACCGATTGTCAGCGCGCTGACACTCATTGCACGCCCCGATGGAGCGGCGGAAATACCTCGTCTGTTGCCCGTTATCAGCCGGCAGGTCAGCTACATGGTTCGACTGGTTGATGATCTCCTGGAGATATCGCGCATCACCAGCGGAAAGGTTGAATTGCGCCAGAAACCCACTGATCTGGCCATTGCCTTGCACAATGCAGTCGAGGCCAGTATGGATCAGATAAGGGAGAAGGAGCTCGAATTGAGCGTATCCATCACCGATACACCTTTGATTGTGTATGGGGACATGGTGCGCCTGGAGCAGATCTTCGCGAATCTGCTCAACAATGCTGTCCGTTACACCGGAAAGGGCGGCCAGATATGGCTTACTGCCCGCCAGGAAGACTATAAAGCCGTCGTGTCCGTGAAGGACAATGGTATAGGAATATTACCGGGAATGCTGCCGCGTTTATTCGATATGTTTGCGCAGGAGCGGCGCAGCGGCATGGGCGCTCAGGAGGGATTGGGCATCGGTCTCAATCTGGTGGACCGCCTTGTCCAGATGCACGGCGGCAGTGTCGAAGCCTCAAGCGAAGGGAAGGATAAAGGCAGCAAATTTACAGTGCGCCTGCCTTTGTCCGAGATCACTGCAGATGGAAAAAGCGGCCAATCCCCGAAGGTGACTTTCGCACCGCATGAACTACGCGTGCTGGTAGTCGACGACAATCAGGACGCCGCGGAGGTCCTGTGTATGTTGTTGCAATCAATGGGGGTGGATGTCAAAGCAGTGGATAGCGGATCTGTCGCACTTGCCACGATTCCCCATTACCTGCCTGATGTGGTTCTGATGGATATCGGTATGCCGGGGATGGATGGTAACGAAGTGGCACGACGTATCCGTGCGCAGCCGCAGTTCAACAATATAAAGCTCATCGCACTGACCGGCTGGGGGCAGGAAAAAGACCGACAGCTGTCGCACGAGAGCGGCTTCGACCATCATCTGACCAAACCGGTAAACTTCAAAGTCCTGACAGAACTGATTGCTTCAATCTAACCGTGCGTTTTGTCTTCCGGGTTGTCCGGCCGGTCTTCGATTCGGGTAATTGCAATTACCCGCGCATCAAGCGGCGTAGGCCTTGCTACAGCAATGCTTGCAGCAGAACGGGGCAAAGCTCGTTCTTATTGCCCGTAGCGCTAAAACCCTCAAACATCGGTTGCAAGGATAGCAAATGCGGGAGGGCAGGCTATCGATGTTGTCGCGGATGTTGCCGATCGGGAAAAATGCGCCTCGCGCACAAGCCGCTTGATTTTTTTGGGTTATGTGGGACTCCGTACATAAAACAGCAGGTATGCCAATTAAGATGAAATTCATCTCTGTACCGGAATCCTTCACAGGTCCTTAAATAGCCAGAGATATAGCAGAGATAAGGCTTCCGAAGACATGACAGAGCATCTGGGATGTAAGTAGATGTTCAACGGGAATTCTCAATATTTTGTACAAGGAGATAAACATGCCTTCATCAAAAAGCGGGGGCGGCAATACCAGCAAGCGAGGTTTCGCTTCCATGGATCAAGAGAAACAACGGGAAATCGCGAGTAAAGGCGGAAAAGCGGCTCATGCGAAAGGCACTGCCCATGAGTTTTCTTCGGAAGAGGCCCGCGAAGCCGGACGGAAAGGTGGCGAAGCATCCCATGGAGGTGGAAGAGGCAGCTCTTCGAGCCGTGGCAGTTCATCCAAGTAGCATGGCAAGGCAGGTAACTGAAACGAACAAAATCATTAGGGAGGGCTTGCTCAGAGATTCCTCAAGTGAAAAAGGTGAGTCCATTTATCTTTTTTCGTTCTGAAATAACAATCAGGGATTGGCCATCGGTTACAAGCAGTAATCAACAACCGTTTTGATGGTTACAGTACGAACGTGATAGTTGCGTCTCCCAGTATCCATTTCCCTCTCCTACGAGTGGGGGAGGGGCTAAATAATGCTTCCCCCAGTCTTCTCCCATGCAGGATAAGAGATAAATGTGCTTCCCAAATCCCCTTGCGCGAGAGGGGATAACCGGTATTTCTCCAATTCCTCCACTTAGCCGTCATTCTTCCTGGACACCAGCACCTTCCCGCAGCCGCCCCACCCAGATCATTCAAAAAAGCCATTTTCCGCGTAAACCTCGGGTGTAATCAGTCGTTATAGCGGCTGAATCAACCCGAGAGTATCCGAATGGATTAAGCGCATTCGAACCTACTGGCTATTGCTGGAACAGGAGCCAAAACGTCCCTGAATTCGATTTATTACGAGAGCATCCCTTACGTTATCTTGCTCGCCGTTACATAACCGGTGAAAAAAGGTTTCCCTGAATTTTTCTCACGATGAATATGTCGATCAAGACCTGCTTCACGCATCGGGTTTGCAGCGAGACGAAATTCATTCCCATTTGCATTGCCATTTCTAGTCAGACTCCTGTGTTTTTTCAACCCTGAGGTTCTTTTTACATGTTCGCTTTTTTTGAGCAGCGCGTTCGGCCCACTGTCGTCCCTAAAAAATCCCCCCCCCCGGAGCTGCTGGCATTTTATTGGCACTTTATCAGCCAGACGAAAGGTTTATATGCGGCCTTGTTTGCTACCGGGTTAGCCGTGGCTCTCATCGACACGCTAATTCCCGTTTTCATTGGGCGCCTTGTAGAGGTGATGGAGGCGACCGCAAGAGTTGCCGCATTGCGGGATGCAACTTCAATGCTATTCGGCATGGCATTGCTGGTGCTGATCGCCAGGCCGCTCGCGATTCTGATCGATAGTCTTGTGCGTCACAACGCCGTAGTGCCTGGAGTAACCAGCATGATCCGCTGGCAGAGCCACTGGCACGTCATCCGGCAGAGCTGGTCGCTCTTTCAGAACGATTTTGCCGGACGCATGGCAAACCGTGTAATGCACATGGGCGATGCGGTGCGCGAATGTGTGGTGTCGAGCATTCACGCGATCTGGTACATCGCGGTGTATGGTGTTTCTTCGTTGTGGCTGATGAGCGAGGCGGACTGGCGGCTTGCGATCCCCACGGTGTTATGGTTCATCGCATACGTATTTTTTCTGCGGTACTTCGTGCCGCGCATGCGCGACTTGGCAAGAAGCAGCAGCGAGCGGCGCTCAGCCGTGATGGGGCGTGTGGTGGATAGCTATAGCAACATTCTCACCGTTAAGCTGTTCTCGCGTGCGAGCGACGAAGACGCTTACGTGCGCGAAGCAATCGAACATCATACGATGGCCATTGCCGCTCACATGCGTATGATCACAAAATTTTCAACTACATTATCCCTGCTCAATGCGCTTCTGCTAGCAGGCACGACCGCAATCGGCATCATGTTGTGGTCCCAGGGAAGGCTTGACGCGGCTGCAGTGGCTATGGCTGTGCCGTTGGCCTGGACGATCGCCAATGCGGCGGGATGGGTAAGCTGGGAACTGAATCGGGCTTTTGAACACATGGGCGTGGTCCAGGAGGGCATGCAAACCGTTGCCGTGACGAACGCTCTGGCCGACAAGCCCGATGCGCATGAGCTGGATGTCAGCGAAGTACGTGGAGAAATCCGTTTCGAGAGATTGACCTTCACATTCGGTCGGAGCGACGGCCGCAAGGTGCTTGACAGTCTCAATTGTGTCATTCGTCCGGGTGAGCGCGTGGGGCTGGTAGGCAGTTCGGGCGCTGGCAAATCCACGTTGATCAATCTGCTGTTGCGCTTCTACGAGATGGAGTCAGGCAGTATCCGGGTCGATGGACAGGATATCCGCGAAGTGACGCAGGAGAGCCTGCGCCGTTGCATCGGCGTCGTAGCGCAGGATGTGTCCCTGCTGAATCGCTCCATTGCCGAAAATATTGCCTATGGCAGCCCGGGAGCAACCCGGGAACAAATTGAGGCGGCCGCCCAGCGCGCCCAAGCGCACGACTTCATCATGAGCCAGAGGGATTGGCTGGGACGCACCGGCTACGACGCGCACGTAGGCGAGCGTGGCGTCAAGCTCAGCGGCGGGCAGAAACAGCGTATTGCCATCGCCCGCGTCATGCTCAAGGACGCTCCGATCCTGATACTGGATGAAGCTACCTCGGCCCTCGATAGTGAAGTGGAGCTTGCGATTCAGGATCAGTTGATGGGGCTGATGGAAGGCAAGACAGTGATTGCGATTGCACACCGCTTATCTACCATTGCTTGCCTGGACCGATTGCTGGTGCTCAAGGATGGATGTATCGTCGAGGAGGGCACGCACGAGGAGCTTCTCAGGCAGGGTAGCCAGTACGCCATGCTCTGGCGGCATCAGTCGGGAGGGTTTCTTTGATTTGTGGAAACGGGATGGTATTGAAAGGTTTTCGCTGCTATCTGCTTTTTCTTGTTATATAAATATACAAAACGCGCTTCGCCCCTTGATTCCCTTCTTTCAATTGAAACCCGCTTTCCAACAAGAGTTTCGAAGGTGAAGGGGAGGAAGCGCCAAACAGGCAGATGGTTCAGGATTTCAAAGAATGGAATGACGTGTGTCCATGCTCTTCGCCAGCTTGCTGCCACGGTCGGGAATTTCTGCTCCCACGGCCCTTGCTCGAACACGTCCAGGCCATAGCCAATGAAACCAATATTCATGGTGATTTGTGTCTGCGAATCTGTCCGAAAAATCGGGATATAATTTTAGAACTCGGCATGGACTCTAAGCCCATAAATATTCACAGGGCCGCGATCGGCATTGAAACCAGGGTTGGTAATATGCTGATAGTCGGCGCTCACCCAAAGAGAACCTAGCACATTGACGCTATAGAAAATGTCCACTACGTCCTCCACGTGTGCCTTGATCCGGCCATCCCCGATAAATCCGTCGATGCCTCCCATATTCAAGTATTTGGCATGCTGGCTCGAAATCCAGCCCGCGGCGAATCCAATGCCAAGCAAATCTCTGTGCCGCCCCCAACGGAAGCCGTTAACCAGAGCGCCAAGTGAAATCGATCTGTCGGTAGAGGTATAGGAATACACTTCAGTTTTGCCGTCGCTGTACATTCCGCGAAAGAATAAACCGACGCCGTCCAGCACTTGCTGCTCAATATTGATCCCTATGCCTATCTTGTCGTTCGGTTTGCGCGCCCAGCATAAATCCGGTGCTCCTGCATTACCTGATCCGTAATTGAAGCCCGTACAGGTGGTGGCATTTTTATTGGGATCGAAACGGAAGGCAGCAATAGCATCGCTAAATTTACCCATGTTTTCATGATTGCGGTAAGCCAGTACCCTGACAGCACCGGGATGGCCATTCAGCAAATGGCGGCGTTCAACTTCAACCTGCTGTCCGTAATATTTGAATACCCTCATATCGAGAGGGAGTTGATTGGGATTGATGGAGGTGGTTACATGGGCGAAGCGTATCGTCCAATCATCATAAAAATATTCTGCTGCCCCACCCCAGGTATATCCTCTCGCGTCCGCAGCGAAATCGAAGGCTGCATAGGTCATGAAGGCCATATTTAAGAACTGCCTGCGCAGGTCGCCGGAGTATGAATTCTTATCGAAAAAATCGATCACGCTGAAATTGCCGAACCTCAGCACGAGGCGCCTGCTATCTACCGTTGTCCCAAGCTGCATCGGATCAGAAGTGAGTTGTATGCGCTCTCCCCCAAATCCAAAAGTCTGTTTGAAAAATAACCGGGATTGGTAATAGATAGGGGTCTCACTACCGCCTTTTTGCAGTTCGAAATTCTGTATGACTCCACCCAGCCCTTTCAAGTCCGATAAGGGCCGCATGGATATCAGCTCCGGCACATAATAAATCTCCCCACCATGCCATGTCTTGAGCCCCAGGTACAGCGTGGCTGTTCCGGTAAAGCTTCTTTCGCTTCCCGGCAATAATGAGTTGATACTTCCGTTCAGGTTGGTATACGAAGCCGGAAATCCACTTTTCCAACTGGAAATGTAGGTGAACTGGCCATAAGCATTCCAGCGCTCGTCCTTCAGGTCGTGGAGCCTCTTTTTCGCCAACACATTCATGAAGTCGAAAGCGTCCTCCGGGCGCGGGTTTGGTTCCGTCACCCCGGCCCGTACCAGCATGACCGAGAACAGCAGGTAACAGACAAGAAGTATCTTGAATAAAAGCACTGTTGTTCCAGGATTTCCCGAGCCTGGGGTAGTGCGACCCTC
Organism: Nitrosospira multiformis; assembly: GCF_003050865.1. Classification (GTDB taxonomy): domain Bacteria; phylum Pseudomonadota; class Gammaproteobacteria; order Burkholderiales; family Nitrosomonadaceae; genus Nitrosospira; species Nitrosospira multiformis_E. Next base: position 948 of record NZ_QAOK01000046.1, on the reverse strand, counting down.
TGCCAGGCGCTCGATCGGCGATCGGCGTAGAAACTTTTTGCAGGGTATCATTGCCCCTATCGCTCCACAGCAATTTATAATTTTAATTATGCTGATTAATTATGCTGGCTAATGTAGCTATCAGATCAGATGAGCATCGATTAATTGCAGCACTGGCGGAGGCCCTTGGAACCATTCGTTGGTAAGCAGTTGGATAGCCTGGCACGGTGAAATGGAGCCAAATTGAAAATCCGAGTTTGCTGATTAATGGCGCATAAGAGTGCCATAAGGCGCTATTCCTCCCATTTGCATATTTTCAGCTTTTTTTCTGACTTATTTTTGCTAGGTTCAGGGCTCATTAATTGAGATAGAAGATGACGGTTAGGGCGATGCAGATGGCTGAGAAGAAGGTATGGGCGCAGCGGTCGTAGCGCATGGCGATCCTGCGCCAGTCCTTGAGCCGCCCTCAGGCGACCGATACGGCGGGGAACATCCCCTTTTTTAGCAGGCTGGCTGCCGTGCGGTGGCCCCTCAGATGGGTGGCGTCGATCATCAGCTGCCCGGCCTTCTCCTCTTTACCGGCCAGTTCCGCAAAGATGTAGTTGAACACGCTCAGTCGGCTCCAGTGCACGAAACGGTTATACAGCGTCTTGTGGGGCCCGTATTCCATGGGTGCATCCTTCCATTGCAGTCCATTGCGGATGACGTAGATGATTCCGCTGATCACCCGCAGATCGTCAACCCGGGGAACCCCGTGGGGCAAGGGAAATAAGGCTTTATACGGTTGAACTGTGTTTCGGACAGGTAAAACAGATCCCTCATGGCGCACCTCCACCATAAGTGAATCACAACCAGCGTCGTGCGTGAAGCCTCAACTCAACAACCACCAGCTAAAGCTGGTGGGTTAGTGTTACGGACTGAAAGTCCGGATACGCGTCGACTGAACGACGCGTCCTAATCGGGTTCCAT
>NZ_QAOK01000045.1 GCF_003050865.1 Nitrosospira multiformis | reverse complement strand
CAGAAACCGACCTGAACGAGAGCATCAAGCAGGGCAAGATGGTGCTCAAGCCCGAAAAGAAGGATGACGACGAGGAAGAGGAAGACGAGGAGTAACAATCAGCCGATTCCCTGGCGGTTGTTACCCTTATTCCTTCGAGACGCCTGACAACAATACGAGTAATTTTCCTGCCCAACCGCTGTTTCCAGTGACAACCGGAAACAGCGGTTTTATTTCATGGAGGCGTTGATTTCGTATTCCAGCCTATCTCCGCGCAGAAACGCCAAAAAGAAATCCCGGATGTATGGTATGGTTCACACTTTGTAGGTGCTTCGGTTAATTACCCTACGGACTCCCGATAGCTGCCCCAACACTAGATCCAGGAAATGCTACGCAACTTTCCCAAACCAGATACTCCATATGCACATAGAATGCGCGATTACTTTATCGCCGCACTCACTTTTCTTTGTGTAGCGCTCAGCCTGAATCTGGATGCAACTGGCAGCCTCGCGCAGCAAAACTTCATGGGATTGATCGCATGGACATTTCTGTTCGGACTGTTGATTGGGGAAAATAAAGAAGTGCGGATGCAAGTGATCATTGCGGTCGCTTTCGCTACTGCGGGTGAGCATTTTGCTTCCATTTACATGCAGGGCTACACCTATCGTTTTGGAAATGTGCCCGCTTACGTGCCTCCCGGGCATGGCATGGTTTATCTTACCGCAGTTGCCCTGGCCCGCTCCGGCCTCTTCCTGAAGTATTCCCGAAGAATAGCGGCTTTCGTGGTCCTGGCTTGCGGTATCTGGTCGCTCTGGGGGGTCAGCGGATATCCTGAGCAGGGAGATCAGGTAGGGGCGCTGCTATTTTGCGTGTTTCTGATATATCTGTTCAAAGGCCGCTCCCCAATGGTTTATCTGGCAGCCTTTTTTATTACCACCTGGCTGGAGTTGATCGGCACCGCAGCGGGGACATGGAAGTGGGCTACGATAGAGCCCGTTCTCAATCTATCCCAGGGGAATCCGCCAAGCGGTGTAGCGGCTTGGTATTGCCTCGTCGATGCGGTAGCGATTGGTGGCGCACCGGTATTATTGCGTGTTTTCACGAAAAGCGGCGAATGGGTCAAAGGAACCAAGCCCGAAAGTATTCGCCAGCAAGCAAGAAATGATTAAGAGTGAATGAATTTTATAATTCGCAGATAGTCTAAACTTTGGATTACTGATATACGTTAATACTGATACACCTTAATAAATTCGACTCGTCTCAAACAGACCAATGCTGTTTAACGTTCTATATAGCGTTCGTCTCTTCATCTTCTACAACCATTGTCGTACATCATTTCCTTATCTATAAATCATCCTCCTCCGACCGCATTGACACCCAGTGTCATGCGGATTCGAAGTATTGAATATGTCGTTTACCCAACTTAATTTAACGCCCGAGATTCTGCGGGCCATAGCAGATCAAGGCTATACCGACCCAACTCCGATTCAGGCCCAGGCAATTCCCCGTATCCTCGAAGGCAGGGATATCATGGGCGGAGCACAGACCGGTACCGGCAAGACCGCGGGTTTTACATTGCCGATGTTAAATCTCCTGCAACCCGGCGCTAACACCAGCGCCTCTCCCGCCAGACACCCTATCCGTACGCTGATTCTCGTCCCCACGCGCGAACTCGCTATTCAGGTGCATGAGAGCGTAAAAACCTATGGCAAATATCTTCCACTAAGATACGCCGCAGTTTACGGCGGAGTGGATATGGAACCGCAAGCTCGTGAGTTGCGGGCAGGAGTCGAAATTCTGGTGGCAACGCCGGGACGCCTGCTGGATCATATTCAGCAGAAGGCAATCAACTTATCCAAGGTAGAGATTCTCATACTGGATGAAGCGGACCGGATGCTCGACATGGGTTTTTTGCCGGATATCAAGCGCATTCTTGCATTGCTGCCGCCCAAACGCCAGAGCCTGATGTTTTCGGCCACATTTTCCGACGAGATCAAGAAACTTGCGGGGAAGCTTCTGAGGGAGCCGGTGCTGGTCGAAGTCGCGAAGCGCAACACTATCACTGAATTGATAACTCATGTAGTACATCCTGTGGTTCGCGAGCGCAAGCGTGAATTGTTGGCGCACCTCATCAAATCGCAAGACCTTAAACAGGTTCTGGTATTCGCGCGAACCAAGCATGGAGCGAGCCGACTGGCTGAGCAACTGGAACGGGACCACATCAGTGCAACGGCGATTCATGGGGACAAAACCCAACCGCAGCGTACTGAAGCGTTGACAAAATTCAAACAGGGCGAGGTCCGTGTCCTGGTGGCGACCGATGTTGCTGCCAGAGGATTGGACATCGAAGACCTGCCGCACGTGGTCAACTTCGAATTGCCGACAAATCCCGAGGACTATGTACACCGCATTGGTCGCACAGGTCGCGCTGGGACGAAGGGAGACGCTATATCGCTCGTATGCGAGGATGAGGCGGAATTACTCAAGGGCATCGAGAAACTGCTCAAATTCAAGCTGGAATCGAAAGCAATTCCAGGTTTCGAGCCAGAAACCTTTGCCGCCCAAGGGGAAGTTGCCACATCGCCCGGAAGAACTGACCATCGATCGAATCAACCGGTTGAGAAGAAATCTCTCGGATCGCAGTCCCGGAAACTGGAGCAGGCAAATTCCATTATGTCATTCAACGGCGCCAAGGGTAAAACTGCCAGGAGTTCAAAGGAGCCAACGCGTTCTCACCGAAAGAACGGCAAAATGCCGGAGGACCCTCTCTTTACTCAACCTTATACGCCGGGCACATTTTCCGGAGAGCCTTCGGACAGAGCCAGTGCCCAGTCAGAAACATCCCTGCCGGAAAAACGGTTTGACTATTTTGGCCAGAAGCAGCAAAAAAAACCCGTTGCCGCGTTATTCATGCCCCCACGCAGTCAAAGCAAGGAGGAGCAGGAAGGGTGAGCCCGGATTGCCCGGTTAATGGAAGTCACTCCGCAAGTTGATCAGACAATCCGTATGGGAAAGCGATTGACCAGGATTTATACGCGGACCGGTGATGACGGAACCACCGGCCTGGGGGACGGTACCCGCTCTTCCAAGCAGAGCCTCCGTGTCGAAGCCATGGGCACCGTGGACGAACTCAACAGTTTCATTGGGCTGTTGCTTGCGGAAACGCTGGATGGCGAAACCAGGATAAAACTGGAAGATATCCAGCATGACCTGTTCGATCTGGGCGGGGATCTGTGCATTCCGGGACGGATCACTATTAACGCCGGACAGGTCAACCGCCTGGAGGCGCAACTGGACCATTACAACGAAGCGTTACCCGCGCTCAGGGAGTTCATACTTCCCGGTGGCATCCGCGCCGCTTCATTATGCCACGTTGCCCGGGCAGTATGCCGACGCGCCGAAAGGCGCCTCGTAGAGCTCTACCAGGCAGAAACGTCAGTTTCCGTACATCTTCAGTATCTCAACCGGCTGTCGGATTTCCTGTTCGTGTTATGCCGCTTCCTGAACCGGCTGCAAGGTGTGGAAGACGTGATGTGGCAGCCCGGGAAGACTGCCGTCTGAAACGTCTTCTTGCGCCGAAATCACCTGCTCTTTGCGGTATCCGCATCCTTTCGCCGAAAACCGTCGATCACCAGCAATACCGCCCCCAGTGAAATCGCTGAATCCGCCACGTTGAAGGCGGGCCAGTGATAGCCCGCTACATGAAAATCAAGAAAGTCGACAACATGACCCAAGGTGGCTCGGTCCCACAAGTTCCCCAGGGCGCCGCCCAGGATCAGACTCAAAGCGATGCAGAAAAATTTGTCTGCCGCATGCCTGTGCAGCAAAAAAACGATTAATACAGAGGCGCCGGCGGAAACAATCGTGAAAAACCAGCGCTGCCATCCTCCCGCATCACTCAAGAAACTGAACGCTGCTCCCGCGTTGTATGCCAGCACCAGATTGAAAAAACCGGTCAGCGGCACATGTTCGCCATAATCCAACACGCCCTCTATCCAGCGTTTCGTGACGAAATCGAGCACCACTACAATCAGCGCAATAACCAGGCTTACCCACAGCTTCATATAAGCCTGTCCCCACAAGCAGCTTGTTCAAGCATATCGTCTAACCTCGCCCGCCCCATACAGGTTGGATACGCATCGCCCGCAAATGGTCGGATATTCTTCGTCCGCCCCTACATCCTCCCGATAATGCCAGCACCGTTCGCATTTCGGGTGAGCGCTGGGCGTTACAGCAATGCTTTCGCCCTCCAGTTCCTCAATGTGAACGGCCTGCGCCGCGGAGGTGATCATGACAAGCCGGAGATCATCGCCTAGGGACTCCAGCAGAGAGAAGTCATCTCCAGCAACTCGAATCTGCACCTCGGCTGCAAGCGAAGAACCGATCTTCCCCGAGGCGCGCCACTCCTCCAGGGCTTTTTGAACCTGCGAGCGTAGCTCCCGTATCCTGCCCCAGCGCGCCACGAGCGCTTCCTCATCCGGTTGTGGCGGTAGCTTGTGCCACGTATGCAGGAAAACACTGTCCTCCGAATCGCCGTGGAGATATTGCCATACCTCCTCAGAGGTAAAGCTCAGGATGGGCGCGAACAAACGCACCAGGCTATGGGCAATGTGATACAGCGCGCTTTGGGCGGAACGACGCGGAAGACCGCTGGCGCTGGCTGTATACAGCCGGTCCTTGAGGATGTCGAGATAGAAACCGCCAAGATCCTCAGAACAGAAGTTATGCAAGCGATGCACGATCAAATGAAAGTCAAAGTTGCGGTAGTCTTCCACCACTTCATCCTGAAGCCTTCTCGTAAAGGCCAGCAGGTAGCGGTCTATTTCCAGCCATTGCCCGATGGGCACGGCGTCGGTTGATGAATCAAAATCCGCAAGATTGGCAAGCAGAAAACGCAGCGTGTTGCGTATCCGCCGATAACTCTCCACCACCCGCTTCAGGATTTCATCGGATATCGAAAGCTCACCCGAATAATCCGTGGACCCCACCCATAACCGCAGGATGTCTGCTCCCGACGTATCCATCACCTTCTGCGGTGCGATCACATTCCCCCTGGATTTGCTCATCTTATGACCGTGTCCATCCACCACGAAGCCATGCGTGAGGAGGGCATCGTAAGGGGCGCGCCCGTCAATCGCGCAACCGGTGAGCAGGGAGGACTGGAACCAGCCGCGGTGCTGGTCCGACCCTTCCAAGTAAAGGTCGGCCGGATACTTCAATTGCGGATCAGGCTTCAGAACCGTATCGTGCGTCGTACCCGAATCGAACCAAACATCCAGAGTGTCTGTGAGCTTCTTGTAATCTTGCGCTTCCTCTCCCAGAATTTCCTTCGCATCCAAACGAAACCATGCTTCAATCCCTTCCTGCTCCACCCGTTGAGCGACCTGCTCCAGCAGTTCGCTCGTACGCGGGTGCAGTTCATGGGTTTCCTTGTTAACGAAAAGTGCCATTGGCACGCCCCAGTTGCGTTGGCGTGAAATGCACCAGTCCGGCCGGTTGTTCACCATCGCCTCCAGCCGGGCCCTTCCCCAGGACGGGTAAAAGGCGGTTGCCTCCACTGCCGCTGTCGCCGATTCGCGCAGTGATTGCGCAACCTCACCATGACCCTTACGCGAGACTTCCTTGTCCATGGATATAAACCACTGCGGTGTTGCGCGGAAGATGATCGGTGTTCGATGTCGCCAGCAGTGCGGGTAGCTGTGCTGAAGCTTCTCGTTCCTTAGCAAAAGGCCGTTCTTCTCCAGTTCCTGTATCACCACTTCGTTCGCTTTCCATACGGAAAGCCCGCCGACGAGCGGCACCGAATCGAAGAAGCGCCCGTTATCCCCCACTGGATTATCCACCGGCAAGCCGTACTTCAGTCCCACCACATAATCGTCCACCCCGTGCGCAGGAGCGGTATGCACTGCACCTGTTCCCGCATCCATGGTGACATGTTCTCCCAGAATGATCGGCACCTGCCGGGGGTAAAACGGGTGCTGCAGCAGTATGTGTTCCAAGGCATCGCCAGTACATCTGCCCGCAATGCTCACATCGGCTTTTGCGATTCCGTAGCGAGACAAGGTGCCTTCAACAAGGGCATCGGCAAGAAGTAAGAACTCACTTCCGGTATCGATCACCACATATTCTTCACCAGGATTCAGGCTCACTGCCTGGTTTGCCGGCAAGGTCCACGGGGTGGTCGTCCAGATAACAACGTAAACGGGTTTGTCATTCTGGGTAATCGTATGCGGCAAGCCCTCCGATGGCTTCGAGACCTTTTGCCAGAATGCAGCCGGATCAGCCACCCTGAATTTCACGTCTATCGCAGATGAGGTCTTGTCCTCATATTCGACTTCCGCTTCCGCCAATGCCGACCCGCAATCGATACACCAGTTGACCGGTTTCTGCCCCTGGTAGAGATAACCGCTTTCATGGATCTTGCCCAATGCACGGATAATGCCGGCTTCCGTGCGGTAATTCATGGTGAGGTAAGGGTTATCCCAATTACCCAGGACACCGAGGCGGATGAAATCCGCTTTCTGCCGCGCAACCTGCTCCTTCGCAAAAGCGCGGCATAGCTCGCGCACCTTATCCCCCGGCACACTCTTGCCGTACTTCTTTTCGATCTGGTGCTCAATCGGCAGGCCATGGCAATCCCAGCCCGGTACATAGGGGGCATCGAAGCCTGCCAGAGTCTTCGACTTGATGATGATGTCTTTCAGTATCTTGTTGACCGCATGGCCGATGTGTATATCGCCGTTGGCATACGGTGGCCCATCGTGCAGCACGAACCTGGGGCGGCCTTTGCAGACTTCCCGGATTCTCCGGTAAAGATTCTTTTCCTCCCATGCTTCAAGCATCACAGGCTCTCGCTTCGCGAGATCGCCACGCATCGGGAAAGGCGTATCGGGCAGGTTCAGCGTTTTCTTATAGTCGGTCATGAAATATCGAAAATGTAGCGAATGGCAGCTTTATCCTTGCACAAGCCTCTTTTCAGAAAGAGCGGGAGCGCTGGATAACGAGGAAAAGTATTTCTTTGCATTGTCCACATCCCGGCCAATCTGGCTGGTCAGCGCCTCGAGGTCAAAATATTTTTCCTCATCACGCAGCTTGTGAAGAAAATGTGCCCGTAAATGGCGGCCATAAATATCCTGGCTGAAATCGAACAAATGCACCTCCAGCACCGGCTTGCCATGCTCATGCACAGTGGGGCGCACACCCAGGCTTGCAACCCCCCGCAGTGTATCCAATGAAGGCACTTCCAATGACGGGGACGCCTCGTTCCCCGAAGCTGCCATCTCGACTTCGACGGCAAAGATTCCCGACAGAGGCGGTCGGTTATGCTTGAGCTGGATATTCGCGGTGGGAAATCCGATCTTCTTGCCCAGCTTGTCGCCATCCACCACGCGCCCGCTGATACTGTAGAAACGGCCCAGCAGGCATTTGACCAGGTCGAGATCACCTGCCGCCAATGCTTCGCGAACGGCCGTGCTTGAAACCCGCAGGCCGTTTACGGTAAAGCCTGGCATTTCTTCCACCTCGAAACCGCACTCTGCCGAAAATGCCTTGAGCATCTCATAATCGCCGGCACGACGTGCACCGAAGCGAAAGTCGTCTCCCACCAGAATCCAGCGCGCAGCCAACCCATGCTGAAGGATGCGGACAATAAAATCCTCGGCCGGAATTCTGGCAAAATCGAAATCGAAGCGGCAAATATGCACCCGCTCCACCCCGACTGCCGCCAGCAACTCCAGCTTCTCCCGCAGGCTGGTGAGCCGCGTAGGCGCCTTGTCCGGCGCGAAAAACTCGCGCGGATGGGGCTCGAAAATCATGACACATGATTCAAGACCAAGCCGGTCAGCCGCCTTTTTGAAGCGCGCAAGCATCGCCTGGTGCCCAAGATGCACCCCATCGAAATTGCCGATAGTGAGCGCAACCGGCGTATCAGCCTGAACGGGAATGCCGTGGGAAATGCGCATCTATTGCTGCTAAAATGCTGAATTGTAGCCTGTCTGGACGAGTTTCAGACAGCAGATTTTCAGGCGGTTAATGCTCCGGAGTGTGGGAGCAAGAAATTGTACTGTTTTTAAGAGGCTGGATACTCTGCCGTAACCGGGATGCCTGATTGTATTTCATGTTTGCAAGAGACGGTCAAGAGGTGAAACAGGAACGTAGTTAGGCAAGAAAATCGTACGTTTCTACGGTTGCTCCCGTTTTTAATCTTGCACGCTGGATTCCAACAGAATTGGCACTATGCTACAATCTCGCCGGTTAAAAACCTGTACCTGAATCGACTGTTACAGGATAATCGTTTTACTAGGCCAAGTAGCTCAGTCGGTAGAGCAGAGGACTGAAAATCCTTGTGTCGGTGGTTCGATTCCGCCCTTGGCCACCATTAATTCAAAAGGTTAGGGCTCTTTCCCATTAACGGGGGATGGGTCATTCATCAGACACGGTTGATCACACCGTTCCAACCGCATTGAGCCAAGACCCTCATGCGGTAATTC
>NZ_QAOK01000044.1 GCF_003050865.1 Nitrosospira multiformis | reverse complement strand
CGATTCCATAACCCGCGAAAACGGCGACAGCTGGAAATGCATCAGAAGCAGGATTTAGGCTTAACCAAACCGTCCGGAGAAATGGGGTAAAACCCCCTCCATTAAACGTCTTCTTCGTAAAAACAAGTCTAATGAATACCCTTGTCCCCCGTTAATGATGAAGAGCCACCTTTTGCTTTGTGTAATTCTTGTGTAATTGTGATCAGAATTACTACCTCATCTTCCGATGGCGGTCCTCAAGTTTGTCCATTGCTGTCTTGATATGTTCGCCGTTCTGGTGAGCATAACGTTCAACCATTATTAGGGTTTTGTGCTCTGAAATCCTTTTTACCGTAGGCAGGTCCACTCCAGCCTGGACCAAGTGTGTGATAGCGGTATGGCGTAGCGTGTGCCGCACAACTTCGTCAGGATCCGTTCCGGCGGCGGAAACTACACGGCGAAACGGTTTGCGAATATCCATCGTTGTGTCCTTCTTTTGCGCTTGGAGAAGGAAATAACCATGGAGTACCTTTCTGCAATCCAGTCATATAACCCTCTAGAAATTCTGCTAGTTGCCGGGTAATAGGCTGCTCACGTGCTCCCCCCTTCGCGTTTGGAATGTAAATTGTTCGTTGCTTTAAATTAACGTTCTCGCGCCTAATTTCCAAAATTTCCATTCGACGCATAGAAGTCCCTAAGCCAATAACTATAAAGGGGTATATCTGAGGATTCTGGTCTTGCTTGGCACATTCAATTAGTCGTTTAATCTGCTCAATCGTGAGGTATGTAATTCTGCTTTGTTCCTCCCGGCATCGCTTGATAATAGCTGGCCGCCGATCAATCCACCCCATTCGACTGCCTCATTACATAAATGCGAAATCACAGCCAACTCCCGATTTACTGTACCTGGGCTCGTGGTTTTTAGCTTGGTCGCGTCTCTAGGTTTTTGCTTCACCCCGCTACACATAGCGACTTCAAGAAGCGATGTTTTTTATACCGCTCGATGTCAAAAGAAGTGATTTTTGAAAGTCGGAAGCCTTTAAAAAACGGAACTACATGCAACGACAGGCGCCGCCGCTTCATCAAAAGGTCTTTTCCCCCTTCTTGTTCCAGTTTGGCTAAGTATCTCTCCGCCGCTTCCTCAAACCCAAGAACAATTTTTCGACGTTTTGGCAAATTGAGTCTGCCGGATTTGGCGTCCTGTCGCGCCTTTTCGATAAATTCTTCTGCCTGCGTGCGGGTAGTGCCATCCGATTCACGTCCGATTACACCCGTGTCGAGGTATTTGTAATTAAGGCTGACGGAAAGACAACGGTTGACGGAAAGACAACATTTGACAGGATTGACAGGATTTGGTCGATAGGGCTGCCGAATGTGATTCAGGTTGATCCTGGAACCCATGATCTGGAGATATCTGCGATTTACGGAAATCTTCACCATCCAACCTTCCCCATAATCAGAGCCCCCATTGAAGCAGGCAAGGTTTATCAGATAGATTTTCAGCTCGGGAGGACCTCCAATGGGGGGACAGGGGCAAGCTATTCCTTGCGCTACTTTGGAAAATGGGAGGAGTACGAGAATTTTCTTTCCAAACACCCGGAGTATGAACGAGGTACGCCTCTTCCTTAGCTCGGGATGTTCGGCAGCCCGATCGTCGAAATTATCGAGCGATTCCATCGCTGCCTTTAGATACTCGACTGCTAATTCACGGTCAACGCTCAGTTCCGCGATTTCTCGTTGTGGTGGGAGATCATCTTTGCGGAACCAAGCACAGGATCGGGTTGGCCGGATATTTCTTCATACACTCAAGGCTGCTTGTGCAACGAAGGCCTTCCCTCGTACAAGCATCGCAATCTTGGGCGCAATGAAGAATTTTAGGAGGAGGAGGTTGTTTGGGTGTGTCTGTTGGGGGTGGTGTTGGGGGTCCTATCACACCGGGAATATTCTGGGTTTTAGATTGATGTGCTACAGGTGGATCAGCTGCAGCTATTGACAACATAGCGGAAAGCCCGAAAAAGCTTACCAATTGTGTAGTTTGAATTAACCTTCTTGTTTTCATTTTTCTCCTCTATCCGTTCAGGTGAATAAAAAATCGATTTGGTACCAAAAAGATTAACCCGTCTACGATGATGTTCCGTAGCAAGTTTTACTATAGTCGATGCCTTTAAAGAATCAACGCGGGATAGAGAACATCAATGCTCGCCTCGCTGCGCAGCAGGCATGGGTCTTCGCCGTACTCGGGAAGACCGACATGGCGCGGGCCATCGCCTTCCTGGGGCGGTGCGATGGGAAAGTTCGTGCTCGCGAAGAAACCGATGGGGCTTACTGGAAGAGAAAGGATAGCGCTGGCAAAGGCCAAGGGAGTCTACAAGGGCAGGAAGCCGGCTCTGAACGCACAGAGAGGATTGGGCAGCTGCGAGAGCAGGCTGCTACAGCAGCAAACCGGACAAAGCTGGCGAAAGAGTTTGGGATAAGCCGGGAAACTCTTTATCAATATATAAGATAGAAGGAAGATCGAGTTGTCGTAGCAGAGTTGACCTATAGCGGGACCAATTTTCATTTTTGATTCGCCTCCTGAAACTCAATACATTTATCGCTTTATGGGGGAATTAGTATCTGGAGATGCTTTCTGTCCGGAATGACCGGCTCATTCGTTTTTCAAGCTTTTCGGCAACGGCTGGTTTTGCTAATGGCTGATCAGATCATAGCCTCGGACAAGGTGCGCCTTAAAAATCAGCTTGGCGCCTTGTCGAAGACTGACATGCTGGCGGTGGAGGATGCAATCCTATAGTTCATCTGGGAATGTCTAGGTAAACGAGCAGGCTTGCGGCTCAGTTGCACGATACAAGGTAGTCCGCCATTTAAAAAGCCAAACCGTCAAAACCTCAAATAGAGCGCCAATCTGCCCGTATTCCCGAGCCTTGAAGCGCTAACCCTCTGTATATCCTTTTTGGCTCAGCCATACCGCGTCTCTTCCTCTTCAAGCAGGAATCACCTGTTTGATCCTCATCGCCAATCTTCAGGGATATGCATAACATGAACAATAATCCGGATTTCAGCATCGGTTTTTCCACCAATCTCGTTCGCGGTCTTAACCCGAACTGGCAACCGCAGAAGGGGTTGCTCAACATCCTCTATTGCGCCGAACACCAGGCGATGGATTTAAAGCCCGTGGAACCGGTCGAGCACCGGGGCTCCTGGTCTTACCCTATGATTACGCTCCATGAAACGGCACTGGACTTGCTGGACGAGCTGATTCCGTACGAGATCGTCAAGCCTTCCAGCGACATCGATGCGCCTTCCTTTGGGCCGGGCGCCTTGCTGGCGGGTGCTGTAGGCAGCCGGGCTTCCCTGGAAATACTTTCAAAAACCATCGGCGTGGATTTGACGAAGCCGGGATTAGGCTATGCGCTGGTGAAACTGGAAAGGGTGGATGGAGCGGGCAACCATGCGTCGGAGGTGGGCGGTATTCTGGTACACGCGCGTCCCCGTCAGCCCGATCCCGAGTATGGGCTCACCCCTGCCTTCACTTCGGCTTCGACCAGGTTGCGGCATGCCGGGCGCAGCCGGCTGCAGGATTACGGCGATCAACTGACAAAGGATGATGCCAACAACGTCCTGGGTTCTTTCCGCGAATTTGGCACCCATTATGTTTCTGGCGTGGAGCTGGGCGATACCATCCTTCAGGTGTTTGCCTATCAGCCGGAACAGTTTGCGCGGATCAAGTCGGCTTATGCGGACGGCAGCAATCCGCTATCGGGTCATGGCTCGCAAAATTTTGTCCAGTTTACGACCGACCATGCGGCCGGTATCTTCGGCTATGTGGAAGAGTATGGAAATGTCATTTGCCTGAGCAATTCCGCCGTTTTCAATTCGACCCTGGAGCGGGGCGATTGGCTGGATAAGCTGTGGTCAAAAAAGAACAGCGTGTTCTCGCTGTTCAACGTCAACTCCCTTTTGTCGCTTGCCGATCTCCAGCAGGAATTCGTCCAGCAGACCGTGATAGGTGTGCGGCTTGCCAGCCTGAGTGTGATGATCGAGCAGAAGCGCGGGCTGATCTGGCAGCGCATCTTCAAAGGCGCGATGGCGCAGAAGTACCGCACGACGATACAGCCGAATTTTTCCATTTATGATCAGCGCGATTTTGTCCGCATGCTGCCGCAGGATACCGCGGGGGTCGTATCATTCATTGCGACTCCAACTATCAATGCGTACAAGGCGCGTGTGGATCTCGCAGACATGCAACTCGTGGCTGCAGAAGAGGTGCAGGATTTCATTCTTTTTGCCAACGTATTGTCCGTGAGCAGCAATAAAACCATTGAGGTGCCCGGAAAAAAAGTGCGGCTGTTCGGGCAGGTGCTGGATATGCGGGTGCAAGGCCAACTCAGGGCGATCTCCCTGGCGGATGAGGCATTTGAATCGCTGCAGTTGGGATGTGATGAGTTTCTCGGTGCCTTGGCGATCAGAAACAGTTCCGGCTCACGCTACAGTGTCATCGTGGATGGACTCAGGTTCGAGCTGGAAGGCAAGGGTCCGGAGGCAACGCCTTTTGTCGCGGATGACGTGCGCGTCGTGCCTCCTGCTGAGGCCGTGCCTTTGCTTGTGAACAGCCTTCAGTTTTCCATGACATTTGCCGAAGCAGCCATCAGTGATCAGTCGGGCAAAGCCAACAGTTCTCTCCAGCAGTTCATGCGCGATTATCTGAACTGGTTGGCGGAATTCCTATCAGGCGCAAGTGGCAGCGAAGAGTTGCTTGCGCTACGCGTCCGTGCGATGGATCTCGCCGGCTATGCCATCAACCCGGAATATGGCAGCTTCGTTCCGATCCTGTCTTACACGGACTACGAGCAGTATGTGCAAAGCATACTCAGCTATCTGGACAGGATACAGCTGCAGGTGGCGCAAAACGAACAGCGCATGGCTACCCGGCGCCTGGAAGAAAGGGTGATCGATGTCGGCAGGACGCTCAATGAGAACATCATCAAGTCGGGCGAACTGGTCAGCGATGTGATCAAGGCGAATGCCGAGCAGCAGAGAGACCTGGAAGGATTCTACGATTCGCTGATTGCCCAGAGCAAGGCCGAGGCCGCCCAGCAGCAGAACAAGATCAACGATCTGCGCGCCTCACTGTTCGAGGCCCAGGGAGAAGTGAACCTGACGGTACAGAAATATAAATCCGCGGTGCAGCAGTGGCAAACCATGGAAGCGATCAAGTTCGGCCTGGAAGTGGCCACCAATCTGTTCAGCCTTGGCACTTCCATCGCCATCCCGGCATCCTCCATCTCCGCTGTGAAAGACCTCGGCCTTACCGTGCAACGCATCCAGAAGACGCTGAATGTGCTCAACGCCCTGTCCAAGCTCTATACCGGCGCGAGCACCGGCGCCAAGGTTTTGGAAAATGCTCAGCACGCGCTGGATGATCTGGATGATGGGCAGTTCGGCAATCTATCGATGCTTTCCTGGGATGAAATGTCGATCCAGTTCAACCAGATCATGGCATCGGGTCCGGACATCAAACCGGAAAAGGCAGGTCTGCAAGCGGCTTTTGCCACGATGGTGCTGCGCGGCAAGGCTGTAACCGGCGCTGAATCCGCATTGCATGCCCTGCAACGAGACATCTATACCAACCAGAAGCAGAAAGAGATCAACAGCCGCCAGGCAAAACGGCTGGAGGAATTGCAGCAGAAGCTTCATCCTGCCCAGGTGAAGGATCTCGACCGTTCCGCAATTGATCTGGTGGCGCTGACCGGACACTTGACATTCATCCAGAACCAGATGCTCACTATTCTTGCCAAGGCATTCCTGATGCAGGACCTGGCACTTCAATACGCCAACCTTCAGGCCGCCACACCCGTGCTCGCGTACAGCCTGCTGAAATTCAGCGCTGCAGTAGTCCAGCAGAAAGCCGCCACGCTGGAGGCCAAATCCCTGCTTGCGCAGTATCAGGTCACAAGAACCAGGCCGATCGAATACCTTATCGAAGGAGTGAAGCCAGAGGAACTGACTGGTGGCAATATCTTTCGCACCACCATCTTCCTGGATGCGCCGGCGTTCTACCAATATGTCAACGCCAGGATCGTTTCCGTGGTTGCTTCCGTGGAAGGTGTCAAGTCGACTGAAAGCGGTACTTATCTGCTGCGCCTGGCCTATAGCGGAACCCCCTTTCATGACCGCAACCTCCATCGTGATCCGCTGACATTCCGCACGCCGTGGCGCGAGCGCATATACAGCTATAACGCCCACGACAACTCGCCCACGTTTTCCGATGGCGGACAATCCTGGTCTGAAGGTGTAAGCCGGGTGACGCCCTTTTCCATCTGGGAGATTTCGCTGCCAAACACGAGCACGAACAAGAGCCTTCGGTTCGATGGCGATAGCCTGACGATCCGGTTGTCCTTCGTGCTGGAAGCAAGAATTGCGGATGCGCAGAAAGTCATGCAGCGCCGCGCATTGAATCGCCTGCTCGCATCAGGCTTGCCCACGGCGCTTGTGACCCCGGCGGCTGAAGGTTTCCGCCCGTTGCTTGCTGCGGCTCCAGCCCTGCCCTCCACAGACACGTTGCTGAAGCAGATGTATGCCCAGGGAAGTTGCACCAACGGCTGGGATGTAGTGTTCAACATGAATCTGGAAGAGATCAACAGAGCGCTGAAGGATCAGTACGAAGCCCTGAAAAAGGACACAGCCTACAAAAACAGAATCGTTGTTAACACCTCGGAAAAATATCCGGGCGACGTGACCGTGATCAACCGCTTTACCATCGAATACGGCTATCCCCTTCTGAATTTCAGCATCAATAACAACAATACGGCCATGCTGAAAATGGAGGTTTTGAACGGTTCAGTAGAGCGCTGTTCGAAAGTGGGATCACTTCCTGAACAGTGCGATACCCCCCAATCTATCGGCGGCGAAACCCTGACGGCGGTGATTCAGCTGGCCAAGGTGGCCGGAACGGTCAAGATTGACAACGGCAATCACAATGTCCTGAAAGTTCAGCTCGACATGAAGGAGGGAACGTTCTCGATCAGCAATATCGATCTGAGCGACGCAACCAAGGTGGAATTCAACAAGGCGGTGAAGGAATACTTCGTCAATAACCCCGTGGTCTACCTGATCAACCAGCTCGACCTGACCGCCATTCCCACCCTGGAGTCACTCAAGCCAAGCGATTTTATCTTCAAGCCGCTCCAGACACCGGGCAATAACGAGATGCTGCAGCTCTTTATCATGACCGGGGGACGGGCAGCGCTGAATTACTCCCAGGCTTTCCTGAACAATATCCCTGAGCCGATCCCCCAGGGCCAGAGTAACAGCATGATGGTCCGCTCGGCGCTGATATTCAAGGACGTACTTCCGCAAAGTTTGAGAAACAGTGGCTGGGCGCTGCAAGGAGTCGATCCAGGCAGTTCAGCCAAGGCGTGGTCCGCCAAATTCACTAGCGCCAGCGTCACCGGTACGGTGGATTTGAGCAAGCTCAACCATAGTTCATCCACCAGCAGCGGTCATGGCAGCGGATCGATCACTCAGTATACCTACTCGATCCCGGGCGGAAATGACGTCTCCTGGTCGCTGGCGGACACCACCATTACTGTGCAACCAAACGGGCAGATGTATTACAGCGGATCGCGCGGGCAATCCCTGCAATACAATCAGCGTGCCTGCACGTCGTACTATCCCTGCTTGTGGAATTGCGACCCCCGCTGCAGCGATTCCAGGCTGGCAACGGACGTGACAATCGAGGTGAAAGCTGTGTTACCGCTGAGTGTGGGGGGAAGCGGGCGCAACCAGAGCATCGAGATCAAGACTTCCGGTCAGGGAGTTGTGGTCAGTGGTCACTTGTCGGGAGGAGGGCCTAGCGGCTCCGATGATCTGGCGGCGCAGGTCAATCAGCAGATACAGAGCCAGGTGCCGACGCAGATTGCGGAAAAACTGTCGATCCAGTTTGACTCCATTTCGGTATTCGCGCTGAAAAACCTGCTGTTCCCATCGAACAACTACATCTCGTTCAGCAGTTGCGCAGTACCGGGCGACCTGATTCTCCTTGGCAACTTCAACTCGGCAAAATCCTAGGAACGAGAAAAACTATCCACATTTGAGCGTCCCGAGTGGACGCTCTTTTTTGATATCAATATCATCAAAGGAACCGGAGGATTTGTAAGACTGTTTCTTCAGTTGCTTCCCCCTGGCTTTTAGCATAAAGCAGAAACCCCACGAAACCGGAGGGGATGGGAGGCGATTCGCCTCTATTTAGACAGAGCAGGCCGATGTATGATATAGAACCAATGCCAATGGCCGGGAGGAGTATGGAAAGGAGAAGATTCTACGGGTGTGCAATGCGAGGCATCAGTTATACCTCGTCTCGGTAGAGCAGGAAACGACGATGGTAGGCTTTGACTATACTCTTGTTCAGAAGTGGTTTGGCAGAGCGCGCTTCCAACTGCTCGATCTAATGAGAGGTACCCAATCGGCCGCATGTTTTTCGCTTAATTTTCCATCCCAAGGTTTAAACCACCGGCTTTAGCCGGTCAGCTTTAGCTGCGAAAATAATAAGCTGCACGAAGGGAGGTGCGGCATGGAT
>NZ_QAOK01000043.1 GCF_003050865.1 Nitrosospira multiformis | reverse complement strand
TAACGCCTGCGGCCGATGCAGCGGAAATGGAACCTCCGAACGCTAAAGCAGCTATCGCTATCTTGGAAAGATTATTCATTATTGTATCTCCTTATTATAATCACTGCATTTTATTGGAAATATTACGTCCGAATCGCTATAGACTTTGCCCGTATGACATGACGGCTTGCCATGCCTTCAAGACCAGAAAAAACACTATAGCTCCATCATTCTAATATTTATTAGATACAGAGGGGATGAGCCGAATTGGCTATTAAAATAACCGAAAGACTCGGAAAAGGAGAACGCAAAGCAAGAACGAGTTCAAGAAGGGCGATCTGGCGCGACGCGGAGCAAGCGCTGTCCGGCTTACGGTGACTGCCTGACAATTTAAAGGTGAAAGCTATCTCTGTCGCTGAGTAGGTCCATGAGCCCCAGGGTTTTACCCCGATTTCACGAACACATCTAAAAAGGCTGATAATGAGTCAGGAGGTGTGCCGCGACAACGCGAAGGAAATATGCAGCGGAGTTCAAGCAGGAAGCGGTACAACTGGTGCGGCCTGCCAATGGGTCGGCAAGCCAGATCGCGCGTTATCTGGGGATTGATCCTAATATGCTGAGCCGATGGTGCCGGGAAATGGGCTCGGTCGGTAATAAAGCCTTTCAGGGTCAGGGTAGAGGAAATTTCGCACGTGCGAAAACAACAAAACCTTGAGAACGACCACACGTACTGCAAGCATCAGGCCAGCTTGGGCATATGGCGCTTTATTCGCACCTTCGCCCTCTCCGGGTAAACCGCTTGCTGTACCTGCAAGTGAGTCGGTATAACCGTCTACGGCAGCCGCTACTGCACGCGCGTCCTCCACCCACCGTCGGAGAGAATATATTTTTCCTGATCAGGCCAAGACAGAATCTTTAGAGCCTGTTCACAGTAGCCAGATGTAGGCGCGAGCCAGATGCAAGAAAGCGTTGAAGCGGTTAGCGAGTTTGTCGTAGCCGGTCGCGAGGTGACGAAATTGTTTGAGCCGGTTGAAGAATCGCTCAACCAGATTGGGCGCTTTGTACCGCTCCCGATCGAACTCGCGCGGGGCGAGTCGGTTGCTGCGAGGCGGGATGACGGCCTCAGATTGTCATATTGTCGTCAGGAGCAAAAACTAAAATATGTTAATAGCAGAGGCCATATGTCATGTAAATTATTAAAATATCCCATTGACAACTTAAGAGACGTTAATTACATTTGTTCAGCTCTCGGAAGGAAGCTGTTTGTTTTTCCTGGGGCGCTCTTTAATGGTGAACTTTGGTGCTTAAAAAGCAACCCTCACTATTCGACCTTAATCTAATTTTTAGCAACTTCTATGGAGAGCAATATGGGGTATCGTCTGATTGCAGCAGCTTCTTTTTTACTGCTTCCAGCTTCTGTTTTTGCCGCTGGGTATGGTGCAGCGGGTTGTGGGTTAGGGTCAGAGGTCATGGGATCAAAACCAGGGGCCTCACAGGTATTCGCTGCAACTACTAATGGAACTTCCGGCAATCAAACTTTCGGGATTACTTCCGGGACCTCAAATTGCGGTGATCATGGTCTAGTGAAGACGAGCAAGGAGCGTGAAGTATTTGCAAAAGAGAATTACACCAGCCTTGTTAAAGAAATGGCGCAAGGAAAAGGTGAAAATCTTTATACCTTAGCTAGCTTGTATCAATGTTCCGCAGCCAGCTATCAAGAATTCGGATCAATGGTGCAGGCGAAGTTTGACAATTTAGTGGTGAGTGATCAAACAACCTCAGCAGAGTTACTGAGCAAGCTCGAAAATCAATTAACCCGTCATCCTACCCTTGCTAAATCGTGTGACATCAAAGTGTCTGCATTGAATTAAAAAATAAGCGGATATAGGTTTTACCTATATCCGCTTTGATATTGTTAGCTCCCCTATCGTTCCCTTGTGCAGTTTGCCTGCTCTCTAGCCGCGCTACTTCTCTCCCTTTATTTCTCACCTGCAACTGCTCATTCCGAAGACAACCACAACGCCGATTATTTAGCCGATCTACAGCTTCAAGCCCAACAAAAAAAGCTAGCCGATGCCCGGATATGGCATCTACTTCTCAAGTACAACAAAGAATTATTCGGCGGCTTTACGAGTGAAGCGGATGGAATGGATTTTTTCAATTCTCCGCAGGGAAAGACTGATCCAGAATCAGAGCTGGAAGCGACTCTCGCCAGCTTCTTCATACCCTTATCCGCGGTTGCCGAAGGCAAAGAGCACCCTCAGTGTAACTTTCCGGCGCGATTCAAGTGGTTGAGCCACGAACTAGACTTCGATCGCAATCGCCTCAAAATACACGAATGTGATCGGCTCAGCCGTTGGATGCAAACTTTAGCTCCGGTCGGAGTAACGTTGGTGTTCGCCTCTTACTTCATGAACAACCCTGCCTCTATGTTTGGCCATACCCTGCTACGAATTGATAGCCGGAGAACAGGCAAGGGAAATAATTTAATGAACTATGGCGCCAACTATGCGGCCGTTCCCGATACTGAGAATGGATTCCTCTACGCAGTGAAGGGTTTAATAGGCTCATTTCCAGGACGCTTCGCGATTTTCCCCTATTACACAAAAGTGCAGGAATATAACAACTGGGAAAGCCGGGATCTTTGGGAATATGAACTTAAGTTTACTGAAGATCAGTTGAACACGATGCTTTTACATTTGTGGGAGCTGGGCGGTACTTACTTTGATTATTATTATTTCCAGGAAAATTGCTCATATCACGTGCTTTCCTTATTAGAGATTGCCAATCCGAATCTAAGATTAAAAGATTCTTTTTTCTTCAGTGTGATACCAACTGATACGGTAAAAATTGTAATGGCGCAGGAGGAGTTAGTAAAACAAACCGTGTATCGACCTTCGGTGCTTAGCCAAATGAATGATAAGCGACGTAGAATGGACAATGATGAGAAGCAGATATTAAAAAGCATGGTTCAAGGAGATGTGACAGTAGATAGCCCAACTTTTGAAAACCTTCTCCCTCAATCGCAAGCTCTATTGTTGAATGCTTATATGGACTATTTACAGTATTGGAGCATGCAAGAAAAAAGCAACAATGAAGTAAAAATTCCACGCTCCGTTTTATTAGCTAGAAGCCGTTTGCAAGTTACTAGTGATGAGGATACTAAAATTACCGATTTTTCCAGTCGACCAGACCAAGGTCATGGGACGGACCGATTTCAACTCGGAATTGGCCATAACAAGCGCGAATCTTTCCTCGAATTTGCTTATCGCCCGGCATATCATGACCTGATGGCCAAGGACGTAGGATATGATAAAGATTCAGAAATTATTTTTATGGACTTCAAACTCCGCTATTACCTGGAATCCGAACGGGTAAGACTAGATCAGGCGAAGTTTCTCTCAATCACATCACTCAATCCCTACGATTCCTTATTTGCCAAACCTTCCTGGCGAGCAGAACTGGCAGTAGACAACCTTAGAGATCGAAACTGCAACTATTGCAATTCGTTCAAAGGTACGTATGGGAGAGGTTTTTCTTATCGGCCGGATTTTTTCTCCCCCTTGCTGCTATATACCTTTGCTGATCTAAAAGCGGAATTTTCCGATCATCTAAAACAAAATTTTCGATTGGGTGGCGATACTGAAGTGGGAATGTACTTCAGCATTACTGAAAATTTGAGAATCAAATTGGCGGGGAGCTACCAGGTTTTTCTCCTCGGTGAAAGTAAGCGTTTCTTCACTAGTCACCTCATTACTCGCTATGCGCTTTCACAAGATCTGGATCTAAGGTTGGAATTGAACCGCTACGACCAAAATAATGAGGGAATATTATCATTCAATTATTTCTTCTAGGGTCTGTTGACGTTTCACATTGGTAGCCAGAGGATCATGTAGGCCATGGCTACTACACTCTCGTAATTTCTCTTCAGCTTGTCGAATCGTGATGCTACAGCCCGATAATGCTTCAAGCGGGCAAAGGTGTTTTCCACCAAATGCCGATAACGATACAATCCTCTATCCAAATCTGCATTGCCTTTGACTGAATTACGCTTCCGGGGGATGCCCGACCTTGCCCCTTGCGACTCGATGGTTTCGCGGATTCGCTTGCTGTCATAGCCCTTGTCCGCGATGATCGTTTCCACCGCGGAGTCTGGCGATCAGTTAGTTCTGGTGCGACCGTGCAGTCATTGACTTGCCCTGGTAATAAAAGCGGAAATGGTAGTGCGCCCCTAGCGTAAATTGAGGGCCTCCATGGTAATCCCCCCAGCCCAGCGGCGACAGATGGGTAAGATCTCCGGGCACGGGATGATGCCTTTGTTTTCGAAGGTAATCGACAGCCCGCTGCAGATAAGTCGTGTTCCACAAAATAATGGCGGCGACGAGCAAATTCAAACCGCTCGCGCGATGGCGGTGATGGGGTCAGCTCACGAAACGGAAAAAATCGTACGCTAGTCAAATGAAAAATAATAAATTCAAGGATTTGAAAAAGCGCTTGAACGTTGATTTTTGAGTAATCTGAATTCTTGTAAGATCTTATTATCAATAAGTTGTTAAATATTAACGTACTTTAAATTCCGTTTCGTGAGCTGACCCCAGATTGACAATAGTCTTTAACTTTCAGCTTGGTCAGTTGCTCTCGACGTATGCCGTGATAGAGCAGGGGGAAAGAATGGCGGTCGCGCTTGCCCTTGAGAGTATTGGCATCGGAAGCACTTAGAAGTGCCCGCGCTTGGGCTCCCCGAGTGCCGGTGTTTTTCCCTGTTGAGATTCCACTACCGGACGTTTGACGCCTTTGACCGGATTGTGCGTTACCAAATTGGATTCACACAAATGTTCGAACAAGGAAGCGAGCGCCGCCAGCTTCCTGCGGATGGTGGCGCCGGCCAGTGATTTTTCCTCCAAGGTTTTACGCCAGGCCAACACATGCGCTCGGGTGGGGTCCGAAATCTTCCGGTCGATCAACGAGGAGAAAACACAAAAGGGAATTTTTCGTACGCTACGAGAATATACACCCGTCCAATCAATAAGATGCGAGTCAAGCCAAGAGCGTTGAAGCTGCATGGCGGTTACACCAGAAGTGACTATATATCTTTTTTTGTTTATGTATTTATGGCTTAAAGTAAATAATATTCCTTTTCGTGCCTTCTCCTCAACGCGATGCCGCCCTGAAGACCAACCATGCGGGGCTCAGTCGCCATCTTCATTCTCCCGCGCAAGTTGCGACTTGAGATGAAAGGCATCGATGTCAAAGTCTCTGCTGTCCGAGACCGCGGCCAGTACTAGGGGCAAAACGCGCTCCCGCTCCTCCTCGGTCTCGAAGTTTGTGAAGTTGACCGCAGCTGCCTCGGCGAACAGTTTCTCCGACAGCCGCTTTGCCTTTACTTCATGACTCTCTATGTCGGAATTGGCGCCGGGAGGGATGTTTTCCTCGATCCATGTTTTGGCCCACATCAGGAAGCGATTGCTCATGACTGCCCACCCATCTTCTGCGTTGAGTTCGGCGCTGGTCGCCCGGCGCACTGTGACTCCCCCGATACTTCGGTCCAAGTCAGTAAAAGCTTACTGCATAGTATTGAGAGACGCCGTGACGCCTAACCCTTCGCTCAAGCGGACCGCCACCGGGAAGCCGCTTAGCTCAACGTTAGCGCTATGAATCCTCTCTCAACATTTCCTCCTGAAGTTTATCACTATGTTACATGTGATGGGCCGATAGAACGAAAACTAATTATAAATGTTAAAGTCTCAAATAAGTGTAAGGGTAATTAAACTGATGAGTCACCTGACTCAACAACCTGAATCGCCCCGGGTTTTGAGGAGGCTCCGACATCTGAGAGAAATGGTATGGACGCCTCCCACCCGTGAGGAATGGTAGGGAAGGATGAGGCTCCCACGGGCTATTGGCATCGGCGTGATCACGATGGAAGATTGCATAAATCCACGGCGCACACAGTGTGTTGATAAATGCGAAGGACCCAGGTCCGTGGGTCGAACAGATGAAGCAGCGGCGGCATCCGAATGTTAGATTCAAGTATTACAAAACAAAAGGGCTTGAAAGGAACGTCTGTCTGGCTGAAGTCTTGTTGTATCGCAGCCATTCATGCAAGATTGCTTGCCGTTCCGGACGTGCGCTAATCTATCCCTTCGGAAGAGTAATTTGAAGTCAATTCGGCCTTACGATATTGTGAAAACATGCCGCAAGTTTTTGTTACAGGGGACAACTGTTCATGACAGTCAAAAGCTACCGCTAACTTGCTGTCCCCTGAGGTCATCTCACTTGTTACATGAACATGTTATAAGCCCGCACTCAAGGGTACCGGCTTTGCAGCCAGCATTTAGAGCCATGTCAGCGCAGTCATACGCCCACGTACAAGAACAATTTCCCGCTCCAGTACATTCAAAAGCAACAGGGCCAGGGGGTTCATCAGGGCCTGTCCTGACTTTAAATTTAGGCTCATCATCGGCAATTCGCTTAGCACGCTGCAGAGCCTTACGCTCTTCCGGCTTAAACTTCTTCAGTGCTTCTTGCGTCTCGCCGCTAGGGGTTGCGGACAGAGTACGTTGTTGAGCTGTGGCTTCGAAATTTGCCATTAATCCAAAGAAACATATAGTGCTGCAAAGAACTATTTCTTTAAGTCGCTTGAATATAACCGCTCTTATCACTAGATGTGTCATTCGTCTTTCCTCCTTTGCTTTGTGAACATCATTAGGGATAACGCAATCGGAGCAAAAAGCCGAGAGTTATTATTCCCCCACGCCAACGCGAACAATCGGATCACATCAATTAAACCAAATATGAAGTTTCCCGCTGCCAATTCTTTTTAGTACTTGTTCTCTTAAAATGAAAGAATATTTGGTGCCCGGTGTGTACGTCAGTTGTGCGAATTTGTTAGGGGCATGAGATCTGTTTATCTCATGTAATCTCTCTCTGCAAAAATGTAGCCAGCGACAACGTTAGTTTTCGGCGAAACTTACCTTTAAAGAAAGGAGTTTTGCATGAAGAAGAAACGGTTCGCGGTGGAGCAGATTGTCGCGGTGCTGAAGGAAGCCGCAGGTGTCGAAACAGACCATCGTTCTATTATTGATAAAATATGTTATCAATAATAACGCGATGCGCTAGCTGGAAGGGTGAAGCCGAGTTCGATGGCCCCTCATAGGCCCGCTTTCCAAAATCTTGGAGCTGAGTTCACATCCTCGAAAGAACTAAAGCTGTGGCCGAATAATTTTCAGGCTATATTCCCAGGCTTTTTCCGTCAAGGGGCGAGACTCCCACTCCTTAAATGTTATTTGCCTTGACCGTGTCAGATCTACCTTGAAATCCGCTACTTGGCGTTCGGCAAACTCCTGATTGTAGACGTTCAGGTTAGACTCATCGTTCAGCTTGAATGATCTGCTATCAAAATTAGTCGATCCCACCGATACCCACAGTTCATCGACGATCAACAACTTGCAGTGGTACATAGTGGGCTGAAACTCATATATCTCTGCACCTGATCTTAGAAGCACACCCCAGGTGCCACGGGAGGCGCTACGTACCAAGGGTTTATCGATATAGCGGCTAGGCAGGATTATTTGTATTCTCACGCCGCGTTTCAATGCCGCCACCATTGCGTCTCGCGCCAGCGCATCCGGAACGAAATACGCCATGGAAAGATGGATGCTTTTTTTAGCGGCCGCGATAGATAGCAGGTACATGAGATGCATGCTTTCTGCCCCGCCTTCGATCGAACTTTTGAATACTTGCGCAAGGTTGGATCCGTGTTCCTTCAGCTCTGGAAAATACTCTCCTCCATGTAATACGCTACCCTTTACCTTCGTCCAATTGTCGGCGAATGCCGCTTGCAATTGCGCTACAACAGGCCCTTCAATGCGGTAGTGTGTATCGCGCCAATTATCAGGCCCCTGTGCGTCGCCGAGCCATTCGTCGGCAATTCCGACGCCCCCGGTAAACCCTGTCTTCCCATCTAACACTAGAATCTTGCGATGAGTCCGATTGTTTATTCTTCTCCAGGTGCGCCAGGTCGGGGGATGGTATTTTTCGATCTCGACGCCAGCATCCCGCATTGTCTGAATAGATGCCTCTTCCATCTTCTCGCTGCCAACCCAATCGAGGAGGACATGAACTCTGACCCCTTGCCGTGCCTTTTCCGACAGCGTCTCCGCGAACTTTCGGCCGATAGCTCCCGACCAGTAGATGTAAGTCTCAAACGTGATCGTTTTCTCAGCCTCGCGAATCGCCTTCAGCATCGCGGGGAAAATCTCGTTTCCGTTAAGCAACGTTTCAACCCGGTTTCCCCTCACCAATGCCGGACCTAGGAGAACGCCCATGGAGCGTAAAAACTGGGGATCGGATACAGGGTAAAGGTGGGATACCCGATGCGTAATTTCCTTCTCGTTTCGGCCAAAAATTACAAGGATCAGCCCAAATATCACGGCTGTCACGACCGACACGAGAATAACGCTCCAAAGAGGGACGTTCATTTGATCAGTATGGGTTTGGCAAGCAACAGTACCGAAGCGAGCGCGATGAGCTTAAATGAGCTCGCTAGCCCTCGCTCATTGCACAGCTTTAGCGTCAGCCTACTTCCAGCTTGGTTTCGGAATGACATCAATTTGTATCTCTGTTAAATTGAATGAGAATGACGGCAGACGCTAAATTGGCCAAATATGGGGTTTTCATGGCTACCTTCCGCCTTCTTTCTAGCTGAAACGCTAATTGCTACTGTGCCGTAGGCTGCGCAGTACAATTGTGACAGGGTTTTCCCCCGGTTTCACGGACACATCTAAAAAGGCTGATAATGAGTCAGGAGGTGTGTCATGGCAAGGCGAAGGAAATACGCAGCGAGTTCAAGCAGGAAGCAGGTTTTGTGAAAAAACGAGCCGTACAAGTGCCCTAGGAGACACCATGACTTACGAAGACCAAACACTACGGGATTTGATAGAAAGCATTCGTTTTGCCATGCTCACCACTCGAGGTTCAGATGGCATGTTGCGCTCACGACCAATGACCACCCAAAACACAGACGCAGACAATCCTGATGCGGGTGAGCGACTGTGGTTTTTTATGTCTCGTTCAAGCGACCCGGTGAGTGAATTGAGTGCGGAGCCAAGAGTCAACGTAAGTTATGCCGATCCCGGCAAGGATGCTTATGTTTCGGTGTCTGGCAGCGCTAGAATCGTTGACGACCTAGTGATAAAACAGCGATTGTGGTCGAAAATGGCCGAAGCCTGGTTCCCGAAGGGCGTGGAGGATCCGGACCTTGCACTTGTGAGTGTGGAAATTGACGAGGCCGAGTACTGGAACGTTAAGGAGAGCAAGCTTGTGCAGGTCGCCAAGATGGTGAAAGCGGCAATGACGGGCAAGCGTCCCACGGATATGGGGGAACACGCGCAAGTTCGAGGCGGCTGAAATCTATTGAGCTGATCGTTCTTGAGAAGGAAGCAGGACGTGCCTCTGGGATAGTCGAATAGGGGCTCTGTTGTAACGGTGACACCCGAATTGCGATTCGAGGTGAGTCGGCGCATTCGGGAAGAGTTTGACAACGGCAAGCACTATCACGACCTCTACGGTCACCAGATCCAACTTCCATCAGATTGGGCAGCATCCGAATCCTGCTGCCCTGCGCTGGCACAATGAAGATTGTTTTAAGGGATGAGTAATGGGACCGATCATCCCTGAGAACTCTGACACATTGATGCGTATGGCGGCGTTCAACCATGTCCGCAGGCTTGGAGAAATCCACGTTCACCTCACGGCGGCCGAGTTGAACCTAGGTTTTGTCTTCCAAGGAGAGCGATTTCCGCTCATTAATCCGCAACGCGGCATTTTCAAGCCGCAACAGATGCGGTATCTGCTGTCGATCAAGACTGTATTTCCCAAGCCGGGAGCAAAGGTCTGGTACGACGACCAGCG
>NZ_QAOK01000042.1 GCF_003050865.1 Nitrosospira multiformis | reverse complement strand
GGCCCAGACGTGAATGCCCTGGGCGCGCTTTACGCTTTGCACCACCAAGCCATCGATCCCTAGGATAGAATCGATTGGGGACATCGGTATTGCCTCCATTAAACGTGTTCTTCGTAAAAACAAGTCTAATGAATACCCTTGTCCCCCGTTAATGATGAAGAGCCAAGTAAAACAGGTTCCGCAACCGGTGCTGCAAGTTGTCGATAGTAACGCTCTTCGGCTTCGGCAGGCGGCATGTCGCCGATCGATCCCAGCAAGCGCTGGTGGTTAAACCAGGACACCCATTCCAACGTGGCCAGCTCCACCGCAGCCCTGGTCTTCCAGGGAGCCCTGCGGTGAATCACTTCCGTTTTGTACAGTCCGTTGATCGTCTCGGCCAGCGCGTTGTCGTATGCACTTCCTGTGTTGCCGACCGAGGGATTAATGCCGGCTTCACCCAGGCGCTCGGAATAGCGAATGGACACGTATTGCGATCCGCGATCGGAGTGATGGACCAGCCCATCCGATTGCGTTGGGCGTCGGTCGTACACAGCTTGCTCAAGCGCATCCAGAACGAAGTCCGTCGTCATGCTGCCAGAGGCGTGCCAGCCCACGATCCGTTTGGCGTAAGCGTGGATGATGAAGGCCACATACAGCCATCCCTGCCAAGTGGAAATGTAGGTGAAATCCGCCACCCAGAGCCGGTTTGGACGATCCGCCTCGAAGTGGCGCCGCACCAGATCCTGCGGGCAGGCCGCCGCGTTATCGGCCACTGTGGTGCGAACTCGCTTGCCCCGACGCACTCCTTCAATGCCCAAGTCGCCCATCAGGCGTTCGACCGTACATCGTGCCACGCGAATGCGCTCGCGATTCATCTGCTTCCAGACCTTGCGAGCGCCGTAGACGCGAAAGTTCTGCTCCCAGACTCGATAGATCTGCGGCTTGAGTTGTTCATCCATCTGGGCCCGCTGCCTACGTAGCTGTGGTTGCCGACATCGGACAGCGTAGCGCCTGTAGGCTGACGGGGCGGGTCCCGTTGTTGACTTCCGATCGCTTAATCCAATCCAGCAGGGTCGTTGGTGTGCAGCCGATCTTCGGTGCAATAGACTCGACAGCCACCCACAGCGACCGGTATTCATCACGATGCTCCTGGACCAAGCGCACCGCGCGTTCACGTACTTCGGGGGAAAACTTGTTGTTCTTGCTCATGGCTCCATTCTCTCAAGAATTGGAGCCTCCTCAAAACCCGGTGTGATTCAGTATGGACACGTATTCTTTATTCAGAAGCTACGGAGTTAGTTCAGCCCCTGGAAAAAGAGCAGTAGTTACAATCCACAGTGAGGACGAAGAAGCGGCTTCGCCCATAATGTTTCAGAAGCTTCATTCAACACCTTTAGGGGCTCACTCGTTAAGCAGTTCAAATTGAGCTTCAATCTCTGAAATGGGCACCAATGTATCAATGGAGGCTGATATTTTTTCGTAAATCTCTAGGTCTTGATTAACTGCCTCAAACTTGACCACTAGGGCATATTTTGCGTAAGCATCGGGGTCTTTATCCCACCCAGCATGCCCTACTACCGCGATACAAAAATCGGTTGGAAGCTGATGAGAACTAATAACCACCCAATCTTTTTGCACCGTACCAGTGTTCCTTTTTACGTTCTTGATTTCCCCCCAATCATCCCTTTCTCTAATAGTCCACGGAATCACGTCCTCGTCTTCGATATGAGCTAAATCTCCATCATGGAGCACCCGGTTCTTAAATGAGGTTACCGTTTCGCCGATCTTGCTGCTTTGCCAATCGGCCCAGGTCGAAAGATATTGACGGATATTCCTACGAGTTCTTCTTGGCTTAGCTACATACGAAAGTGTGACATCGATTCTAATCTTAAAATCATCTCCCGGTTCTCTAACTTCGAGCGGAAGCGGAATCTGGTATATATGTGCTTCCTTCGCCCTAATACGATTCTCTCCGCTCGAAATGAGGGTTACCCTAAAAAGGTTGTTACTGGTGGCGCGATCAAGATCTGGAATTCCAAACCCAATCTGCTTTAGCACATGTAGCTTATTCGCGGCGCTTTCCGCCCATTCTGGCCACCGAGCAGAATTCACTATAATTCCTCTGTATAACAGGGAAGGTTCATTCGGTAATAGCCGTTGCAAGGCTACTGCGATAGAGGCCACCTTGGGCGCGGCGTAAGACGTCCCCACGTCGTCCCTCGCACTCAAGGGCCCGCCGTACATCGTCGATCTTATTAGTTCAGTACAAACTTCGGGTGGAGTCGTAAGCATTGGGGGCGAAGACGTGTCGCGCACCATTCCCCCCCCATATTCGACCACATCTGGCTTTATTGATCCCCAAACTCCGAGCCCTGTGGTGGAAAAGGAGGACAATTCCCCCGCACTCCCAAAAGAACTCAAATTACCATCAATGAAGCTCTCATGGTTGACTGATCCCACAGTTAAGGCTTGCAAGCTCTCGGACGGACAGGGGATACGAGACGAATCGCGTGTAAGATATCCAGGATAAGTATGACCGCTCTCAAGATGATCAAGGATGCCCATCCGAAAGGGGACGGCCTTCGAATTATCAGGCAAGTTACCTGCACTTTGAAAAAACAAGACGTCGTATTCCCAAGAGAGCCAATCTATAGTTGCCGCCCAAGCAGACATGTGGCGTAGACGGCACGGCCGATATGCCGCAATAGAGTGATTGAAGAGCTTGGTTTTCCCTTCTCTGGTATATTTAGTGACAATCGCTCGGAGGTATAAGGGGGGATATAACATAACGGGTAGCCGATTGTCTTTGTCCAGCACCCGCGCGTTTTGTATCCAACATGGTATTTTGAAAACCCCGGTAACCGGAACTTCGCGGGGATAAATTACCGCACCTGCAACTCTAGTTCCGTGGCCTCCTGGACTTACGTAATCCGCCACGTCGGTTAGAGCAACTCCTGGAACGAAACACTGTGATAACGATTCCTCGATTGCCGCAGCAATCAACGGGTGTTGTTCTTGAATACCGCTATCAATCACACATACTGCAGGAGAACCGGCATCAGGTTTTTGAATTTCCAATCCGAACGGGGGAGCAACCTGCTCTCTCGGATGCGCAACTATCCTATCAATCTCGTCGGGTTCATTCACCTCAAAGAGGTACGGATAGTTAATCACCAAATCGCGCAAACCCATCCCGCAAATCCGTATTCGGACTGTGAAACTATCCGGAAGAGTCGCCGCGCCTAAGTGATCATCATGAAGGATATCTAGTACTTCTCCTCCATATCCAAGGGTAAAACTGATGAGTCCCTGCTCGCGCTCGGCCATCAAATCGTCCCAAGATGCCTCTGCCTGAAGCGCTAATGCGCGCCACACAGTTAAACGATGGTTAAAATGGGCCTCAGTTTCGTTTGGTCTTTGTTCCGGAGGGGGCGGTACGAGAATGTTCCCCAAACACTCAATACCGACATCAACGGTATATATATTCGTATCGGTAATCTCATGCCATTTATCTATTAAAGAGTCTGATAACAATCGCTCAAGACGCAGCTGCAGATTCTCCGGACCGAAAACTGCGTAGATCTTAGCCGCTGTAGTTGCTCCTCTTCGCTCTTCCGCAAAACCATCCACTACTTGGAGAAAAGTCGCCATATCGATTTCTTCGCTTGCGACCACTACGAATCCATCCTCCTGCTCGGACACGATCTCAAGCTTAAAATATTTCCGCAGGTATTCTAAGTCAGTGTCAGGCTCAACCTTAATCAATAGGGGAATATCGGCGGGAATAGGTGGGAGTTTGTGCTGCTCGCGTTCCTCGCGTCGCCTAGCCCAAGTAGCGACAGCTCTTTCAGCCGCACCCCTTAATCGAGCACTGTGGTTTTGTCGATTGGCCTTGTTAAATCGCTCCTGGGCTGCAGTTCTTCCACCTCCACTGAGCTTAGCTCGATCGCGAATAACTAGGGGTAAAGAAAGATGTGGAAAAGTATTTGCGCTTCTGGGTATTCTTGCCATTTCTTACCGTTTTTTAAGCAGCTTTATCACTACAACTTAATTTTGTTCTCTTTTATAAATCTCAGAAATAGCAAACATTAAGTCATCATTCTGTACTTCTCCCCTACCTGACAAAATTGTACTTTTTGCCGCATCTTGCGCGACTTTTACTACTTCGGCGGATGACATCCCAACAAGTTTGCTACTCAGTTTTTCCCAACGAATATTTGACGCGACTTTAATTGCTGACAAAGTCGTCTTTAGGAGCCGCTCAATTTCCTCTGCACCTGGAGGTAACACTTCGAAGACATCGTCAAACCGTCTAAATAACGCCTTATCTAATTGTTTATCGAGATTTGTCGCTGCTACCAGAAGCCCCGGTGCATCGAAGTCGTCTAAAAGTTGCAACAGAGTATTAACAAGGCGAGGAACCTCACCCACGTCGTTTTGATTACTCCTTGATTTCGCTATAAAGTCGCATTCATCTAGAAATAGCAAACATGGGCTAGTCTTTGCCGATTCAAAAACTGCTCGAAGATTTATTCCAGACTCACCGAAGTAAGACGAAATTAAAGCATCGAATCTTACCTTCACTAAAGGCAGACCTGTCGCCCAGGCAAGTCTTTCAGCACCTAACGTTTTTCCACATCCCGGATGCCCATAAAGCAGGATTTTCTTCTTGTGTCGTAGGCCAAAAGATGCCAATCGCTCTCTTGCAGCATATTCCTGCTCAATTCGTCTAAACCTGACTTCAACAGATTCTGGAAGCACCATAAAATGCCGTAGAGTCGCACGAGTCATTTTGACCACGAGCGGATCTTGATAGCGCCGGCTCAAAGGTAAGCTTTGAAGCACCCTTTCACTATCGGTCCTAGGCACCTCATTACCAGACGTAGGTTTTTTCGTTTTCAAAATGCTCTCCAGCTGGTTAGCGAGTACTACGTGGCCTTTATTACCTTCATCCTCAATAATTTTTCTGCAGAGGCGATTTACGTCTTTATCTAAACCAAGCGCTATGGCTCTGAACAGCCTTTTTGTCAAATCTGCTTTCATTTATCCGTGCCACGCCCTTGGCTACAATTCGCTAAAAATTGCATAGGTTTACTATAATTTCACCATTATAGTTTACTGCTCCGCAGATTCATAAAAGCCTGCTTTGTGTCTGCTTGCGACTTTTGATATGTGCAGAATGTGTCAGTACTCGACATTGCCGTACAGTTATTGACAGTACTCCAAGGGGGGCAGGACGACCTGAGGTGGCGAGACTATTACCGCGCCTTCTGACGCTGGCTCTTTAAGCTCAACCGGCCCTCTTAGGTTGTCGGAGTCGCATTTGTGCCGAATGGTCCATTGATGAATCCGGGTGGGAAATACTGTCTTTTCCCACGCTATTCCAATTACTTCTTCCCCTTTCGGTTCCCTGTAACGGTTAGGCTTGTCATTCCACTGCTTGGCTAGCGATATCGGGAAATCCTTGTTTCGCTTGTGGTCCGCCCATTAGCATCACAAAACGGTCCCATTCGCCCTTATCCGCCGCGTCTCTCAATTCTTTCAACTCTCCCGTGACACCCATTTCACCCATGCGGCGCAGTTCGCGCCATAGCGTTACAGAGGGTCCGCCAATCGGCTGAAACTGTCTGATGCCCCAAGTGCTGGCCCATGCTTTTACCCGTTCAGCTGCACTGATAGGCTCTCCACCATCGATATCGCAATCCAGGCCAAAGCCATCGATGTTCTTGGAAATGTATTTCGCGATATAACTGGCAGCCGTTCCCTTTGATTTATCGATGCACTCTTCCTTGTATCGATGCTTGGCAGCACCTGCTTCATCCCCATCTTCGCGCATGGCGTAGTCTTTGATGATGCTACCGACTTGCTTAACGTGCTCTTTTGGCATGAACAGCAACAGGTGCCAATGTGGAGTGCCGTCATGCTGGGGCTCGACAACACGCATGCCGTAGTACGTTAAGTTCCTATCGTCAAGCCTGGACCGTATCCGACTCCATATTTTGTTCAAATAGGCTTGCGCTTCCCTTGGTGTGGTTTGATTGTATTTCGGGTTTTCTTGCCCCGATACAGATAACCTTGCATGCATGCGCGAAGGGCAGGTGATGGTATAGAACATGCTTTCATGTCCCAGCGATTGGGCAACCGCATCGAATCCGGCAATACGTGTCATCAATTCGGACGGCGAATCTTTGGATTTGATACCGAAAGATCGGCTAGTTGCTGTAGCGTGTATTCCTGTCCGAGTTCATTGACTGCGATGCAGTGCTCAAGAATGGCTCGGTTACGGCGGTTTTGTTTGTGCCGCCTCTCCAAGGCCTCATCACTGACGTACTTACCTTTACGGCTATGTACGAGCCCTAAACGGTTGCGCCTTGCTCGAATTCGCGGACGTGAACCTTGCGCAATGCTCTGCGCCACCAATACTCATCGCTGAGGCGAACTAGAATTCCTGTATCGGTAGCGGTTACAGGATTTGCAGGCTTTGATTTTCCTGTTACAGCAATGGCTGACTCGCGCTTTTCTGTTACCGTTACAGGAGTCTGTTTCTCTGTAACGGATGATACTGGTACAGGGATTAGAAAAGCTCGTCTACTTCCTGTATTGATTACTGTTAGCGGATTCTGCTCAGCCTTTGCTTGAACTGGTTGAGTTCATTAACAACCAGCGTAAGGAAGGTGAAGCAGAGTTAAGGCACGATAGCTTCATGCTAAAGGTTCCTAAGGTTCTAAGTGAATCAGCTCCAAAATTTATTGGAACTGCTACTTACACTACCCGGAACCGGAGGGAAGGTAACTCGTAAGGTATATCGCTCTGGCCTCCGATGGGGTCATCTTCAAGCGGGACGGAGTGTGGATTCCTACGCAAGCTCACCTCGATGCTGGACAGTTCGTGGTTAGGACCGGGGTGAGACATGGGTTCGCCTTCAATCAAATCAGGGTGACACCTAAGGGGAGTTGTCTGGCTTGCCAAGCGGTATGGTGGGTGGTTGTTGACCGAGAAAAAACCTCAAAATGCCCTGAGACTCAATCCGATGCCCTACAATTAATTATCAGCTCTTTCCATACCCTTGCCTAGGAAGACTCAATATCGTTTATCCTAGAGCTTCCTGGAGAGTCACTTCTGAGAAAGAGGCTCCCCTTGTGGTACTTTCTTTAATCTTCCACCACAAGAACTGGCATTAATGCGGGTTTTTAGTGACAGTTGGAGTGCCTTATGCCTCTCAACAACACCAATATTTCATTCGGCAGTGAATCAATGTCCCGCTTCGCGCGGGGAGTAGTGCTCCCTTTGCTTCCTCCTTTTGCTTCCTCCTTTTGCTTCCTCCTTTTGCTGCCGTTTCAGCAAGCTGTGTCGAAAGGCCGTACCAAGGTCCAATAGTAAAATGCTGCGATGCGATTATCATAGAGCACTGGAAACTCTTGCTGGTTAGATTGTATCAGCCAGGAGGAAAGAGTTTTACTGGGACCTGTGCTCCTGTTACTGCCAGGCTCGGGACCCAGGAGACTTTGCTTGATAAACCAATAATAGGCAACTGAAGATGAATAACCTGATAACGTACGATCAAGCGTACGATCTCGCGAATATACTGATCAAGAAGGCAACCAAAGAGGAACTGGCGGAGTGCGCGCGCCTGCTTGCATTAAATCTTGCTCACCATCAGGTGAAGCATGGAGAGATTGCGGTAATAGACACGTTAACCTTGCTACGCTCATTTGAGTGTACCGAGGAGCACCTGAATGTGTTGATGGAAGGCATGCTGAATCTGATAGGCGTCCTGGTAAACGTCTGCGGTGGGGTAGGACAGTCAAAGCATTGATGTTTTTTCTAAGTAAACGCTTACTTAGCATGAATAGCGGGTGCTGAACTTGCTATGGCTGAGTATTTCCAGGATACTCGGTATCATATAAGCACATCCATCCTCAAATGATTATGGGCTCTGGACGAGAGCGAATCAGGCCAACAAGCGTATCAGACCATACCGGATCTCATGCAGGTACAAGTTAAGCCGCGATACCTCGCTCCTGGGGTAAGCCGGCGTGAAGTCTGGTCATGGGCAATGTTCGACTTCGCGAATTCAGGCTACACCACCGTTGTGATTACCGCCATTTTTAACGCCTATTTTGTGGCTGTGGTGGCGAATAATGAAGCATGGGGGACGTTTGCCTGGACAGCAGCCTTGTCGGTGTCTTATGCGCTTATTATGGTGACTGCGCCGGTGATAGGCGCTTATGCTGATGCGTATGCGATGAAAAAGCCTTTGCTGCTGGTGAGCACAATCGGCTGCGTGCTTTTTACCGCATTGCTTTACTTTGTCGGGCCGGGTGATCTGATACTGGCCGTGGTACTGATCGTGCTAAGTAACTTTTTCTTCAGCAGCGGCGCGAATTTGATTTCCGCTTTTCTGCCCGAACTTGCACACGGGGAGGCATTGGGAAAGGTTTCCGGGTGGGGCTGGAGTTTCGGCTATGTTGGCGGGCTGATCAGCCTGGGATTATCGTTGGCTTATGTGACCTGGGCACAAAACCAGGGCAGTCCTGCAGAGCAGTTCGTTCCGGGCACAATGCTTATAACTGCCGGACTTTTCGCGATTTCGAGCATACCGACCTTTCTCTTTCTTAAGGAACGTGCGCTGCCGCAATCGCATCCGGCAGAACGCAATGTCGTGCGCGAAGCATTTGCCCGCTTGCTCGTCACGTTCCATCGTGTGCGCGATTTTGACGACCTCCTACGCTTTCTCGCATGTATCGTGTTTTACCAGGCAGGCATTCAGACCGTAATTACTTTAGCTGCCATATATGCGCAACAGGTAATGGGCTTTGATACCGGCGATACCATGTTTCTGGTTCTGGTTGTCAACGTTACGGCATCGATCGGTGCGTTCGCCTTCGGCAATATCCAGGACAGAATCGGCCATATTCCCACCATCGCGCTGACTCTCGGAGGCTGGATTGTAATGGTGTTGCTGGCATGGATGGCTGCCACACGCCCCATGTTCTGGCTCGCTGCCAATGTTGCCGGCCTCTGCCTTGGAGCGTCACAATCGGCAGGGCGCGCACTGATAGGCTATTTCAGCCCGGATGCGAGACGCGCCGAATTTTTCGGACTGTGGGGACTTGCAGTCAATTTATCCTCGATACTCGGTCCGATCACGTATGGGATCGTGAGCTGGATTTCCGGCGGTGATCATCGGCTGGCCATGTTGATTACGGGCAGTTATTTTATTATAGGCCTGGGGATATTGATGAGCATCGATATACAACGGGGACGGCGGGCCGCACTGAGCGTCAGCACTCCAGTGGAGAGCCTTACAGGGAATCGCTGATAAGCAATCACCCCTGTAGGCTCCACGCCGCCAGACTTTCCATTTCAGCTGCCTGTTATCTCTTTTTTGAGTCTGGCGCCATTGCCGCCGGTTTATCTGCGCTTATTCTATATAAACGCAGATACCCGCCGCTCAGTGATGCATGTGGTGATTATGATCGCCACCCTGGTTACCGCTTTGGCCGTGCGCCCCGTGCCCGCTGTGGCCGCTGTGATTTCCGTGGCCGGCGTGGTCGCCATGACCCTCTTCTGATTTTTTATCGCTCTTTTTCTGTGAATCCTTTGCTGCTGCCTTCAATGGAGTGAACCGGGCGGATTGTGCCTCTTGTTCCGGCAATTTGACAAATACGACGACTACCGTGTCCGGGGTCAGGACGAAATCTCCCGTTCCTTTCATTATGTTATTTCCCGCCGGTTCGAGCTTTATGGAAGTTTTCGGCTTGGCTTTACCGACCTGAAATGCTGCCTTGCCCACGCCCCCTTCTGTCTTGA
This sequence comes from Nitrosospira multiformis, assembly GCF_003050865.1. Lineage (GTDB taxonomy): Bacteria > Pseudomonadota > Gammaproteobacteria > Burkholderiales > Nitrosomonadaceae > Nitrosospira > Nitrosospira multiformis_E. The sequence goes on along the minus strand of NZ_QAOK01000042.1, from coordinate 597 downwards.
TCTGCGCATCTGCATGATCTGTTACATAAACCGTCAATTCTTTATCTTTTGTTACAAGCTCCAGATGATAGGGTCCCGCCATACGCACCTGCCCGCCGTGAGGCGCGGCATGGGTGTCGAAATATTCGTCGGTATGCGCCGCGGCAGGCAATGACACGGCCAGAACAGCACTCGTCAAGACCATGACCATCGATTTAATCATTTGCTCTACTCCTTGTAGGTACGAATTGAAGAATTGTAATGCGTGCCCCATCGCGGGAACCGTATTGCCGTTTGCTTCTCTTACTTGGATTGCTCTTGCTTCCCTTCTCCAAGGTTTTCTGGAATTCCCGCGGCATGTTTCCGCTTTCCGGCTGTATTTGCCCGGTGCTCCGCCTCAGTCACCCCGCCTTTCTTATCTGCGCGCCCTGAGCCTGAAGGGCACAGCACATGCCTGTCGAAGGGGAGTGGCACCGGGGAACGCCCTGCAAAAGAACGAACGCTTTCAAGGTAGACATCCGTTCTTTTACCGCTGGTTGCTAATGCACATGCTCGCCTGGCGGGGGAAGGATTTCCCCTTCGCGGTTGAGCTGCGCCACCTGCTGCATCAGCATGTCG
>NZ_QAOK01000041.1 GCF_003050865.1 Nitrosospira multiformis | reverse complement strand
CGCTGGTCGTCGTACCAGACCTTTGCTCCCGGCTTGGGAAATACAGTCTTGATCGACAGCAGATACCGCATCTGTTGCGGCTTGAAAATGCCGCGCTGCGGATTAATGAGCGGAAACCGCTCTCCTTGAAAGACAAAACCCGGGTTCAACTCGGCCGCAGTGAGGTGATCGTGGATTTCTCCAAGCCTGCGGACGTGGTTGAACGCCGCCATACGTATTAGGGTATCGGTATTCTCAGAGATGATCGATCCCATTACTCATCCCTTAAAACAATTTTCATTGTGCCAGCGCAGGGCGTCAGGATTCGGATGCTGGCCACTCTCTGATGGAAGTTGGATCTGGTGACCGTGAAGGTCGTAATAGTGCTTGCCGTTGTCAAACTCTTCCCGAATGCGTCGACTCACCTCGAATCGCAATTCGGGTGTCACCGTTACATATCCGGCATCGAACAGGCTATGGATATCTCTCCGCAGAAGCAATCCATTTGTCGCCTCATGAGCGCCGCCATCGCCATAAGGGCGGATATGTGCTGCTTCCAGGGCAGGCAACGTTCTTTCCTGCGTAATCGCGCAACGACGCCGATAGATGTCTGTCACGAGCACCCGAAATGCGCCTTGTCCAAGTCGAGGACGAATGAGATAAGGTTCGCCAAAACGTTTGCTGCCTTCCGGGATCTCTGGTGTCATAAGCCTGCCGAGCCGCCAGTTAATCTTTTCCCATAGCGCGAGTCCTTCCGCGTCAGTCGTGGTGTAAGTCTTGAATGAGACTATATTCGGCGACCAACTTGCGGGAACCCGGATCCAGTCACGTTCCTCAAAGAAAAAGGGTTGCGTCAAGATGCGACAGCCGATATCGAAATCACTGCGATCGCCGGGATCGATATGGCGGTAGCGTGCGATGCGCGAGCGCATCTCCTGAGCAGACCGCGCTCCATTCCCTTCGCCAAACGCTTCCCAAGCGAGGGAGCAGGGCAGCGTATTGGAATATGCGAAGATACCGCCACCGACGATTACGTTGCGTGGCGCATGTAGTTTAAACAGAAACATTTCGCCCGGCTGGAGTGCGCGGAAATTGGCTGCTGAGGGCGCCCAGAAATTCACCTCGCTAAGATTCGGCTGCTTCCTCAGCATCTCGAACCAGTCACCGTCTGTGACAGCGATGACGAGATTGATATCCATTAATTACCTACCGCCCCTCAAATAAGTGAAGTGAGAAGGACTGAATTGTCAATCTGATCCAGAGCATCTTGCCGCACCTTTTCAGCAGCACGTCGAATGTCTCGGCGACCCATCGGATGAGCTAGGATATTAATGAGGTGACTGATGTATTGAAGTGAACAACATACATCAAAACATGGAAAAAACAGGAAAGCAACCCGCCTAAGGCTGAGGGGAAAGGCCCTTTCTGGATCAGTGGGAGTAGATGAGCTGATTGCCAGCGCAACTGTGACGCAAATTTATGCTTATCTGATTCTGGCCCGCTACAGGGATGAAGCCGATCAATACACCACCTGCGGCAGGGCTGCAATAAAGAAAGCGCTGGGCTTGGGAGATGGACAGGCACAGCGAATTCTTGAAAGCCGGTGTATCTTAACGATCATGCAACCAGAAGGGCAGCGCTGTGCATTCAGCTCATGAATGGTAAGCTTGGCGGGGAAATGATTGAACGTCCAACACTCAATTCCGGTTCAGGTTTTATCTCTACCCTTTCGGCAATAACAACGGAGCAGGTAGGGTTTACCAACACCAAGCCTTATGATCCTTTTGCTGTAACTCGCGCAATACACAGCCCCAGGTATCGTGTTTTTGTTTAAAACTTATCCCGATCCTTGCCGTATTCCAGATTGTAAGGGCCAGCCGGTAAGCCCTTCGGAGCTACAAACGCCTGATCGTTTGCCCGCCGTGCGAGTGGCAGGTAATCGGTTGCCATTGCGTTTACTGCCGCTGCCACCGCCATCCCTATCAATCCACCCCCTGCCCCGCCTGAGCTATGGACAACCTTTTGTGTGGATTGCCATAAAAGGGTGCCTGTCCTTGTATCCTTCAGCTCATAGTCCATCTCGACCGTTACTGTGGAGGCAAGAACAATGTATTTGCTGCTCCAGTCTTTAATGGTAATGAAGAGGGCTGAGTCCGCACCGAACAGCTCATACAGGCGTTGGGTAGGAAGCAGGTGAATGTGCCCTGCCTCTGCAAGGCCGAAGTCTCGCAGGACAAGGTCACTCAAGTAGACGGGGAAAACATAATAGCCTCGTTCCGCCAAAGGCCTGGTTATTGTTGAAACAAAAACGGGCGAAGCACTAATTTCCGTTGTGTTGTTAACAACTGGAACAACCAGTATCGAGCGGGGCTGATGGGCATAGAACGCTGCAAGATCGTTTTTTTCCGGTTGTACCGCACAGCTCGAAAGCAGGCCCACCATGCAGATTGCAGTAATTGCGATGAAAACCCCTTTCATGGCTTGGCACCCGTATTCACAGTAGCGTTGGTTTGGGTTTTTTCCACCGCCTCTTTTTCCTTCTGCTGGACGCGCTCAATCAATGTGGTCATAAAGGCACTCGACTCGGGAAACATCCGCTTTTCTTTTTCAAAGTACGAGATCGCTCCCTCACGATCACCGCGTTTGAAAAGCACAAAGCCGTAGTCGGCGTAGGCGCCAGGAGGAACCCTTAAATTCTGTTGCTCGGCAGCGTTAATGGTCTCGAACAGATAAACATCTGCCTCTGCATGGTTCTGGCCTACGTAACGTTCATGGAGTCCGTCTTCAAATTTTCCCCAATGGTAGATCGAGGGCCCCGCACAGCCCGCGAGCGAGCTTGCGAGGATGCCAGAAAGGCATAGCTTAAGAAAAACTTTAGCCGCAAGGGGACGAGTGAAGTCTTTTACTGTTCGCATGATCGACTATTGGATCTGGTTACGGCGTGCTTCCAGCGTTGCCATAACATTGTTCATCATGTTGACGATGGCAGCATCAATGGCCTTGCCTTCCAGGGTCGAATCAAATCCGGTAGCGCCGCCAAAGCCCAGGGTGCTGCTGGAAGACAAATCCGCCTCGCCCGCGCCTTCCTGGGTGTAAAAAACTTGGCCCGTCCTGGGATCAACCAGTCTCAATACCACACGGGCGCGCGCCCGCTGTGTCTTGCTTTTGCCAATCACCCACGTATTACCGGTGGTGTCCCTGCCCAATTCAGCGACAGAACCCATGATCAGGGCGTCTACGCCCATCAGGTTCTGCTTGAACTGTTCTTTGCTTAACCCCATCAAATCGGCTTCGGCGGCCAGCTTCCCGATATCCTGCCGCTCGACGACGTTGAAGCGCTGTGTTGCCACAAGATGGCGCGCAAGCAGATCAGAGGCTTGCTTGCCGATCCTGTCGCCGGATGCATCTGTGAAAAGTCCACTTCCGTAAACAGATTCATTAGTAAAACGGGCAATACCTACTGTGATGCGCTGATTTGCAGGCAATGGGTTTGCGACGACGCGGGGACCGGGATCCTTGACGCCTTCCTGAACGGTGCGGGTGGGCGCACAGGCAGCGACCATCAGAATGGTGGCAATTAGCAGTATTCTTTTCATTTGTCCTTCTTTAAGGTTGGCACTTGAACTGGGAGAGATTGCATACAGCACTAACTCATACTCATCCATGAGTTCGGCATTCTACTCTTTTTGCAATAACAACAAAGCGAGCTATTTTATGCCTCAGTACAGAGTCAACAATTGGACTTAGGTACAGTATGGTCAAGGGAGGCGTTGGTAAAATCGTTGGCGTGCTGGCTACAAATTGGCGGATATGCTGATTGCCGAGACTACGGCACAACAGCTCGCCGAATGTGCAGGAGTGCTTGCGTAAAGCTTGCGCATTGGCAAGCGAGGCATGGAGAACTGAGATGGAGTGACGCTGCCAATGGTTGATCTGACAGAACCAGCAAGGCTCGGGGAAAACTTTAGATGACGGGATGGAAATACCTGTCGGATACCGGAACTGTCGGGAGCAGGCCTGGGAGAAGCGAAGCACTGAATACGTGCAACCGCGTGCACGACTTTCACGGGAAAGCACTGCCTTGGGGGAGTGACAAAAACGGCAAGGGCCGCGATTGGTTAGAGAACTCAGGCGAGTATAATTCCCGCCAGCCTCAAACCAACGCGACCCTTGCAGGCTGATTGTACACTGCTTGATGGATCTTGTTTTGTTGGTCACAGACCCCCCTCTCTATAGGGAGCGTATGAATAATGAAAAAACGACGTCCAGATCAAACCACGCCTTTCTCGGAACTGCCGCGAAGCCGGCGGCGCGACCTGTACGTGCGCCTGCGTTGGAAGATCACGCGCAAGGCCAGCTACTACGGAGGAAAATTTACGAGTGATGCCCTGCTTGATGAAGCCGGCAGGCCCGGCCCGTACAAGCAGTGGATCGACTGCCTCTTTCTCGGCGGCGATGGCCTGACCATCTGGAATGCGACGATTGTTACCGCAACCCAGCAATTCTGGGATGAAGCACGCCTCCTTGCCGAGGAGCGAGCCTCATCGCTGCTGATTGATGAGCAGGAGGAAGACGGGTTTATTCGGGAAGGGCCGTTTCTTGCGAATGGGCAGAAGTATTTCCGGATGGTGAAGCGACAGCCCAAGGCTTATGCGTGTTTGGGCGGACTGACGAGGCAGGAGTATGAAGAGCAATGCGAGCGGGCGATCATTGAAAATGAGCCGCCGGTCATCCACGAATCTTTCACCATCGAGTCAGGGTATCGTTACGGTATTGGCCTTTATGCCATTGTCCAGGCGGATGAAATCAATCGCGAGGTGATCGAGAGGACGATCGAGCGGTTCCGGGAGGTAGGCGAGAAGGACTGGCAAAGCGAGTGTCTCGTTTCTCGCGAATTATTGCCGGTCGAGACTCAAGAGAACGCCTTATCAAGGATCCACCACCTGCAAACCGCACCTGGGGCGGGAGAGTTCGACGAGAAGTTGAAGGTCGAGTAGAAATATGGGGTGAATGGACGATAAATAGCGGCCTACGTCTTTCCGGTTTTTGGGGTCGAGGTCAAGTGTGGATAAATCATCTTTTGCTCCATGATAAAAAACTCGCGGGCTTCCGTTCTGACCTCGGCTTCAGTTGCTTCCGGTATCTGATCGAGCAGTTCCGAAAACTCTTCTTGTGTCCGCGCCTTTTTCAGTTTTTCCCGCCATTCCTTTCGGTTCATTGAACCACCTCCAGAGGTTCCTCATCCATGATCGGCCGGGCGTAGGTTGTCAGGAGTAGTTACATCTTCCCGGCCCATTTCCATTATGCGGAAGAGCTGCGGTGCTGGCCGAAGAGGGCTACTTCGGCATGAGCAACATTAAGCAGTGGGGGCCCCCCAACGGGAGAAGTGGATGTCGCCCCGGCCTAGCCATCCTTTGTCTTTGTAGTTCGGGTGGTAGGAGTCGAAGGCTTGAATTTCAACATCGGTTCCATGAAGAAATAGTCGGGGTCGTCCGGCGTCATTGGTGGCCCACGGTCCGGCAGCTCCATTATCACCGCTGTTATTTCTTCTGTTGTTTGCGCCTTGTCCAGCTTTTCCTTCCACGCTTCCCGGTCGAAAGCCATCTGAACTGCCTCCCGAAGTTTAATCGCCTTCGATTCTATCGGAACTGCGCGAAAATACCCTTGGATTGCGTAGTTTGTCCGAGCCATCTAAAATCACAGCGTCAAGGGTCGCATTGGCTTGTGTGCGGCGGGAATTAGACCCGCCACTGTCAGCAAGCCAATCGCAGCCTTTGCGTTTTGTCATATGTACCGAAGTACCGAATGCTCCATCATCGGGCTTGACCTCGCCCTTGACAACGGCAATCATTTCAGCCAATTTGCATCAACGCCAGCGGGCGGGTGTGCTGAAGAGCTTGGGAAACCAAGTCTTAGAGGCGCCTTATAAGACGCTGGCGTTCCTATTCCAGCGCCCTGCAACGTGCACCCTAGATTGGCGCTCTTGGTGACCTGCTTCCAGCAATTAGCTACATAGCCCAGTAGAATACTGGTTTTATGATCCGCTCGGGTTCCAGGTGGAGGCAGGCAGAGGTTCATATACTGCTACCATTCGTCACGCAGCTTGCGCTGATATTCCACTCCGTCGATATTTCGATCCTTCCAGATTCCATACGCGGCCTCGAGGGCATCCTTGCCCGCCTTGCTCTCAGCAAGGATCAGATCAAGGTAGGCGGCAAGCGCTCGACGGATGAGCTCAGCGCGAGATATGCCTTGACGTTGCGCCAATGTCGTCAGTTCGGCCGCCAGATCATCAGGGATATCATCCATTGTGCACATGGAGTGCTCCATAGCAAAATGGCAATGGTATATCAATTACATGATTAGGTCTTCACCCGCCTGTCCGAAACGGGAGCTGCAAGAAACGAGTGAAGAGGACCGCAAGTTTGTGCTAGATGAGGAAGAAATGGAGAGGCATGAGCTAGCATTGATCGCAGAGAACATGAAGGCGAAAACTGCCGCTATCTAGACCCGCTCCGCGCCAAGTGCGACTCGCCAAGGGCAAGGCGTCCCGCAAACGTCCGAAACGTTCGGAGCGCAGCCAAACGACATAATATCAGACAATGCTTTCGGTTCATTAGACAAGCCTGAGCCAAACGAGGAAACCAAAGCGGCAGTGCTTGAATGCTTCAACTCTAGCGAGTAGCTTTGCTCAGGTTTTCCACTGTAGTTTGCGAATTTGTGTGGTAAAACATCGGGATTATTGTTGCAGTATTTGACCAGATCGGACCCTTGGTATATTTTTCCTTTAGAGCCTCGCGCTTGCGACAGACTGGTCATGTATAGGCCAGAACGATCGACAAGCTCGAGGCTTTTCTCGTGTGGTAGTACCGCACTCGTGTGGTAGTACCGCAGCAATCATCGTATGGATCCGCGATTTCGGAGTCCGAAAACGACAAAGCCACCGTGTGACGTGGCTCCTTGGTCTGGCGTGAGAATGATTGACTTAACGATCCGTGCGATACAAGTGCACGCCCCCGACTGAGAACGTTCCAGTATTCCGGGTCGATCAAAGCTCTCGCTTGATATAAGGGACTGGATGAGAATTCCGCGACGCACTGTTGCCTCAACCGCTCGCGCTGGTCTTCCCATTCCTTGACTTGCGCCGAGCTGAAACGCCCCCGGTCCAAGGGCTTACCCAATCGTCCGATGAATTCTCTTCTGTTGAAGTCGTATCTGTCATCCTTGAACTCCAGTGCCTTGTTTTCAAAAGCCTTGACGAAAGTATGGATCAAGGCACGCATCTTGGCAAGATCGTCACCGCGCCAGTCGAGCGGTTCCACGCCGTTCTTCTTGTCGCCCTCAATCTACTGCGCCCCAGGCTCGATATGCCGCGTGGTACCGTAGCGCAAGGCAAGGAAGGGCATGTTGCTCGTTCTGCGTATCAGCGAGCCGGCAGCCAAACCGGCAGTATCGGCAAAGAAGAGCTATGGGTTCCAGACCCAATTTGTGATCTGAACCAACTAACAGTTCTAGGTTGCGTCTCGTAACCCTCAGTTATCCCAACGGATAAAAACTCGTCAGGTTTCTCTGGCGTTTCTGTGACCGGAGTACGGCACTACTTCGCCATCCGGTGAGACAAAGGCAATCCCTATCTTGCGAGGGGTTTGTTTGGACGCATTCTCCTTGCGAAACAGCCCCAAGTGCCTGAATAGCCGCTCCTGGGCACTGTTCTTGTCCCAGAACTTTATCTTGCACGTCCTCCCTGTCACCTTGCCGTCAGTGACCATCTGGCCGACTTCGATTGATGAGATAGCAGAGGCCGTGGCATCGTCAATTTCATGAATGGCTTTCGGTGATCCATCAAGGTTGAACAGCTTGCGTATGTCCGAGAACGCAACTGCTGCGGCCTCGCGCACGATGTTCTCGGTGGTCACTTCGCAACGTTTAGCGATCTCCCTTTGCTTCTGCTCGATGGCCTCCCGGACCTTAACATTACTTAACAATCGAGAGGCCGCCGCTTCTGCCGAATTCCCCCGGGCGTCATAGCCGGCACGCACATACGCTGCCGTGGCATTAAAATCGACGCAATACTCGGCCACGAATCGCTGCTGCTTCGGTGTAAGTTCGAGTTTTTGCAATTTTTTCATCTCAACACTGCTCGACCAGGTCCTGACTTGCTCTCATGAGATAGTAATTTCGCATACTCTCGTCGGCGTTGCACTGCTCAAGCACATTAATGGTGGTTTCACTGGTTTCTCCGATCTGGCTCAGCCACCGCCGCAGTAAAGCTTCATCTTTTTTCCCGAGGGGAGCCCCAGGAGTTTGGCGCACTGGCTCAAAGGAAATCGCAGCTATTGCCCCAGCTTCGCCTCGCAAGGCATGGGAACGGGTCGCAGCTGGGTAAAACGAGACTTCCTTGATGGTACCGTCTGGGTACTAAACTACCACCTGCTAGAAGTAGGTGGGTTAGCGCAGCTTGGGTGCAGACGACTAAAGTCGCCTATCCGCACCAAGCTAGCGCGCATGAGTCAACACATTTAAAGTCAAAGTCACCGTCTAAAGACGGTGGTTTTTACCAAATTTATAGAAATAAAACCGCCACCAGTACGAGGAAGCATCGGCGCACGTCATATTCGCTCCCATGGTAATTATGTCTTGTCCTCGAAGCGTCTCCAGAATTTCTGTTTTGTTTTCGCGGATAACGGGAAGCCAGCGGGCGGCTGAATCTTCATAGCCGAAATAATGCAGTCCTCCCCCAACTTTAATAAAGAGGCTCAGCCCGTCCCTCGCGGCTGCTTTGATAATCTCTGCGGCACTCACACCTCACCCCCGATTATTTTGTTATTACCGGTGACACTTTTCGTTATCGACCGGGATAAAGGAGGTAAAGGAGGTAAAGGAGGTGAATCGGCCACAACGACTCGCCAGGCATTACGTCCTTCAGCTTGGTCCTTTTGAAATTTCATGCCGTTGATGATGCGATCCATATTTTTCTTCAATAACCAGCCAAGCTTCGAATGATTGATCTCGCCTCGCTCTACAATGGGGAACTCACACATTGCGTCGCGAAGGCTTGAATTGGTTTCAGCCGCTTCAATCGCCCGGCGCACCGTAATCGAGTACGACCCGAATGCCCTTTGCCATTCGACCATCAGCGATCCAAGTAACTCGGCGTCGGGATCGTGTTTGACCTGTTCGAGCAATGCCGTGGCCGGATCAGGCTGCCCCAGCCATATGAGCGGATGGCGACAATAATCCGACCATGAGCCGCCGAACGTAACAATGTTCTCAACACCGGCACGCGGCGAACCTGCCTTGCGCCATGCCAGGATGAGGGTCAGTACAGCGGCCACATACCTCCCCCGGTTCTGGCGCACCTTGTCGACGGGCGAACTTTTGTAATTCAGGGTGGCAGGAGTTGAGCAGCGCGGATCGAGGTGAATCGTTACGATGCGCCGCAGCAGATCACTTACAGGTCCTACGTTATTCCCCGAACCCAGAAACAAGGTACGCGTACTTACGGTTGCTATTTTGCTTGCTCCCAAAATGCGATCGGTGATGTGCTCAGCCGTTAATACCCGCTTGATGATTCCATGCGGTATCCAGTCGTTGGCCATGTCATCAAACTCGATAACGGCAGGTCCGGATAGAAGCAGGAAAAGCATTACTTTGGTGGCTTCCTCGGATGTGGTGGGGTAGCTCACTTTTGTGTTTCTTCCAGGCCCTGCGAAAGCGCCGATCAGCTCGCACAGATAGGTTTTTCCACTGCCATACACCGGAGCCTTGACGTGGAATCCTGGCGCATAGGAAAGCGAGGGCCGCACTACAGCCGTGAAGATGGCTGATAAAGCAGCAGCTCTATCCGTATCGCTGACGAAATGAAACTCTTCGAGGAGATCTTCCAGCAATGCCATCGCCGCCACGACTTCCTCATTCGTCGGCTCTGGTATGACAAATTGACGGGGATCGAACACCCCGAAGCGCTGAGACGTTTTGTCATACCCTGCCTCGGTAATGAGTTTCCCGTCACATTCCCGAAAATAGGGTTGCCTTATTACGCCGGCAAGCGGAGGCAGATGCCGAAAGTCCTGCGCATCGTAAAGTATGGAAACATGTCGCTGAGGTGGATCACAGCGAACCCAGGCGTCTGAACGTCGGTCGTATTTCTCCCATAATGCAGCAACCGATAGTTCCCTCGCCAATGCCTGAGCGCTGGTTGGAACAATTGAAGGATCACCGGTAGTCGGATCGCTTGAGATCGAAACAATCAGTCCACCCGACTGGAAATGGCGTCCCCGGGCTGCCAGTTCTTTTTCAGCTGCGTCCACTACACGATGCAGGTCGCCCGGAATCACCCGAATGAGGGGCTTATGCCGTGCCTCGATGTTCGGAATCTCAAGCTGTGCCAGCAAATCCCTGATGTGATATCTCTCCCCATGGGAGTGCTGGCAACAAAAGCCTCCCAATGGATAAAGATCATCCGGCTCGAAATAGGCAGCACCGGTATCCAGTGCGTCAGTATGCTCTTCTACCCATGGACAGGTGATGTCATGCTTGCCAGAACCCAGGGGAGTCTTATAAAGTCCTCGTTCCTTGAGCGCTGCCACCACCGGGTTTTCCGCAGCCTACGGCATCAATACATCGTGAGCGTCATCCCATTCGCTCCGCTTAACCGAGGGTGTTTTGGAATGCTTTGGGCGTCTACCTGGTGCCCGCTCCAGTTCCAGGCGAGCAAGGATTTCGTGCGGAGTGTAGCGCTTCTCGGGGCGCCATTCGGTGAGGCAGCAATGGAATGGCTCGCCCAGATTATCCTTGTGTTTTGGCTTGCCATTGACCGCAACGGGGAGGCGCGCCCAACGGCTCAATGGACCAGCCGCGCCCGGATCACAAAGGCCCGCATCGATTACTGCAGTGAGCAACCGTACCGCTCCTGCTGCATCGCTTATCGGATTGGCCAGAATGATTCCTCCCTGGTAGTTCCCCGGGCTCGTCTCGATCAGCCAGGATAATTCGAAACTGCCCAAACGCTCGAACGGGACCTTCGTCCCTATGTCATCGAGCATCAGGAAATGAAAGGCTGCAAAGCGATCCTTGCGTGCCTTGAAGGAACCATCGTCTCCGGGGAAGAAGCTCGAACACCCTACATAGTTGTTATGGTTGGCAGAAAGACTCTGAATGCCCTGGTTTGCAGGGGTCGCTATCCATCCCCCGAGAGTGGGATCCCCCGGTTTTGAACAAACCGCCGCGAATGCACCTTGGGGTATCTGCTGAAACACGCTGGCGATAAATTCTGCGTTTGTAATCGGGAATTCACCACCTTTACCCCCTTTACCCCCTTTGCCTGGGTCGCTGGCGAAAACTGTCAGAATTTGACGTGTCATGGTTGCGCCCCTCAAGCAAGAGTCTTGCGGGCAGCTTCCAGCTTCAACACTAAAGCCCGGATTTCATCATCGGATTTCCCGGCCGCGCGCGCCGCATTGATTGCTTCTACTTCGCTCTCGAGCCACCCTACCGACCTTGGCCCCAGTTTAATGGGCTTTGGAAATAAACCCTGCGCCATACGAACATATCTCGTGGAACGCCCCTGTCCTGTGTTGCTGTCTACAACAGGGCCGCGGACAATCTTAGTCCTCATTTTTGAGCCTCCTTAAGCAGTAATGGACTTGCCAAGGCAAATCATGACTGCGCGATTTGGGCGAAAAAATATCGCCAAATCTGCTCGAGGAGAGATTTTTAATTTAAAAACAGGAGATTAGAACGGGTGGAATGTTGACGGAATGAAGGGTGTAATGAGCGACTAAAGTAAAAATAATAGTAAATACAAGACTTTAGCGCGGAGAAAATTGGGCGAAAAAATTCCGCCCAACTTTTTTAAAATTTCATATGTTTTTTAATGGTTCCAGCACTACGGCCGCAGCCAATCTCTTGCCTGGCGATTTGTTGCGCGTACCAGGTATCAGGCTTATCAGGGATCTTCTTTTTAAGGGCGCGATAAGCTTTCTGCCAGCTTTCATACCTTGCCCGGATTTTCCTGGCTCAAGTGAAATTGGAAAAAAGGTACCTCGGGTCTGATTATATGATTGGAAAAATACTCGAGGCGTCATTTCATCAACCTGAGCATCAACGCGAAGCCGACGCATTTTGCGCCAAAATTATTGAAGCCATAAGAAACCACAAGGTTTTCGCGTGGGACTTGGATAAAACAATTAACGCGCTGACGAAAACGTTTCCCCTCACTGTTCTCGATGTGCTTGTAGAGCAGGCAATGGATGACTACGGGCTGACCATTTTTCAGGATATGAGGAGTGTTAACCGTTCGTGCCCACTGGATATTGTTTCCGACGAGCTATTGATAAGTTGGGCAGCTCGTAAACCTAATTCCCGCTACACCTGTCTCGCTAGAGTTGTAAAGTTCTTGAACCAGGGTGATGAGGATGATGTCGGTAACTGGTCTGCTTCTGCGGAAAAACTCATCGAGGTAGCACCGGAACCATCAAAGGTATTGGACGTATTTCTGAACCGTTTCGGATGCCAAGGCAGAGGCTCTTCGCTCGCCGCTACTTTGGTGAGCCGAATTCCTCTAATCGAGAGCCTCGTGCAACACTCTAATTCGGAGATTGCAACATGGGCCGAGAGGAATGCTCCCAGTTATGCAGCTATGATAGAGCGCCAACGCGCTACCGAAACCGCCGAAGATCGGGCGCGGGACGAGAAATTTGAATAGCGCTAAAAATGCTAGGGCGCGTGTGTGGCGTTGCTAGCCCCTTTTCTAGCTATTCTTGTAATCGTTCTATGGGATATATTGGTAAGGAGTCCGGAGACGGCATCTAAAACTGGTATGAAACAACGTAAAAATGGCGGATATAGATCCCTCTCTGCTAGGCTCAGGACCTATTAATTTTGGGATTCACGGAAGTGAGTGGATGTGATTCACTTTCACTTATGGCAGGAGGAGTTGCCATGAGTGATCTTTTTATGCTGTCAGAGAAACAATTCAACCGCATAAAGCCTTATTTTCCCTTGTCGCATGGGGTGCCACGTGTGGACGATTTACGGGTGATCAGCGGGATTATTTACGTGATAAAGAACGGCCTGCAATGGAAGGATGCTCCCAGAGGCTACGGGCCACACAAG
>NZ_QAOK01000040.1 GCF_003050865.1 Nitrosospira multiformis | reverse complement strand
AAGCAGAAGCAAACTATTATCAGCAATTGGTCCAAAAGGCCACGGTAGAAGTTTAACTTAAACCAAAAAGCCTCCACGAAAACCGGGGCGATTCAAAAAAACTCTGATTCAAGCAAGTGTTGTCGCTTTTGTGGCAGTCGTAATTGTATTGTTGTGGAAAGCTGCGGAAGTTTTTCTTCTCATATTCGCAGGTATCCTACTGGCCATTTTCCTTCATGCATTGAGCAGGTGGATCAGTCAAAAGACCCACCTTTCGGAAAAATGGTCGCTAACATTCGTTTTACTAGCCCTCACACTGGTTATTGCAGGAGGTATATGGTCTGTTGCACCCGAAGTATCCTCCCAAATTGATCGGCTAGTGGAACGCATTCCTCAGGCAGCGGAGCAGGCCCAGCAGCAGGTTCTAAAGTATGAATGGGTCAGGAAGCTTTTGGGGCAGAAAGACCGGCTTGAAAAGGTGGCACCGGGCAGCTCGGATATCATCAGCATTACCGCAGGAATATTTACCTCAACGTTCGGTGCACTTGGAAATCTCATCATCTTCCTGGTGATTGGCATCTTTTTGGCGATCAGCCCCAGAACTTATATCAACGGCTTGATCCGCCTCATTCCGAAATCCAGGCGCCCACGCGCAAGAGAAGTATTACAGGCAGTCGGATCAGCTCTTGAATCCTGGCTGCTTGCAAAGATAACCGCAATGTTTGTCGTAGGCGTGCTGACAGCAGTTGGGCTATGGCTAATTGGCATTGAGCTCGCACTGCTATTAGGCATCCTGGCCGCTATTCTTACCTTCATCCCCAATATTGGGCCTATTCTCGCCTTGCTTCCTGCAGCCCTGCTAGCCTTGACGTACGGTCCGGACAAGGTTATTTACGTGGTCTCACTATATGTCGGCATTCAGGCGGTCGAAAGCTATGTAATAACACCATTGCTGCAGCAGAAAATGGTTGATTTACCGCCTGCCCTTGTCATAAGTACGCAGATATTGTTGGGGGTCCTGGTCGGCGGCCTTGGCATCATTTTTGCCACTCCTCTTACCGCAGCTGCCATGGTCATGGTCAGGATGATTTATGTAGAGGATATACTGGGAGACCCTCGACCTTGATTCCCCCTAAGTGATCAGTCAAAGAACAGCTCGGCTTCAAATTTTTTTAGGGCTAAGGAGGCCGGAAGTTTCCAGGAGTGTTCGCTGAAGTACGGGGACTTTTTCTGCTGTCATGACGAGCGAGATCCATTTCTGTCTTCTTGAACAAGCCATGAAGAAACCCCAACAGCTCTGGATCTACCTCCGCTCCAGTTTCTGGTTTACACCTTCATTGATTGTTGCAGGAAGCATTGCGCTCGCTATAAGCCTGATTAATGCGGATTCCGTCGTAAACAACGAAATCCTAACCGAGTGGCCCCGCCTGTTTGGCGCTGGAGCGGAAGGATCTCGCCAGATGCTGGCCACAATCGCCAGTTCGATGATGACTGTCGTGGGAGTCACCTTTTCCATGACTCTGGTAACGTTAGCGCTGGCCTCGAACCAGTATACGTCGCGTGTCCTGGGGAATTTTATGCGCAGCACTATAACCCAAGTAGCCCTGGGCGCCTTTGCAGGAATATTTGCCTATTGCCTTATTGTGTTGCGGGTAATCCGGGGTGGCGACGAAAGCGCATTCGTCCCCAGCCTCGCAGTGCTCATTGGGGTCGTGCTGGCCCTGATAGGAATTAGCGTCCTCATTCTTTTCATTCATCATATTGCCACCTCGATCCAGGCTTCGAACATTATTTGTTCTGTGGCCGATGAAACCCTGGCGGCGATTGAGCGCGTTTTCCCGGAAAAGGGTGCGCTGGTTGAAGAAGAGGATGAAGAATGCCTCGGACATATATCCAGGAAACTTGACTGGCATATAGTCCCTGCAACAGCGAGTGGCTATATTGAAAGCATCGACTATGCTTCGCTTGAAGATCTTGCATGTCAGCGAAACATCATAATAAGGATGAACTATGGGATAGGAGATTTTGTTGTCAAGAGCATGGTGCTGGCTTCGATCACCGGACCAGATCCGGATGATAAGACTATGCAAGCCCTTTGCTCGGCATATAGTATCGGCAGTCGCCGCACGATAGAGCAAGACCCCGAGTTTGGCATCAGGCAAATTGTCGACATTGCGTTGAAAGCTCTCTCGCCAGGGATTAATGACACAACCACTGCTGTAACTTGCGTTGATTACCTCGCCAGTATCCTATGTCACGTGGCACCACGTAAATTTCCTTCCCGAATTCACTATGAAAAAGGCAAACCGAGATTGATTACGGTTTGGCCGACTTTCGGCATCCTGATGGAAGCGTCGTTTGACCAGATCCGAAGAAACAGCGAGGGCAATGTCACCCTTATGACTCGCATGCTCGATGCCCTACAAACTATCGAAACGCAGACAGCTTCGGTTGATCGCCGAGAGGCGTTGCGGGAACAAGCGCAGCGAATTGCAGAAGTGGCCTACCGCAGCGTCGAGTCTCCATACGATCTTGCAATAATCGATGCCCGGTTAGCGAGGGTATGTACAGCACTGGAAGAGGAGGCAGGTCAGGGTGAATGATAGCTTATGCCCGAAACAGATTCTGCCCCATAAAGCATTCATATGATGGCCCGCAGGGCGTTATGGATTAGAACAAGAGCCAAAATATTATTAAAACGGATATGGGTACACCTACCAGCCAAGCAAGAAAATATTTACCCATAATGGTTTCTCCTCAGAAAAAATGAAAATAGGAAGAAATTACGTTTAAATGATATGTTTTAAAATTTAGGACATCCGTACGGAGGGCCACTTAGCCACTTAGCATTAATTGCCAGACAAGAGATCATGACTCTTCTTCTGCAGATCGCCTCAAAAAGGCCTTCGTCCCACAGCGAAACTAGGCTTGTTGCTTGATACGAACCAGCGGTGAACCGACGACTTCATACGTGGACGAGGCGATGTCAATACCTGCTTCATCCAAATCCCTCAGAATATCCCTGCTCATCTGGTCCTTTAATTCTCGAATGCCATGATCCTCGGCGATAAAACGGACTGTTAGCTCTAGCCAATTATCCGTCAGACGGTAATATACCCTCGGCTTCATGTCTGCCGACTTCATAAAATAGCGCCGTTGCATCTCCTGGAGCGCTTCCTGACTAAGGGAGCTGAAGGAAACGGTTCGTCGATTGGCGACGTCCAGCAAAATGCGTTCAGCACGTTCACGATCCGCATTAAACCTGATCGGAATGCTCATCTCCTCCCAAAGGTACGGAAATTCTCTCGTGTAGTTGTAAACTGGTTCATCAAAAATGCGTGCGTTACTGACGGTAACAATACGGCCCGTATACTGGCGGCTTTGAACCCACATTGCAGGATCAGCGTTTTGTACGGGTGGCGGTTGACCCATTTCCATGATTGTGGTTTGCATGAAACCTAAAGCAATGACATCCCCACGCACTCCGCCCATTGTGATGCGGTCGCCGACGTTAAAGGTTTTGCCGCGCAGGATGATGAAATAACCAGCCACCGCGGTAACGGCCTTTTGCAGAGCGAATGCCAAACCGGCCGTGACTAGCCCGATCCCCGTTGCCAGCCGGGTTGGGTCATCAAACCAAATAGAGACAAGGCCCAGGATAAGGAGTAAGGCTGTGCCGAGCGCAACTCCTTGTCGAACCCAGAACGTCAAGCGCTTCATATCCCGTGCAGAGCACGGGATATGAAGCGCCGCAAAAGCCTTCCGAGGAAAAGTATGAGTGCGATAAAGACGAGCGTAAAGAGGAGTTTTACGCCATTTTCGGCATTGATCCCAACCAGGCGGACGCCTAGTATCTCTACTGCCCGATTGGGCCCGACCAACGTGATGAAGTTTTCCAAAGGCGTATCCTCGGCGGCAAATAATGTCCTTGATGCGCCCAAACGTAACCCTCTACATAACATTAACGTGGGATGCACCAAGCTATCCAGCGCATGACTCATCTTGTCATCAGCCACCCGCAACATTATTGAGACATCTTTAACATCAAATAATCATGTCTTTTTAAGTTGGTAATCAATCGCCTTGCCACGCTCGACAAAGGCAAAAACTCCCACGTGAATTCTTCCGGGGG
Source organism: Nitrosospira multiformis (assembly GCF_003050865.1). Taxonomy (GTDB): domain Bacteria; phylum Pseudomonadota; class Gammaproteobacteria; order Burkholderiales; family Nitrosomonadaceae; genus Nitrosospira; species Nitrosospira multiformis_E. Next base: position 9,206 of record NZ_QAOK01000040.1, on the reverse strand, counting down.
ACTGATTTCTGTTCCATATCCAACAGAACTGCACCCTGGTTCATCTTAAAGTACCTAAACAAGGGTCAAGGTGCACATCATTAAGGGAGGCCGTTAAGGCAGGGTGGTGCTTCGTAGGCCCTCGCGGTCTTTGGGCTAGTTTTTGCCTGAGGCCGTGACCGCCTTTGCGAACTGGGGGCCATCAGGCCCCTCAGGCCCCTCTCTCCTTCTTAAATGCCCCTTTATAATTTTGAGAATACTTCGGAAGTAATCCTCCATATGAAAAGGATTATTGCTCACCCAGTTTTCCGAAGATCAGTAGGAATTGTTTCCGTCTTGCTGCTTGTTTACACCCTGGCCGGTTTTCTTGTTTTGCCATACTGGCTTGAGCGGTTCCTCCCGGATTACCTGGAACAGCGCACGGGGCAGGATGCAAGCGTGGGCGATATCCGCATCAATCCCTATCTATTCACTGTTGAAGTATCCGACGTTCAGCTTGGAGGAATGGCTGAGAGCCCCTTGATGACGTTCAAGCGGCTTTATATCGACTTCGAGTTATCAAGTATTTTCACACAGGCCTGGAGATTTGCTGACATCCGAACTGAAGGGCTCGACTTAGCCTTGGAGATCGACCGAGAAGGCAGACTTAACGTCATTGAACTTATCGAGCGCCTGAAGAGTCGCGAGGAGGCTTCGAAAACGCCGATGAGGGTTATCCTCGAGCATTTGGTGATAAGCGATGCCAGGATAAGCTTGAGTGATCTTTCGGGCGAAAAACCGGCAAGCGCCATCCTTTCCCCCATCAACCTGGTTCTCACTGACCTGACTACCATTCCCGATCGGGAAGGACAGTATGTCCTGCAAGCAAAGTCAGAGAGAGGCGGCTCTCTCGAATGGAAGGGGGACATTACCCTGTTTCCGCTGGCTTCAAGGGGATATTTTGCGCTGCGTGAATTGGAGCTGGCCAATATATGGCAGTTTTTTCGCGAGGAATTGCGGATAGCCAAACCGCAGGGAGAAGTGGGTGTCGCAGCAAACTACGATTTTTCCTACAAACAGGGAAAGGCTTCGCTTGAATTGAGCAAAATTACGCTACAACTAGCCAACCTTTCGGTGACTCAGGCAGATGGCCGTCAACCATTAATTGAGTTGGGCAGCGTACATATTGATGATGCTCGTTTTTCCCTTGACGACAGGGAAATTGCCATCCCGGTTTTTGCCCTTTCTAAAGGCAAAGCAAGTGCGAGTCGTGCAGATAATGGACAACTGAATTGGCAAAGCCTGCTGAAAAAGTCGACAGCGGCAGCGGATTCCAGGACAGAACCTGTCAACGATTCTGATTTAGCTGAAAGGCCTGCATCACCCAGCTTTCCCTGGAAAATACATATTGAACACGTCGATCTTGAAGATATCGGGATTGCTTATACTGATTACAGCCTGTCGCCACCCCTAGCTTTCAGAATCGACAAGCTGGGCAGCAAATTCAAGCTGGGCCTGAGTGGCTTAGTGGAGGCCCCGCGCCTGCAGGTACAAGCTGCTCAATTATCAATCAGCGGTGTGGTAGTTGCACCCGTTTCCCGTGATGCTGCACTGCTCGGAACGCTGGGAAATTTTGAATTGAGTGGGGGTAGTCTCGATACTGAAGCACAGACCGTGGCAGCTGAGAGCATTAACGTAAGTGGAGGAGAAATGGCGTTCATTCGGGGGCCTGACGGCCCTAGAGGTTTATTGCGCCTGCTGCACGCGGCACAAAAACCAAAAGAAGATCGACAATCTCCTCCTGCCGTTGACCCCACTTCCACGAAAAGCGAAGAAACTGCCTGGAAATACAGAATAGGCTCTTTGGACCTGAAGCAATTCAGAGCACAGCTAGCTGACGAGACGTACAAACCGATAGTCGCCTATGATATCGACGCCATCGCTGTGACAGCCGAAAATATCGATAACTCTGTTGAAAAACCTGTTGTTTTTAACGCCAAACTGAAGGTCAATAATAATAAAGGAGTCATCAACGGAAGCGGTACAGCCCGCCAGGATTTCAAGCAGGCGAGCGTCAAACTCGACGCAAAGGTGCCGCTGGAGCCTTTGCAAGGAGTGGTGGCGCGCCATGCCGCAGCAAGCCTTGTATCTGGTCGCCTCGTCGCTGCAACCGAGCTAAATTATCATTCCGGCGCCACTCCTGAAATAACGGTAGCAGGAAGTGCCAGCATCAAGGACTTCCGGTTGAATGAATCTGATACTACTGATCGGTTGATCGCATGGAAAGCGCTCCTGGCCCAGAAGTTCAAGCTGAGCATGGATCCAAACCGGCTTTCGGTCAAGGAAATCCATCTTCATGAACCCGATCTGAAGCTTGCCATTGATGAGGAGATGAACGTGAATCTTGCCCAAGTACTGAGAAACAGTACCGAAGCCAAGGAATCGCCTGAAGGCCACCAGCGTAAGATACTGCCAGAGAAGACAGGAGCCAGGCAGAAAGACAATGTGTTTCCTGTAGAAATCGCACAAGTGCGAATTGAGGAGGGTTCGCTCGACTTCGCTGATAAAAGTCTGGTTTTGCCTTTCTCAACTCATGTAACCGGGCTCAAGGGTATTGTCGCAGGAATTTCAACCGCACCCCGGAACCGTGCGGAAATCAGATTAAGTGGGCAGGTGGAGGACTATGGCGAGGCGAAGGTTGCAGGAACGCTCTCAACGTCAAATCCCAAGAGATTCCTGGACATCGCGGCAGATTTTGAAAACATCAAGATGCCTCCCCTTTCGCCATACTCCGCGACTTTTGCTGGACGCAAGATCGCGGCGGGCAAGCTCTGGCTCACACTGCATTACAAGATCGTGAAGGGAAAGTTGCTGGGCGAGAACAAGATAATGCTTGCAGATTTCAAGCTGGGCGAGCGAGTGGAAGCGCCGGGAGCGCTCGACCTCCCCCTTGACCTGGCAATTGCGCTGTTGAAAGGGCCAAACGACAGGATAAACCTTGCGGTACCTGTTAGAGGGGATTTGGGCAATCCCAGTTTCGATTATGGGTTGGTTATACGCACCGCGCTGGCAACCGTATTGCGCCGCATTGTTACTTCTCCATTCCGGCTTCTTGCAGGTTCGGAAGAGGAAACGGAGAACCTGAGAAAAGTCGAATTCGAGCCAGGCAGTGATGATATTCAGCCCTCCCAGCGCGAGCAGCTGGATGTCCTTGCCGAAGCAATCAAACAACGACCGGAAGTCGCACTCGTCGTGCAGGGCCCATACGATGCAGAGGTCGATGGAAAGAGCCTGCGACGCCAGCAGGTACACCGTGACGTTCTGGCCGAAGCAGATATCCTCGTCGAGGAGAGCGAAGACCTGGACTTCATGGCCTTTGGAAACGCCGACATACAGAAGGCCTTGGAAAGGTTGCTAGCCCGTAGGTCAGAGGGCGGTCCTGCGGAATTCGCCGATACATATAAGAAACGGACAGGGCGGGAACCTGATCGGGTCAATCCCCTCCTCGGGTTGTTTGGGCGAGGCAGCAGGGATCGGGAATTCTACGAGGCCATGTTCGATCGCCTGGTCGAACTCCAGCCATTATCTGGCGGGGAGTTGGAAGCATTGGCGGCAAGCCGCGCGAAGGAGATCATCGCAGCCCTGCGAAGAGCTGGTGTGGACAGCAAGCAAGTTATCGTTGGAGACATAGAGGCCGTAGCCGGCAAGGCAAGAGATGCCGTCGTAGCGGAGCTATCCCTACAGACAGCACCTGCCGAAAACTGACGATGAGTATGGTAAAAAAGCTTGCCTTGCGCGTCGTCTTTTAGTGTTTACAGTTAAAGCTTTATTCCCTACTAGCTTATCCAACACTGCTTATTGCGGCGAATTTTTCCCCAAGATCGGGAAAGTTGCCTCATAGCTACCCTGTCGGTTCTTGTCCCACTGCGCAGTCATTTCTGAGGTGATAATTCCGGTGGGGACAGCAGGATGCTCCAACCAGCATGGTGATTGACGTAATTGCGCGTCCCAGATCAGTTTGAGGAGTAATATCGCCATCAATGGTTGTGACCACTGTAATAGCGAAATAGAGCGATGTCGGAATACTGCTAAACGGAGAGTCGGGACCACCTTCTACTTTCTACAATATGCAGCAGGGTGCCATTCAGGAGTCCAATTATTGGGACAAGTCTGGGCCAAACAAACCGATCAGTGTTCTTAATTTCCCTGGTCTTTTATATTAGGATAATCCTCAGGAGGATTGGGGGAATTTGCTTTTGAGTGGACATAAACAGTGCAACGTTCAGCTATAGCTCGTCTATTGTGGTGCGGGCTTGGCGCTGCAATGGGTGTCGCAGTAGCCTTATTCCTTGCTTCGCCGCCTTTTTCACCCTTCTTTTTTGCTTCGCTAGGCGGTTCTGCCGTATTTTTATTTGGCCTTACCCGCGCGCCGGCAGCACAGCCACGGGCACTCTTTGGCGGTCACCTGGGGGGCGCTCTCATTGGTATTGTCTGCTATCAGCTCTTCGGCGATTCGCTATGGGTCTATGCGCTCGCTCAGGTATTGGCCTTGTGGTATATGCTCCTCACCAGGACAGTACACCCTCCAGCCGGGGCCAACCCAATGATCATGATTCACGCTCACTCTAGTCTGGCGGCGCTTTGGGAACCGGTTTTCATTGGGGTATTTAGCTTGGCTATCGTGGCAGCTGTTTGGAGTCGTCTCTACCCGGGGCTCTCGCACTATCCTGTTTCCTGGCTCGATCAATCCCCTCCCTCCTTGTTTTGGGGAGGATGGAACGAATAGCCTTCGGATGCATTGGACCTGGTAGCGAAGGAGACGCGGGAGTGGGCCATAGAACGAAAGGGCTGCCCGTCAATCCACATTTTTGGCCAGGACTATCTCGGTTATTAACCCGGAGCTTCAGAGCGCAAAGGCGAAGATATCGACTCCAAGATGAGCTGTCCTCTTGCGTTGCATGGAACTATTCAACAATGTGCTTAATCCTTCACTTCCACAACTGGCAAGCGACGATCAGAGTTGCTGTTCTTCCTGTGGAATAGGCACCCCTGAAGTTATCAGCCTTCCGGTTGCCCGTAGGGTATACGAAGCGCACTTACAGGGCGCCCAAGTGGATTCGTATCCTTTTCCGTTGCTGGAAAGATCGCACGCCTTATGATGAATCCAGGTACCTGGATGCGCTTAAAAAACGTAGTTCGCCGTTACTCGCACTACTCGACCCAGAGAAAGCGGAACTAAAATTGGCAAAAGCGTGAAAGGGAGAATCTCGAACATTCACAGTCTTGACGGATCAACTCAGGGCGTGAGTCCCCCTCACGAAACGTTGGGGGGCGTTGTGGGGGGATTGGCGCGGGAAGCACTGGTCCGTGCTGGCGCAAGGGGTTCAAAAGGAATTCAAGTGAGATGCGACCCATCACAGGCCATGACAGGCGACGCGCACTGCGGAATGCAGTTGGCGTGGCCTGTGACAGGCAGCAAACGGGAATTAGGTAGCTATACTTTAATATGGGTGCCTAGCACTACTCGTTACAACCCGATCGCCAACTAGCGCATTGAAAGACAGAGATTGTCAGGCTAGATGATCCGGTACATTTTGCGAGCAGGTCAGAGGATTTGGAATGAAAAAGCAGGGATTACCGGTATTTCATCTCTTGATGCTACTCTTTGTAGCGTTGCTGATCCCCACTTCGGCGCAAGCCGAGCATATTAACAAAATCATCATCGAGATCACTACGGGTGATGTCCGCTTCGCCGGTACGGATGACAAGATGGTCTTCCAGATTGGCGGCAAGACTTTCACGCTCGACAATCCTGACCGCGATGATTTCGAACGCGGCAATACTGACAGGTTCGAATTCCGGAACGACGATCCTATCTTCAGCACCGACATGGTCCGCGGTGTCGGGACGATCTCTGTTACCAAGATGGAGGATAGTACCTTTGGTGGTGGATGGCGGTTCGGCGGTATCAAGGTCTGGATTAATTCCGATACAACCCCGCCCATCTACCAGAATTCGGATGTCAACCGTTGGCTCGACGGCGACAATCTCTCCGACCGCCAATGGATCACAACACTCGGCGAGGATGGCTGGAGCCTGCCTGAAGAGCCACCTTTCCCGCCCTGCGGAGTGCCGATCATCACTCTCACGAACCCGGATCTGGCCTCTCTCGATGTGGAAAGCACGTTGGATTCCGACTGCGATGGCATCCCGGATGACTCGGACACCTCATTCGACACGCCACCCGATTCGGATGGCGACGGTTTGCCCGATCTCTACGAGACCCAGACCGGAAGCTCGCCGACCAATCCCGACAGCGATGGGGATGGTTGGCATGATGGCAAAAACCGCCGTACCTTCCTCCTTCTCACGCGCATCCAGGGCCGCGATGAGGACGAGGATATCGGCCACGATGAGCTCTATCTCGTAGCCGAGGATGTGCGGTTTCCCGAACAGGACGATCTTCGCGGCTATTGGGAGATGAATGACAACACGGAGGTCTCGCCGTTTGTGATCATCGATTCGCGAGCAACCGCACCGGGAACACCTGCTGTTTTCAAAACCCGGTTGCGATTGCGCGAATCTGATTTCGAGTTCTTCGAGAGTCCTACCGACGACACGCTGCAAGACGCTGTGCTGGATTGGGGCGGTGCCGGAGACACGGGCGAGGTCACGATCACGCTCAACCAGGGTGACTTCGAATACCTCCTTACCTTCCGCTGGTTCACAGTCTATTTCCGTGATCCGAATGCACTGAGTGGCATGAGTGACTTCGAGCAGGACGGTCTCACTGAGGCGCTCGAAGCGCGCATCAGCCGACAAGATCCTAGTCTGCGGCCAGCGGACAAGGATCGGATCGAAGGCTATGACGGCCTCGCGGATCCAGAAGGCCGTCAGCTCTTCATCGAGGTCGATGCGGCAGGTGCGGATCATCACATTCCATACGATGCCAAGCAGATGGTCGCCAGCCGTTTTCACTATCGCCATATTGCACCCCGGATCGATGACGGTTATCTTGGTGGTGGCGAGGACCTCGACTATGAAAACATTGTTTCCTTCAACGATATGAAAACCAACTATCGACCAGCCCACTTCTGGAATGAACGGCGCTTCTTCTTTCGCTACGCGCTATTCGTCGACCAAATGGAGGATGAGTTCTTGGGTATCGGGGCGAATGGGCGATCCGATCGGACTATACCGGGCGTCCCTCGCTCGCGAGAGCCGGATCTCATAATATCCCGCACATCGATGCTCGGCCATTTCAGCGCGATCGTCTTCATCCACGAACTCGGCCACACGCTGGGGCTCTGCCACCCGATCGGCACGAGTGAACCACCTATTCCTTCACCCACTTGTCCTACACCCAGTAACTGGGTCGCCGACAGCGAGCACTGCGTACATTATTGTGGGGTCGGCGAGGACGATATTACTGCGATGGGCGATGATATAGACTTGTTAAACACGGGTATCATCCCTGGCGCTGCAACGGGGATAGGTGCAGGCATTCTTATCGGCGCTGGAATCGGAGCTGCAATTGGCGCTCTTTTTGGAGCAGGAGGGGCGTTTGGAGGCGCCATTGTTGGGGGTATTGTCGGAGGAATTTTAGGAGGCGCGCTAGGCAGCATCCTGGGTTCTGATGCCTACGCTCGCGTCGTCGACTACCACCCCAATGAGTGGGCCGCCCTGTTCTTCTCGGTGTTTCCCTCACCATGAGAGAGCACTGTGACCGGCGTGTTGCTGCTGGCTAGCTATGTATGCTTACCATACGCGTCGGACAACGATCTCAACATGCTGATCTAGCGAGACCAGTGCCTGCATCAGGCGTTCGAGCGAGATGTTCTGCAGCTTGTAGCGCCGGACCCGGGACACTTTCGGCTGCCTCATGCCGGTGAGGTGGGCAGCTTCTGTCTGACTTAAGTCCCACTTATCGATCAGCTCGTTCAGCTTGACCGCGAGGACCGTCTTCACCGACAACTCCTCCGCGTGATCAAAGCCGAGATCGGCCAGCACATTACCGGTACCTCGAGGGTGCTCTTTATGCATCATCCATCATTGATACGTACCGTGTAGACCGCGTGGAAGGGGTCCTTGATGATCCTCCACAGTTCAGTTCATAAAGCCCTGGACCAAGTTCCTTCCAGGGTTTGACCGATTGTCTTCACGGCAATACCATGCCATTTTGGTCTTCGTCGTCGGCATCCTGGCGCACGGCTGGCAGTTGCTTGAGCAAGTCCGGTAGCCATTGCTGCGTCGTGTCCCACACCACATCGAGATTGATGTCAAAGTAGCCGTGGGCCATGCGATTACGCATGTTGCGCATGCTGCGCGGCACCTCGGCATGGGCCTGGGTGAACTCGGCGTAGCTGTCCATCACCTTCGTGGCGGCCTCGCCGATGATGATGAGGCTCATGATGACAGCTTGCTGGGTGCGCTTGTCGGCCAGGAAGTCATCCTTGGCCAGCCCTTCCACGAAGCTGCGCGCATCGGTTGCGGCCTGCTGAATGTGGTCGAGGTAATCGGGCAGTCGGTGATTCTCGCTCATACCGGCTGCGCCTCCGCGAGCACCTTGGCTCGGAACTTCGGCGGTAGATCGCCGGGGGTCAGCAAATCGACGTCAACGCCGAGCAGCGATTTCAATTCATCTTCCAGATCGCCCAAGTCCAACAACGTGGCACCGGGAAGCGCATCGACCAGTAGATCGAGGTCGCTGCCGTCCCGGTCGGTGCCATGCAGCACCGAACCGAAAACGCGCGGGTTCGCGGTGCGGAAGCGGCCTACCGCTTCACGCACTGCGCTTCGCTTCATGTCAAGCGCAACGGACGGTCGCATAGTCATCCTTTCTTATCGAAACGCGTTGAGATGATAGCAAGAATAGATTTTCAAGAATTATTTTCGAGAGAAACACGTTGCAACAAATCTGACCAATTCCATTAGATATAACTGAAACAGAGGCTTAAGGGATCTATCCACAACTCTATCCCGGCAACAGGGGAAAACCTCATTAATAACTTCTGGTTCAGGTTACCAGTAATTTGGAGCGAAATATCCTCTTGAAATGCTTCTTCCGTTAATTTTCCATCCCAAGGTTTAAACCACCGGCTTTAGCCGGTCAGCTTTAGCTGCGAAAATAATAGGCTGCACGAAGGGAGGTGTGGCATGGATTATAGATAGGGCAGTCATACAGTTTTTCAAATTGAATACCATTTTGTATGGGTAACGAAGTACCGGTACAAGGTTTTGCAGGGAGA
>NZ_QAOK01000039.1 GCF_003050865.1 Nitrosospira multiformis | reverse complement strand
CTTTGGCAAGGGAGCCATTTCTTTGAGTTCTTTGAGCTTCCTGACCACGGCCTGTCCCACATTTTTGGTGCTTTTGGGATTCTGGGCCGTAATCAGGAGGCCATCCTCCACGACATGAGAGCCAAACGGCATCATTGCCTTGCTGTATCGCCCCCCTCGCTTTTGTAGTTCTTCCTCCAGATTGAACGGAACCGCTTCATCGCGGTTTGCCAGTTTCTCTTCTTTCCACGAGAAGCCCGTTACCTCCTTGCCATTAACAAGATATGTACCATTGCTCAGCTTCACTTCCAGCAGACCACAAGGTCCATGGCACGCGGCCGAAACAACCTTGCCGGATTCATAGAATCCGGCAGTCAATTTCGCCAATGATGCGCTTTTCGGGAAGTCGAACATGACGCCGTGGCCACCTGTCATATAGATAGCATCGTACCCGGCCGAATCCACGTCGGACACTTTCAGCGTGTTGTCCAGCAGGCTCATGAAGGTTTTGTCTTCGTAGCGCCTGGAAAGGCTCCCTTTGAGGCCGATGGCATCCCCCATTTCGGTGATGAGCAGGCTTTCGGGATCAAGGGGAGTTTTGCCGCCCGACGGACTGGCAATATCCATCTTATAGCCTGCTTCTTCAGCAATATCCCAAAATTCGACAAGTTCGCTAAGCCACAGTCCCGTTCTGTATCCTACCTTTTCAAACAGATCTGAATTGGTGACGATGATAAGAATCTTGTTGGTCACAGTCATTTTTCTGCTCCTATGTGTAATGGCTACCAGTCAACTGGCGTGATGGCCAAGTCTATTCAATACCACGAGTCTTTCAGGCTGATCTGCTCGGTTATCAACATAGTCCAGTAAAATGTTTGCAAAGTCATGTTGAAGCCGCGAATGACTTGCATCCACGGTCCAGTTAATCCAATGAGGTTTTCCCCTGTTGCCGGGGATAGACCAGGGATAGGATTGTGGATAAGTCCCTTAATCCTTTGTTTCAGCTTGATCTAATGAAATTGGTCAGATTTGTTGCAGCAGTGCGCTGGAGGCGGCCGCCTCTGGAGAAACCTGTTGAATGGCTTGATTCGACTTTTCATAGGGAAAATCGATGACAGCATCTGGGCAAATTTGTCGACGGAATGCGGAAGCTTCCTGGTCCTGGCCACTGATAGTGGTAGGTGGACGAACTCCTACCTTGTTGTTTGTTGCAATAGCCAAAAGGGATACGCGTGCGTCACTCTCAAATGGATAAAATGTTCCGTACACGCTCGATTATGCCAGGCATAATCATCGCATTGACGCTAGCGCTGCCAGGTTGCGACAGCGAGCAGGCGGGCGGCGGACAGGCGCCGCCTCCCCCGGAAGTCAGCGTCGCCCAGGTAGTCTCCAAGCCGGTGCAACAATTGGATGAATACACTGGCCGTGTCAGCGCGATCCATACCATTGAACTGCGAGCCCGCGTAAGTGGCTATGTGCAGCGCGTCGCGTACAAGGAAGGCCAGGAGGTAAAGAAGGGCGACCTGATGTTCCTCATCGATCAGCGCCCCTATCGGATAGCACTGGCTAATGCGCGGGCACAGCTCGATCGTGCACGCGTGGCGGAACAGCTCGCAAGCATGCGGGATAAGAATGCCCGGCTGCTGATAGAATCCGAGGCAATCTCTCGCGAAGAGTTGGACACGCGCCGCACCACGCACACGCAGACCTCCGCGGATATCGATGCTGCCGAGGCGTTGGTAGCCGATGCGAAGCTCCAGCTGGAATTTACGGAGGTGCGCGCACCAGTGGCTGGAAAAACGAGCCGCGCCCTGGTAACCGCCGGTAATATGGCCGTTGCCGACCAAACCATACTGACCACGATAGTGTCGCAGGACCCGATGTACGTATACTTCGACGTCGACGAGAACAGCTACCTGCGCTACGGCGAACAGGAGCGTGATGGCGAAGGTGCGCCGGCCGGCACTTCGGTACGCGTCGGCTTGGCCAACGAGGAAGGCTATCCCCATGCAGGCACGATCGACTTCTTCGACAACCAGGTCAATTCCGAGGTTGGAACCATACGCGTGCGCGCCGTGCTTCCCAATGCCGATCGCATTTTCACCCCCGGCTTGTTCGTGCGCGTGCAATTCATCAGCGGCAGGAAGGAAAATGCTCTGCTGATCGATGATAAGGCCGTGATGACAGATCAGGACCGCAAGTACGTCTACGTGGTGGACAAGGATAATAAAGTCCAGCGCAAGGACATCGTGCCCGGCCGCATGGCGGAAGGATTGCGCGTGATACAGTCCGGCCTTGCGCCTGGCGACAGGATCGTCGTTGCCGGCCAGCAAAAAATTCACTTTCCTGGTATGTTGGTTAAACCCAATGAAATCCCGATGACCGCGCTGTAAGGCGCGGTGAGGTAAACTTCAGTGGATTTCTCCAGATTCTTTATCGACCGGCCGATCTTCGCGGCTGTGCTGTCGATCTTGATTTTTGCCGCCGGCCTGATTGCGATCCCCCTGCTGCCGAACAGCGAATATCCGGAAGTCATTCCGCCCACCGTTCTCGTGCGTACCAACTACCCGGGCGCCAATCCGAAAGAGATTGCCGAATCGGTAGCCGTGCCGCTGGAGGAAGCCATCAACGGTGTTGAAGGCATCATGTACCTGAAGTCTGTTGCCAGTTCCGACGGCACTCTGCAGGTAGTGATCACCTTCACGCCCGGCGTGGATCCGGATATCGCCGCGGTGCGCGTGCTAAACCGGGTGAGCCAGGCGCTGCCGCGTCTGCCGGAGGCGGTGCGGCAATATGGCGTGACGACGCAAAAGCAATCCCCGACGCCGTTGATGTACATGAACCTGTTCTCGACGGACGGGCGCTACGACTCGCTCTATTTGCGCAACTACTTGGTGCTGCATGTCAAGGATGAGCTATCCCGCCTGCACGGCATCGGCGATGTGCAGCTGTTCGGCTCGGGCGACTACGCGATGCGTATCTGGCTCGATCCGGATAAAGTCGCCTCGCGCGGCTTGACCAGTGGCGACGTGCTCAATGCGCTGCGCGAACAGAATGTGCAGGTATCGGCGGGCCAGCTCGGTGCCGAGCCTTCGCCGAACAAACCGGATTTCCTCATTTCAATCAATGTGCGCGGCCGTCTCAGCACGGAAGCCGAATTCGGGGACATCATTCTGAAGAGTGGCCCGAATGGGGAGGTGGTGCGCCTGTCAAACGTGGCGCGCGTGGAGCTCGGCTCCGGCAACTATACCGTGCGCGCGTATAACAACAGGAACACCAACGCCACGGTAGGCGTCTTCCTCTCGCCGGGCGCCAATGCCTTGGCGGTAGCAAACTCGGTGTACGCGAAGATGGATGAGCTATCCAAGCGCTTCCCGCCGGGCATCGTCTACGATCCGACATGGGATCCCACTGTTTTTGTGCGCGATTCGATCCGGGCTGTGCAGAACACGCTGCTGGAAGCCATTTCGCTCGTCGTGGTTGTCGTGATACTTTTCCTGCAAACCTGGCGTGCTTCGATCATCCCTCTGATCGCGGTACCTGTGTCGGTAGTAGGCACCTTTGCAGTGCTGTACCTGCTCGGTTTTTCGATCAACACATTGACCTTGTTTGGTCTCGTGCTGGCGATCGGGATTGTCGTCGACGATGCCATTGTCGTCGTCGAGAATGTCGAACGCAACATCGAGGAAGGGCTGGCGCCGCTTGCCGCCGCTCATCAGGCGATGAAGGAGGTATCGGGCCCTATCATTGCCATTGCGCTGGTGCTGTGCGCGGTATTCGTGCCGATGGCCTTCCTGACGGGTGTAACCGGCCAATTCTACAAACAGTTCGCAGTGACCATTGCGGTTTCCACGGTAATCTCGGCCATCAATTCATTGACCCTGTCACCCGCATTGGCGGCCATGCTGCTCAAAAGCCACGACACGCCCAAGGATGTGCTATCGCGCGTGATGGAGCGTTTGCTCGGCTGGGTATTCCGTCCCTTCAACCGCTTCTTCCGGCGCAGCTCCGGGAACTATCATCGTACCGTCGGGCATGCGCTGACAAAACGCGGGCTCGTGTTCAGCGTCTATCTCATGCTGCTCGCCTGCACCGCGCTTCTGTTTAATAAGGTACCAGATGGTTTTATCCCGACACAGGATAAACTTTATCTCTTCACCGGCGCCAAGCTGCCGGAGGGCGCCTCGCTTGCGCGCACGGACGAGGTCGTGCGCAAGATGGTTGATATCGCCCTTGGCACCGAGGGCGTGGAGAAAGTGGCAGCCTATGCAGGCCTCAATGCCTTGCAGGTTACCAACACGCCTAATTTCAGCGCCGCCTATGTCATTCTCAAGCCGTTCGATCAGCGTAGCCGCAGCGCTAGCGCCATCGTTGCGGAGCTCAATGAAAAATTCTCTTCCATTGAGGAGGGTATTACCTTCGCATTAATGCCGCCGCCGATCGAGGGATTGGGCAATGGTTCCGGTTACTCGCTTTACGTGGAGGATCGCGCCGGCTTGGGTTATGGCGCACTGCAGGATGCGACCAAAGCGTTCCAGGGCAAGATCGCGCAGACCTCGGGATTCACTTATCCGGTCAGTGCTTATCAGGCAAATATTCCCCAGCTCGAAATCAAGGTTGATCGCACCAAAGCCAAAGCGCAGGGCGTGTCGCTGAGCGAACTGTTCAATACGCTGCAAATCTATCTGGGCTCAGCCTATGTGAATGACTTCAACCTTTTCGGGCGCGTCTATCGCGTTTTTGTCCAGGCCGACGCCGGGAAACGGCAACGTATTGAAGATATTGAGAAACTGCGCGTCCGCAATGAGAGCGGCGATATGATACCCATGAGTGCGATGACGACGATCACCCCGGCCTATGGTCCCGACCCGGTGCTGCGCTACAACGGTTATCCCGCTGCCGACCTGATTGGCGATTCCGATCCGCACCAGTTATCCTCGGGCCAGGCCATCATCCGGCTAAAGGAAATGGCCGGGGAAATATTGCCGGACGGCATGATGCTCGAATGGACGGACCTGAGCTATCAACAGGTGACGCAAAGCAACGCCAAGCTGATCGTATTTCCGCTTGCCGTCATGCTCGCTTTCCTCGTGCTCGCCGCATTGTACGAAAGCTGGACGCTGCCGCTTGCAGTCATCCTGATCGTGCCGGTATGCATGTGCGCCGCCTTGCTCGGCGTGTGGCTGACCGGCGGCGACAACAATATATTCGTGCAGGTGGGGCTGGTCGTGCTGATGGGCCTGGCCTGCAAGAATGCGATCCTGATCGTCGAATTCGCCCGTGAACTGGAATTCCAAGGCAAGGGGATCGTTGAAGCGGCACTGGAGGCCTGCCGCCTGCGCCTGAGGCCGATTGTCATGACATCCATTGCCTTTGTCGCTGGCTCTGTACCGCTGGTACTCTCAACAGGTGCTGGTGCGGAAGTGCGCTCAGCCACGGGGATTACCGTATTCGCGGGCATGATCGGCGTAACTCTGTTTGGACTGTTCCTCACCCCTGTGTTCTATGTCGCTCTTCGCAAATTATCGGGAAGTGCGCTTATCAGGCACAATCCGAAAGCGGGTGGTGTTCCGGAGCATACCCAAGACTAATCGGTATTCAGGGGATGTAAGTCCAAACCGTCGGAAATTCCATCACTGCGAAATACCTGACAGCACGGAAGCTTGTCGAGGTTTGTCATCTTCAAGCTATACGGACTTCTTGGGCATGCGCTCACCTGGCGCGCGGGAGCAGATTACGAAACTCTCGTTCAGGATCATATCCTCACGCCTCTGTCTGGAGATGGCGCTTGGTATAAGGGAAACATCGCTTGTCCCGCACTTGATACAACACTTGCCGTACGACGCGTAGCGGGATGCGCAGTGTGATCCGGCCGGTGGTGACGTTCTGAACTGCATGCTGGATCAATAGAATCCAGGCACTGGGATATTTCTGGCAAATCTATCTCCCAACAGTCAAGCAATTGCCTGAATCCCGTTCTTCTTGATCACAGTCAGTAGTCGCAATGCCGGGCCACCCGGCTTCTTGACACCTCGCTCCCAGTCCGAAATCAGGTTCTTGCTGACATTCAGATAACGGGCAAAAACGGGCTGTGACAGGTGTTCGCGCTCTCGTAGCTCACGGATTTCCTCAGGTGACATGACCTGCACGGGAGCAAGGCACGACTCGTCGAACTCGCGCATGGTCTGTTTATTGACCGCCCCAATCTCATGCAGCGCCTCCATTGTCTCGTGGATTGCTGCGAGCGCATCACTCCGATATTTCTTCGCCATTTTCATGCACCTCCGAAAACTGGTTCTTGCCGATCAACTCAGCCAGCTGTTCGTCCGTTAGTCCAAGGACATGGGCTGCTGCCTTCTTGAATTGTGTTTCCTCGTCATTATCGATGTTGTCGCGCTCGCTTTTAGCAAAGCCGTACACGAAGAAGGCACGTCCTGCTGCATGATACAGAATGATGGTGCGAAAGCCTCCAGACTTGCCTTGACCTTTCCGGGCCACCCGTTGCTTGATTACGCCTCCGCCGAGATCGGCGTCAATCTGACCCTTCGCGGCTCGTTCAATGGCTTCAAGCAAGGCTTTGTCAGGGATGCATTGCTTACGCGCGAAGCGCTCGAACCATGCATTCTTGAATACCCTCACAAGGTCATCCTATCACTCATCTCTTAGAATAATCACACATAGCATTACACAAAAGTTGTCTCATCTCAAACA
This sequence comes from Nitrosospira multiformis, assembly GCF_003050865.1. Taxonomy (GTDB): domain Bacteria; phylum Pseudomonadota; class Gammaproteobacteria; order Burkholderiales; family Nitrosomonadaceae; genus Nitrosospira; species Nitrosospira multiformis_E. The sequence continues at coordinate 6,874 of NZ_QAOK01000039.1, read as the reverse complement.
TCCTTATGCTTGGAGTCGGCCTCGCCCTTGGGACTGGATATCAGATAATCCGCGTTACCTGCCTTCCAATATCACGGCGCGTTTCAGATTATTGACCCAGTACTCAGCGGTGGCTTGTAAAACAGCTGGAATTTGGGATATCCGCTAGTCCGGCGAATTTCATCCAACTGCACTCGGGCGTCACGATCCCGAAGGGCGAATCGCCCCGTAAGACTTTGTTCGGGGTGGTGCTAGAACAGTCGCGGCACGGCCTACTGGATTTGCTGGCTGTCCGCACGGCGACCTCGATCAATACCGTATCAAGCAGGAAAAATGCGCATTGGATGATGGAGCGAGCCTCATGACTGCTCTGAATTTTCGGATGAACTGCTGCAGTTAGGACTTAAGGTTCGTAATGCATAAGCAAAATATTATGATAATAATCATAACATGTGACTTTTATTTATAGTCGCACTGAGTACAATGTTCCAATGTCATGGACACATCAGCAGGAGCGGCTTTCGCTTCATCCATTTCATTGGAGTCTACCTATCATGGGAAAAGAAATAAGGAAGTTTTTAACATCCCTATCCATGCTGGGCTTGCTGGCCTCCTGCACCGAGACCGGTACGCTCGAAGCAAGGAATGACAATGCGAGCATGGCTACAAAAAGTATCAGAACTTTTGTCGACCACGACGAGCTCGCCAGGCGGTATGAAAACCGAGCCAGGAAACTGGTGGAAATAGCAGCAAAACACGAGAAACGGCTCCAGTATTACGAGGACAAAAGCGACCTCTATAGGAGCCACGGACAGAATTCACAGCCGCGTGCCACTGCTCTAGTGCAAAAATACAAGCGGGCGGCAGAGAAAGCCGCCGAAGCCGCTTTTCACCACAGGATGGCGTCGCAACCGGCGAAACGCGATTATGTTGCTTCGATGGCGTTACATTGATCTGGATTGCTCCAGGCTTAGCATTGAACTCTGGCGGGCAATGGACAGCCAGACGGTTGCTGCTTGACCTCCCCGGCGGCTGGCTACAAAGCTCGCTTTTAAAAAAAGGAAACTTACTAATGAGACGAGTGATTGTTTCCACTATTGTTGCATTATTCGGTACTGGTGTAGTCATATTGGGGTTTGCTGCGCTCCTGCGTCACACCGTCTTTTTCTATACGGCGGACGGATATATGTCCCCCCAAACTGCAGTAATTCCGTTGCATTCCAGAGAATCTGCCAGACCACAAGAATATTGCTGAGATGGACCACGCCTGACAGCAGCGCCAGGACTGCACCAAGCCTGACAGCAGCGCCAGGACTGCACCAAGCCTGACGTTCCAGCCAAGGCCCACCTGGTACGGCTGCCAGATCACCAGCACAATAGTGACAAGAAAAATCAGTATGGCGGCAAGCAGGTCAATTCTCACTCTAGCGGGTTAACCGCTCTTTGTGACTTTGGGCTTTAGCAGTCGAAACAGTGTGAAAATCTGGAACGTACCTAAGATGTGTCCGAAAGTCCGAGACGGCTGGAAGCTTACCAGGCGCTATATCAGGATTATTTTAGGGTGTTTCGGAGGCGCTCATTGTGTTTCATCGATCGCTTGCAGTTCCTTCCTCGAAGCGGATGAATGCAATCTCGATAATGCGGTCATGCATGGTGTGCGGCCCGTGGTTTCCAGGTCCAGGATGACGCAGGGAAAAGGGAGCAAGGTTACAGCAGCGGCGAGCGTAGTTAAGCTTTCTCGTTGACTGCCGCCTTGAGCGTGGCGCCCGGCTTGAATGCAGGCACTTTTGCAGCCTTGATCGTCAAATTCTCTCCCGTCTTGGGATTGCGGCCAGTGCGCTCGCTGCGTTCGCGCACTTCGAAGGTGCCAAATCCTGGCAGGGAAATGGAATCGCCTTTCTGCAGGACTTCGGTGATGGTTTCGGTCAATGCTGTCACGGTCCGGCCGGCTTGAGCCTTGCTGAAGTTGGTTTTCTCGGCTATGGCTTCGATCAGTTCATTCTTGTTCATCAGTCTTTTTCTCCTTTTTAGTTTTCAAACTCCCGCCAGCTTACACAGTTAATCGCCTCCGGCAAAGAATCAATGAAATGGGATTCATGAGAGATTTTCGCAGTGCTGCGAAAATTTCCCATCCTCGTTTGCCGCTGTCACAGGCCCTGCCAGCCGCTTTGCTTTCCTGTCATGGCCTGTGATCCGCAAAGCTTTGCGGCCGCGGCGCACTTGAATTCCAACCTCGTCGGCACGGTCCGATAGCTCCCCGCGCCAATCCCCCCACAACGCCCCCCAACGTTTCGTGAGGGGGACTCACGCCCTGAGTTGGTCCGTCAAGACTGTGAATGTTCCGGGATTCCCCCTCTCATGCTTTTGCCAATTTTGGTTCCGTGTTCTCTGGACCGAGTAGTGCGAGTAACGGCGAACTACGTTTTTTAAGCGCATTCAGGTACCTGGATTCATCATAGGGTGTGCGATTTTTCCAGCAACGGAAAAGGATACGAATCCACTTGAATGCCAGTGCGCGCAAGGCAGCTTGATGAGAGCTGCCTTTTCCCCGCTGCTGCTGGTAAAAAGCGCCTGCCCAAAAAGATTTATTAACGGTTTGCGCAGCCCATTCAACAAACGTTTGCCGTACAAACTTTGGACACCGCAACCGCCAATGTACCCAGCTTTTCTGACCGCTTCTTTCAAGAACCGGCGCAATGCCCGAATACATTTGCAATTCACCGGCAGTTGCATAGCGTTCACGCTGCTCACCAAAGGCGGCAAGCAGGCGTGGCGCCAGAGCTTGACCGGCGCCAGGCAAGTTACTGAAAAGCTTATAGTCTGGTAGTGTCGGGGCGAGTGCTGCAATCTCCTGGTCAAACCGATCAATGGCCTGCAGCGTAATGCGTATCTGTTCGACCAGCACCTGCGCCAGTAAACGATGCGACGTGATAACGGCAACGTCCTGGGTCAACGGTTTTGACGCCTTGATCGCTTTGATTCGCGTGGCAATGAGCGTGGCGGAACGCAGGTTATGCGCCTTGAAAAAGGCTTCCAGCACAGACTTGCGGGCTTTCTTTGCATGCATTTGCGTGGGCCAACGTATCACGAAATCGCAAAACAGGATCGTATCCCGATGATCGAACCACTCAAGCGCTTGCGGATAGTATTGCTTGAGCGTGTCGCCCAGGCGATTGGTGAATCGCGTCTTGTCGTCTGTCAGGGCACGGCGCTGCTCAACCATGGCGGCCAATGTACGCATGGCAACACTCTGCGGCTTCAGTGGTTTAAATCGTTCTGGATGGCGCATTATCAGATCCAGCGCGAGTTCAGCATCGGTCGGATCATTTTTGGCCCGACTTGGTTTAAAGGTTTCTCGATATTTTGCCAGCGTCGACGGATTGATTGGAAATAACACAAAAAAATCATACTTCTGCAAAGCGTAGACGATCGGACCTTTCGTCAGTTCGAGCGCTATGGCAATGGTTCCGCCAAAGCGTTCGTGCACCGCGCGCGCCCATTGCTCGATATGGTCAACCTGGTGTGGGATAACAGCAAATTCCCTTTTGTCGTTGTTCGAAGCCTGCAAGCAGACATCATGTTTGGTGTCTGCCCAATCAATGCCGATGAAGGCTGTGAATGTGTTTGTTGAAGAATTCATCCCATTTTCCCGAAGCGAAAAATTAATGGAGGAGACCTGCATGCTTGAGTTCTGCGAAGGCAATATAGTGAGTCGATCGATCGGCATGCCCTGAGTATTCGTTGACGAACGCAAGCGCATCCGCGGATTCGAAGCCGAGTCCCAAAACATCGAATGTTTAGTGGGGGGTATTCGTAATCCTCGGATGCATGTCCCGCCTTCACCGACAGCTACCTGCCAGCCGTTTCAGTATCACGGAAAACGAGACGGAGTAACTATATTGTGGGGGGATAAACGAATACGCGGGAAGCATAGTCCCGCTATTTGCCTGCCCCTTTTACCCCACCCATTCCCAACCCTTGCCCGTGAGGGCAAGGGCTGTCCCCCCACTCCCGTCGCCCCCAGGGGCGAAGCGAGGAGAGCCGAATAAGAGGATCAGTTTTTATAGCCTCTTATTCTTCAACTCATTGGGAGACTTTCATGGAACACGTTACACAGGAGCAGGCTGTACAGGAACAAATTGAATCGCACCCGGTTTTTACCCGAGAAAGAGTGATCTATCCGCTTTTCCCCCTGGGCCAGGTGGTGGCGACAGGAGGAGCCATGGGCATAGGCGATCTGTCACTGCTTAACCGCTGCCTCAACCGCCATGTACGCGGTGACTGGGGTTGTGTTTGCGAGGAAGACGCGAAGACCAACAATGAGGCGACGAAGGCGGAGTGGCGCATCCTGTCTGCCTACCCCATCGACGAGAGCAAGCCTTGCAAGGGTTATGGAGACAACACGCTCTGGATCATCACGGAGGCCGACCGCAGCGTGACTACATTTCTCTTACCTGACGAGTATTGAGCCTTTATGCCGGTGCTTGCACCGGCTTTTCCCTATCATTTATTCCTCATGGAGACAAACCACATGAAAACCATTGAAGCCGGCGGATGTGATGCGCGAATTGAAGAAGGATCAGTTGGTGATGAGAGCGGATGAAGAACTCTCAGGCTTGCACTGGTTGCCGGATAACTTCAAGGCAGCTAAACCGCAGGAAGAGCAGGAATCCTGATCGTCTCGCCCCCCTCCAAAGGGGGGCGACGACCAAAGATTTTTGCCTGTGCAAAAATGAAACTTTACGCAGCTTGGCGTCTGGTACATACCCTGACAGCACAAAGAGCACTGTAGAGCATCGACTTGGCACTGTCGCTCCGCAAACGTTATGGATTAAGCCAGCGCTGCCGTCAACAGCGCCACCGACATGGCCAGAAAATATGAAATGGCAACAAATTTTCCTTTTTTCATCATCTTTTCTCCGACTGTAAGTTATTTGTGATACCCGAGGGGTATTATTTCTTGGTTGACCACGTTCCCTGTAAAGTTTTCGCGGACGCGAAAGGCTGCATGCTACAGCTTTAGTCGAAACCCAAAGCGTGCTAAAGGGAGGTTTTCTCCCCTTTTTTTCATCAAATCCACCTGCTCATTTGCGATAGCAGAGGCCGCGTACAGGAATGAAAATATGGGGTTACTCGGCGTCCAGCCACCTCTTTGTTCCCATTGAATGGTCCAAGCCGATCCATCGGTAATCTTTAAGCAGTACGTTCCCACGCCTCTTTACAATCTTCATTTGGCAATAGTCACACCCGGCACGCCACTAGGGGGTAGATCCGTGATAGTCCTCTGGTAAAACATTGGGAATGCGTCACGGTTCAGCGGTCAGACCCATTAATCAGCAAGGGAAGATTCGAGAATGAAGGCCGGCCGCAACTTTAATGAGCGAGAAAAAGGAGTTACGATTAAAGTGGGGACTCATGGAAAAGCATGTCGTTGTATTGCTGTACGACAAAAATGTTTTTATTGAGCGAGATTCTCACTGGGAGGCAGCTATCACATCTATTTGTGCCACATCGTTCCCGCCAGCTTTAATGTGGAAGCAATCCCTTCCATAATATTTATTAAAACTGGATATTTATACAGTTCTTGATGTCGAATCTAGTGGATGTAAGTTTGGATTTTTTGGTTAGGAGAATTCAATGGAAAAACAAATTCAGGATAAAGCTGAAAACAGCAATATGGTTAAAGATCCGGACGATTGGACGACCGGTGATGAACCGATGACCGGTGCACAAAAATCTTATCTAAGTACGTTAAGCGAAGAGGCTGGCGAAGAAATGAATGAAAATCTATCCAAAGCGGAGGCGTCAAAGAAGATCGATGAGCTTCAGCATAAAACTGGTAGAGGATTGAAGGAAAAAGAGGAATGATTCGAATCGACCGGGGATCGTCTTAGAACCCGGAAAAAATAGTACATTAAGCCTTTAGCATTACCACGCTTCTCGCAAGCGATTCTTCCAGAGAAGGCTTTGTGAAAAAACGAGTCGCACAAGCGCTCGCTTTCTCTGGCACATTCTCGAAAACGGCTCTCGTATCAAGCCGCCCAGACTATCGAGTTTCGAGCACGGCCAAAGTGACGATTCCAACCAAAGTCGAACACTTCCATTTGAGTATGCCGATCTAGAGTACACCCTGCTGCGCCAGGTTGTGCCCGTCCATACTGCGTACCACCTGTTTTTGTACCGAAATCGCCACCTGCACGAATTTTTTAGGGCGTTGGCCCCCCACCGAGTTTTCCCCGATTGGCGTGGACAGGTCTGTTGATAACAGCCTAAGCTCGTGTCTCCGCTTTGGTTTCCTGCACCGATCAAGATTGTGGCATCTTCCAGGAAAATTCCCAGCCGCGTGCTTCAGCTCTTTGCAGGTTCCCTCTGCTAGCCTGCTCAACAGCAAGGCGTAAAACTTGTAGTATCGTTCAAATGCTTTTGAGTTAGCCATGACACTTACTCTATGAAGATACCCCCCGCTCCCCTGGCCTTGAGAATCGCCGCCATCGCGCTCTGCAGCTTATGCTTTTCCATCGCTCAGGCGAAAATATTGACGGGGCGGGTGGTCAAGATCTCTGATGGCGACACCCTGACAGTTCTCGATGAGTCAAAGCGTCAACACAAGGTAAGACTTTTGGGAATTGACGCGCCAGAGCGCAAGCAGGCATTCGGCACGGTATCCCGGCAAAACCTGGCTGATCTAGTCTTTAGCAAGAAAGTTGCGGTAGAGTGGTCCAAGCAAGACCGCTATCAGCGTGTCCTGGGAAAAGTGCTGCTGGATGGACAGGATATCAACCTTGAGCAGATCAAGGCGCGACTGGCATGGCATTACAAACGGTATGACAAGGACCAGCAGCTGGCTGATCGGCGCCTTTATGCGGAGGCCCAAAAGGCAGCCAGTCTCAAGGGC
>NZ_QAOK01000038.1 GCF_003050865.1 Nitrosospira multiformis | reverse complement strand
ACGGAAGAAGGCAAGCTCTATCTCTTTGTTGCGATTGACCGTACCAGCAAGTTCGCCTATGCCGAGCTGCAAACACAATCGGACCGAACAGTGGCCACGGCATTCCTGTGCAGCCTGATCAAAGCTACTCCTTACAAAATACACACCATCCTGACCGACAATGGGGTGCAGTTCTGTCATCCGCCACGTTACCGCAACGGCCCAACAGCCAAATACATCACCCACATGTTCGATCTATGTTGCCGTGAGCATGGCATCGAACACCGCATGACAAAGGTCAACCATCCGTGGACGAACGGCCAGGTCGAACGTATGAACCGGACAATCAAGGAAGCTACCGTCAAGCGCTATCACTACAGTTCACATGACGAGCTCAAGGCGCATATGCAAACCTTCCTGATGGCCTATAACTTCGCCAGGCGGCTAAAGACCTTGAAGGGCCTCACACCCTTTGAGTACGTCTGCAAAATATGGTCTGAAGACCCAGACAGGTTTATTATTAACCCGCACCATCACACTGTGGGGCTAAACACCTAGCTTGTCACTTACCCTGCCTACCCGCATGGGTAAATGTAGTACTCATAAAGGCCTGGGAATGGGAAGCTTCGCTGGAGATACCATGCCATACACTGAAATCCCTGATGATCTCATTTATGTCTATCGCTCGGCTTACTATCGGGCGGGCTTAGGCCATGAGGCAATAACATTCCATGTGGACCAGTATTCCGAGCCTCTGGCAAGGCTTTTAGCAGCATCTGGCCATCGGTGTGCCGCATTCATCACCGCCTGCAATCCCTTCGGTGCGGCAGAAAGTCATGAAATGAACATGAAGGCATGTCTGGATCTCCGGAAGAGCCTTGATCGGTATGTTGCCAAGCAGAGCCAGATTATCGAAGGTGAAGGCATCGATCCTGCCGGAGCGTGGGCGGCGGAAAAAAGCTTTCTCGTGCTCGGACTGAATCTGGAGACAACCAAGGCGCTTGGAAAGGAATTCGGGCAAAATGCAGTTGTCTGGATAGGTACGGAAGCAATTCCAAGGCTTGTTCTGCTTCGCTGATCGATCTGCGGTAGCAGGTCGATCAGTATAAACAGCTGTTGATGACAAAATGTTCAGGTGCCATTATGATCCTCTTCTACGGGGCATCTCCAGAAGCGAATAAGGAATGAAATGAATATAGATGAGTTGAATAAAAACCATGGGATCGACGGGCAGGTCAAATTCATGGAGGGGGCAGGAGGATTCCCCTTTATCATGGTCGATAACGCCAAGGGTAGCGCAGTGATCTCAGTTTATGGAGGGCAGGTATTGTCTTTTCAGCCTGCAAATGAGCAGAACCTGATGTTCCTGAGCGAAGCCTCATATTATGAGGCAGGTAAAGGTATCAAGGGCGGCGTTCCCATCTGCTGGCCCTGGTTCGGCCCGGATCCGGAAGAGCAAGGGCGTCCCGTACATGGTTTTGTGCGTAACCGGCTCTGGAACGTCATTAAAACGGAGGCCACTGGAAATGGCGATAGCAAGGTGACGCTCGGTTTGAGCGACACAGCGGAAACAAGGGCTATCTGGCCGCATTCGTTCAATCTGGATCTCGAAGTCACAGTGGGAGAATCCCTGAATCTTGAATTGATCACGCGAAATAAAGATACCGCACCTTTTTCAATCACGCAGGCTCTGCATACCTATTTCAAGGTCGGACATATCGATCAGGTCACCATTCTCGGGCTCGAGGGGGGGGCATATCTCGATAAAGTCGACAATTACGCTCAAAAAACCCAGGCGGGTGCGATAACGATCAATTCCGAAGTCGATCGCATTTACCAGGATGTACAGAAAGAGCTGGTGATAGACGATATTGCTTATGATCGCCGGATTCGTATTCGAGCGAGCGACAGCAGGACTGCTGTCGTATGGAACCCCTGGGAGAAAATTTCTGCGCAGATGGGCGACCTGAAGGATGACGACTACGAACGCTTTGTTTGCGTTGAAACCGCGAATGCTGGGTCAGAAGTAGTGGAAATTGCTCCCGGCGGCGAATGCAGAGTAGCCGCAAACTACCTGATAAAGCGAAATATTCCCGAGCTGAAACCGGCAGCTTAATTGAGTACTGCTTTGTGTACGCGTCGAGGAGATAGGGACCTAGCCCGTCAAATACCCGTCAAATTGTTAAAGGCTATAAACCAAGCCGTAATTTATCAGTAGGTCGGACTCCGCCCGACACTACCACTGCCGCTACCACTATCACTGTGATTGCCATATTATGTCTTGTCATTCCTGCGCAAGCAGGAATCCACCAGTGGCCCGCAGAGATTCATCCTGCCTCATATACTGACTTCCTCCCATAATTTCTGAAGCCGTTTGGCCGAAACAGGGTAGGGTGTTTTCAATTCCTGGGCAAACAGCGAAATACGCAGTTCCTCGATCTGCCAGCGAAATTCAGCGAGCTTGGGATCATCGGTTCCCGCCTTGCGATGTTTTTCAAGGCGCTGTTCATACCGGTTCCATAATCCGGCAATGGCAGCAGCGTGACGCGCGTCGCGCTCAGGATTAGCGCCATACTTATCCAGGCGGAGGATCATGCCTTTCAGGTAGCGCGGTAAATGCTGCAAGCGTTCCCAAGGGGTGGCGCTCAAAAATCCCGGATAAATGAGGTTGCGGAGTTGGATCATCAAGTCGGCCCCAGGGTTGCCAGCACTACCGCCACCTGCTGCGCCGGTTTTTTGCACGCCAACCTTGCCCGCTCCTCCGATTGAAGAAACCCTCGCCATCAATGACTGGGACTCGCTGGCAACGTTTTGCACGATGCGAACCAGAGCCTCAGCCACGGCAGGCAGTCGCGTGCGGGCACGCTGGCGCTGGGCGACAAATTCCTTTTCACTGCGGGGCAGCGCATCATCCGCGATAAAAGCGCGGTCCGCGACCGCATTCAATATATCTTCCTTGAGCTGGTCAGGCTTGATGAGTGTGTGTAGTTGAAAGGCTGCCTGCGCCAGATACCTGCCCTTTCCACCCTTTGCCTCCTGTCCTGACAGATCTTTTTCCAGCTGTTTCATTTGCTCCTTCAGTTCGAAGCGCAGCAATTGACGCACACCGCCACGCATGCTGAGCTCTGCCGCTTCGCGCGTGTCGAACAGGCGAATCGATACTTTTCCATCCCGTTCGGCGAGAGCAGGGAAGCCGATCATGTTCTTGCCCGCACGGTTGAAGGTGATTTCCTGCGGCAGATCACCGAAATCCCAGTGTTTTACATCGTCGCGTTCAAGGGGATTATGCTCGCCTGCCTTAGAATGAGAGAACGTCAATCGCGCCGCCTGGCCGAGTTGGGTTTTCAGTTGCCCAAGGTCGCGGCTCATTGCCAGCTCTTGCCCCGCATCGTCCACAATTCTGTAGTTCATCATCAGATGCGAAGGCGGTTTTTCGTCCTGCCAAGCATCCGGCGGGACAGTAATGCCGGTTTTGGTCCGGATAAAGCGGGCCAATGTTTCGGTCAGAAGTGACGGGGAGGGTTCAGACGGCGAAGTTGCTGCTGCATGTTCCGGGCTTTCCAGGAACTGCGTTACAAACTCCGGGACGGGTACAACGTAGCGGCGTATCTGCTTGGGAAGCGCTCGTAGGTACCAGGTTATTTTTTCACGAATCAGTCCCGGGACGAGGTTGTCGAATTGCGTCGCATCCAGCTTGTTCAGCAGCGGCAACGGTACGGTAATGGTGACTCCGTCCAATACGTGTCCGGGATCGAAGCGATAGGTGAGCGACAGGTGGAAGCCGTCTACAAGCATGGCATCGGGAAACCGCTCTTCCGTTACGCTCTGCGCGGTATGGCGCATCAGGTATTCTTTGGTAATGTAGAGCAGGCGGGGATTGTCACGCTCGGCCTGCCTGCGCCATTTCTCGAAAGCTGCGCCATTGCTGATCCCCTCGGGGATCAGTCCATCGTAAAACGCAAAAATTTCCTGTTCGTCCACCAGCACATCCGGCCGGCGGGTTTTATGCTCCAGAGCGGCAACACTGGCAGTAAGCTCGTGGTTATGCTCGAAAAATGGCGCCTGGGTAATGTATTCACCTGCTACGAGAGCAGAGCGTATGAAAATCTCGCGCGCTTCTCTCGGGTTGATGTTGCCATAGTACACACGCCGCTTCGGCATCACTGTCAAACCGTACAGTGTTACCCGCTCGAAGGCCGATACCTGTGCTGATTTCTTCTCCCAGTGCGGATCGAAATAATGCTTTTTGCAAAGCTTTCCACCGATCCTTTCCACCCAGGCAGGATCGATTTTCGCTACACCTCGACCATAAAGCCGGGTGGTTTCCGTCAGCTCTGCAGCGACGACCCATTTGGGTTTGGCCTTTTTCAGCACGGAACCTGGGAAAATCGAAAACTTGACGCCGCGCGTCCCGAGGTATTCGCTATCCTCGTCGATCTTGAAGCCGATATTGCCGAGCAACCCCGCGAGAAGCGCCCGATGCATTTCATCGTAGTTTGCCGGTATCTCGTTGGGTTTCAATCCTGTTTCCACTACCAACGTATGCAACTGCCCATGGACCTCACGCCACTCCCGGATTCTGCGATGCGACAAAAAGTTTTCCTGGCATTGCTCGATCAACTTGCGGTTGGATTTCTTATGCTTGAGCAGGTCATCAAAGAAATCCCACAACTTCAGATAGCTCATAAAATCGGAGCGCTCGTCCTGGAAGCTCTGGTGGGCCCGGTCTGCGGCTTCCTGCCGCTCGAACGGACGGTCTCGCGGGTCCTGCACGCTCAGGGCAGAGGCGATGATGAGCACCTCGCTCAGGCAGTTTTCCTCCTTCGCTGCCAGGATCATGCGGGCAATCCTTGGGTCGATGGGAAACTTGGCCAGCCGCCAGCCGATGCTGGTAAGGGTGTTACTCTCATCCACCGCGCCGAGCTCAGTCAGTAATTGATAGCCGTCCGCAATCATGCGTGGCAAGGGCGGTTCGAGGAAAGGGAAATTCTCGATTGATCCAATTTTGAGAGATTTCATGCGTAAAATCACTGCGGCCAGCGAAGAGCGGAGGATTTCCGGATCGGTGAATTCCGGGCGGGCAAGGTAATCCTGCTCCGAATAAAGCCGGAAACAGATACCGCTCATCACCCGGCCGCAGCGTCCCGCGCGCTGATTAGCGGACGCGCGTGAAATCTTCTCTACCTGCAACTGTTCCACCTTGTTGCGATAGCTGTAGCGCTTGATGCGTGCCACGCCGGTATCGATCACGTAGCGAATGCCGGGAACGGTCAGTGAAGTTTCCGCCACGTTGGTGGCAAGCACGATGCGCCGCAAGCTACTGCCATCAGGTTTGAAAACCCGTTCCTGGTCGGCATAGGACTGGCGCGCGAACAATGGCAGAATCTCGGCACCCGCGCGGCCCGTGCCGGGGCCACCAAAAGCATGCTTGCGCAACGCCTCTGCCGTATCGCGGATTTCCCGCTCGCCAGGCAGGAACACCAGCACGTCACCCGGCCCACAGCGATTGATTTCATCCACTGCATCAAGGATAGCCTGCTCCATGTCACCTTCATCCCTGTCCCTATCTTTTTGTTTATCCTTCTGCCTGTCCTTATCTTTATTCCTGGTCTTGTTCCCGGCTTTGTCTTCATTCCGATCTTCCGCGATGGCGGAAGCAGTGCGAGCCGGGGCCTCGATGGGACGATAACGTACCTCCACCGGATACATGCGACCGGATACTTCAATGACAGGCGCGTTATCGAAATGCGCGGAGAATCGTTCGGCATTGATGGTCGCGGAAGTAATGATCAGCTTGAGATCCGGCCGGTGCGGCAGCAGTTGCTTGAGATATCCGAGCAGAAAATCGATGTTCAGGCTGCGTTCGTGCGCCTCATCGATGATGATCGTATCGTAGGCAAGCAGATTCGGATCGCCCTGCGTCTCCGCCAGCAGAATGCCGTCTGTCATGAGCTTGACATACGTTTCCGGACTCACCTTGTCCGAAAAGCGCACCTTGTACCCTACCGCATGCCCCAAGGGACTCTTAAGTTCTGAAGCGATTCGTGCCGCCACGGTCCGTGCCGCGATACGACGAGGCTGCGTATGCCCGATCATCGCATGCACGCCCCGTTCGAGTTCAAGGCAGATTTTCGGCAATTGCGTGGTCTTGCCCGAGCCGGTTTCACCGCTGATGATCACTACCTGGTTTTTCTGAATCGCCTGCGCTATCTCCTGCCGTAGAGCTACTACCGGGAGCTCTGCCGGATAAGCCGGCTTCGGCAGGTTAATCAGGCGCCATTCAAAATTCCTGCTAACGATAGGAGAATTCTTCATGACATTTAAATCAATTGATCTATTTTTCTGATGTGTTTTCGTAGAATAGGTGAAGCAAAGCGCAGCCCATCAATAACGACGGTTATAGCTGATTGCCCTTACCTCATCCGCAAATACTACGGATACCGATAAGACATGTATAAGCTCCAGTTTTGAATGCACAAGCAACAAAAAGCTTGATTTCTTATGCCCATCAGCTATGTTTAATGGTGGGAAGACTATTCATTTGATCATTTGATGCGAGAGCATAACCGCTATGCTTGTTGCAGCAACAGAAGATATTCGGAGCCCGGGATACACAAACTGCTGTACACTGTACTGAACCAGTTTTTCCATCGGCTCATGACAACGTTTTGCGAAGAGGTCTTCCATGCTTGGAAATCGTTTCCAGGCGCAAGGAACATCAGAAAGATCCTGCATGTGAGTTCTCCCTCACTTCGCTGCTTTCCCGGAATGGGCTGATCAAGTATTAAAAAATAACGATAGCGGACATAGAAACCGACCCAACCATGCGAGCTACCATCCAGTTCAGTCAGCCAGACAAGAAATTCGACATTCTACAAAAGCTGTTCAGCTTCGTTAAAGGTTTCAAAAATCTGCGCCAGCACATTCTGGAGCAGGGCATATTGCTGGAAAGGTTGAATTCAGGCGAAATAGAGAATGTGCAGGGGGCGCTTGCAGGTATAAATTACCTGGAGGCCAGGGTTATAGACGACTCGGTGCGTATTTTCGTCACCGACGGGGAACTTCGCGCGCTGTTCGACCTGATGATACCTGTTTCCCGCAAACAGAATGATTTTTCCCGAATCTTGTGGGAACGTGGCTTTACGATTGAAGATCTATCGCAGGATCAGGCGGAAAACCTGAGGAATCAGTTTTCGGCCATCGCCACCGTGACCATCGGGCCGGATGTTCCCCGGACCAGGATTTATACTGTTAGCGGGCAGATTTTTCAGGAAGATGGAGTGCCGCTGTGCGCAGGCGGCTTTACCGTTTGCGCATTCGATGCTCTCTCGGTGAATACATTTGTGCGGTGTGGCGCAATAGGCGCAGTTCAGGATGATGGATTCTACCGTATCGATTATGCATGGCGCTCGAATGGACGAAAGGGTCCTGATCTGCTTGTGCGAGTATTCGATCCGGAGGGCGGCATTGTAGCTGAAGCAGGGAAGAACCGGGCTGCGATTCAGGAGTTTCTCGATATCACAGTTAAAACGCTTTGCATCGTTCGGGGCACAATTCGCCAGGTTGGTGGCTTCCCGCTTCCTCATCTCCTCGTCCGTGCATCTGATCGGGACATGCGATCAGAGACATTGCTGGGTCAGGCAATCACGGATGCGGAAGGAAGCTATCAGATTACATATAGCACAAACAAGCTCCGGATGAAGGACAAAGCGGATCTGATCGTGCGCGTTTTCGAACCGTCCGATAGCGAAGGCAAAGAAACAGGAGATGAGATCGGATTTTCAGAAATCATATTCAATGCCCCACTACAGCAAGCAGTCGACCTGGAGATCAAATCGGGAAAATTCCGGGGATCATCCGAGTATGAGCGATATATTACTGCGCTGAAGCTGCTTATTCAGGGTGAGCCTGTTCACCAATTGACCGATAAGGATTTAAGTTTTCTTGAAGGTAAGACAGGCATTCCGCTGGAGCACCTGAATTATCTTCGACTGGATGACCAATGGTGTTTTCATTACAGCGTGGAACCCGCTGTGTTCTATAGCCTGTTACGTCAGGGACTGCCCGCTGACCTGCACCACCTGTCGACTGAAAAACCAACCCGTCTGCATGAGGCGCTCCAGGCCTCCCTGGCGCACAACATCGCCCCTGCAGCACTTGCCGATAAGGTTGATCAGGCCATAAAGCCACTTCTCTCCCTTGCTGATTCGATGGTCTTCGAGCTTGAAAGAAGGGCAAAATAAGCAACTCCCATAGACATAGACGGCAGCCCGTTTAACGGGATTCCATTCAGCCGGAGCTATATATACGAACTCCAGGCGCTCCTTCTCCAGCATTTTCGCGGCCAGGGTCTATAGTTATATTGTCTATATAAGGATAGCCGGTTATCTGCTTCAGCGGAATCTACTTGTAAAAGGCTGTGTGCCATGACCCTTCGCATTCGCACCAAACGGATTTTGTCTATCTCATTTATGATATTAGGCGGAATACTGATGTTCTTTGCGCCGGAAGATATCTGGATCGGCGCACTTCTCTTCATCCTTGGTCTCGGCATTGAAATCGCGGGACTCGTCCTCGGACACAACAAATAACAAACACGTATTGAATGAGTGCTATCCAGGCTTCTGGAAAAGGAGCATGGATCTCGCGCACTCAGGCGAGTCCATGGCCAACAGGGGCAGATTGACCAGGACAGAGCAAGTTCCGGAGCATAAAAAAACCCGAAGACGTTATCGACTTCGGGTTTAAAGTTTCCACTTACAAAGGAGGGATCACTTGTCCAACGGCTTATATGATAAAACTGTTACAAATAAAGTCAAGAATAAAGTGTATGGAATTGAGGCGCCGTGCTCCCTCCATTCATCAAAACTTCATTCCAGGGTGCGGCGCCTGATCAGCAGCATCAACGCGCCAAGTCCCGCCAGCATCATTGCATAAGCGGAAGGCTCAGGGACGGGTGTGAGGACGCCAAACAAACCGTGGGCTTCATCATCCGGTCCCGCCGTGAAGTACAGCAGATGACTGCTGCCTGCCATGGTATCGTTTCCGGGTGAAATGGCCCACAAACCGTCAATCACTACGGGATGATTGTTGGCATCGAGCACCTGGCCGAGAAAAGCATGCGTATTGGGGTCGTAGATATTGATATGGCCATCACCGAAATTTCCTACCAGTAGATCACCGGCAGCGGAACCAAACGAAGAAGGCGCTACAGCCAATCCCCACGGTGCATTCAAGGTTCCGCCGGATGCAACCCGCCCAACGAAATCGCCGTTCAACGTGTATTGGTCGACAAAACCCAGCCCCGCCCCGGCCACTTCGTCATCCTTGGTTGCATTCTGCAGGGCATAGGTCACATACAGCGATCCGTTGAGATTCTGGACGTTGAAAGGAGCATATCCACTGGGAAGGCCGGGATCGGTAAACGAACCGGACAGTGAGGGCGCCCCCATATCTCCCTTGTGAACATCCACCGTCCCCGCTTTGAAGTTGGCTGCGTAAAGATAATCGTGCCCCCCGGTATTGCCGAGAGCGGCACCCTTATAAACGTTGCTCGGGGATGCCGGCACCAGCGTCTCTGCCGGTATCGGACCCGTCGTACCCAGGGCGGGACGCCAGCCTGAGACTCTGCCATCTTCGCTTACGAATAGAAAACGATTGTCTCCAAATGATGATGTACTGTTGAATACCTGCCCGGTCACGCCACCCTCGCCCGAGATGGTCAAGGGTCGCAGAGCAGTCACTTGTGTTGCTGGATTCACACTATATAAAGGGACTGTTCCGCCACCATTCGAAGAGACCCAGAAGGGCCCACCAGGAGCATAGGACATCCCCCATGCATTCTTGAGACCGGTATCGGTAATCTGTGCAGCATGAGCAAGCTGATCATCGGTTACAAGATTGGTGGGTGTGAATGTAACCGCCCAGACAGGAATGGCCAGCAGGGATGCCACGACGCCTGCTGCAAGTGAAGGCAAATAGAATCGAATCTGTCGCATGATATTTCCCCCTAAAATATTAATAAGAAAGAATTTCAGTGCCACCAGTCAGCTTCTGCCCCTCTTTGCCCCTTATCTGTCTCCTGTTCCTTTTTCCGAATAGACGTGGTGCGGCGAGCCGGTACAACAACATATAAACTCCCCACGACGATCTATCATTTATAGGGCTCGATTGGATTTAACACAAATCGTGTGATAAAACTGTTTCTATTGAATAAAGAATTTGTGAAATTGCAGCATGAATAACTTTTTTATAGATCATCCACTTCCCGTCCGCCAGTGAGTTGCTCGACGTGGGGCTAAAACTTGACAAACCGTCAAACCAGCCTATAACAACACTTGGAAAAATTCCTTTACCTGAAAAGTGAGATCAAGCAAAGGGAGCAAAGAGAAGGAGGAAGAGAGCAACGATTTTCACGATACACTATTTTTTAATTATCGGAGATGGTAGTGTCCGTCTTTATGTGCAAAAAGCTTTTTTAGTAAGAAGGGGTCATGGTATGAGGTTGATTGATGAGATCACCTTTAACCTTGAGAGGATATACCATGACTAACAAGAAGCATAAGACCGAAGTGAGGTTTTTGGAAAGGCTTGAAAGGAGTAGAACATGTCCGATCTGGTGGTAATAGGATTTGAAAACCCGCAAAAGGCTGAGGAAGTTTTATGGAGATTCAGGGCCCTGAGAAGCCAGAATTTATTGGATCTTGATGATGCCGTGGTTGTGGTTCGGGACGAAAAGGGTGAGATCAACCTCAAACAAAGCATCAACCTGACCCATTATGATGCATCCGCGGGTCTGCTTTCAGGGGGATTGCTCGGGGCAATGGTTGGACTTGTATTTCTCAATCCAGCAGCCGGATTTTTGATCGGCGGGATGATTGGTGCGGGTGCGGGCGCCTTGTCCGGCTCTCTTTCCGATTACGGAATTCCCGATGATTTCATAAAGTCGCTAGCCGAAACAATTCCTGTCAACTCATCGGCGCTTTTTATTCTCGCTCGCAAAGTACAACCGGAAAAGATTCTGGCTGAACTCCTGGATGTTAAAGGTAAAGTCCTCAGGACCACACTGTCGCCTGATCAGGAAAAAAGACTGCGGGAAGCACTTGCGGGCTCGACGACCGGAAGCGGGTAGTGAGATGAATGCGCTGACTTCACGGTTGTTCCGTGACGGGCAGGGAGTTCCCAGATGGTTCAATTTTCGAGCGTCCCTCGCGCCTTGCCCTGACCTCCTTGGTGTCCAGATCCAGGACACGCGGATCCCTGGCTGCTGAATCGGCAACAGGCTGTTCCTCGATGCGGGGTTCGGCCTTTGCATGGCTCCCTGTATCCTTATCTTCCATACTCCTGGCTTTAGCCGATTTACTCACGTCAAGTTTCGCCTTCGCACCGCCGGTATCTCGGGCAATCTCTCCTCGGCTCCCTGCGGGCCCATCATACTTTGCCTTCAGGTCGTTGCTGATCGCAGCATAATTGCGATATTCGTTCTGCATCTGTGATTGCAGTTGCAAATATTGAACGCTATAAGCCACGCGGGCGCTTTCCAGTTGCTGTAACCGGATTTCCAGCTGGCGCCTGTTATGGGAGTTGTCCTTGGCCTCGACGGTCTTTGCCGCCAGAGATACTTCCTGGATTTTTTGATTCAATAGCTTGAACAAATGCGCCATGTTATTTGCAGCCGCACTATAACGCCGATGGTGCAGTTCCATCTTCTCGAATTCAGTCAATGGCTGCCCCCGCGGACGCGAAGCAGACTCAGTCGTGTTCGTTGCCGGTCTGTCCTGCCGATTTCGTTCCACCGGCTGGGCAGCAGCGCTGGAAACACCCGGAATCAAGGGGCCGAGCATCAGTGCAAATAAAAGTGCCCAGCGTGCGAATAAGCTTCCTATATCATCAGTCATGAAATGAACTCCTGATCGCCTTTTGTATTTGCGCTTTCTGTGTGTTTTTGCACATCCTGCGAAACAGTATAACGCTTACTCATATCCGGCATGTCCGGCTTGCGATTTCTTTTTTCCAGCCCGGCCAAGCAGGCTTGTAACTACTACCTTCCATAAGTATAAGTTAAACTCGCCTTGAAGCAGGCTCTGTCCGGCACGCTTCTTTCCGGCTTACGAGCCAATGGTATTGCCAATATCGTAATTTTCAGGAACGACATCAAAATATGAGGGGCAAATTCATCACTCTGGAAGGCATTGACGGTGCGGGCAAGACGACGCATCTCCGCTGGCTGGAGTATTTCCTGAAGGAAAGAGGAGAAACCGTGATTATCACGCGCGAACCCGGCGGCACTCCCTTGGGCGAAGCATTGCGCGGCATCCTGCTCGATGATCGGCAGGTAATGCACGCGGAAACCGAGGCACTGCTGATGTTTGCCGCTCGGCGCGAGCATCTGGACAAGGTCATCCTGCCTGCTTTGAGCCGCGGCACCTGGGTAATATCGGACCGTTTTACCGATGCCAGCTTTGCCTATCAAGGCGGGGGGAGGCGATTATCCCTGCAGAAATTGAATGAACTCGAATGCTGGGTGCAGGGTGAGTTTCAGCCGGATGTTACCCTTTATCTCGATGTGTCTATTGCATCAGGAAGGCAGCGAACCAGCAACATCAAGCAGGCGGACCGGTTTGAAAAAGAACAGGATGAATTTTTCCGGAGAGTACGAGAGGCATATCTGGAGCGGGCAAAAAAATTCCCTGAAAGAATACGGGTGATAGACGCCAACCAGTCTCTGGAGGATGTCAGGAGGTCAGTTGAAAAAAGTATTGCAACGATTTGCGCATGAGTAATATTTATGGATGGCAGGAAGAAGTGTGGCGGAAACTTGCGGGCACGCTGGGCCACGCCCTGCTGTTACGAGGCAGAAAGGGACTGGGCAAGCTTGCGTTTGCCCGTTATCTGGCGAAGTCCAGACTCTGTGAAAATCCCTCTGTCGAAGGAAAGGCGTGCGAGGTCTGTGCAAGCTGCCACTGGTTTGAGCAAGGCAGTCACCCGGATTTCTACCTTGTCGAGCCCGAAGCGATCACGGCAACGTCCGGCTCGGGAGAGGGATCCAGCGAGGAGGATGTGGAACCCGGAGATGAAGCAGAGGCTCAATCTTTTTCCAGAGCAGCGAATCAGGCCACCGGCAGCGGCAAGTCCGCAAAAAAACCCAGCAGACAGATAAGTATCTCGCAAATACGGGAGCTGGGCGACTTCGTTAATATTACCAGCCATCAGAACGGCTACAAGATCATCCTGATTCATCCGGCGGAGACCATGAATATGGCTGCTGCCAATGCCCTTCTGAAGAATCTGGAAGAACCGCCGCTCCGAACGTTGTTCATACTGGTAACGCATCAGGCACAGTACTTATTGCCGACCATCCGTAGCCGTTGCCGCCAGATCGTCATGCCAGCCCCCGACGCGGCCTCCGCAGCCCTGTGGTTAAAACAGCAGGGTGTCAAAGCGCCTGAAAGATGCCTGGCCTCGGCTGGCTACGCTCCCCTGACCGCACTGGAATTTGCGAACGAAGATTATCTTGTGCGGCACAGCGCTTTCATCCAGCAAATCAGCACTCCCTCAAGTTTCAACGTGCTTGCGCTGGCAGAGGAAATGCAGAAATCGGACCTTGTCATGGTGGTCAGCTGGCTGCAAAAGTGGTGCTACGATCTGATGAGTTTTCGTATGACACAGAAGGTCCGCTATCATCTGGACATGCTCGCGCAAATAAAATCCCTGGCGCCCCAGCTTGATCCGTATTCAATGGCAGCTTATTTGCGGGCCCTGGATAAAACGCAGCAGGTTGCCCGACATCCGCTCAATCCAAGATTATTTCTGGAAGAACTGCTATTTTCCTATGTGACGGTGTTATCCGGGGAATCCAGGAATCGGAGAATATCGCAATCAACCTACAGCTCTTGAGTACTGCGCGGTAATTGCGTGATCGAATTACGTTATATCGTGCAATCAAGTCTCAAAAGACAAAAGCTGGACTTTTCTCATAGCCTTTGCGGAGCCTCACCTGCCTAGTAGTGTATATTTTTATACTATTGATCCGGCCACGTGAAGTTTGAAGTTTTCACGCTGCATATTTGAGGGAAGGATCCTGAAAATATTTCTTCACACGCTCAGGGACTGCTCCAATATCAGCATATGTTTTGTGGCAGCTTCCTTGAGTTTGGCTTTGGTACGCACCGGTATTTTTGAGCAGATGGCGTGCTTCAAATCGGCATTGAGCCGTTCTTCGGATTTAATTCCGGGCTGTAACCGGGCAGGTAGAACAGCGTAATTTTTTCCTTGTGTTCGTCAGCCCATTTTTTTTACCGGCTTGCTGTGATGTACCCGCCGCTGGGAAGTGCGCCGGCTTGATGGCGACGAGTTGGCGCAATTTCGCGCTTGCTTCGACCATCATTACTGGTCGACGATTTCAGCCATCTCCGGCGCCGTCGACGCATGCTGCGGCCTGTTCACACTGGGTACGAACTGGTGTGCGTGAGCGCGATCGAGGCGCAAGATGCCGAAGCATGTCTACAGAATCTGCGACATTGCGGCTTTCCGATCGAGCGCATGATCGCCACGGATAATGCGGAAATCGACTTTACGTTGTGGTGGCTGAACCGGTAAGAGCGACCAATTTCTGTTCGGCCGACAACAAACGCTGTTCGAGCGCCCCGCGATCCTGCAGCCAGGTGTGCTTTTCCTGCGCCAAATGATCGGCGCGCTCTTCGGCACGGCGCACTTGGTCGGTCAGCATACTGGATGCTTGTTCTTGCGCTGCCAGCGCTGCCCGCATGTCGCTTAGCTGCTGTTGTACGGCTGTCAATCGCGCGACCAAGTCGTCTTTCGCTGTCATCAGATCCCGAACCTGGTCGCTTAGCTGCTGTTGCACGGCTGTCAATCGCGCGACCAAGTCGTCTTTCACTGTCATCAGATCCCGAACCTGGTCGGTAAGACGGTCTCGCGCCGAGCGCACCGCTGTCAATTCCTCTTGTGTCGCATGGAGGGCCTGATCCTGGCGGTCACACTCGGCGGTAAAATTGGCGATGCGCATTTCCTGCTGGCCGATTGTCGTTTGCTGTACAGCGGTCTGTCGGTTTGCGCTGTCCAAATCCTGTTCGAGGCGAGCGATACGTTGCTCGTACGCTTGGCGTTCTTCAGCGCGTCGGGCTGCAGTCGCTTCCTGATAGTGCTCGAACTGCGCGCGTGTCTGTGTCAATTGATGGTCTAGCGTCGTCACCTCGCTGGCGCGGTCGGCCAAGCGCTGTTGGAAGCCGGCGTTCTCCGCCTGAGCCGTGGCGAGCGACAGGTTCTGAGCGTAATGCGCCTCCTGTAACTGTGCTAGTGCACGGCGCGTTTGAGCGAGATCCTCCGACAAATTTGCCTTGGTCTTCAAAGCGGCCAGCAGTTCATCATTGAACTGCTGTTCGCGTTCGCCTGCAGCGTGAAGCTCTTCGGCGTGCTGCTGCTTGGCTTGATCGAGCTTGCGCGTCAGTTCGGCTTGCATATGTTCGTACAGTCCCGTGACCGCCTGGAGAAGCGACGCCGGCAAGCCGGATTCAACGGCCGCCATGGCGTCTTGCTGCTCGGCTTTCCAGCGCTTGAGAAAAGGCGCGATGGTACTTTTGCTGCCGGTGCCGCCCAAGGCTTCGCGGACGCTGTCGACGGTGGGATTTTTGCCTGCCCCTATCAGTTGGGCGGCGGCTTGGGCGACATGAGAATACAGAATACCGGCACGGGCCATGGCGTCTTCCTCAAATAAAGTAATATAATACGTTATACGTAATATTACGATAAGTTACGTTAAAAATATATACGTGAATTTATAAATAATAATTGTGATAATTTATGTTATCGTGACTTAATGTCGAACTCTGCATCACTCTTGGCGTAACGCAGCCAAAAACCGCGAAAGTGAGCGACAAAAATGGATATGGAAGAAAAGAAGCCGGAAAATGTCGTTTTGTCAGGAAATCTGTCAAAACATAACGCCGGTACGCTCGTTTCCGAACACGAAATGCGGGAGCGCCACCAGCGTTTTATCTCGGCGGCAACCTCGGAAAACACTCGCCGCACCTACCGCTCGGCGATCCGGCATTTCTACGCCTGGGGCGGAGCATTGCCTTGTGATTCGGGGGCAGTGCTGCGGTATCTGTTGGCTTATTCCGACTCCCTGAACCCGCGCACGCTGGCGCTGCGGCTGACGGCGCTAGCGCAATGGCATGCGTTCCAGGGGTTCCCGGACCCGACCACCGACCCGAGCGTGCGCAAGACCTTGAAGGGCATCACGCGCATCCACGGCAAGCCGAAGAAGAAGGCGAAGGCGCTGCCAATTGAGGACTTGGAAGCGATCGTGGCCAAACTGGAGCCGGACACCAGCCTGATTGCGATACGGAATAATGCACTCTTGCAGATCGGTTTTTTCGGCGCGCTGCGCCGGAGCGAGTTGGCCGCGCTGATGATGGAGGAATTGGCTTGGGAAACGAACGGTTTAGTGATCACGCTCGCGCGCTCGAAGACCGACCAGGAAGGGGAAGGTGTCAGTAAGGCGATTCCCTACGGCGGTCCGGATGGAATATGCTGCCCGGTTCGCGCCTTGAAGCGCTGGCTGGAAGCGGCAAACATCATTTCGGGGGCAGTGTTCCGGTGCGTCACTCGCTGGGGTGCCATCGGCACCGATCCGCTGAGCGCCGGCAGTATCAACGATATTCTGGAGGCGTGTGCCAAAGCGGCGGATCTAGCATACGTCCCGGAACTCAGCAGCCATAGCTTGCGGCGCGGCTTGGCCACCAGTGCACATCGATCCGGGGCTAATTTCAAGGACATCAAGCGGCAAGGTGGCTGGCGACATGATGGCACGGTGCAAGGATACATCGAGGAAGCTGGGCGGTTCGAGGCCAATGCCGCATTGACGCTGCTGCGCCGGAAGGGAAAAAATGAGGCATCAAAACCTTAGCGTACGATTTTCTCCGAATTCTGCGGCGTCCCCAGTATTCGAGACTCAACAACCACCAGCTAAAGCTGGTGGGTTAGTGCTACGGACTGAAAGTCCGGATACGCGTCGACTAAACGACGCGTCCTAATCGGGTTCCATCTTGAAATCATCGTCAGGCCTCGGCTCGAAATGATGC
>NZ_QAOK01000037.1 GCF_003050865.1 Nitrosospira multiformis | reverse complement strand
ATTCCATAACCCGCGAAAACGGCGACAGCTGGAAATGCAT
Organism: Nitrosospira multiformis; assembly: GCF_003050865.1. Classification (GTDB taxonomy): domain Bacteria; phylum Pseudomonadota; class Gammaproteobacteria; order Burkholderiales; family Nitrosomonadaceae; genus Nitrosospira; species Nitrosospira multiformis_E. The sequence goes on along the minus strand of NZ_QAOK01000037.1, from coordinate 22,150 downwards.
CAGAAGCAGGATTTAGGCTTAACCAAACCGTCCGGAGAAATGGGGTAAAACCCTTATGGCTGGAATGGTATTTCTCTCGCCATGTAGAATTGCTAAAAATTACTAAAATTCGTGCATTTGTTTTTTCTAGTAAACGGCTTAGGCCTCAAGCATGTGCAGCCATAACATTGAAGAACCAAGCTTGGATTAAAGATCGGAAAAGCCAAATGCTGCATTACGCTTCTTGGGACAGACGGTCTATTCTTCTTGCAGCTAAAGTTCTTTCCCGCGACGAGCGGGAAAAATGGCTAGCTCCTCTTGTTAAGAGTGAAAGCCTTAGTCGAATGGATAAATGGATGGCCGACTGGGTAATTGCTGGAGCGCCACCCGATTATTTTGATTATGATGACGATATTCCCTTCTAAACTGCAAACAAAACTCCTCAAGCATCGGGATATCCATTGCCGAAGCTCAATTGAGTGACCCTGTTGATTTCATTTCTATAAATTTGGTAAAAACCACCGTCTTTAGACGGTGACTTTGACTTTAAATGTGTTGACTCATGCGCGCTAGCTTGGTGCGGATAGGCGACTTTAGTCGTCTGCACCCAAGCTGCGCTAACCCACCTACTTCTAGTAGGTGGTAGTTTAGTACCCCTTCTTTGGGGCTATTTCGGCCCGAATACGCTCCTCTGCTTCTCTTAGTTCAGGGGTAAATTCGGTCCCGAAGTCCTCGGTTTCAAACACCTGTCGAATCTCGATTTCTGCTTCTTCTTCAAGTGGGTTCGGGCAGCGCTTCACCCATTCAATCGCTTCTTCCTTCGACTTCACCTGGATCAGCCAGAAGCCTGCCACCAGGCTTTTCGAATCATCGGGAAAGGGACCATTAATCACGGTTCGTTTCTCTCCGGAAAACTTTACACGGGCGCCTTTCGAACTCGGGTGGAGTCCTTCACCCGCCAGCAGCACACCGGCTTTCGCCATCTCCTCGTTATATCGGCCCATCTCTGCAAGGAGATGCTCGCTCGGCATTACACCCGCCTCGGTGTTTTTGTCGGCTTTGACCAGGATCATGAAACGCATAACATTTCCTTTTGTTGTGGATTGTTAGTTTCCATTCTCGGTGAAGTCCCTCAATTCATGCGGTTGCTTTACATGTAGGCCAGTGTGGCTCCAATTTATTCGATCAGATAAAACGTTTTAAACTAACCCGGCCATCTTGTAAGTAAGAGATGCATCGCGCCTTGGAGCGTAAAAAGTCTTTTTATTGCTGCAAGATATCCTTTATTTTTTGCTGTTTTTCTTGGCTGGCACCGTCATGGCCGACCCATAATGTTGCTAAACCACTGGAACCGCGACCGTGCTACCTGCCGCTCCGGTTCGTCATCCGGGGTAAACCGATCCATTGCGATACGAACTCCGGCAAGATTATCCCGTGTTATCCGTGCGGTAGGGTGATCGGTGCCAAGCGACTTTTCACAGATGGCCAGTGCCCGTTTGTAAAGGGGTTCCGCCTGTGCATACTGCCCCTGCTTGTGATGGATGAACGCAAGGTTGTTCAGGATGGTGGCAACATCAAGGTAGTGCTTTCCGGCAGCTTTTTCAAAGATTGCCAGTGAACGTTCATAAAGGGGCTGCGCCAGTGCATAGCGGCCTTGGGTGCGATAAAGTTCCGCAAGAATGCTCAGATCCTGCGCCACGTCGGGATGATTCCGGCCCAAGGCCTTCTCCCGGATCGCCAGCACGCGCTTGTAGAGCGGTTCGGCCTGGGCATGTCGGCCTTCGTTCTGGTGGATCAATGCAAGATTGTGCAAACCTGCTGCCAGACCAGGGTGGTCGGAACCGAGCGCTTTTTCCCGTATCGGAAGCAGGCGCTCGTAAAGCGCTTTAGCCGGCGCGTACCGTTCCTGAACGCAATACAGTTCCGCAAGATTGTTCAGCGTCTGTGTGACGTCCTGATGGTCTGGCCGATGGGATTTTTCCCGAATGGCCAGCGCCCGCCTGTAAAGCGGCTCGGCGTCTCCGAAACGGTTCTGGGCGCGGTAGAGTTCAGCCTGCCCATTCAGGGTTCTTGCAACCAGGGAATGGTTTGGTCCAAAGTGCTTTTCCCGGATTGCCGCGGCGCGCTTATAGAGCGGCTCCGCCTGGATAAACTTTTTGTGGTCGCGGTACAGTTCCGCCAGGTTGTTCAGGCTGGTGGCAGTATCAGGATGATCAGGACCATATTCTTTTTCCGCAACCGCGAGCGATTTCTTGACAGCGGCTACCGCTTTGTCATATTCCCCCTTCTTGTAAAGTGATATCGCCTCTTCACTGAATGTCCGCCACTTTGTCTGCTGCGCATAAGCAACGTGTGTCATACCGAACAAGAGGGATAAAAAGAAAGCGGTAGAGAGCGTTTTCATTCAATTTCCTCTCATATTTAGCGGCGGGCACCAGGTTAAGGGTTAGGAGATGGGAAAGAGCAGATGTTAAACCGATATCCACTTCAAGATTCAAACATTTTTCCACGTTTTTTAAACGATCTGAGGTGGAGACTGTTTCGCCCTCCCTTGGCACATACCATCTGACACCAGCATCCGGCATATTAAGGATAAATACCGTAAGACTAGCGCAATCTCGCCGGGCAGAGCTTCTGCTGTTAAATATAGCCCTCATTCCGAAAACTACAAGAAAAATACGGGGAAATATAGGTAGACGCGACTGCGTCATTCATTAAACGGGAGGAATGTGGCGAGGATTTGCAATCGACTGAATTAACCATTGGCAACACTTCTTCTATCAATATTCGGTTGAATCTTGCCGGTTCCTCGAAGGGCGGATTATGCGCAGAGTTTTCAAACCACACCAGCCGCTTGCAGGGTGCCTCGATGGTTTCGAAATATCGCTCTGCCAAGGTCGCAGGAACATGCTTGTCATAACGCCCAAGCAGGAAGAACATCGGTATCTTGAATGAGCGGTAGTGCTTGCTCAGATTGAGCTGGGAGATTTCATTCTCCAGCTGCACGAGAGAAAAGCGATTGCCCTGACCAAACCTGATAAGGTCAATCAGGTTCGCCTCATCGGTATTGAGTGCTGTCCATATCAGCTTACCTGTCGACAGATTGGTATGGAATATGCCGCCGAACCGCTCCACCCATCTGGCAGTTATCAATCTTTCATCGACAGAGGCGTAGGGCGGCGGGCCGATCGCTTCCAGTTCCGAAACCGCCTTGGCATTTCCCCTGTTTTTCGCTTCGGACAGGGCAAAACCGTATGATAAGCGGCGACCTTCCGGCACATCGGCCACTTGGGCAATACCCACATAAGCAGAGATTTTTTCAGGATGCTGCGAAGCCTGGATTATCCCCGGTACGGTGCCCCACGAGTGTCCCGCCAATACGACTTTTTTCTTGTGGAACCGTTGCCTTACGTATTCCACGACCTCATCCAGATCGCGCGCGAACTGTGCAATGGACATGGATTCAGGAGGTATATTCGAATGAAATGATCGGCCCGTTCCTCGCTGCTCCCAATACACCACGGTGAAATGCTGTTCGAGCAGGGAATTATAATGGCGGAAGAGCGCCGACTCGCTGGCGCCCGGCCCGCCATGCAGGAGAATCAGGGGAGGATTGGAGGTGGATATTCCGCGAAACCAGATGTTTTGAGGAATGCCGCCAATGGTAATCGTTTCCATGCTGGCGATACTGCCGGAAATGATATTTCCGGTTGCGTCCCGGAATGGCACGGTATGAACGCAACCGCTGCATAGGAGGAGCAACACTGCTGTAGCAGTATGACGAAGAAAAGCGGAGCCCGGCACCGATGTCTCTGCTCAGAACATTGTTCTGTCGATATGATGTGGCATATGTTAAAAACGACCGGTGCCCAGTCGTGGTGAAATCTGTCCGAAAAAGCGGGTGACAAGGTCGCCAGAGCCGGACGAAATAACAAGAGAGAGGATAATCATGCCAAAAGTATACAACTCGATTGTTGTCGATGCTCCAATCGAGCAGGTCTGGTCGAGGATACGGAATTTCCACGACTTCTCCTGGGCGCCTTCGCTGATCAGGTCATGCAAAAAGGTGGGCGGGGGCGGTGGATATTCGGTGGGGGCAAGGCGGCTGTTAAACGGGGAATTCCTGGATACGCTGATCGCCTACAGCGAGATCGAGCGTCGGATGATGTATTCCATGGACGAAGGGCCTTCTCCGGTTTCATCAGGGGAGATTCGCGATTACGTGGGCAGCCTGCATCTGCTCCCGGTGACGACGGATGACAGGACCTTCGTCGAATGGTCCGGCTCATGGGAATCCGCGAACACAGAAGCAGTGGAATACATGAACAAGGTTTACCGTTCGCTTCTTGCCGATCTGGCGGGCGAGTTTCGCCGGCGACTCCAGCCACGATAGAACAAGCAGGCCAAGGTGAGTGGGAGCTACACTTTTCTCAGAGGTCAGGAGGGGCGCAGTGAAGAATCTGTGCAACCGGAAGTGTGGCCGCGATCAAATTATGCATACCAGCGCAAGAATGCGGCGGCGGACAGCGCCGTTACACCCAGCAGGCTGAGCAGCCCCCAGGCACTACGGCGCCGTTTAGGCGTCCATGCGGCCGACTGACGCAAATACTTCGCTGCAATGACTACTCCGCCTGCGGCACAGAGAATCTTGACCAGCAATGCAGCAAAGGCGACGCCGTGCAGATCGGGGAATGTCTGATAATAGTAGTAACTCACTGCACCAAACCCTGCACCGCTCATCGCCTGAACTGCCCAACTCAACCCGACTATCCAGGCAAACTTACGTAGCACAGGGCTGGCCTGCCCTGAAATGTACCACCCAAGGACTGGAAAACCCACCACGGCAGCGGCGCCGAAATTATGCACCAACTGCACTATGGCATAGTTGAGATTTTCAAACACTTATGCTTCTACATTGACGTTGACGCACTTTTGCGGGCCGATGGGCGTATGCGCCTTGTTTACCACCTTGACGCATATTTCGTGTTTTCCCGCTGCAAGCGTTCCCAGGGATTGGCTTCCCTTCAGATTACGCAGCGTCAGGATTTCCTTTTCATCGATATAGAGATGGGTGTGGTCGCCCTTATCTCCCAGAGAGATGTCATAGACCAGCTCGATGTCCGTCTTCGGGCTGAATTTGGCGCCTTCCGCAGGTGAAGAAATTGCAACGGTTCCTTCGGCGGCAAGTGCCAGCGGAATGGAGCAGGTAAAAGCGAGTGAAGCTGCAAGGGCCTGGAATTTACGCATAATCATTCTCCTTGAAATGTTGGTATCGATATTTGTATAGGACTTGAAGAAGTGACTGAGTCATGTCACTCGGCAGACTGCAAAACCTAGTATAGCCAGTCTTCCGGATTCTACCATTCGAAATTATACAACAGCTTCGCCTCATCTCCGGCTCATGGGAAATGGAACAAAGCTGTTATCCGCTTTCTTGAGGAGTTGAGGCCGCCTGAATCGCACCGGTTGCCGCAGCCTGGTTTTCCTTTCCGCAGTTTCGCACGGTTTATACGGACAAGCACGGAAGAAAAGGGCCGATGTTTTCGCTATTGTCGCGCTATAGTTTGATATGATAGCGCGTTTGTTCAAATCGAATGGATCAGCTGAAGATGGAGTTCAATCAGAATAAAAGAGCCATTTCCTGGGCTCATCTCATGCCGCTTGCATTGGCGTTGAGCGTCGCTGCGTGCGGTAATGGAAGCGGACCGGCAACAGGCGGCAGCAGCAACGGTGGGGGAAAAACCGGAACAGGCCCGACTGCCGGCAAGCTGCTGGACACCGCGGTAAGCGGCGTGGGTTATGCCGCGTCTTCGGGTGCTGCCGCCAATACGGATGAAAACGGAATCTTCAAATACAGCCATGGTGATACGGTGGAGTTCAGGCTGGGTGGTCTGGCTCTGGGGAAAGTGAAGGGAGCAGGTATCATCACTCCCATGGAACTGGCGGGAGAAAGCGCGAATAAACTGCAAAACCTGCTTATTCTGCTGCAATCGCTCGATATCGATGGCAATCCCGATAATGGTATCTCCATTCCTCCCAGTGCCGCGGCTGCTGTCCCCGCTTCCATCAATCTGGATAGCGATCCGGCTGCGTTCGCAGCTTCTGCTGAATTGCAGAAGGCCAGGGAGGCGGGGGGCGTGAGTGGTGCCGTGAAGACAGCGGATCAGGCCAGGGCACATTTTCTTTCACAGGGCATTCCCATGCTGAGTTCCAACATCTGGGTCAAGCATGATGATACGTCCGCCTCTGTAATCCGTATTTCCACCAGCGGAGGGGGCGAGTACCTGAACGGTGAAGCCACGCCGGATGATTCCTGCGATGCCAACCGCGTTTGTGGCGGTAAACTGGTCAGCAAGGCCGGCGTGGAGTATGGTGTGGCAGGTGTATCAGAATTTGATACCAGGGGATTCAAATTCGTGAGCAAACCGGTGATCGATACCAACCTTCAGGCTGGTTTATCCAATCCCCGGCCGACAGTGCGGGTACGCACGGACGGTTCCGACCTGATTAATTCGGATATCGTGACGGTTCAAAGAGAGAAGAAACAGGCGAGTCTGTTTGGAGAGCTTTTCCACATCGCGGGAACTCTGGAGATCAGTTCGGACAAAGAGCCGATCAAGACGGAGATCAAGGAGAGCCGCTATTCAGCCATGGAAAATGAACCGAAGGGCATCGTGGGGACGTGGGCGGCGGACCGGACGAATATCAAGACCCAGACTTACTTTTTCTTTTCCAACGGAAAGTTCATGATGGTTGATCCGATCGGCAACCCGGAGCACGCTGAAAATTGCGGGCCTGGTGTCGAGTTCGCCTCGTACACGTACGATGCCGGGAGCAAGGCTTTGAGCATCAAAGGGTTTACCTATGATACCAATGGGTGTGCCGGCTTTTCGGAAACCGGTGCGAGCTCCTTTAGTCTGAATCCCGATGGCGACACGGCTACCTTGGAAAAACAGGATAAAAGCAAGATTTCCCTATACCGCGTATCGAAATAGTAAGACTCGATAGGGAAGATAGAAACCGACTTCCCGGATGATGGTTGAGTTCCGCAAACCGGGAGATCGATCGCCGGACAGAAGCGCGTCTCGCCGGTTACGCCTTGGCTATTGGACGAGCTTTGCTTCCCGCTCGCAGGCAAAAAAGTGAGCCATGTGAACTGCGTTCTCAAACCGCTTTGATGCCATGCCGCGCCGCATCGCGCAGATGACGGACGCGATCATGATTTTTTTTAACACCTTCGTATTGCCTGTCAAGCAGCGCACGCAGATCGAACGGCATTTCTTCTCTGAGCGCATTGTCATAGGCCATCACGGCAGCGGCTTCGCCCCGCTCGCATTCTTCAAGTACTGCCAGATTATCGTTGCTGGTGATTGCCGTCTTCAAGTCAACCCACATGCGATGCAATGTGCCGGTAGCAGTGCCGCTTGTATCGGGATCTCCACCGTAACGTCTGACTTCTACACTTAAATCACGCACCGCCTCCTCGCAGCTCTGTGCCCGGTTTCGAAGATACATCTTCAACTCGGGATCGTTGATATCATCCGCGCAGGTTTTGAAGCCTTCTGCGCCATCACGCGAAATCTCGATGAGACCGTTCAACATGCTTATGATTCGCTCATTATCCATCTTTATCTCCTGATAAAAACCTGAATATTGCCTTTAAAAAAAAGATAGAGAAATCCTTCCTGCCGTTCTGTACGCTGAGGCACATTCAGCCCCAGAAACCCATTTACGCTGGTTCTCTGTCTCACGCCTAGCATCCATTGTCAATGGCTGAGTTTTCATGGGTGATCAGAAGCTGACAAACTTGATCCAGGTATTTCTAAGAGACTTACCGGTTCCGGATAGGAGAAGAATATCGGCGCTCCCGTTTCAGATATCGAGAGAGTGGTAGCGTCTCTGCTGCATGAGATAGCCATATCCTACTTCGGTGAACGAAGGGCGAACGTGGATTCAATTTATAATAAGATCAAGGGAATGCTTTCTCGTCGACCCCAGGATCCCTCCGGATTCGTCCAACAAGCTTCCTTCGATGACGCATCCTTTCGACAGACTCAGATACATAGAGATCAAACAGTAGCGTAGCTACCGCTGAGAAGCTCAACTACATTATTCGTCCCCCGCAAACACCTGCTTGAAATTCCAGCCAGTACCGATTTTCATTGCCTGAATAGGCCAGGAAGCAGACCCGTCCGCCGTGCCTGCATGCTTGTAGAACAGCATATCGCCGTTGGGTTGTATGGCGTAGATGGCGCCATCGTCCCCCGCAAATACCTGCTTGAAATTCCAGCCATTACCGATTTTCATTGCCTGAATAGGCCAGGAGGCAGACCCGTCCGCCGTGCCTGCATGCTTGTAGAACAGCATGTCGCCGTTGGGTTGTATGGCGTAGATGGCGCCATCGTCCCCCGCAAATACCTGCTTGAAATTCCAGCCATTACCGATTTTCATTGCCTGAATAGGCCAGGAGGCAGACCCGTCCGCCGTGCCTGCATGCTTGTAGAACAGCATATCGCCGTTGGGTTGTATCGCGTAGATTGAAGTTGCTGAGGCAGCAAACGGGCATACGGTTAACGCCATCCATATACTTACCATCCATAATATCTTCATGATTTTTACTGGTGAAATTAAAATTGGCCTACAAATGGCGGCGGCAAGTGGGATGCTGCCATTGACATGACCAAGTTACTGACTCAGTCAGAGAATAGTACACAAAGCCCTTTTTAACCTTAGTACAAAATAGGAAACAATCAACCCGTTCCAGTGAATGTCTCGACAATAACATCGCGCAGGTCGACTGAAGTTGATTCGCGCTGCTCTCGGTCAGGATCAAATGATGGTCCTACCCCAGCAGGCTTGGCATGCGGAATATCCATACGAGAATATAATGACTTAGCGTATAGACCGATAGATGCAAGTTAATCAGAATGAATTTTCCGTGGCAGGCTGTGAAAAAACTTGCCTCACATCATCCAGATTGTAAGAAAACATGTCCCTTTCGCTTATCATACTAATGTCATATCTCCTATGGTGCTGCCAGCCCGAAGATACCGGCAGGCCAAGTGCGAGCGGGGAAAAAAGGTTCAGGGCGCCCTCAGAGGGGAGGACACCCTCATTTCCTTTGGAAATGGAAGGCAAAAAGTTGAGGACAACGGAAACGACAAGCAGGCATTCCGGGTATTGCGTCAAGATAGTTTACAGCTGAAGCCAGTAAATCACGCCGTCGAAATCGACCGGGACGAAGCGTGCCGCTTCCGCATTCGTTCCTTCCAGCGCTTTTTTATAATCCTCGAAGTAGCTGTTGCGAATGAGGCTCGACCCTTTGTCGTAGGTTGAAACGGAGGCAGCGGCATCAACGTTTTTGGCAAATGCCTGCAACGCCTTCAGTTCTTCAGAGTATGCATCGGAGCATCGGTAATTGAGTTCCTGCTCGAGCCAGTTGATGCGGGTGAATAAATCTTTCGAGCTAATTATGTTGATCGTATTGCTGATCGGTTTTGAGTCCATGAATTATTCCCTTGTTCATTAGAAAAAACGGGCTCGGCACTTAGTAATCGTAAGAAAACCGGAATCTCTGCGGCGAAGAAACTCTGGCTACAATAGGGTGTTAATGGTTATTTTGTCCGGAATCAAGTATATATACTAAACATTCTTTTGGACTCAACCAACGCACGTTTCGAATGAGAGGCAAGCGATGACCAACAAGGCAATCTATGTGCAACCGGGCGGTGGATTTGATCGTGTAACGCTGGGCACATGCGAATCAATGGCGCCGGAAGTAGGCGAGATTACCGTCAGGATTCGGGCAAGCTCATTGAACTACCATGATTACGCAGTGGTAAGCGGGATGTGGCCACCTGCAGTGCCGCGTATTCCAATGTCCGACGGAGCGGGAGAGGTTGTTGCCGTGGGGGAAGGCGTTAACGAATTTGCAATAGGTGACCATGTTGTCAGTACCTTCTTTCCAGGTTGGCAGGAAGGACAACCCGAGATTGATGACATGGGCACCGTTCCGGGGGATGGCGTCGATGGTTTTGCGTGCCAGCAGGTGACAATGGCCGCTATCGGTTTTACTCACGCCCCGAAGGGTTATAGCCATGCGGAGGCAGCAACCCTTACGTGCGCGGGTTTAACAGCGTGGCGGGCGCTAATGGTAGACGGTCCATTGAAGCCAGGCGAAACGGTACTGATTCAGGGAACCGGCGGAGTTTCAGTATTCGCCTTGCAATTCGCGAAGGTGGCGGGAGCAACGGTAATAGCCACCTCTTCCAGTGACGAGAAACTTGCCCGCCTGGAAACGCTTGGCGCAGACCACCTCATCAATTACCGGCAACATGAAAACTGGGGTGGTCTGGTACGTGAGTTGACAGCGGGACGCGGGGTCGACCACGTGATTGAAGTAGGAGGACCTGCCACGCTGGCTCAGTCGATGGTAGCGGCGCGCATCGGCGGACACATCGCCGTAGTCGGCATTCTCTCGGGAATGACCGGAACGCTGCCGTTGCTCTCTGTGTTGACACGGCAATTGCGCCTTCAGGGGCTGGTTGTTGGCAGCCGCCGTCACCAGATCGAGATGATTCGGGCAATCCAAGCTACCGGACTGCGGCCGATAATCGATCGTCATTTTCCGCTGGAAGAACTCGTGGAGGCTTTTCGCTATCAGGAAACCAACCGGCACTTTGGCAAGATATGTCTCGATATCTGAATGTAACCATCATTCCCGGTAAGGAATGAAAAAGGAAACTGCCATAATCAGGCGGCGTGCCTTTTCACCCAATCGACATAGCGGTTCATCCAGTTCTGCAGGAATTTCCTGCTGTCTTCATTGCCGATGTTCCCATCCTTGTCAAACAGCCCTTCTTTTACATGTATGAACGCTTCTGGCTGGCCCAGAGTGGGAACGTCCAGGTAAGCCAGGGAGTTGCGCAAGTGCTGTTGCGCTATGGCTGTGCCGATAGAGCCAATGGAAGCGCCGATCACTCCCCCTGGTTTGCCTGCCCAGGCATTCTGCCCATACGGACGGGAAGCATGATCGAGTGCGTTCTTGAGCACGCCCGGCATGGACCGGTTGTATTCGGGTGTGACGAATAGCAGGCCTTGGGCTCCGGCAATTTCAGCCTTCAACCGTTTGACCGACTCGGCCTGATTTTCATCGTCGTCCTGATTGTATAACGGCAGGTCGCCGATGTTCAGGTGTTTGAATGTAAATTCCGGCGGGGCCAGTTTTATCAGGGCATCAGCCAGTTTGCGGTTGAATGAGTCGCGGCGAAGACTGCCCACCACTACAGCAATTTGATATTGGCCCATGTCATATCTCCTTATAAAAGATCGTAATGTGACGGGTTTGGTCACTCATATAGCCGTGCAGGCTGAAGATCATGCCGTTTTGATTAAGTGCCGCAAATTACGGTCTCATAACTAAAAAACAGGCAGGCCCTAAAAATATCGTCTATATCGATAAATATAGCAGCAAAAGTCCACACGTTTCGAGCGCCGGAGATAAGGAGCTTGAAGAGTTCAGGCGGCCATCAGTATTATCAGGAGGGGAAACATGCTCGGTGACGGAAAACGGATAGTCCTTTCTTTTGACGATGGGCCAGGGCCTGTGAGTGCGCTGGAAAGCATTCTGGAAACGCTGCGCGAAAATGATATCAAGGCAGAGTTTTACGTTCTTGGCGATGAAGTCAGGCAATTTCCAGAGGCAACAAGGATGATTGCTGATCAAGGGCACGATATCCAGAATCACTCCTGGAGCCATCCCAATCTCGCGCAGGAGACGGAGGAGGAAGTGCGTCGCGAACTTGAACGAACACAGGATATTATCGAAGAAGTCAGTGGGGTCCGGCCCACCAAAATCCGACCACCTTATGGTGCGGGGGGTTTTCGTGGTCACCTCGATCCGGAGCTTGTCCGGGTTGCCGAGGGGTTGTCACTCACTATCGTCACCTGGGATATCGATACGGAGGACTGGAAAGCTCCCCAGGGATTGGGTGAGGAAAAGATAGCCTACATCGAGGAGCAGTTTACCCAGATGCCCCGCAAGGTTTCATTCAATGTCCTCATGCATGTACTTGCCGGAACCGCGAGAGACCTGCCATCTTTTATCTCCCAGTTGCGGGAGTGGGGATTCGCCATTGCAGAGCCGTGAGTGCTGCTCCCATTCCTGCGCCAGGTATCTTGCACCGTTTGCGTGCCCGACCCTGCTGGTATCGTTGCTGTTCTCTCCGGGGATTTTAGCCCAGCAAAAGGGAGAGTTCGATTGCAGAGCGAGTGTCAAGTATGAATGTACCGCGGATCAGTGCGAGCGGGTGACGGAGGATTTTCAGCACGAGGAGTCGTTTCTTTATAACGCAAAAACCAATGAGTTGTCCGCCTGCCTCTGGACCAACTGCTACTCGGCCAAAACCAAAGCTTTTACCATGAAAGCGGGGGGTGCGATTACTGCTATCGGCAGGCTGGTCCCGGTCGTTCATCCGAAAAACAAACCGCTTGTCGTCTCCCTGACCATCAAAACCAGCGAAATCGAGGGCGGCGCAGATGAAAAGAAAGCATCCTTTACCGCCATCTGGAATTACGGAGGCGACAAGCTCACTTTCGATATGGGCGAGTGTGTACTCAAACCTCCCGTCAAGGGAGCAGGGGATAGAGCGGGATAAACCGGGGAAAGGAGGATTGTCATGACTATGGGCGCCAGGACCAATTTTGAGATCAAGAGCAACGGCCAGCAGAGATTCATCTCTTCATCGGTTGTCCGAACAGGTACAGCGAGCATTTTACTTGCCCTTGCAATGCCAGTATTTTCGGATACCGACGTGTCTTTAACCGGCAGTGTCACCCAGACCGACATTTCCGGTTTTGCGGGCACGCCGTTCACTGTGGGCCATCCAGAGGGCACCCAGGCTGTTTATGGCGTCTGGTCAGTGGAGCGGAACGACAAACCTTGCTATGTTGGCGCATTAACTGAGGACATCAATAATTCCAAGGATAATTCCGGTGAGATCAAGAGCCTGTGCGGCGACAACCCGATCAGCAGCGAGATGAAGGTGCAATTTGGGGGGATAAAATTTGCCGAACGCACTTTTGTGCGCGCGCTACGCGTCTGCATGAATAAAGACAATACCCGGCTCAAAGGATTCCAGATTCGCGGACGCAAGATCGACGAGAATGGGAATGTATCCGATCTGCCTGTCAGGTATCCGGATTCGTCCAGTTCATCCGGCCTTACCCCATTGGTCGATTTAAACGCACCCAGCGATCAACGTCCCAATTGCGATGGCTGGAAAAAATGGGTGGAATGCTCTCAGAATCAGATTGCAACTGCGATCACTGCTCATTTCAGTGGGGGATCGAATCCCCGCAGCGTAACGGGTATCGCCCTACAATGTCGAGCAGTGGGTAAAGGGGAATGACGCCCTTGGCCGCTTTGCTTGTAGCCCCCTTCTTCGAATTCGTCGCGCAGTACCATCCAGTCGTTGATTCACGCCGTTCCGGCCTGGATTGAGCGTGGGTATGCATAGATTTCACCAGTTGCAGCGATCTCATGGAAGATTGGCCGGACCTGGTCAAAATCTTCTCTTGTAACTTCTCGAATATTCATGATACCTCGCTGCAACAGGAAAGGGAGAACTGCTCCTATTTTACCCATGAAAACTGTCGGTTTGACAGCTATGTGTCCCCTATCTACCCGTAGTTTCATTGCCTGCATAGCAGCTATGAGCAGCTAGATAGCTTCTGTAGGCCGACGCCAAACTTCGATTCCCTGATCCTGTAAGCCTGAAGTTCCTCCTGTTTCTCCGCTGTTGTTGGAAATAAGTCATGGAGTAAATGAAAAGCGAGAGGAAGGCCTCTCTTTCGCCCGCTTTGCACGTTCTGCCAGGGCTGTAGCATGCAGTCCTCCTTTTCCTCCGGTATGGGCCGGCCTGCTGTCCGCATTGCTTCAGGTATCGGTTGGGGCGTTTATTCGATTCACCCCCAGACAGCGGAGCAGATTCAGGGGAATGAGCTTCAGAGTACATTATCTATAGGGCGTTATGAAAAAACCAGGCTTCACATTATTCGATTTGCAGTTCTTGATTTTAGGCTCTGCGCTATCAGCCGTTTCTCCACAACCATACGCGCAGATGCTACCGTGGGATCCAAACAGCAATCTCGTGTTTAATGGTTCCCTCGGCAGTGGTGAGGTCGTCGAACTCACCAGTGTTACCGGCGATTTTACCGGCAGTCTCGGCCCAGGTCCGGGACAAGTGCAATGGACCGGCAGTGGAGGGTTTCTTTCGAATGGCTCGAATCGTATTGTCAATATCGGTGGCAGCGGCGGCACTCTGACCTGGGGGAGCGGAAACTTTGTCCCCAGCGGAGAGGCCCTCATTCTCGGCACATCCAGCGCAAATATGCTGGATTTCCAGAATGGAATCGACCTCGGCGGGATAACCCCTGTCATTCGAGTCCAGGGGGGCTCCATTGGCGGACATGCACGGATTAACGGTATTTTGTCCGGCATGGGAGGGCTTCAGGTGATTGGTACCGGGAACGACATGCTGGAGCTGACAGGGGCCAATACATACTTGGGTGCTACCTTCATCAGCTCCAGCACCCTGGTTGTAAGTGCCGACAACAACATGGGGACTTCCACGGGGCCGCTTATACTCTTTAATGGCACGCTGCGAAATACCGCAAGCTTTGCCATGACACGGAACATTTTCCTTAATTTTGGTTCGGGTACATTCCATACCGATGCGAATCTTGAAGTGGCCGGTATCATCAACGGCATAGGTGGCAGCCTCATCAAAACCGGCTCCGCGCAGCTGACCCTGACTAATACTTATTTCGGTGACACCGTGATCAGTGCCGGAACACTCCAGGTTGGCAACGGTGGCACCACGGGCAGTATCACCGGGAACGTGATCAACAATGGCACGCTCGCGTTCAACCGCTCCGATGACACGAGCTATGGCGGTGCGGTTTCCGGAGCTGGGGGGTTAACCAAGCTGGGCCCGGGAAGATTGACATTGACCGGGGAAAACACCTATATCGGCGGCACGACCATTACTGCCGGCGCCCTGCAAATCGGCAACGGAGGCACCACGGGCAGCATAGCCGGGAACGTGACCAATAACGGCACGCTCGCATTCAACCGCTCCGATGACATGAGCTATGGCGGCGTGGTCTCCGGAACTGGCGCGCTGAACAAGCTGGGGGCGGGAAGGCTGACATTGACAGGGGAAAACACCTATACCGGCGGCACGACAATTGATGCCGGGGCCCTGCAAATCGGCAATGGCGGTACCACGGGCAGTATCACCGGGAACGTGACCAATAACGGCACGCTCGCGTTCAACCGCTCCGATGACATTGGCTACGCGGGAGTGATTTCCGGAACCGGCGGCCTGGATAAGTGGGGTGCCGGAAGGCTAATATTGGCCGGGGAGAACGCCTACACCGGTCCCACTCATATCTATAGTGGAACCCTGCAAATCGGCAATGGCGGCACCACCGGCAGTATGGTCGGAGATGTGAGTAATTTCGGCGGCACGCTCGCGTTCAACCGTTCGAATGACCTGGGCTATTCAGGAGCGATTTCGGGTTTTGGCACGATCGTCAAAGATGGGACAGGGACGCTGGCACTGACAGGGAATTCAGGAGGGTTTGTGGGCTCGATTCTCGTCAATTCCGGCATGCTTGCCGTCAATGGCGTCCTGGGTGGGGTGGTGAATGTGGATGCGGATGCCCGCCTTCAGGGCAACGGGATGATCGGTACGGGAATTGTTGCTGGCACTGTTGCTCCAGGAAATTCCATCGGCACGCTTGGAGTAAGTGGCAATTACACGCAGCTTCCCGGCTCCGTCTATGAGGTTGAAATCGACCCTGCCGGAAACAGCGACCGGATCGCTGTCGCGGGCACGGCGAACCTCCACGGCGGCACGGTCGCGGTCACTCCAGGGACGGGTACTTATTCCGCCGGCACGCGCTACACTATCCTGACAGCGGCAGGTGGACGGACAGGAGCATTCGATGCGCTCAACCTTACCCGGACGCTGCCCTTTCTGGATGTGGTATTGAGCTACGACCCGAACAATGTTTACCTCGATGCCAACCCCCTCGCATTTTGCGCTGTCACTGTTACAGCCAACCAGTGTGCGGCGGGCCAGGCCGTGGAGAGCCTGGGCTCCGGGCGTTCACTGTATGACATAATCACGGGTCTTCCTGATCGGGATGCCGCGCGGCGGGCTTTCGACAGCCTTTCAGGGGAACTTCATGCCAGCGCAAAGGGCGTCATGATCGAGGATAGCCGTTTCCTGCGCGAAGCGGTCAATGATCGCTTGCGCCAGTCCTTTAGCGGGTCTGGCATCCCTGTTTCCCGGGCATCGGGGCAAACACTGCAAGAAAACAGAGCGGCCGGCCATGCATTCTGGACTCGCGCATTCGGTTCTTTCGGGCACCGTGGCGGAGACATGAACGCGGCGCGCATCAATCGGAACATCGGGGGCTTTTTCATGGGGGGCGACACCCTTATTGCCGATCTCCTGCGTCTGGGGATCGCCGGGGGGTACAGCAATTCGTCCTTCAATGTGAACGACCGTTTTTCAACAGGTTCAAGCGACAATTATCACGTGACGGCTTATGGGGGCACTCGCTGGCACGCGCTCGCCCTGCGTTTTGGCGGCGGTTATACCTGGCATGACTTCGAAACGAACCGCAATATTCTTTTCCCGGGTTTCAACAACCAGGTGAAAGGGGATTATCGCGGCCGCACCGGCCAGGTGTTTGGCGAGCTGGGTTACGAACTGCCGTTCAAGAACGTTTCACTGGAGCCCTTCGCGGGAGTGGCGTATGTCAATCTCGCCACCAAGGGCTTCCAGGAGCGGGGAAGCATCGCAGCGTTGAGCAGCGCCAGGGATAACGAAGGGGTCACCTACAGCACGGTGGGCATGAATGCGGCGAGCATGTTTTCCACGGCAGGGGGAACGACCACAAGGCTGCGGGGCAGTCTGGGATGGCGTCATGCCTTTGACAGCGTTCCCACCCGCTCGGCCCTGGCTTTCAGTGGTGGCTCGACATTTGGCATTGCAGGCACCCCTATTGCGAAAGAGGCAATGATCATGGCAGCGGGCCTCGACGCAAACGTTGGCAAGAACGCGATCCTGGGCATTGCCTACACCGGACAAGTATTTAGCAACGTCGTGGATAACGGTGTCCGGGCAAATCTCGACTGGAGGTTTTAGCCCGCGTTTCTCACAAATGGCAGGTGCATCGTGGCCGGAATCATGAGTAAGTTGTTTTACGAGAACGACTTGAATCATGAAAAGGAAGGGCCGCGATGCAGCACCGTGTAGCGCAAAAGCAATCTGCGCAGGACGTATTATTGAGCCGGCGAGCAAACAGTACAAACGTCATACCCGCGGAAGCCGGTATCCAGTGACATGCAAAGTGCGCCATTATTGGTTTGGCTGGATCCCGGTTTGCTGGATTCCGAGTCAGGTTAGAATGACAAATTCATAGTATTTTCTGACCGGATCAATAGGGCTATCAAGCTACTGTTCGCCGGCCGCTTTCTTGCCGAGATAGGCTGCCCGGCCCAGGCCGAATATTGACAGCAGGGTGGCATCGACATCCGGCATGGTAACCACCCGGCGGAATTCGATGTTCTCCATGCAGAACCAGAGGAAGGTCTGGAACTTGGAGCTGCTGTAGCGGTTATTACGCCCGAGGTAAAGGTAAGTGGAGTGTCCGCGGCTCCTCTTGCCTCCTTGCCGGTTGAGCCTGGGCCTGAGTCAGGAACTGGCGCTGTGGCTGGGGCTGAGGTTGTAGTTGAGGATGAGTCTGTGCTTTTGGATCGGCATTGGCGTTCATGCTTTGGTTCTGGCCAATGCTGGAGGATGGAACAGCCTCCTGAGCATGAACTGGCGGCGTGAGCAGAAGAAGGGCGAGGATAAGCAAGGGTTTTCTGTTATTCAAATTGTTAACCCATTTTGTTGCTGCGAAAGTGGATTCTATTTTCCCGGCAGTTCCGGTAATGCTGCCGTGGAATCTCATCTCATCCCTCCCACTCTCGGGGCTATTACTGCCCGGTCGCAAAATATTCCAGCAGGAGTAGAAGTCCGTACCCGCCGGACGGCAATGCGATCGCCGCCCCGAATATCGGATGCTGGGTGAAGGGGAGGAAGGCTCCTCTTTTGTTATTTTTGATCGTGTGAGTTGCCCATTCGATCTGCTGCCTCTGCTTTATTTCTTCCGGTGTCTGGCCAGATAGCTGGATCAGTTTGCTCTCCAGACGCCTGATGGCCTCGTGCCGGGCTTTTTCGGCCGATCTTCGCAACGCCAGCGCATTCCCGACAACGAGTATCGCATTGAGGGAGAAGATAATGACCAGCGAGGCGGGAAAACCCCAGTTATCGATATAGCCATGGCGCCCGATGATCAGCAGAACAATGATGATAAATGGGAAATAGATGAAATTGCCGATGACAGTCGTGCGCTCGGCAATCAGTTCGATGCCCAGCCATTCATCCAGGTTCTCCTTGTTGATACCGCTCTTGCTGGCTATTCTCCCGAGCGTGCCGGAAGGCCAATGGATTTTATTCGTGGCAATGCAATTGACCCAGCGCCGGCACAACCTTGTGGCATCCACCACATAAAATATCAGTATCATCATCGCCGTGCCGCTCATGATGAGGAGGCTATTGCTTATCAGGAAACAGCCCGAACCCCGGCAGGGCGTATTTGGAAAGCCGAACGGCATCATCATCAGCCAGGCGAAACTTAATGCGACAACCAGCTGCGGCAGGCCGCGGATTGCGAAATTTTTCAGGACACCAAGGGAGATGTACTCCCGCCAGAGGCGAACAGCATCGATCTCTTCAGTGCTTTGTGGACGCCAGACATGCAGCCCCAGGATACGGCGAATGGCGTGGGAAAAGATTCTGAATGGAAGCCTCTTGTGACTGGCGTCTTTTTCGGGATCACATAGGGAAGTATCGGTAAAACTTATACCTTTATCTTCGAGATCCAGTTCGTGCGTCAGGACGTTTTCGTTATTTTTCATCTTCCGCCACGAATACCATAAAAAGAGCAGGCTCATGAGCAGTGCAAGCAGGCGGATCGCTGCTGTTGGCCATGCGCTGATCCCTTCGGTGAACACGAAGGGCTCGCTTCCTGCGACATCCAGCGCCTTCCAGGGTACCCATTTGACCAGACCGTAGCATGTACCGACTGCAACAATCAAACTTGCCCAGAACAATTTGGTCATGGCAAGGTTGTAAAAAAAATTGGCTACCCTGGTACTGATCAGTATGATGCCCAGAACGAGAATGATAATGGCGGCGAATGCTTCCGCCATCCACCTGAGGTTTCGTTGCGTGTCGAAATAGGCGTCCAGGTCCGGGCGGGTCGGATGGATGCTTGCATAATGCGGCGACTCCAGGCGAGGATCGATGCTGATATCGAAAGCTCCGGTCCTTCCGATCTCGTACAACCTCGTTCCGGTATTTGCAACAAAATTATCCGGCTTGCTATCCCTGTTCCCTTTATTCATTTCTGTGTTCAGCCTGACGCAATCGGAGCAGTTCGTTTCATCTGCATCAACAGGGGCGAGATGTCCGAGCGCCATCAAAGCTGCATAGAACAGGGATGTCTGGTAGCTATCTCTAAACGGGGGAATGGGTATTTGTAGCGCGGGTTGCAGTTCCAGCCCGAAGTGTGAGGCGATGACAAGATTGTGGGTAAATTCCCACTGGGCAGGATAGGCGAGCCTGGCATTGAGGTCGGTCGTGAAAAATATGGCGCTTGGAAACTGCTGGCGAAGCGCTTGAAGAATCAGAAGCTTGTCATAGACATCACTCCCCAGCACACCAATTGCCTTGAATTTCCCATCCTTCATTTCCTCCTGTTTCAGCGCTGCCGCCAGTCTGACGAGATAATCGATCTGGCTGCGGCCCTCAGGTCTTTGGCTCGCATCTCCCTTGGTCGGCGCCGATCGTCCTTCGTACCATGCCTTGCCCTTGGCCAGAACACCCTCGGTATCTTTATCGCTGCTCCTGCCTTCCGTTTTGCTGCTTTGCGTTGCCGGCAGTTCACCGTCAAGCCCTGCAAGATACGAGTGGTGCGACACCCATTCTGGCCACTCGTCTCTACGCAGCTTGTTCATTTCCGCCTCCAGCTCAGGGCCGGACTTGCCAGAGCCGGTTTCACTTGACGCTACTGCCACAAAGGTGCGTGGAAGGGCCCGTCCATACAGGGTATCCCACTCTGAAATCAGCGCCACCTTGAATTCGCAGGATTCTTTTGTATCTTTCCCGAATTTGCTTCCCGAGCAATTCTTCAACCTGAGCTGGCGGCGGTTCAGTTCCTGAACCAGGTGCTCGGCCAGTACTGCGTCTGTACCGATCGTCCTGCGAAAGTTTTTAATACCTGCGCACGAAAACAGGCGCTCCACTATCGGGGGATTCTCCACGGCTTCCGTTCGTTCGCCACCGCCATTGCCGGCGAGTGTTCTGCCGGGACAGCTGCAGAGCTTGTCGATTGCTTCCGCTGCTTCTTTTTCCGCTTTGCTTTTATCTGGGTAGGGCGAATCATCAAGCAGAAACGTGTCTTCCGCCGTCGCCCAGGGTGAATAAAACTGAACGTTCCTCAATGCATCGAGCGGTGGATGGGAGGAAGGGCATTGCCCCCCGGATTGCCTTGTCTCCTCGCCTAATTTGTCTTTTACCTCCTGCACCATTGCGCGCAGGGCAGTGGAGAATCTGGGACCTAAAACGTCATATGTCAGATTTATTCGATATTTACCGAATTTGCTGTCGAGGTGCGTCATCAACTCGCTCAAGGAGGTGAACGGATTGCGGCCGAAATCCTGCGCCTTCAGCCATATGACGAACACATGTTTTTTATTTTCCAGTTTTTCCCTGGGAATGAATAGCTCGGCTGGAATTACGACAGACCTGGTTGCTGCCATCTCTTGCTGACCGTTCTGCTTTTTCTCTTCTGCGCGAGTCCAGATGAAAAAGCGGATGTATTCACCCGATTCCGGCGTATACCCCGCCGCGCCCAAGGCCGATATCATCGCGTAACGATCGTTGAGCCTGGTTTCCGCGCCACTGGAGTACGGGCTTCCATCCACGAACACCGGCAGGACCCGGAGCTGGGAGGAGACGCCGGATTTTGCGAGAACTTCGACAAGCGGGGCTAGTTGATGCGGACCCTCGGTTTCTTCGCCCGTCTCCTTCGGTATTTTCGTTTCACCGGACTGATATGCTTCTACCGCCTCGAATGGGTCCTGCCAGAGCCGCGACTGGACAATTCCCTCTTCCACGAAAACATGGGAACTGACTCCCTTGCTGATGGGCCGGGAGGTCTGGAGTGAGATTTCCTGGTAGATGAGAAAACTGCTGACCATCGCCAGTAGTGCAAAGATTCCGGCGAGTGGCAGTTTTGGCTTCTCATCCTGTTGTTCCGCCATGTGATGAGCCTTTCAGTTGGCGGGGCAAGCGGCGGTTGGCCGGTTTCAAGACTTGCGGGAGTCGGCAGTTGCAATTATGTATAGCACAAATGCCCGTAAATGCTGAATGTATGCAGCCATCCAGCTATCGATGCCTGGGCCTGGAAACGTTGCGGCCCGAATATATAAACGTGGCTATATCCCCGGGTTGTACTTTGGTCCAATAGGCAAAGCTGTTCAAGCTGGTAATATGCAAACCGGGGAAGCAAGGGTGGATCGGAAACAGACAGCTTCTCCAGTAGCAGTAAACGAGGTAGAAGTAAAAGTCATGTACATGTAATTAGTAGTAGAAGCAAACGCCACCGCGCCCGGCAGCAGGCCTCCTGCGCCGGGCTTTTTTTGGACAACTTTATCATTCCTTTTGAGACGTCCGCTGTGCGTATAAAAATCATAATTGTTGCGCTGGTGATTGGATTGGTGTGGAAGGGAGGAAAGGTGTCCGATAACGGCGATAGCAGCACGTCGGTTTGGCCCTTTTTCACTGCAATGCTGGATGGGCGGATTGATGAGGCAAATAGATTGGTTTACGAAGTGTCAGATAGCAACATCGCAATTATTTCCTGTCGCTATCATTATTGATGCTAGTTGTTTAGTCCCGCTGTATGCTGGTGTAGAGTATTGCCAGCTACAGAGGGAGGAATTATGGGACAGGTATTACATGGCTGCGCCACAACGACAGAG
>NZ_QAOK01000036.1 GCF_003050865.1 Nitrosospira multiformis | reverse complement strand
CGCAACCTGGCTTGCCGGAACATTTGAAGATCGAACCAACTGTACCGCTTCCTGCTTGAACTCCGCTGCGTATTTCCTTCGCCTTGCCATGACACACCTCCTGACTCATTATCAGCCTTTTTAGATGTGTCCGTGAAACCGGGGGAAAACCCTAATCGAACCGCACGCATATTAGCTGCTGGATGATCACACAGTTCAGCAAGCTGAGATGCATAAGCAGAAATAAAATCTTTATCTGAGATTGAGTCCAGATATAAGGCGATATCATTAACTGCAGGTGCAAAAAACTCTATATTGTTTAAAAGATTAGGCACAATATCTTTAATCCCATGTGCCTTTGCTCGACGTATGATTGCTCGAATAACCCCGAGATCTAGAGTATCAAATTTTGTAATACGTGCTAGCGCATCGGAAAGGATTTCCCCAGCATTATCGATAGGGGCTAACCCAATATTTACCTCCATTGTATAAGGGTTAACAACTTCAATCTCTCCAAGAATCTCCAGTTTTTCCAACTGGTACTGGTTATTGAGTTCTTGCCTAATAAAGTCTTCTGACTTGCTTATATAGGTTTTTTCGGAAGAAAGAGAAAGTCTTTGATTCTCGTGAAGATAAATGCAGAAATCCTGTAACAACCCTCTTAGCTGTTGATGAGAGTTCCCAAAAATCCGAAAATCATCTACATATCGAACATGCTCAAAACCACGGCCGAAAATAAACTGATCTGCATCGATTAGCGTTGCCTCAGCCATGATAATGCTGGCTGCCGGGCCAACAGGGATTCCCTGAGATGCTTTGGTATTGAGTGTAGTAAGAAAGTATTCAATTCGTTTTGAAATTCCATTCGGATTATCAATTGCCGATTGAATTGCGTTTTGTAATCTATGGAGATAAATTTTGTTATAAAAATCTGAAATATCTGCTGACAGTACAAATGGAAAAACTTTTGAAAGATTTTCACATCGCTCACGATATACATGGAATCCTGAGCCTTCAGTAAAAAAACTCCTATCACCTTCAGAAATACGGTATGAGCATGCTACTTCTGGACTTGCTCGAGCTCCCTCCACATGCGAAGCTATTGTCTTTGCAAGTGCTGCATAGACAATAGAGTCTAATGGCTCCGGCCGGTGTACGATTCTGAAACCGCTTCTGGGTTTCGGCCATGGCTCAACAAGAGGTGGCGCGGAAAGAATACGATCCAGATCTGATTCGAGAATGTAATTTTTGACCTCATCCCAAGAAAACCTAATCGCAACAAACTCCTCAGCACGAGGAAAAAAATCTGTGTCGTAATAGTCAGAAATATGGTTTATTGCGAAATCTAAGGCGTCCGGACTAATTAGGGTTTTCAGTGGTTGGGACATATTATTATTTCAATACAGGTAGTGTTTGAGAGATTTTTTCTCGTTTATTCCTACAGGTAGAGTCGAACTTCTAACCAATTGAAGCTCACTTCATATTGAAATAAGACCAGCAAAACTGCGAATTCTGGCTCAACCCCTAAGTTTCGCAAACGCCGCCGCCATTGCGGTATCCGGCTTGACTTCCTGTTTCTGCTGGGGTCTGGCTGAGCGATCCTTCCTATCCCTTGGCTGCTCACGCTTGCTGGTCCCCCGCGCCTCCTGCGTTTGTTGTGCTGGCGCATCTGTCAGTCTCATCGTAAGGGCAATGCGCTTGCGCTTTTCATCCACTTCCAGCACCTTGACCTTGACCACCTGCCCCACCTTGACCACCGTGTGCGGGTCTTTGACGAATTTGTCAGCGAGCGCGGAGATGTGCACCAGTCCATCCTGATGCACTCCGATATCGATGAATGCGCCGAAGGCGGCCACGTTAGTTACCACGCCTTCCAGCAGCATTCCTGGCTGCAGATCGGAAATCCGGTGCACGCCTTCCTTGAATGCGGCAGTGATGAATTCCGGTCGGGGATCACGGCCTGGCTTTTCCAGCTCCTTCACGATGTCGGTTACGGTCGGCACGCCGAATCGCTCATCCGCATACCTTGCTGGATTGAGCGATTTCAATAATTTGTTATTGCCGATGACGGACCTGATTTCCTGCTTCAAGTCGGAAAGTATTCTTTGCACTATAGGATACGATTCGGGATGTACTGCCGAGGCGTCGAGCGGGTTCTCGCCATTCATCACGCGCAGGAAACCTGCCGCCTGCTCGAAGGTTTTTTCACCCAGGCGCGGCACCTGGTGTAAAGCTTCGCGTGAGGTGAACGTTCCGTTTGCCTCACGATAGACAACAATGCTTTGTGCGACAGCCGCGTTAAGCCCCGAAACGCGTTCGAGCAGCGGCGCAGAGGCCGTATTGACATCCACGCCTACCGCGTTCACACAGTCTTCGACTACGGCATCGAGCGAGCGTGCAAGCTGGGTTTGCCCGACATCATGCTGGTATTGACCTACGCCAATCGATTTCGGATCGACTTTGACCAGTTCCGCCAGCGGGTCCTGCAGACGGCGCGCAATGGAAACGGCGCCTCTCAGCGACACATCCATATCGGGGAACTCTCTGGATGCCAGATCTGAGGCGGAGTAAACCGAAGCCCCCGCTTCCGAAACCACGATAGAGGTGAGCTTGAGGTCGGAGCGACGCTTGATCAGGTCTTTTGCCAGCTTGTCGGTCTCGCGCGAAGCGGTGCCGTTGCCTATCGCTATCAGCGACACCCGGTATTTTTCCGCAAGCGCGCCTAGAACATGAAGCGACCCGTCCCAATCATTCCTTGGCTGATGTGGATAAATGGTGGCCGTTTCCATGACTCTGCCAGTCACATCCACTACTGCGACCTTTACACCGGTACGGAGGCCGGGGTCGAGACCTATCGTCACACGAGGCCCGGCGGGAGCGGCCATGAGCAGGGCTTTCAGGTTGCGGGCAAAGACGTGGATCGCTTCAGTCTCGGCACGCGTGCGCAACGTGCCCATAAGATCGATTTCCAGATGCGGAAAACTCTTTACGCGCCAGGTCCAGCGCACCGTATCCATCAGCCACGCATCGGCCGGCCGCTCTTTGTTCACAATGCCGAACCGGACAGCAATGCGCGCCTCGCACGGGTTGTGCGGCGCATCCCATTTCGGTTTCTCCGTCTCGGAATCCAGGCGCAGGACAACGCGTAAAATTTCTTCACGCCGCCCCCGAAAGAGGGCCAGCGCCCGGTGTGAAGGAATAGTGCTGAGCGGTTCGGAATAGTCGAAATAATCGGAATATTTTGCGCCCTCCTCTTCCTTACCCTTACCACCATTCTTGTCGCTCGCGACTTTCGACTCCACCACCCCATGGTCCAGCAGATACTCGCGCAGCCACTGAAGCAACTCGGCATCTTCCGCGAAACGTTCCATCAGTATCTGGCGTGCTCCCTCGAGCGCAGCTTTCACATCCGGCACCCCGGGATTATCTCCCTGCTCGGTGGTGAAGGCTGGCTTCAAGTACTTGATAGCCTCTTCCTCGGGTTGCAGCATCGGGTCAGCAAGCAGCGCATCTGCCAGTGGCTCCAGCCCCGCTTCCAGCGCGATCTGCGCCTTGGTGCGCCGCTTTTTCTTGAAAGGGAGATACAGATCTTCCAGGCGTGTCTTGTCCTCGGCCTGCAGAATGGAAGCAAGCAGCGCGGGCGTCATTTTCCCCTGCTCTTCTATCGATGCGATGATCGCGGCACGCCTGTCTTCCAGTTCGCGCAGATAACGCAGCCGTTCTTCCAGCAGGCGCAACTGTGTATCGTCCAGCCCTCCAGTCACCTCCTTGCGGTAACGTGCGATAAAGGGCACGGTGGCACCTTCATCCAGCAAGGCAATGGCAGCGTTAACCTGTACAGGCTTCGCGCCGAGTTCAAGGGAAAGACGTTGTTCAATGGATGGCAGCATGATTGACGGACACCTATTCAGTTGCAATGGAAAAAGGGGAAGTGGTAAAACAGATGGACAGATGAGAGAGCGGATTACGCTTAGTTCGTATCCTGGCCAGACACCGGTTCTTTTTCGGTATCCGCGCGCTTGCGGTATATCCCGGAGCGCATGAGCAGGATCGTGGTGACGGGTGAGGTCGATATCATGAACAGTGTGATCAACACTTCCTGAAACACGAACCGCTCAGCGTGTATCGAAGCAATCAGTATTGACGCTAGCAGCACACACCCAAGGCCGAGTGTATTTCCCAATGTAACGCCATGCATGCGCGCAAACAGATTGGGCAGCCGAAGCAAGCCGAGGGATCCGATCAGCGTCAGCAGACCGCCTGAGATCAGCAGCAGCGAGCCGAGCAGATCAGCCCAGAAGGGAATCTCATCCATTGTCATGGCTCGATCACCTCGCCACGCAAAAGGAATTTAGCCATTGCGGCTGAACCGACAAACCCGAATAGCGCAATCAACAGAGCGATGTCGAAATAAAACCGGGATCCGAACTGAATTCCCAGCGTGAGCACCAGGATCATGCCATTTACATACAGGGTATCCAACGCCAGTACGCGGTCTTCCGCGGCAGGTCCGCGCAGAAGACGGATCGCCGCAAAGATCATGGCAAGTGCGACAGCAATCAGGGCAAAGGATATCGCCCACGGCAGCATTCCATTCATTCGAATATCTCCATCAGTCGCCGCTCGTAACGCTGCTTGATGGTGCGAACCCAGGCCCCCTCATCCTGCAGATCCAGGACGTGAATCGTGAGCGTGCCTCCATCAGGCGAAAGGCCGGCCCAGATGGTACCGGGCGTGGCCGTGATTATACAGGCGAGCGCGGCAAGGCCATACGGGTCACGCAGGTCCAGCGGAATTTTCATGAAACCTGAACTGAAACGTCTCTTCGCCGGACCGAGAATGATCCCGGCCACGGCAATGTTGGAGCGGATAATATCGATCAGCACCACAAAAAGTAGTCCGACAGCAGTGAGCAGATGGTGCGGGTGTGCGCGCAGCGGGCGTATTGCCGCAGTCGAGGCAGCAATAATCACTGTGAGGATCAGACCCAGCAAAAGCTGGCCCGGCGCCAGGGAATCATTCAGCAGAAGCCACAAGGCGAACAGAATGACAGTAAATAATGTCAGCGACGGCCAGCGTTTCACTGCCTGATTCCCTCCATTGGGATTGAAGGCACCGGCGAAGGCCCGGGTGGCCGACTGCCCGACAATACCGCATCGATATAAATCTGGGGTGAAGATAGCGAATTACCCGCAAGGCTCAGGTAATCCATCGCGGGCCCCGTCTCTACCGTGAGTGCAACGCTGAGCAGCAGCAGCACCGCGACTGGAGCCGCTTCCCCGAGGCGCAACCTTGGGATCATGATCTCCTCGGAAGTCCAGAACAAAAGTATCCCCATCCGGCAAAGAGCAATGATTGCAATCAGACTCGAACCCAGCATTCCCGCCCACAGTACCCATACCGTAACCGGCACTGGCCCCGGCGCAGTATCGGTCAGCGTGGCGGAGAGGATCAGGAATTTGGCGATAAAACCCGATAGTGGCGGCAATCCCGCCACGAGCAACGCGCATGCGAGAAAGCCCATGCCCAGAAATGCCATCGCCGCGGGAATGACAATACCTACCACTTCATCTGTAAAATCGGCATCAACCGGCTCCTGCCCGACAGGCTCCATCATCTCCAGCGGCATGTCCTCGCCGGTTTGCCGGGTGCGGTCGATCATCTCACAAAGCATGAAGAAAGCGCCCGTCGCCAACACTGAACTTGTCAAGTAATACAGGGCCGCCCCTTTCATTGCCGTACCACCAAACCCGAGCGCCGCAAGCAATGTACCGGCGGAAGCGATGACACAATAGGCAACCAGCCGCTGTGGCTGGCTGGCGGTGAGTATGCCCGCTGTCCCTAGCACGAGTGTAACGATGCCAATGCCAAACAGCCAGCCGTCATTGAATGGTGCCGGGACACTCGCCCCCGAAGCGCCGGACAGCAGCGATCCCAGCCGCAGCAGCGCGTAAATCCCCACCTTGGTCATAATCGAAAAAACCGCTGCCACTGGCGGCGCAGCCGTACCATAAGCAGATGGCAGCCAGAAGTTCAGAGGCCATGCCCCCGCCTTGAGCAGAAATGCGCTGCCGAGAATGGCGATACCGGTTTCGAAAAGTATGCGCTCGTCCTCGGTGAGCAGTGAGGCGCGCGCAGCCACGTCCGCCATATTGAGCGTTCCGGTTACTCCATAGATGAGCGAAACACCAATCAGAAAGACAGACGAACCTGCAAGATTGATCGCGATGTAATGCAGGCCGGCCTTGACCCGAGGTTCGCCCAGACCGTGCAGCAGGAGACCGTATGACGCTGCCAGCAGCACCTCTACAAACACAAACAGGTTGAAGAGATCGCCGGTCAGAAAAGCGCCGTTTACCCCCATGATCAGGAACTGGAACAACGACTGGAAATGAGGACCAGCCTTGCGCCAGCGCGCCAGCGCGTAGATCAGGGAAGTCAATGCCAGCACCGCATTGAGCACCAGCATCAGAGCAGACAATCGATCCAGCACCAGCACGATGCCGAAGGGTGCCTGCCACCCACCGAGCAGATATACCGCGATTCCATCCGGCCAGATGCTCGGAACAGCATCGCTTGCAATATAGGCGAGCGCGAGTGCCACGAGTA
Organism: Nitrosospira multiformis; assembly: GCF_003050865.1. Classification (GTDB taxonomy): domain Bacteria; phylum Pseudomonadota; class Gammaproteobacteria; order Burkholderiales; family Nitrosomonadaceae; genus Nitrosospira; species Nitrosospira multiformis_E. The sequence goes on along the minus strand of NZ_QAOK01000036.1, from coordinate 17,089 downwards.
AATTCACCAGGGTGGCAACAAGAGCGATAATGGTACGCGGAGCACGCCGGGCTTCGGCGAACAGCAGCATGACTGCTCCCGCAACCAATGGGATCACTATCGGAAATATCGGAAGATGATTCACCCAGCCATTCATGCTTCCGGATCCCCATCGACGTGATCATTGCCCGTCAAACCACGTGAAGCCAGCAACACAACCAGAAAGAGCGCAGTCATGGCAAAACCAATGACGATTGCGGTGAGCACAAGCGCCTGTGGCACGGGGTCGTCATACAAGGAAGGATCTGCCTGTGCCATGGTTTCGATGATTGGCGCGCCTCCTATCATCAGTCGCCCCATTCCGAAGATGAACAGATTGACCGCGTACGACAGCAGAGAAAGTCCCATGATGACCTGGAAGGTGCGGGGGCGCAGCACCAGCCAGACACCCGAAGCCGTCAGAACACCAATAGCAAGCGCATAGATTGCCTCCATCAATCCTCCCTTTCCTTCGGGGGCAAAACATGGGGAAGCTTTTGCCTTTCGGCTTCCACAGGTGGATAGTCAGTTGGAGCCATTGGAACGACGGGGGCAAATAGCGAGGCGGATGCATGACCGCTAGCGCCTTGCCCTGCCGGCGAATCCGGCACCTCCACCGGCGTCTCAACTTCTGCAACCTCCTGCTTGCGGTGCGCGCGCCGTGACTGGTGGGCAAGCGCCACCAGGATCAACACCGCTGCGCCAATCACCAGAAAAAAGACACCCAGATCGAACAGCAACACCGTTGAAAGGTGCATCTCGCCGATTATTGGCAAAGTGCCATGCCACGCCAATGCAGAAAGAAATGGACGCGCCGCCAGCCACGCTGACATACCTGCGCCGGCAGCACACAACAACCCCGCTGCAAGCCAGTATTGGGGGAAAATACGGGTACGGGATTCCGCCCAGGCAGTGCCTCCCACGAGGTATTGCAGAATGACCGCTGTCGTAACGATCAGCCCCGCCACGAAGCCACCGCCCGGTTCGTTGTGCCCGCGCAATAAAAAATAAATCGCCACCATGCCCGAAACCGGCAGCAGCAACTGTACGAACACCGCCGGCACCATCATTGGCCCAGCGGGCAACAACGCATGCGGATCTGACGGCAATGCTCCGCTCTGTGCACCCTGCTCCTGCTGTTTTACGGGCACCGTCATGGCCTCAGCAGGCGGGCGGAACCTCCGCAACAGCGCGAACACAGTCAATGCCACGATGCCCAGCACAGTAATCTCACCCATCGTATCGAAACCCCGGAAATCAACCAGGATCACATTGATGACGTTCGATCCACCTGCCAGAGGCAGTGAATTCTCGATAAAAAAAGGCGAGATGCCTTCCCCGGCAGACCGGGTCAGAATTGCATAGCTCAATCCGGTGATACCGATACCCGCACAAATCGCGATCACCAGATCCCGCGACCGGCGAGCCTCGGCGCGCATACGCACCGGAAGCGGCATTGTTTCATGGTCCAGCGATTTATCGCGCGGCGGCAGCCAGCGCAGACCCAGCAGAAGCAGGACAAGTGTGACGACCTCTACGATAAGCTGCGTCAGCGCCAGGTCAGGCGCGGAAAACCAGACGAAGGTCATGCAGGTTGCGAGCCCCGCCACGCCTGACAGGGTCAATGCAGCAAGCCGGTGATATTTTGCCTGTGCAGCAGCCGCGATTGCACAGACCGCACCGATCAGCCACAACACCGCAAAAGCCGGTTCAACCGGAAGCGGCGTTTTATCGCCCTCGGGCAAGCCACCGCTGGAGAGCGGTATCAGCGCGCTGGCAAACACGGCGATGATAAGCAGCAGCATCTGGACCTGCAGATGCTCGGTGGAAAACCATCGCAAAAGGCGCATTGCCAGCCTGTCAAGCTTTTCGAGCATGAATTCGAAAATACGCTTGCCGTCGAAACGCTCGATCAGCGGTACTACTGTCGTGCCCTGCTGATATTCTCCCAGCGCCCGATACAGGAGGATTCCGCCTACCATCGCGGCCAGACTCATCATGAGAGGGAGATTGAAGCCATGCCACACCGCGAGGCTATGGAACGGTGTGTTTTCTCCGAGTACGGACCGCGAAGCCATGTTCAGATACGACCCCACGGTCCTGGCGGGGAACATTCCAACTACAAGGCAGGCCGTGACAAGCAGCGCGCTGGGAAACAGCATCCAGCGTGGCGGCTCATGGGGCTTTTTCGGCAGGTCTTCCGCCGGAGGCCCGAAAAACACTTGCAGAATAAAACGCAGCGAATAGGCAACGCTGAGTATTCCCCACACCACAGCCATTGCCGGCAGGCCGATACGTGTGATCGGGTGCCCGATGACAAACACAGTCTCCGCAAAAAACATCTCTTTCGAAAGAAAACCGTTGAACAACGGCACGCCTGCCATCGACGCAGCACCCACCGCGGCCAGCGTAGCGGTGATGGGCATGGCACGCCGCAAACCGCTCAAGCGCGATAAATCGCGCGTGCCGGTTTCATGGTCGACCATGCCTGCCGCCATGAAAAGCGATGCCTTGAATGTAGCGTGGTTCATGATATGAAAAATTGCGGCTATCAACGCGAGAGGACTATTCAACCCAAGCAGCAGCGTAATCAGACCCAGATGGCTGATGGTGGAATAGGCCAGCACACCCTTCATATCCCGCTGAAATACCGCCGCGTATGCACCCAGCACGAGCGACAGGAGACCTGCCGTGCCGATCATCCAGAACCATTCGTCGGTACCCGCAAGCACAGGCCAGAGCCGGACAAGCAGGAAAACCCCGGCTTTGACCATCGTTGCCGAATGGAGATAGACAGATACGGGTGTAGGCGCCGCCATGGCATGCGGCAACCAGAAATGAAATGGAAATTGTGCGCTTTTAGTCAATGCTCCCAGCCCGATCAGGATCAGCATGGGCACATACCAGGAGTGTGCGCGGATCAGATCGCCAGAGGCAAGCACACGATCCAGATCGTAGCTCCCCGCTACCCATCCGAGCATCAGGACTCCGGCAAGCAGGCAAAGACCACCGGCCGCCGTCACGGTCAATGCCATGCGCGCGCCATGGCGGGCATCCGGCCGGTGATACCAGTATGCTATCAACATGAAAGACGTCAGACTGGTCAATTCCCAGAACATCACCAGTTGAATCAGGTTGCCGGACAGCACGACCCCCAGCATCGCGCCCATGAAAGCGAGAAAGAACGAGAAAAAACGGGGAACCGGGTCTTGCGCTGCCATGTAATAGCGCGCATACAGTACAACCAGGGCTCCCATCACTGTAACCAGCATTGCGAACAGCCAGGCAAAGCCATCCAGGCGAAACGTGAAGTCGAGACCCAATTGGGGAATCCAGTGCACCGCTTCCCGTATCACCTCCCCTTCGATAACCTGTGAATACAACTGAACAGTGAGAATGACGCACGCTACCGCAACGGTACCCGCAAGCCAGGCGGCGACGTTGCGCGCGTGGGATGGCAGAAATGCGGCACAGAGGCTACCGATGAAGGGCAGGATAACTATCCAGATCAACGACATGAACTATCGATATGATTTACTGCGAACAAGCCCCACCCGTGCCGATCGGCACTTTCCGAAGAAGGATATAAGAGCGCGACCCGCCAGGAACCTCTGGGCAAACACCCTGTAAGGACTTGTCCGGGAGTTCTCAAGATGAGATGCGGATGGATCGGGCATAGGCAGTACCCTCATGCCCAGGGGGAGAACTGTTAAGAAAATGCTCAAGTGCGGATAGAACTCAGGCACGTATCAGACTGCCTGCTTGAATAATACCATCGGATAGAATCTTTTGACGATTTGTTATTAATTCGGCGAGCAAACAGTACAGACATCACGCCGGCGGAAGCCGGTATCCAGTAACGTTCAAAGCACGTCATTATTGGTTTGGGCTGGATCAATATTAAAAATAAGGCCGATGCTTCCACCTGCCTCTGTCTCGAGGACGTGGATTTTCCAGGGACAATAATGAAACCGTAATATAACAGCGGAAACAACAGGAAGAGTTCTTTACATATCCAGCCGCTTCGCTTTCCAGTAGGCAGATTTCCAGTAGCTCTCGTTCAATTTTGAAATAGTCACGCCGTAGGTGCTCGAAGCATGGAGAAATCTGCCATCCTCGATATAGACACCTACATGCCGGCCACTCCAGCGGGTCTTGAAAAAAACAAGATCTCCCGCCCTCAGTTCGCTTTTACTGACACTCTCTCCCAGTTGCGCCTGGAACTCGGTCGAGCGCGGCAATACCACACCCAGCTTTGTCTTGAATGTCACCTGAATAAAACCGGAGCAGTCGACGCCACTCCTGCTCATGCCACCCATTCGATATCGGGTATGTTTCCACTGATTGTACTGCTCATATAGCACTTTCTTCACCAGCGAGGTATTTTCCAGGTTTACCATGGCCCCGGGCGCATGAGTAACTCCGGGTACATGAGTAACTCCGGGTGCATGAGTAACTTTTGTACCCTTTTCCGGTACGCTGCTGCATCCGACCAATCCGATGGTCAGAGGAACAACCATCAACCAGATGCTTTTTTTCATAGCACCCCCCAATTTCAGGTTATTGTTTTCCCATGCGATATTCCGCAAGGTTGGCATAGAATTCTAAGCCATCGTTGGCAAGCTCATCAATATAGAGATTGACTGCTTCTTCTGTCATCAAAAGATATCGGCAAGGCGGAATATATCCGGACAACTTATGCTTCAAGAAATCTTGTAATCAACCGTCAACATTTCCAGCAGGTGGCCTGCCGGGTCCCGGAAATAGACACCGCGCCCACCATCGTTGTGATTGATGCTCATGTTTTCCGGATCGAAGGGGCCACTGCCATACTTGATATTCTCTGCTTTCAACCTGGCGAAGATTTCGTCGAACTCCCGCTCCGTTACCTTGAATGCATAATGGTTCGAATCAAATTTTTCCCGGCTATCGAAATCCAGAGAAAGTGTATCGTTCACTTTTACCACGATGAAGCGGGAAAAAGGGCCGACATATCTGAAACCGAATATTCTCGAATAGAACTGCGCGGATTCCTCCTTGTCGCGCGTCGGTACAATGGTGTGATTGAGCGTAATTGCCATGAATTCCTCCGGGAATGGTTGACAGAGGTTGTTTGTTCAGATTCGGCAGCGCTTCTGGATTCCAATGCCGATTGCTGCTAAAAATGCTGACAAGGTTTAAGGCCTCTGGAAATCGTACAGCGAGCCAAGTCCCAGTATAGTCGTCAGTTCATCCAGGGCAGCGCGGCTTTCCCGCAGGAGAGCCGGATCATCCAGATCAGTTGGTGAAAGGCGCTCGCGGTAATGCTTTTCGATCCATGCCTTGAGTTCATTGTAGAGACACTCGTCAAGAACCACACGGCTGTTTTTTTGCACAGCATCGAGTTCCGGTTCGGTTAGCACGACACGAAGTCGCAGGCAGGCAGGCCCTCCCCCGTTTTTCATGCTTTGGCGCAAATTTACGTACTCGACATGCGCAATGGGATTAGCCCCATCCTGCACAATTCGTTCGAGAAAGGTTCTGGCGGAGTCAGATTCCTGACATTCCGCAGGCGCGAGGATCATCATTTCGTTACCACGAAGAGTAAGGAGTTGGCTGTTAAAGAGATAAGTCCTGACCGCCTCCGCAAGCGTAATATCTTCTTCCCCAGCCCTGATGAAGTGAACTGGCCAGCCGCATGCCTTTGTAATTTTAGCTTCGGTCTCCTCCCACTCCGGGTATGCCGCATGGTGATAAAACAGGACATTGCAGTTTGTCACCGCCAGCACGTCGTTATGAAACGCGCCTGCATCAACGGCCGCAGGATTTTGCTGCACAAACAGTTCCTTTCCACGCTTGATTCGATGCAACCTCGCAATCGCTTCGCTGGCCTCCAGCGACTGGCGTGCAGGAAATCGCAGAGGCTTGGGAATATCGCGGCTGGCAGAGCGGCCAAAGACAAAAACCTCCACTCCGGCTTCACCGTGATTCGGGCAGAAGCGCATATGGTTGGCGGCGCCCTCATCGCCAAAATAAAGGTTGGATGGCAAGGGATCGTGGTGCATGAAATAGCGCTCATCGCTGAACACCCGCTTCAAAACGGCACTGGTAACAGACGCCTCGATGCTTCGATGAAGTTGCGAGGGCAGATTGGCAGCCGTAAGGTGTACCTTGCCATCCTCGGTATCGGCGCTTGGCGAAACAGTGGCGGCGTTGGCCACCCACATGCTGGATGCCGACGAGCACGCGCGCAGAAGCCCAGGGGCAACCGTTGCCACGCACCGGATGACGGCTGCGTCCCCCCCGACAAATCCCAGCTTTCGGAGCACTGAGACAGCTGGACGGTCTTGTGGCGGCAGAACGCCCTGCCTGATGCCGAGATCAGAAAGCCGTTTCATTTTTTCCAGCCCCTGCAATGCGGCTTCGCGGGGATTGGAACTTGTCAGGGCACTCTCCGCAGAGGCGATGTTTCCTACCGCCAGTCCGCCATAATTGTGCGTAAGGCCTACCAATCCGTCAAAATTGACTTCGTAAGCGTTCATCGCTTTGCAAATGGAGTGTCAGGACGTACTTATGTCGATTGAAGAGTCTTATGCCCGCGGTCGGGATTGCGCGGCGTCTACTTCTTTTTTAACTGGAAGAAACGCGCTTGCGCAAGCCTGTTCGAGCCGCCGCGCCTTTTTTTCCAGTGCGCCCACTACCAGCTTCTGGACACGCCTGTGAGGAAGTGCCTCACCCGCTGCCCATCGTGAAACCGTGGACGGAGCAAATTCGAACTCGGCTGCAATGGCACGTTGCGAGACTCCCGCAATATCGCCATGCTGGACCAGCCAGGAAAATTCGGCCGCATCCCCCCTCCATTCCGCGCAAAGCTGCCGATACTGCTCTACCGTTACCATTACTTTCCGTACCCCATTGCCAAACATCCAAAGCACTCAACCGTGCACCATGCAATTATTTATATATTCTTTTCTGTTTTGTGTCAAACCATTATCTCAAGTTATGCAATAGCTTGTTCAAAAATCGGCTGATGTCCACGGATTTGGTCAGCGGGGTTGAATTCTGTGGAATAGATCCCATCTAACAGCCGCTATTCCAGGAGGAGTGTTTCGGTGTGTTGGTGTCTACCGTAACTCCTCCTTTTTTCCTTTTTGTCATCGGGAATTCGACAAACGCGACAGGAGAGCGAGATGTCAGGCACTACTCATGCAACCATCCGGGCAGCAGGCCTTGGGGATGTTGAGCACATATTGGCGGAATATCGGCAAGCTGTCGCAGAACTGCCACTGGAAGAATCTGCAAACCTTCTGTGGCGCCCTTATGATGAATTCAAGACCGCGGTCGAGAACGGTCTGTTTTTTGTCATAGAGAATGCCGTGGGTAGTTTCATGGCAGGCGCTGGTGTGTTCGACCTGCCGGGTTCGGCCGAAAAAGAACTGGGGATGTGCTACGTAAAGAAGGAATGGAGAGGCTACGGGTTGCAGATCCTCCTTTTGCAAATCAGAGTTTGCGCTGCGACACTCGGTCAGGTTCCGGATAAAAGCGGGGACGACACCACCACAAAAAGCTTTGCGGCGTTGATCACCGGAGTAAAGCCGGCCAATGAACATTCTGCTGCTAATACCGAACAGCTTGGCTTCGAATATCTCCTGACACCTCCACCGGCGCTGTTCAACGCCTGCGCTTCCTGCCGGACGCCTCCCGCCCCAGGCTCAGAACGGAGGTGCTGCTGCGATTTTTTCTATCTTTCCGATGCCAGACGGGCGGAAGCCATCGAAAAAAGCCTCCAGATGGAAAATTGGAGCCGGACGCGAAACGGGCATGAGCTTATCGTGGCGTTGAAAATCCGCCACCTGCTTGATGCCGACTTCCGGAATGCGCTGCACGATATTGTACAAGAACTGCGCGTACAGGAACTGCGGGTTCCAACGCTTGGAAAGCAAATGAAATGAGCCGACTTCTTGAAGAATTCTGACCTATTGACCCGGTAAGCAAACAGTACGAACGTCATACCGGCAGAAGCCGGTATCCAGTAACGTTCAAAGCACGCCATTGATTGACTGGATTCCGGGTCAAGCCCGGAATAACGAGATTCATAGTATTTTTCTGGCCAGATCAAACGGATCATGGTATTCGTGAATATTTTCCTTTTTCGCAATGCTCCTGTTTACTCTGACTTGTTCTCCACCCGGGGACCGACGGGTTTGCGGTTGAAGGAACCCAGCTCCGGAACGGATGGAAGATCTGTGAAGGTATGCGACAACACGAAGAGAACTGTGTAGTCATTGTAGTAGGCATCCGCCACGAAAGAGGTTGATCCAAGAAAATTCCCGGCTGGCAAGCCAAAGACATTCAGGTTAAATTTCGCATATCCGGTCTGATACTGGGATTTATAGAGTGCCAATTCCGGCAGCGAAAATGGAATGAACTGGCTCTGGACCGGGGGCATTCCCATGAATGTCCCGGACAATTCTGTTCCCAGGGCCTCCACGACCACGTCGACCCGGTGGGTGGCATCCTTGCCGTCCTTCTGTACCAGATAGCCTTGCTGTCCCAGCCATCCGGCTAAAACCTGCTGCAGAAAAGCCTGATCGCCCGTCATCCCTACCGTATTGATCGCCACGCTCGCTCCGCGGGGAATGGACAGAAATTCACCTGAATCATTGGGAAAGGTTCTTTTTACTGCTTCACTCAGGAGGAGCTGTTCAACAGCTGTTCTTGATGACTGAGTGTTGCGCTGTGTTGTCGAGCAACCGGCCGCCAGTACGATGGTGGTTGCCAAAATGAGGGTTTGTAAGAAATTGATTGTTCTCATTGTTCTATTCTGGTTTCTGCAACTGGAAGGAAGCAATAAAATCACTCAAAGGAAGAAGTACAATCCTGTGTTCACAATCAGTCGCCTCGTGGCTTCCTCTCGCGATCGGCCTTATTGGCGCGGGAAATCGCCGAAAGCAGCCATATTGCGCCAATCGTTGCACAGGCAAAACCCAGCAGACTGAAAAAAGGGAGGCCCCATAGAGTGGGCCCAGTGGAGACTGCCATCACGACCGAGGAACCCACGATGACAGCGGCAACCACGATACCCACGACCAGACGATTGACCGCGCCGTCCAGTTGATCACCCACGTGCTTGAGATGCGCCACCTCGATATGAATATCCACTTTGCCCCGACGGGCAGAACGTAACAATCGCGAGAGATCGCGAGGCAGATTGCTTAGCAGACCTGCCAGCTCGATGGCTGTGCGCCATCCGCGCTTTGCCATTGCGGCCGGCGCGTAACGGATTGCCATTGCATCCCGCAACAGGGGGAGTGCCTCGCCTGCAATATCCAGCTCCGGATCGAGTTCTCTTCCCGTGCCCTCAAGCGTAATGAATGCCTTGAAAAAGAGCGCAAGATCAGGCGGCAGATGCAGCCGATGTCCGCGCAGGATGGCAACAAGGTCTGCAAGCATGGAGCCAAGCTTGAGCTGCTTTAGAGGGACACCCAGATATTGATCGACAAACAGCTGGATTTCAGTCTTAAGCGCTTCTTCGTTGACATCACCCTCCCCGGTCCAGTCGAGCAACACATCGGCCACCGCGGCGGAATCATACTGAACCAACCCGAGTAAAAGATGGATCAGTTCTCCGCGCCGTGCTTCCCCCAGCAGGCCGATCATGCCAAAATCGATGAAGGCAATTCGGTTGCCCGGAAGATAAAACAGGTTGCCGGGATGCGGGTCCGCGTGGAACAACCCATCCACCAGGATCATTTTTATCACTGCCCCTACTCCACGCCGTGCGAGGATCTTGCGGTCGAGGCCAGTTCGATCGACCGCCGCAACATCGCGACCAGGAATGCCTCGAATATACTCCTGCACACATACGCGTTCACCCGTCCATTGCCAATAAACCTTGGGAATGACAATGAGGGGAAGTAATGAAGAAGATTCATCCTCGCCGACAGGAGGATGTGCCAGGGGCAAAACGGGTGAGGCCTCGTCGGAGTAGCCGGCGAAGTTCGAAGCAACACGTTCCGCATGGCGGCACTCGGCGCCAAAATCGAGCTCACGCCGGAGCGACTGGGTAAATTGCGCAACCACTTCCTGCCAGTGGAAGTGGCGCAGTTCCGAATTGCTGGTTTCGATGAGTTCGGCAAGCCTTGAGAGCCAGCGCAAATCAGCTTCAACCCCCACTCGAATGCCTGGGCGCCGGACCTTGACCACAACTTCGGTGCCATCTTCCAACCGTGCAAGATGCACCTGAGCAATAGACCCGGCGGCAAACGGCTCCGGCTCGAAGGCGGCAAATATTTCCTCCGGCGGAGCGCCCAGATCTTCAGTGAGCTGCTGATGGACTGCGGAATAAGGGGAAGCGGGTGTACTGTCCTGCAGCTTGCTGAATTCAGCGATCCACTCCGGATCGAAAAGATCGACACGTGTTGCCAGAATCTGGCCGAGCTTGACGAAGGTGGGGCCCATCTCCTCCATTGCGCGCCGCACACTCGCTTGAGGCTCAAGCTGCGCCAGTTCGGTGCCCTCGCTCCAGTGTAACGCGCGTCCAGCACGCTCCAGTGCATGGGCAAACCCGAGCCGGCGCACCACATCCCCGAAACCGTGCCGGATTAGGATTGAGGCAATCTCGTGCAGGCGTCCGAGATCGCGCGCGGCGGTCATGGCCTGCCAGAGCATCAGCTATTCCCCCAATTCATGATTTCGACCGGACCTTATCTTTATTTAATCCCGCTCCAGCCTCTGGACGGTGTCATACAGCCACGCTTCCACCGCGTGAGCATTGGCGCCGTGATGTATCTCACGATGACAGTTGGGGCATAGCGCCACTGCATTGGAAACAGCATCGGCTCCACCATCAGCCAGGCCTTGAACGTAATGCAATTCGAGATAAGGTAATCCATCCGGCCCCTGGAATGGAGCGGGTTTTTCGCATGATTCGCATGTTCCTGCCGCCTGCTGCAACACCCATGCCTTCACGCCGGGATCACGCTGCAATTGCGCCACAGATATGCGCCTGCGTTTAGGATGGGCATTACCGCTGGGCTTGGGAAGATCTTTCTGTTCTGTTGCTTCGCGCACTGCAATTTCAAAGGCGGCTACTGGAGCCCCCTTTTGTCCGCTGGTCTGCTCCAGTAATTGTTCGATCCGCGCAGCAACCAGAGACTCGATATCTTTTGCCGGCTTCAGCCCGGTCATCCATCCGCGTCCCATCAGCGAAAGGACATAGGAAATGTTCTGCATGCGGGATTCAAAAGCCTGTTCGCTGCGGCCGAACATTTCCACCAGCTTTCTGTAATACTGCTTCTTTACAATGAGCTGTCCCGTGCGCTCATTGCGCTGCATCTCAACGTAAGCTTCAACGGAAGCCCTCAGTTCTTCATCGCTCCAGGAAACGTCATCCATGCTTTTCTGCCAGTTAACGAGCCATAGTCAGGATTATGACGCGGCACTCACACCTGTGCAAATTCGACCTCTGCAATAGGTGCGTCACCGCACAGAACGCGACAGTTTTCCGCTCCTAAAATTGTCGTGATTTTTGTGCTTCATTTCTTTTATAAGAAACCCGATCATCACTAATAAACAATAAATAGTATCAGCAAGAGGGAGTTCTCGGTCATTTGCTTTTTTTCTTCATTTCAAAGGGAGTTAACATGAAAAATTATTCTGTTTTTAGCGTGGCTGCCAGATTCACAACATTGCTTGCGTTGACTCTGGGCTTGGCCATGAGTACGGGAGGAACTGTTCAGGCACAGGATGGGATGTCTGACGGCCATAAATCCGATTCGAAATCCCACCATATGGATAAAAAAGAACTGCCTTGCGGCGGGCCTAGCGTAATTAAATGCCCCAGGGGTATGTCGTGCGTAGATGATCCGTCAGACAAGTGCGATCCCACCAAAGATGGTCTGGACTGCCCGGGCAAGTGCGTAGCAGGTAAGGGCGAAGAAACAAAAGTCAAGCAACCTTGCGGTGGTCCCAGCAGAATCAAATGCGCGGGGGGCATGATTTGCATCGATGATCCATCGGATAAATGTGACCCCACCAAGGATGGGCTGGACTGCAAGGGAATGTGTGTAGCCAAGTAAATGGGGGCATGGGAAACGTGTGCGCTGCAAGCACTTCGGCTTTTCGTTTCCCTATGTGTCTTCCGGACTTGCCCCCACCGTTAAAAACACTTCACTTTGTGCTAAAGGCATAAATTAAAAACCCGCCAAATGGCGGGTTTTTAATTTAACTGCAACTAACTATCTTTCGCCGCCAATGCTGCTCATCAGGGCATCAGATCAATCGAATTAATCGACGACATTCAGAGAACCGGGCAGGTGGATGTTCTTGGGGTGAAGCTGGCACCAGATGGTGAAGGCACCGGCCTTATCCGCTTTGAAGCTGATGGTCTTGGTTTCGCCCGCCTTGATTACTTCCGAGACTTTAAATGCGTCGATGGAAAATCCTTCGCTGATGGGAGACTTGTTCTCGATCGTAATCTTCACTGTCGTGTTTTTCTTGACAACCAGTGCCTCAGGCTCGTAGAGAACATTGAAAGCCCGGATGTTCTTGACCGTAACCCCTTCAACGTTGAGCTCAGGAATCGTCGTGTCATAGGCATTGATAACGACCGTAAATTTTTGTTCTGCTGCATGCACCGCTCCGGTCAACAGCATGCCAAAAGCCAGACCTGCAAACATTGCCTTGTTTATTTTCATCATTAGTTTCCTTTCAGAGTTTAGTTGGTTTTAATTAAATGGCATTTCTGGAACCAATACTTTGTATGGGATGACGCCGAATGTCAAGAGCCACTTTCTCATCAACTACTGGCTTGAGGAAAAAATTTTCACCCTCGTTTCAACGCAATCATGATTATCCGAAATCTCCCTTGGCACCTCATTACCATGAAAAGGAAATAGAATGCCCTATCAATCAGCAACTTGGATTTATTATTTTCCGGTTTCCGGATTTCTTGCCACGACTTCAGGAAAGAAGCCCGCATATCAGAAAGAGCGAAACAAGTCTGATTCGGATTCAACTGGCAAATCCCGGACTGTTGTATTTATCACACAGTCCGGGATTTCACCTTGGAAATTAGTGGCGTCCCCAGGGGGATTCGAACCCCCGTACTCACCGTGAAAGGGTGATGTCCTAGGCCTCTAGACGATGGGGACCAGAGGACTTTGAAATGCTTAAAAGCCGTTTGCCGTCAGTTTGTGATATTGCCATAAACTGGTGGAGGTAAGCGGGATCGAACCGCTGACCTCTTGCATGCCATGCAAGCGCTCTCCCAGCTGAGCTATACCCCCGGCAAAAGAAGGCGAATTATACTGACCGCGATTTTTCCCGTCAATGTACAGATGAAGTATATCATCCTCATCATCCCCTGACAGGCACCCATTCGCCCTAGGCCTTGTCGGAGGGGACGGGGCAGGATGAGATCATCGAATATTCCCGGCGTTTAGTCCTGGCTAAGCTGAAACCGCGTCATATATCAGTTGGGGAAGTACTCAAGTTGCTTGTCCATCCTCCGCAGCGTTTCCTCCCTGCCCAGCAATTCCAGCACCACATTGATCGCCGGGGTCTGCGCCTCTCCTGTAACCATGACGCGCAGCGGCATTGCCACCTTCGGCATCTTCACGCCGTGTGCCGTAGCGCTGGCCTTGATTGCATCGTTGATCACATGGCTTTCCCATTCGACCGTTGCAAGTTTTGTCCGCAAATCGAGAATCGGAACTTTAGCCTCGGCGGTGAAGTACTGCGCTCTCAGTTCCTCCCCAGGCTCCAGCGGGCGAAAGAAGTAAACTGCTGCATCCGCCAGTTCCGCAACTGTATTGACGCGTTCCTTGAGCAGATTCACGACCTTGCGCAAATCAGGAACACCTCCGCCATTAACGTCACAGCCATCCGCAGCAAGAAAAGGCTTTACCAATTCCGCCAGCCGCTCATTATCCGCCGTTTTCAGGTACTGCTGGTTGAGCCATTGCAACTTCTCCGGATTGAACTTCCCCGGTGAGCGATTGATATTGGATAAATCGAACCACTCCACCAACTGCTCCCGGCTGAATATTTCCTCATCGCCATGCGACCAGCCCAGCCGCGCCAGATAATTCACCAATGCCTCCGGCAGATAACCGTCCTCCCGGTACTGCATCACCGAAACCGCACCATGCCGCTTCGACAAACGTTCACCATCCGCGCCGAGAATCATCGGAACATGCGCGTATTGCGGCAGAGGCGCACCCAACGCTTTCAGTATATTGATCTGGCGCGGCGTATTGTTCACGTGATCGTCACCCCGAATCACATGCGTGATGTTCATATCAAGATCGTCTATCACCACGCCAAAGTTATAAGTCGGCACTCCATCCCCGCGCAGCAGCACGAGGTCATCCAGCTCGCTATTGGCAACGGTGATTTCACCCTTTATCAAGTCCTTGAATGTTACCTCCCCATCCAGCGGATTCTTCAGCCGCACGACGGGCTTCACACCGGCAGGAGGCGTTTCTCTGGAATCGCGCCAGCGGCCATCATAGCGGGGCTTCAAGCCCGCTGCGCGCTGTTGCTCCCGCATTGCATCCAACTCTTCCCTGCTGCAATAGCAGTAATAGGCATGGCCGGCACGCAACAACTCCTCCGCCACTTCATGGTAGCGCGCCAGGCGCTGCATCTGGTAAAACGGCCCCTCGTCGTAATCCAACCCCAGCCATGCCATCCCATCCAGAATTGCCTGGGTGGACTGGGCGGTAGAACGTTCCAGGTCGGTATCCTCGATCCGAAGGACGAATTTACCGCCATGCTTGCGGGCGTAGGCCCAGGAAAACAGCGCCGTGCGAGCGCCGCCAATATGAAGATAACCTGTGGGACTGGGAGCGAAACGGGTGCGGATCATGAAGTGAAGGTCGGTTGCAAAGCCCAACTTATGTAATTATGAGAATCCGCTATTTTACGTGAATGCTAAGTCAGCAGTGACTTAACATTTGTATATATATCCCGTAACCTCATACGTTTGTGCGCGTTGACCGAAATCCTCGATTTATGCTCTAATTGCGCCTCCCTCAACCGTTATCAGTTCAGGATAACGTCAAGCAATGGGCGGTTAACTCAGCGGTAGAGTGCCACCTTCACACGGTGGAAGCCACTGGTTCGATCCCAGTACCGCCCACCAAAAGATAGTTCAGCAAAATCCAAGCACATCCAATATATCCAATCAATACAACGATCTTTGCTTTTAATTTGTCCAAAGAACTCCATGGATATTCACTGCAAACTTAGCCAGAAAGGGGGTGAGTTGGGGGTATTCCTGCCGGAATGCAAAAGGATACCCCAATGCCTCTTACAGACACTGCGATTCGAACTAAACGCCAAGCCAGGGCCGGGAAATTTCGAATGATGTCTCCCCGTTTGTTCAAATAATGAATGATGAAGGACGTTATCCATAATGAGAAAGGTTCGGCTGGTACAACAACATTTTGCCAAGATTAACCGCCGTCGGGCTGGAGGTCTACGTTTGCCGGACCGTTGAGAACTTTGCCGTAGGGGTCGAAGCGAGATCCGTGACAGGGACAATCCCATGTTTTTTCCGCGTCATTCCATGCCACAATGCAACCCAGATGAGGACATACGGCGGAGCATTTGTGCAAGGACCCTTGGCTGTCCCGGTAGACAGCCAGCTTCTTGAGTCCTCGCCCAACCAGGGCTCCGGTACCCGCTGCAATTTCGCGGGCCTCACCGATGTTTCCAGCAGTTGCATAATCGGAGTACTGAGCCAAGACGTTAAGGTTCTCCCTGACGAATTCCGGAGTTGCCCGCAGGGAAATGCGTGACGGATCATAGAGGGTTTCCCATTCGTTTTCCCGTCCCAGGATGAGATCGGCAAGAAGAATGCCAGCGATTGTGCCGTGCGTCATTCCGTTTCCGGAATCGCCCGTAGCCACATAGATGTTTTTGTCCCCGGGGTTTCGCCCTATAAAAGCAAGGCTGTCGATGGGCTCAATGATCTGCCCTGACCAGTGAAATTCCACCGCTCCTGCCGCCGGGAACCGTTCCCGCGTCCAGGCCTCCAGCCTACCAAATCGCTCGTCAGCATCGTCGGCCTGGCCCGTCTTATGATCCTCCCCGCCGACAATCAGCACCTCATACCCTGATAATTCCTGCAGCCGGACGTAATGGTATGGATCGGGCGTATCCCAGTAGAGCGCTTTTGTCACCAATCCTTTCGAAACCCGAAGGCCAATGACGTAAGTGCGATAGGCTGCCTGTTTAGTGTGAATGGTGACCCAATCGTTAACCGGCGTATTCGTCGCCACTACGATCGCTTTGGCGGACACCACCAGACTCCTGTCCGTTTTGACTTGAGCTGGGGAGCCGTCCTTGAATTCTTCCGCGCGAGTCTTGTTAAAGATGCGCCCGCCTTTTGTTTCAATTACCCGCGCGAGGGCATCCAAATACTTCAGCGGATGAAACTGCGCCTGCCGGGGAAACCGTAGGCAAGGTCCGGTATCAAATCCCTCTAGTGGAGCACGCTCGATACGCTCCACGTTCTTCAATCCAGCCTTATGCGCTGCTTCCAGCTCTTTATCGAGCACATCCGTCGAGTCTCCCGGAGGCACAAACAAGTATCCGTCAAGTCTTTCAAAATCACAGGCGATTTTCTCCTTGGCGATAATTGCCTCAATGCGATCTATTGCTGCAGTATGACTTTCAGCAGCGAGCCGGGCGCCTTTCTCTCCATGCATCCTTTCGATCTCGAAATAGCGATCGTCGAGCGCGTTAACTAGATGCGCCGTGGTTCGCGATGTTTCCCCACTTGCTATTGATCCATCGTCCAGGACGATGACAGATCGACCTTCGTCCGCAAGCAGATAAGCGGTCGTGAGACCCGCAATACCGGCGCCTACTACGCAGACCTCCGCTGTTATATCTTCGGAAAGGGCCGGCCGGGGCGATATCTCAGCCGTTGCCATCCAAATTGAAGTCATGACTCCGGAGCTCTTCATCTTATTCTCCATTTTTATTAGGGTCTGTTGACGTTTCACATTGGTAACCAGAGGATCATGCAAGCCATGGCTACTACACTCTCGTAATTTCTCTTCAGCTTGTCGAATCGTGA
>NZ_QAOK01000035.1 GCF_003050865.1 Nitrosospira multiformis | reverse complement strand
GCCCAAGGCAAAAGAGTTGCTGGCAGATCGCGGCTATGATGCTGACTGGTTCAGGGCAGCCCTCAGAGAAAAGGGTATTACGCCCTGCATTCCCCCCAAGAAGAACCGTAAAACCCAGATCGAATACAACAGGGAACTCTACAAGCAACGCCACAAGGTTGAAAACATGTTCGGCAGGCTCAAGGACGGCGACGCATTGCCATGCGTTATGACCGTTGTGCCCACACCTTCTTCTTCGCCATCTGTATCGCCGCTACCGTCATCTTCTATCTCAATTAATGAGTCCTGAGCCTAGAATCTGTCACGGCCTACCAAATGCAGAATACCTTTTGACCCCTCTGGCCCAGAAATGATAGCAAGCAGGCGAATCTCCGGTACCAGTATCAGGCTCTTTCCAAACCGCTGTTCACGCTTATTGCGGTAATTGCTCCACCGATTTTTGTCCCAATTCTCCCCTATCACATCATCCTTGCATAATCTGCCGCCGGGCATTGCATCCAGGGATTTCAAACTGTTCCAGGTCAGGATGAAAAGTGTGGAAGAAAAAGTCATGCAAGGGGTGGTTTGCCATACGCCAGCGCCGTTCGAGTTCAGGAATTCGCAAAGCGAGTATGCGGTGTGGAATATTATCCGCATAAGGTAAGGGAACGAGACTGGCACCAGGGAAAGCATCCTGGAACATTAATCCCAGATACAGCTTTTCAAGGGGTGGGCGTGCGCCAATGACTATCCAGTCGACCTGCAGGGAGACGCATGCAAGATAGAGCTGCTTTAAAACAGCATTGCGTACCGTCCGGGCTTGGGCACCCCCGCTGACAACAAAGCGCGTGGCTTCCGCTACTCTGCTTGCGCGAAGGTATTCCGGCAGCAAGATTGCATGTTCCAAGGGAAGTGGCGCTTGAATATTGGTTTGAAGTCTTGAGGTCGCCACGGGACTTCCATCAGCT
This sequence comes from Nitrosospira multiformis, assembly GCF_003050865.1. Lineage (GTDB taxonomy): Bacteria > Pseudomonadota > Gammaproteobacteria > Burkholderiales > Nitrosomonadaceae > Nitrosospira > Nitrosospira multiformis_E. The sequence continues at coordinate 26,337 of NZ_QAOK01000035.1, read as the reverse complement.
TTTGAAGTGGCCAAAAAAATGAACGAGCAGTTGCGTGAGTCTTCCGGTTCGGGAAAGGCAAGCTTAAGAGCGAATTGCGGTAGATGACGTCCATACCTGTCTTTCCGAAGTCTTGTACACTGGGCGAGTTCTTCAGGCGTGCGAACACGCCCTATGGCAAAGGGAAGATATTCAACTTTCATATTGCCTGGTTCTTTTAAAATCTGGTTCCCTCAATCCATCTGGGATTGAAAGAGTTACTCATAGAAACAAGCGCGGAAGTATAAGTACTTAAGCGACTTGGCGCTTGCCTATCTGACCCTCCATCCACTTCATAGGATGAGTGCCTGGAGTAACACCTGTAGTGGTTTAATTTGCACGGACACCTTGATAGGTGGATTATTCACTTATGGAGGGGGATTATGAGGATTGAACGCAAGGCCCACAGGCAGTTTGGCGCGAACTTCAAATTGGAGGTTGCGCGCATGGTGAAGGATCAGGGCTTGAGTGTAGCCGATGTTTGCTGCAACCTGGATTTGGGAGAGACTGCGGCTCGGCGCTGGGTACAGCAGTATGCTGCAGAGTTGGATGGACAGGCAGGAATTGGCAAGCCGCTCACTGCCGAGCAGCAACGTATCCGGCAGCTGGAGGCGGAGAATCGGCAGTTACGGATGGATAATGACGTTTTAAAAAAGCCTCGGCCTTCTTTGCGGGAACTGAAATGACCTACCGGCTGGTTCGTCATCATTTCTTGCTGCCATCCAGATCAGATGCATCGCCCTTTGGCTCAAAATCTCGTGACTACATTATCCAGAATAAACTTGCTAAACCACTTTCCGACCCAGGCGAATACGTCCAAAAACGGTAACGACCTCTTGTAATACCCAATGAGAAACGCCTCCTTCTTGCTATTCCTGTGGTCAATGCCATTCATGGCAGGATCGTCAGCAGATTCGCCCCAGGGTAGGGACATCGAAGTTCAGGTCAGCATGGTCGGGGAAAACATTATTATTGATCTTAATTTTGCTGTGCCAGCAAGCCAGCAGGAGGTCTGGGACGTGCTCACCGACTTCGACGGTATGGCTGATTTTGTCTCCAACTTGAAGGAGAGCAAGATTGTCAGTGTTTCTGAAGACAAGTTTACTATTTTCCAAAGCGGGGCTGCCACTTACGGCCCCATCCGTTATCCGTTCGAGTCAACACGGGAAGTAAGATTGATCCCTTACGATAAAATATTGACACATCTGGTCAGTGGCAACATGCACAAATTGGAAGGTACTACTTACCTGACTGATGAGGCCGGGCTGACTCGCGTGGTCCATCGTACTGAGGCTATCCCGAAAGTCTGGATTCCTGCGGTAGTGGGAAAAGTGTTTATCGAGCATGAAATGCGGGAGCAGTTTAATGAAATGAGAAATGAAATAATCAGGAGGAAGAGGGCGATCCTAAAGAAAGGACATGAGAGAAACAGGACGAGCGATGACTAAGCAGTGGCCCTGCCACTAAAATTTTATGCGGGAACTGATTGTCTCGTATATCTTCGAACTGAATGCGGTCGCCTGCTGGATAATCTCCCGCTCGGATGGGTCCTTGATCTTTCCCGTCCTCGTTAGCTTTTCGCCGACTCTGTAACCATTCGCCCACGCCGCATCGCAAATGGGGTCACCAAAAACATGCTTCTTTTCGGCAATATGCGCGGCTAATCCGCTCAGGAATTTGTCGTTTGTGCCTGAAAAATAACCTCCTATCGTACAGAGCTTGTAATCCTCTTCGGTGGCGGTAACGGTGGTGGAAAAAATCGCAAAAAACAACAACAAAAACAGTTTTTTCATGCTGCTCCTTAAAGATTTAGATTCATGACTTGCCGTTCAGCGGAACCTGCGCGGGATGAGGATCAACCGAGATGGATGAAATATTGTTTCTCTTCCTGGCGTCCCGGTAACTTCAAAACGGGCAACTGCAAAATGGAAGTGCGAAGGTACATCTATTATAGTACTGCTGTTCCGGTGTGCGATACAGGTCGGTCTTGCCTTCAGCCGATCCGCAACAATCAGGAGCACAAGGAAATCTTCGGCTGGACCATCCGCTTTTTTTATTACTATATTTAAAACGTGTCGAGGGCGGCAGTTCGCTCATTCCGAGATGGCAAGGATTATAAGACCTGATGTGAAAACATTCCTTTCCTCCATATCCATTCAGCCAGCAAGACCTTATGTCGCCCCGATGTGGCTGCGGGGGGGCCACGCCCAAACCATCTATCCCTATTTTCTTGCCCGCCCTTCGATTCCCTACCGGCGCGAGCGCTGGGAGCTGGATGATGGAGATTTCATCGATATCGACTGGCTGGAGGGCGCGAGGGATGCGCCCCTGGTAGTGCTGTTTCATGGCCTTGAGGGAAGCTCGAACAGCCACTATGTCGTGAGCACCATGACCCTGTTTCGGGAGATAGGCTGGCGCGCGGCCGTGGTACATTTTCGTGGCTGCTCCGGTTCACCGAATCGGCTGCCGCGCGCCTATCATGCGGGCGATTCGGCAGAGATCCACTGGGTATTGGAACGCATCAATGTCAGAGAAAGGCAGCCCGGCTTACAACACTCTTCGATTTATGCGGTCGGAGTATCGCTGGGAGGCAACGCGCTGCTGAAATGGCTGGGTGAGCAGGGCAGACAGGCGTGCCGGTTGGTGGATGGAGTTGTGGCCGTTTCCGTGCCCCTCGATCTTGCCGCGGCGGGGAATGCTCTCGCTTCCGGCTTCAATCTGCTCTACACGCGCCATTTTCTCGATACGCTCAAGCGCAAAGCGGTTGGGAAACTCGACCTCTTTCCGGATTTGTTCGATCCAGCCGCGGTCGGCGCCTGCACCACATTGTATGAGTTCGACAATCTCGTAACTGCACCGCTCCATGGTTTTCGCAATGCGGAGGACTATTGGAATCAATCGAGCAGCAAACCATGGCTCAAGTACATTGAAGTGCCCACCCTCGTTGTAAATGCAATCAACGACCCGTTCATGCCGGCGCATGCCTTGCCCACCTGTGCAGATGTTTCTTCCAGGGTCGTCCTGGAATACCCGGACGAGGGAGGGCATGTAGGCTTCCTCGATTCCCCGTTTCCCGGCAGGCTGACCTGGTTGCCGGAAAGAATCGTCAGATTTTTTGGCAGGCAAGGGAACCGGGCTGTACTGCAAGCCAGCGATGCAATGCCGGCAACCCAGATTTCCTGACCAGGATTGTCGTCGCACTTTTCGTCGCATCTTTCAAACTTCCCCATTAAAAATACTGCCGTGCTGGCACCGGACTCAGAGTCCAGAATGGCATCCGGATATGAAACTGCTGTCCTCTGGCAGGGACCTTTATGCGGTTAACTGGTGTAAAATGCCCCATGTAATTTAGTCGGCTTCCCGAGTCGGCTTGCTGCCACAGTCCCTAACCTTTCGCCGCATCAGTCCTCCAAGTGCCTGCTCCGACAACGTTTATTCATCTACGGTTGCACAGCGAGTATTCCGTAGTAGACGGCATCGTTCGCATAGACGAGGCGGTGGCCAAAGCCGTTGCCGAGGGAATGCCAGCCCTGGCGCTGACCGATCTCTCGAACCTGTTCGGCCTTATCAAGTTTTACCAGGAGGCGCGCAATAAAGGAATAAAGCCGATTGTCGGCTGCGATGTGTGGATCAGTAACGACATCGATCGGGACAAATCCTCTCGAATGCTGCTGCTGTGTCAATCCTATCCCGGCTACCTCGCGCTGTGCCGCCTGCTATCGCGCGCCTACCGGGAAAATCAATACCGGGGACGGGCGGAAATCAGGAAATCCTGGTTAAGCGACGGCGATCTCGGGACGGAAGGCTTGCTTGCTCTTTCAGGCGCCAGTCTGGGCGACATAGGGCTGGCGCTTATACACAATGACTTCGATCAGGCCCGTACCCTTGCACAAGGGTGGGCGGAACTCTTCCCCGGCCGCTTTTATATCGAAGTGCAACGGGCAGGGCACGCCAACGCCGAAGTGCTGGTGCAACGTTCCCTTGCTTTGGCCGCGGCCTTGCGTATCCCGGTGGTGGCAACGCACCCGGTGCAATACCTGAATCCGGAAGACTACCGCGCGCACGAGGCAAGGGTCTGCATTTCGCAGGGCTACGTGCTGGGCGATCGCCGCCGCGCAAAGCATTGCACCGAGGAGCAATATTTCAAAACCCAGGCGGAAATGGCCGCCTTATTTGCCGACATACCTTCGGCGCTTGCCAATACCGTAGAAGTTGCCAGGCGATGCAATCTTGCCCTGGAACTGGGAATCAATCGCCTTCCCCAGTTTCCGACGCCGAATAACGAAAGCCTGGAGCTGTACCTGCGCAATCAGGCCAGCGCAGGCCTGGAAAAACGCATGTGGGCGCTTTTTCCTGATCCCGATCGACGCGCTGCGGAGATGCCGAGGTATCGCGCCCGGCTGGATTTCGAAGCCGATACTATCGTCCAAATGGGCTTTGCCGGATATTTTCTGATCGTGGCTGATTTTATCAACTGGGCCAAGCAGAATGACGTGCCGGTCGGGCCGGGACGGGGTTCCGGAGCGGGTTCGCTGGTTGCTTATTCCCTCGGCATTACCGATCTGGACCCGCTCCGCTATGATCTGTTGTTCGAGCGCTTTCTCAATCCCGAACGCGTCTCCATGCCCGACTTCGATATCGACTTCTGCCAGGACGGGCGCGAACATGTCATCGAATACGTGAAACAGAAATACGGGGCCGAGAGCGTTTCACAGATCGCCACTTTCGGCACCATGGCGGCCAAGGCGGTGGTAAGGGATGTGGGCAGAGTGCTGGACCTGCCTTACAACTTTGTCGATCAGCTGGCAAAACTGGTCCCTTTCGAACTGGGCATGACCCTGAAAAAAGCGCGGAAAGAAGAGCCGCAATTGAATCAACGCGCAGAAGCGGAGGAGGAGGTCCGCAATCTGCTCGAGCTGGCCGAACGGCTGGAGGGACTGACGCGCAATGTGGGCATGCACGCAGGAGGCGTGCTGATTGCTGCAGGAAAGATTACCGATTTTTGTCCCGTATATTGCGCGGACGGGGGAGAATCGGTCGTAAGCCAGCTTGATAAAGATGATGTGGAGAAAATCGGTCTGGTGAAGTTCGATTTTCTGGGATTGAGGACTTTAACCATACTCGACTGGAGCGTGCGGTATATCAGGCAGCGCGAGTCGGACAAGACGGGCAGGACGGAGAACGATCCCGGAACTCAACCGTTTTCGCTTGAGAACCTCCCGCTGGATGACCCCGGTACCTACGCGCTGATGCGGCAAGGTAACGCGGTGGGAATCTTCCAGTTCGAATCGCGCGGCATGAAGGATCTTTTGCAGAAGGCCAGGCCGGACCGCTTCGAAGACATCATCGCGCTGGTAGCCCTGTATCGTCCCGGACCGATGTCGCTGATCCCGGAATTTATCGAACGCAAGCATGGTAAGCGAGTGGTGGAATATCTCGATCCGCGCCTGAAACCGATACTCGAGCCTACCTACGGCATCATGGTTTACCAGGAACAGGTGATGCAGATCGCACAGGTGATTGGCGGATACAGCCTTGGGAGCGCCGATCTGCTGCGCCGGGCCATGGGCAAGAAAAAGCCTGAGGAAATGGCTTTGCAGCGCGATATCTTCGTGTCCGGCGCAGTGAAGAATGGGCTGACAGAGGACGGCGCTGCCGAATTGTTCGACCTGATGGAAAAATTTGCCGGCTATGGATTCAATAAATCCCATGCAGCCGCGTATGCCTTGATAGCCTTCCAGACCGCCTACCTCAAAGCGCATCATCCGTCTGAATTCATGGCGGCCACCCTGTCTGCCGACATGGATGATACGGACAAGGTACACATATTTTTTGAGGACAGCATTGCCAATGGGCTGGTTATCCTGCCTCCCGATATCAACCTGTCCGGTTATCGCTTTGTCCCGGTAGACGAGAAAACCATACGGTATGGCCTGGGGGCAGTAAAAGGAACAGGAGAATCGGCAATAGCGGCCATCATCCAGACGCGCGATGAGGGAGGCCCTTTCAGCGACTTGTTCGATTTCTGTCATCGGGTAGACAAACGTATTGTTAACCGGCGCGTAGTGGAATCCCTTATACGCGCGGGCGCATTCGATGCCATCGACAGCCATCGTGCAGCCTTGCTGGCATCGGTTGGAATCGCTCTCGAATCGGCGGAGCAGGCGGAACGCTCGATTAACCAGGTAAGCCTGTTTGGAGAGGGAACGGATGTCATCGAGCGGCCGGCCTTAGTCAAGGTGCCCGTATGGCCGGAAAAGGAAATGCTGAAAAATGAAAAACTGGCTCTCGGGCTCTATTTGAGCGGTCATCCCTTCAACGCCTACAGGGAAGAATTGAATCATTTCGTGCGCACCCGCCTGGATCGACTGGTGCCTCAGCGGGAACCGCAACTCCTCGCAGGCATCGTATACGCAATACGCATACAGGTAACTCGACGAGGCAGAATGGGCGTGATCGTGCTGGATGATGGGAGCGGTCAGGTGGAGCTCGTTGCGTATAGCGAGCTGTTCGAGTCTGCCCGCAGCTGGTTGAAGGAAGATCAGCTTGTGATCGCGGAAGCAAGAGTCAGTAACAGGATGGGCGATGATGAGTATGGAAACGGACTGCGGATAACCGCCGATGTGCTGTATGATCTGGATAGCGCCCGTTCCCGTTACGCCAGGCGAGTGGAGGTGCATTGCAATGGCTCCTCGAGCGCTACCAGATTGAAAGAACTGCTTGCGCCCTACCGGCTCGATGTAGGCAGTGTTGGCAGTGTCGGCACAAAAAAAGGGTCTGCCGGTAATTCGAGCGACGTCAACGCGGAGGTTTGTCCTGTGCGGATTGTCTACCGGAACCAGAATGCCGGCTGTGAGCTCGAACTGGGCGATGCATGGCGCATCCGCCTGCGCGAGTCGGCGCTGCAATCCCTGGCCGCGCATTTCAAGATGGAAAATGTCAGAATCGTCTACTGATGATCTATACCAACTATCTCTGGAGAAGATTCGAATGGGAAGCATTCTTGACCCCAGGGATGAGTAGTTCTACTATGCTCACGCACACCCTCAACTATCGTTCCACCCTCCCCGGCCAGGTTGCCCGGAGTGGCTGGTAAAAGGCAGAAAATTGGAACCGAACACATCAACCGTCGCCTCTGGATTGAAAAAAGTAAGAGCCCATATCGCAGAGATCGCAGAGAAGGCAGGCCGGCAAGCCGGGGAAATCACGCTTTTGGCCGCGAGCAAAACCAATCCCGCAGAGCGCTTGCGGGAAGCGTTTGTCGCAGGACAAACCATTTTCGGCGAAAACTACTTGCAGGAAGCGCTGGAAAAAATGCCGGCGCTTAACGATTTACCGATCGAGTGGCATTTCATCGGCCCCATACAGAGCAACAAGACCCGACGCATCGCAGAGAACTTTGCGTGGGTACACAGTGTAGACCGCAAAAAAATTGCCGAGCGTTTGTCGAAGGACAGGCCCGCATCCCTTCCCCCGCTTCAGATATGCTTGCAAGTCAATGTAAGCGGGGAAGACAGCAAAAGCGGTGTGGCACCGGAAGAGGTAGTCGATCTGGCAGCGCATGTTGTCGAATTGCCGCGGTTGAGGTTGCGGGGGGTAATGGCAATCCCGGAACTGACCAAATTCACCGCTTTGCAGCGCAGCCAGTTCCGAATGCTGAAAGAAGCCTACGACCAGCTCAAGCAGAGCGGATATGATGTGGATACCATCTCGATGGGGATGTCGGAAGACCTCGAACTCGCCATTCAGGAAGGAGCAACGATGGTGCGGGTCGGTACAGCCATTTTTGGGCCGAGGCGCTACCCTATCCCGGAGGAGCTTGCCCGGCAAGCACAGCCCTGAACAAACCTTTCTCGTTCGACATCGGCTACCCCTGAATCGCTTGTCCGGTAAGGTCGAGGTATTTTTTGTATAGCTGCTCTCGGGTTTCAGTGATGTCCGGGTTGAGAACGATGCAGTCTACCGGACATACTTCCACGCATTGCGATTCTTCGTGGTGTCCTACGCATTCCGTGCACAGATCAGGGTTTATTTCGTAGTACTCCTCGCCGGGCGAAATGGCACTGTTCGGGCACTCGGGCTGGCACACGTCGCAATTGATGCATTCATCAGTGATCATTAAAGCCATGGCTACCTCGATGATTTATCCTTCGACTCGATCTTCATTCCAAGTTGCGTCGAAATAAGGGGATGCACGAACTTTTCTATATTGCCACCGAATAAAGCGATTTCGCGCACGATAGTGGCGGATATAAACATGTATTGCTCGGAGGGCGTAAGAAACAAAGTCTCGACGTCCGGATAAAGCGTACGATTCATTCCTGCCATCTGGAATTCATATTCGAAATCCGAGACAGCACGCAAACCGCGCAGGATTACCCTGGCATGCTGTTGTTGCGCAAACTCCATCAGCAAACCTGAAAACGGCATGACTTTAACGTTGGGATAATCCGTCAGCACCTGGCGCACCATCGCCACCCGCTCATCCTGCGTAAAGAATGGTTTTTTTCCGCTGCTTGCAGCGACCGCTACCACCACTTCCCTGAACAAACCGGAGGCACGCCGCACCAGATCTTCATGGCCCCGGGTAATGGGATCGAAAGTACCAGGGTATATCGCTTTATCCATTTAATTTATTTATTGTGGAACTCAATAAGTGATAGCACACCTTTCCCGCATGTCCCCTGCGCCGCACTGCCCATCCCTCAAACTCTGCAGGGCAATCGTTTTCCAGATAAACTACTCCTCCGTCGGCAAGATGCGCGTGCAATTTGGGCAGTAGCCTGGGCAAAAAATCGAGACGATAGGGTGGATCGAGAAATATCACATCGAAGCGGCGTCGATCGGAATCAATAAAATTCATGGCATCGGCTCCCGCCAGTTCAATGCGCGTGGCTCCCAGTTTCCGGGCTGTGGCTCGAAGCGCTTTCAATACCACAGGGCTGGATTCCACCATCACGACTTCCGGGGCTCCACGCGAAGCTGCTTCGAAACCCATTGCCCCGCTGCCCGCGAACAGGTCGAGGCAGCGCTTGTGGCTCATATCCTGCCCCAACCAATTGAAGACCGTCTCGCGCACCCGGTCAGGGGTGGGACGCAGGTCCATATCATTGGGGAAAGTCAGGATGCGGCTGCGCCACTCACCCCCTATGATTCGAACCCTATTTCTCATCGGGAGTGCAATGAAAAAAGAGAAAAACTTCTGTCAGGAGGTAGGGGCTTGCAAAAAGTGCTTTACTTTCCACTCGTGTCCGGAAGACCCACCACCACCGTTACCATGCCGGATGGGTTGATGCGTCTCTGGAAAGCCTGGGTTACCTGGGAGATGGTTACCTTCGATACCGCCTTTACATAATCATTCAGATAGGTCAGGGGTAGATCGTAAAAACCGATCATGGCGAGGTACCCGAGTATCTTCTTGTTACTGTCGATGCGCAGCGGGAAGCTGCCGATGATATTTTTTTTGGCTTCGATCAGTTCTTTTTCCGTTGGCCCTCCGGCAATAAAATCAGCCAGGACTTTCCGGGTTATGGAAAGCGCCTCTTCAGACTGTTCTTTCTGGGTTTGCAATGCAATCTCGAATGGTCCTTCTTCTTTCAGGGGGGTAAACGAGCTGTGAACACTGTAGGCCAGCCCGCGTTTCTGGCGGATTTCCTCCATCAGGCGTGAGGTGAATCCACCTCCGCCAAGGATGTGATTACCCACGATGAGAGGAAAATAATCGGGATCATCGCGTTTGAGTCCGGGATAGGCGAGCTGGATATGACTCTGGGTAGCCGGATGGGCGATCCGCTGTGTGTCCGGTGCGGGTGGTGTCACTTCCGGAATGCTTTGTCCTCGTCTCTCGCGTGACAGATCCCTCGTCAGGGATTCGGCAATCGCTGCGGCTTCGTCACGGCTTACATCTCCCATGATGGACACGACCGCGTCTCCCGACGTATAGAGAAACCGGTGAAAATCAATTAGATCCTGACGCCCCAGTTTACTCACGCTCTCGATCTCACCCGAACCTCTCAGTCCATAAGGATGGGTACCGTAGAGCATTTTCATCAGCGATCGGTCGGCAATATTGCCGGGTTTGGTATCCGCTTCCTTGAGCCCTGCAATGACACGCGCTTTTTCCCGCTCCAGGACATATTCAGGAAACTCCGGGTGCTGAATGACCTTGCCAAACAATTCCAGGGCGCGGTTACGCTCGCGCGCGCTGCTCAATGTTCTGAGCGTGATCCCCGCCCGATCCTGATCGAAATGGGCCCCCAGCTGCGCGCCGACATCAGCGAATCCCTTGGTGAGCTGGTCTTCGGTCAATCCTCCCGCTCCCAGGTTCACGAGATGCAAGGCCATCCCCGCGCGGCCTGATTTATCAGGTGTGTCGGTGCTGCTACCCGCACTGAAATCCACACTCACATCAAGAATAGGCAAATCGCGGCTTTCGATGAAGTAAACGCGGGCACCCGAGGCTGCCTGCCAGTGCTGGATTGGCAGAGTGGCGTACGCCCATTGGGAATAAAAGCCCAGCAGAAGGAAAAATAGGTGACGGAGCATCTCTCAACCTCGCCGCTTAATGTCGCAATCCCGCCGGTACTGCCGCGGGTGCTTTCTGTTCCAGGGGCTGCGGATCGAGTACCGCAATCGTCAGATTATCGTCCTTCAAGTATTTTTTTGCCACATCGCGCACCTGTTCAGGAGTAACCGCTTGCAATTTACGCAATATGATGTCTACATCGCGATAGGACAAACCTATGCTTTCGAGCTGGCCGATCTGCATTGCCTGGAAAAACATGGAATCGAGCTGAAAAACGTGTCCCGCTACCACCTGTGCCTTGACACGCGCAAGCTCCTCCTCTGTCACGCCCTCACGTACGAGCCTTTCGATCTCGGCACGCAACGCCGCTTCTACATCAACCACTGTTTTTCCTTCGCTCGGTGTGCCATCGAGATAAAACGCTGCGGGACCCCGCGCGGTGGAATCATAGCTGGCGCCTGCGGCGCTGGCAACGCGCTGCTCGCGCACCAGAACCTTATTGAGTCGCGCCGATTCGTTCCCATCCAGCACGCCCGCCAGCATTTCGAGTGCGTACGGCTCCCAGTCCTTTTCCGGCTTGCGCAGCGATGGAGCATGATAGGCCATTGCAACGTAGGGCAACTGTGCAGGCGCCTTCACTGTCAGCCGCTTGATACCGAGCTGCTTCGGCTCGATCTGCGGCTTGCGTTGATCCAGGGGCAGTATGGACTTCGCCTTTTTTATCTGTCCGTAGTATTTTCGCGCCAGATCGAAGACCTGCCTCGGGACTACATCCCCGACCACCACAAGCACAGCATTATTGGGCGCATACCAGCGTTCATACCATTGCCTGGCGTCCTCCACAGTCATATTCTGCAGATCGTTCATCCAGCCTATCACCGGATGCCGGTAAGGGTGCGACTGATAGGAGGTCGCCATAAGTGTCTCATGCACCAGGGAGCGCGCCTGATCATCCGTACGCAACCGCCGTTCTTCCATCACGACTTTGATTTCCTTGGAAAACTCCTCTTCTGTCAGCACCAGGTTGCGCATCCGGTCCGATTCCAGTTCCATCGCTAGCGGCAGGCGGGATTTATGCAATTGCTGAAAATAGGCCGTATAATCCTGTCCCGTGAAAGCGTTTTCACGCCCCCCCGCCGCTGCGATAAGGCGGGAAAACTCGCCGCCGGGTACTTTCTTCGTGCCCTTGAACATCATGTGCTCAAGCACGTGGGCGACCCCAGTCCTGCCGTTTACCTCGTCAATGCTCCCCGCCTTGTACCAGATTTGTGAGATGACGACCGGGGAACGATGGTCTTCCTTGACGATGAGCCTCAAGCCGTTACCGAGAATGAATTCATGCGTGCTGGCAGGAGCGGCGGGGGAGAACAACGAGATGGGAATTATGAGAGCTGCCCATAGGCTAGCCGGCAAAAAGCGGCAAGTCGGCAAAAAGCGAAAACACGGATAAGTCATCTTCTTTTTTAATTAATACCTGAATCCGGATAAACAGAATAAAATCCGGAATAAGATTTGCGTGAGATTTACATCGAAGTCCCGAATACTGACAGCCTACCAGAATGGCAAGTTTCTTCAAATCCAAAAATGATTCCACGACGAGCGAACCTACGAATTCGAGTTGGGGAGTAAGGGTCAGGCAAGGCCTGTCCCGCACGCGCGACAATCTCGGCAAGCGCCTTTCGGGTCTCTTCGGTGGCGGAGCAATCGATGAAGACCTCTACGAGGAGATGGAAACCATATTGCTCACGGCGGATGCAGGTGTCAGTGCCACTACCTGGCTGCTGGAGGAGTTGCGCAGAAAAGTCAAACGTAACGGCCTGACGGATGCGTCGCAGCTCAAAGATGCGTTGCAGGAAGCGCTGGTCGATCTGCTGGAGCCGCTTGCGCAACCCCTCGATACCGGCGCTCACCAGCCTTTCATCATTATGCTGGCCGGGGTGAACGGCGCTGGAAAAACCACTTCCATCGGAAAACTCGCGCATTATTATCAACTGCAGGGCAAGTCCGTGCTGCTCGCCGCAGGCGATACCTTCCGTGCCGCAGCGCGCGAGCAACTGATGGCGTGGGGGGAACGCAACCACGTCGCGGTGATCGCACAGGAAAGCAACGGTCAACAAAGAGGTGATCCGGCGGCGGTCATATTCGATGCCGTCAATGCGGCAAAAGCACGCGGCATCGATATCGTACTGGCGGACACTGCCGGAAGGCTGGCAACACAACTGCACCTCATGGAGGAAATAAAAAAAGTGAAGCGCGTTATTGCCAAAACCGAGCCCGGCGCGCCTCATGAAACGTTACTGGTTCTGGATGCGAATACCGGGCAGAATGCAGTCAATCAGGTACAGGCATTTGACGATGCCCTTGGCCTGACAGGTCTCATTGTCACCAAGCTGGACGGAACTGCAAAAGGGGGCGTGCTTGCCGCCATCGCCCGCCAGCGCCAGCAAAAAGTCCCGTTGCCGGTCCGGTTTATCGGTGTAGGTGAGGGTCTGGACGATTTGAGGCCTTTCGTCGCAAGCGAATTTGTCGGGGCGTTGTTTGATTGAGGGAATATACGAAAAGGATGGAGTTGAAATGGAATTGACTCGGCCAGCTCGTCGTGCCAATAAATGATCAGTTTCAGTGAGGTTTCCAAGCGCTACCCCAACGGTTTCGAGGCACTCCGGAATGTCAGTTTCACAGTAGAAACAGGGGAGATGGCCTTGATCAACGGCCATTCGGGAGCAGGAAAGACAACGTTGCTGCGGCTCATTGCCGCGATCGAGCGTTCCACCACCGGCAGCGTTATCGTCAATGGCCAGGATGTCGGCAGACTCAATGGCGCCGCTATTCCTTTCCTGCGCCGCAACTTCGGACTGGTGTTTCAGGATCAGAAGCTGCTGTTCGACCGCAGCGTTTTTGAGAATGTTCTGCTTCCCCTGCAGATCAGCGGTTTCGAGTCGAAAGCGGCTGTCAGGCGGGTGCGCGCCGCGCTCGATAAGGTGGGACTGCTGAGTAAGGAGAAAGCGCGCCCCATCACGCTTTCGGGCGGAGAGCAGCAGCGGCTGTGCATCGCGCGCGCCATTGTCAGCAGACCTTCGATACTCATCGCCGATGAGCCAACGAGCAATCTGGATATGGAGTATGCAAAGGATATCATGGCTATTTTCAAATCTTTTCATCAGGTAGGCGTTACCGTACTTATATCCACCCACGACGTTGAACTGCTCGGTGGCACCCCGCAACGTATTCTCACTCTCAGTCACGGCGAGTTGACTGGATGAACATCTGGTTTTCGTATCACTGGCATGCTTTGGCGCTAGCCTTCAAGCGGCTGGCCTTGATCCCGTTCAGCACGCTGCTGACCCTGGGAGTGATCGGTATTGCCTTCAGTCTGCCAGCAGGAATTTATGTGTTTCTAGAGAATGTCGAGACACTTTCCGGCCAGTTTTCGAGCGGTCCTCAGTTGAGTCTTTTTTTAAAACTGAATGCGACCCAGAGTGAGGTAGGCAAAATTGAATCTTTTCTGAAAGAAAATCCGCACGTGGCGAGTTTCAGGTTCATTCCCAAGGCCAGCGCCCTCGAACAGTTCAAGGAGAGTCCCGGACTGGCCGGAGTGATGGATGGCCTCGAAGGAAATCCGCTGCCTGATGCGTTCGTTGTTACCGCCAGGGATGTCTCAACAGAGACACTGAAAACATTGAGCAGGGCCTTGTCGGAACTCCGGCAAGTCGAACATGTGCAGCTGGACTCTGCCTGGACGCAGCGCCTGGATGCGCTGCTCAAACTGGGGCGGCTTGCGGCCTGGATGCTTAGCGTGTTGCTCAGCCTTCTGGTAATCGCTGTGGTATTCAACACCATACGCCTCCAGATTCTGACCATGGGGGACGAAATAGAAGTGGCAAAGCTGATTGGCGCAACCAACGGTTTTATCCGTCGCCCTTTTTTATATTTCGGGACAATACAAGGACTGGTAGGCGGCATCGTGGCATGGCTCATCATCTCTCTGGGGATCCACCTCACTGACGAGCCAGTAAAACATCTCATGCAATTGTATGAAACGGATTTCCGTCTTTATCATCTTTCCATGGGAGATAGCCTGGTCATGTTTCTGTTTTCGGCTGGCCTTGGCTGGCTCGGCGCCTGGTTATCTGTCGTTAGCCATCTCCTGAAAATAGAATTCCGATAATTCATGAGGTTAAGGCATTTTACATTGGGTAGTGGGAGGAACTTTCAAAAATGTTGACGCTCTTAACGGTTAACGGGAAAAAGTTAACGCTCACAGGAAACCAAGGAGGATAAATGACTTTCGCTTTAACTGTACCTTCAGCAGGCAGCCTCGAAAGCTACATTCAGTCCGTCAATCAGTTTCGCATCCTTACTCAGGAAGAGGAACTGCAACTGGCCCGATCGCTGCGTGATGAAGGCAGCATAGACGCTGCACGCCAGCTCGTGCTGGCGCACTTGCGCCTGGTCGTCGCCATCGCGCGGGGTTACAAAGGCTATGGCTTGCCCCAGGCTGACCTGATACAGGAAGGAAATATCGGATTGATGAAAGCCGTCAAGCGTTTCGACCCCGAGCGCGGCGTCCGGCTGGTTTCATTTGCAGTACACTGGATCAAGGCTGAAATCCACGAATTCATCCTGCGCAACTGGCGGCTGGTTAAAATTGCCACGACAAAGGCCCAGCGCAAGCTGTTTTTCAATTTGCGCAGCATGAAACAAGCTCTCGATACCATGAGCCATGAGGAAGTTGCGGAGGTTGCAAAACAACTGAATGTAAAGCCCGAGGAAGTAGTGGAAATGGAAACCCGTTTCAGCGGCCGTGATATTTCACTCGAACCGTTGTCGGAAGACGACGATGAGGAAACATTCAGTCCCATTGCTTACCTGACCGATGGTTCCGAACCCTCGCACGTGCTGGAGGACGAGCAAACCCTGCGTCTGCGGGGTGAAGGACTGGAGCAGGCACTCGGAAGCCTGGATGCACGCAGCCGTCACATCATCGAGGCCCGTTGGTTGCGGGAAAAAGACACGGCAACGCTGCATGAGCTCGCCGATGAGTTGGGAGTATCCGCAGAGCGCGTCCGCCAGATCGAAGCCAAAGCCATGCAGAAGCTGCGTACGGCCATGGCTCCTGCCGCCTGATATCCCGGTAGGAGTCTTCTCTGTCTCGAATCCAGATTGCGCAGTCTCAGGGGATCAAGGGGGATCAAGGGAGTTCAGTTCTGGTTGTTGCTTTCCGCCCACTGCTCCGGCGTCATGGTTTTCATGGACAGTGCGTGAATCTCCTGTTTCATTCTGTCGCCGAGTGCCCGGTAAACCAGCTGGTGCTGCTGCACCATATTTTTTCCACGGAATTCCGGGCTGACGATGATGGCGCTGAAATGGTAGCCATCATCCCCTTCCACATGCACCAGTTCACAAGACATGGAAATCTCGATATGAGTTTTTATGCTGTCCGCTGTAACCATCTATAGTTTCCCTTTCATGTAACGTTGCCGGCCCGGTAGATTGCCGTAAAAAACAAGAACGGCAATAGAGGTATCGTTCATATACCCGTTTCACCACTAAAAAAACCGCAGTCAATGCCTGATCTTGTAGCCTCTTTTGAGCATTTGCAGCGTCAGCCATGATACCGCCACAAAGCACGTGGCTACAATGCCAAGACTGACATAGGGTGAGATATCGGATGCGCGGAAAAAACCGTAGCGAAAACCATCGATCATGTAGAAAAACGGATTCAGGTGAGACAGGCCTTGCCAGAAGGGCGGCAATGAGGGGATTGTGTAGAATACGCCGGATAAAAACGTCAGCGGCAGAATGACAAAATTCTGAAACGCGGCGAGTTGGTCAAATTTTTCTGCCCAGATACCCGCAATGACGCCGATAGCTCCCAGCAATGCACTGCCCATCAACGCAAACATCAGCACCCAGGGGAACGAGGACAGGGGCACATCGAAGAACGTCAGGGTAACCAGGTAGACGCCCAGGCCCACTGCCAGACCCCGCACGACCGACGCAGTGACGTAGGCGAAAAATATTTCGCGATACGAAAGCGGCGACAGCAGGATAAAAACCAGATTACCGGTGATCTTGGACTGGATCAGGCTCGATGAGGAGTTGGCGAAAGCGTTTTGCAGCATCGCCATCATCACCAGGCCAGGCACGAGAAAAACAGTATACGCTACGCCGGGGTAAACCTGTACATGCTCTTCCAGCACATGCGAAAAAATCAGGAGGTATAGCAGGGTGGATACCATGGGGGCGAATACCGTCTGGAATCCGACTTTCCAGAATCGCAGCAACTCCTTGTAGAGCAGTGTAAGAAATCCGGTCATACGGGCAGGGTCTCGGGCTTCCTGATTTTATGTGCACCCATGATCCGTATGAATACTTCTTCCAGATCAGGCTGCAACACCTGCATCTCGAGCACCTGCAGTGCTGCTTTGCGCAACGCGGCCATGACCTGCTCGAGCTGGGAATACTCTGCCAGGGTCAGAATGTAGCAACCCTCTTCGCGGCGGCTCATTAGCGACTGTAGCGCCGGAGGCAACGTATCGGGCGACAGTCGCAACCGCACAGAACATCCCGATACGCTGCCGACCAGGTTTCTGATGCTGTCCAGGGCAACGACATTGCCTTGCTTCATCATTGCCACGCGGCTGCACAGCGCCTCCGCTTCCTCGAGATAATGGGTGGTCAATACTATGGTATGGCCTTCCCGATTCAACTGCTTGATGAAGCGCCAGAGTCCCTGGCGCAACTCGACATCCACACCCGCGGTCGGCTCATCCAGCACGATGACCGGGGGCTTGTGCACCAATGCCTGGGCCACCAGTACGCGCCGCTTCATGCCGCCCGAGAGCGCTCGCATGTTGGTATCGGCCTTATCCGCGAGGTCGAGATGGTGGATGATTTCCTCTATCCACGGCCCATTGTTCTTCAAGCCGTAATATCCCGATTGAATGGCCAGTGTTTCGCGGACAGTAAAAAACGGATCGAAAACCAGTTCCTGGGGAACCACGCCCAGCATGCGTCGCGCTTCGCGGTAACGGGAGACCACGTCGTATCCCATCACCCGCGCCTGGCCGCTGGTTGCTCGGGTGAGCCCTGCTATGATGTTGATAAGCGTGGTCTTCCCCGCTCCGTTGGGGCCCAGCAAGGCGAAAAACTCACCTGGCTCTATCTTGAGATCGATGCCCGCCAGAACTCGCAGTGCACCATAACGTTTGTGCATCTGCTCGACTTCTATGGCGGGTATCATGGAAAGATAAAATAGGAAGGAGCCAAAACGGGAACGCAGTTTATCCGCCAGAACCCGGGATGCGGGTGAGCGAGAACACTGTCGTTACGCGATTCCTGCGCGACAGGCTGATTTCTGTGAATTATGCATCGCTCATCAATTCGGATACCCCGTACAGTTGCATGAGGCTCTGCAGATTCTGCGGCATGTTGAGAAAGCGTATCTGGAGGCGGCGACGCGCGGCCTCGCGCCGCCATTCCAGCAACAAACTGACGGCAGCGGAATCGGCTTCGGTAACCCGTCCGAGATCAATTGTCACATCTTCCCCGTCAAACAAAGCAACGCCGCTCGCAACCACCGAAACGACGTTGTCGATCGTAATCGATCCCTCTACGCTCAGTTCCCCGCCTTCACGCCGGATCACGTCAGCCGTCATCGGCTACTGTGTGGCCACGGTCTCTAAATTGCCGGCCGCTTTTTTATCGTTTGCGGCCAACGCGCGATTCTTGTCTCCGAGGGTTTTCAGTAATTTTTCCACACCGCCTTCGCGCACCTGGCTGTTGAACGTGCTGCGGTAATTCGTAACCAGGCTTACACCCGCCACAGTCACATCGTAGACTTTCCACCCATCGCCTGTTTTTTCCATGCTGTAGTCGATATCCACGGGCTGCCCGCTATCCTGCATGACTTTCGTTTTGACGGTGGTATCGGTGTCCCCCGCCTTGCTCCTGACCGGCTCAACCTTGATCTTGTAGTCACTGTAGGTACTGAGTGCGTTGGAGTAAGTCCTCACTAGCAAGGTGCGGAACTCTTTCACCAATTCCTCCTGTTGCTGTGGGGTTGCCTTATTCCAGTTCTTGCCCATGGCCAGCCGGGTCATACGCGTAAAGTTGAAATGCGGTAGAACCTTGGCTTCGACCAGATCAAGAATCTTGGCCATATTGCCCGCGCGCAGTTCCTTATCCTGCCGAACGATTGACAATACTTCCTGGGCGGTGTTATCCACCAGCGTATCAGGACTGACTTCTGCGGCAGCAGGGAATGCAACCAGCCAGGCTGCCAGCAGACCTGAAATACCAAGATATTTTTTCATGATTTCCTCGCTTGAATAGACTGCTCAACACATGAAATGCTTATGCGATTGACGCTTCCGGCACCCGCATCAACTGCTTCCTGCTTCCTGTCCGCAGGCCCTTATCCGTGAAACTCAGACATTGCCGTGGGCATTGGACTCATTACCGCCCTTTCTAGTTCTTGTCGGAATTTTCACTGCTGCTTCCTTCCGAAGCTTTATTGAACAAAAATTTCCCGATCATTTCTTCCAGAACAAGGGCAGAATTGGTTTTCATGATGGTGTCGCCATCCTTGAGCGTCGCTTCATCACCGCCGGCAGCCAGGCCGATATACTGCTCCCCGATCAAACCTGAAGTAAGGATGCTGGCAAAAGTATCCTTGGGAAATTTATAACGGCTGTCAATATTCATGATCACCAGAGCGTCATATGTCTCTGTGCTGAACTGGATGTCCGTTACCCGGCCGACAACCACACCGGCACTCTTTACCGGCGCCCGCACTTTCAACCCCCCGATGTTTTCGAAGTTGCCTGTCACCTCATAGCTGTCATTCGCGCTATAAGTGCCAAGGTTGCCGACTTTCAACGCCAGCACGAGCAGAGCGCCGATACCTGCCATGACGAACAGTCCTACCCACAAATCCATTGTTGCGCGCTGCATCAGCCCATTCCCCTGAACATGAACGAGGTCAAGATAAAATCGAGTCCAAGAATTGCGAGCGAAGAAGTCACCACGGTGCGGGTTGTCGCACCGGATACACCTTCGGCCGTGGGCGCTGCATCATATCCCTCAAACACGGCGATTGCCGTCACCGCGATTCCGAAAACACAGGTTTTTATGATGCCGTTGACCACGTCGTAGCGGAAATCGACGGCGCCTTGCATTTGCGACCAGAACGAACCTTCATCCACTCCGATAAGTATGACAGCCACCAGATAACCGCCATAAACGCCTATGGCTGAAAACAGCGCAGCCAGCAACGGCATTGAAATCACGCCGGCCCAGAACCGGGGTGCGACTACACGCGCAATCGGATCTACAGCCATCATTTCCATTGCCGCCAGTTGCTCGGTCGCTTTCATCAGGCCGATTTCCGCTGTGATTGCCGAACCTGCGCGGCTGGCGAACAACAGCGCCGACACCACCGGCCCCAATTCGCGTAACAGGGACAAGGCCACCATGGTGCCTACCGCAGATTCTGCTCCATACCGCTGCAAGGTTTCGAAGCCTTGCAAGCCGAGCACCATGCCGACAAAAAGTCCCGACACGAGGATGATGATGAGCGACTGCACCCCGGTAAAATAAAGCTCCCGTATCACCAGGGTGAAGCGATGCAAGCTGGTGCCGGACTTGATCAAGGTCAGCAGGAAGAAACGGCTGGCGTAGCCCAGGCGCCAGATACTGTCTATGACGCGATGGCCTACGCTCTGGATACCAGCTACGATACGCCTAGGCAAAACTGCCCTCCAGTTTCAGATCCTGTGCATAAGGCTTGGCGGGATAGTGAAACGAGACGGGACCGTCTTCTTCTCCATGAACGAACTGATGCACAAACGGCGCAACCGATCGGCGCACCTCGTCCGGCGTACCGTGGGCCGCAATCACTCCGTCCGCGATGAAATAAACGTAATCGACAATTTTCAAGGATTCCTGCACGTCGTGAGTTACGACGATGGAGGTCATGCCCAAGGCATCGGTCAGGCGTCGTATCAGGTTCCCGATCACTGTGAGTGAAATGGGATCGAGTCCGGTGAAAGGCTCGTCGTACATGATAAGCAGGGGATCAAGCGCAATCGAGCGGGCCAGCGCGACGCGGCGCGCCATGCCCCCGGAGAGCTGGGTAGGCATCAACTCGTGCGCGCCACGCAAACCCACCGCCTGGAGTTTCATTAACACAAGATCCCGTATCATGGACTCCGGCAGATCCGTATGTTCCCGCATCTGGAAAGCCACGTTGTCGAATACCGAGAGATCGGTAAACAATGCGCCGAACTGAAATAGCATGCTCATTTTTCGACGCATGCGAAAAAGATCATCCCGCTTCAGCTTATGCACTACCTCGCCTGCAACTTTCACGTAGCCGGAAGTCGGACGCACGGCGCCTCCGATGAGTCGCAGCAAGGTTGTTTTCCCGCTGCCGCTGCCACCCATGATGGCGATGACTTTCCCTCGTTCCATCGTCATGTCGATTCCCTTGAGAATCGGACGCTGTCCATAAGAGAAATTCAGGCCTTCGATTTCGATCAGGCTTTCAGACACCATCTTCCGGAAGAGGAATACCTAATTTAGCGGGATATCGATTTTACCCCAAATCGGGTAGCCAGAGGCGGCCAGGAAGCCTGAGACAGGTAGTGAGGAATTGACGCAGTCAGGCGACTCGCCCTGTCGGGGAAGGTGAATGGACGCGACGATAATGACCGGAAACAGATGACCGCTTGTCAGGGGAGGCAGCAAGGCCAATAGACGGGCTCGCGGTCATCCCGGATGATGCTGTATTTTCCGAACCGGTAGATGCCGGTAAAGAAACAGTACATTGCAAAACTTTGCAATATTGCTCCAGAAAGGGTCTCGTGCTCGGCATGTTAACCGCCAGGTCACTGCGAAATGCATAGATGATCTGCGCCACGAGCACGATGAGCATAAAAAGATTGGCAACAGCCCACGCAGCCGTGATCTCCGGCAATTGCCCTCTTCTGGAAGCGTAGTGCTCTGGCAAATAATTATCCAGCATGTCGTCTTCCAGACCAGCGTACATTGCGTCACCCGTTTGCGGAATTTGTTCTCTCGCAACCCGTCTGTCCCGTGCTTTGTCTGCTTTTTTCGCGGCCCTGGAGTCAGGTTTTTCCCTTGCAGGCGTTTCAGGAGCGCGCGCCTCTGCTGCCTCTGGCTTGACAGGTGCTGAACTGGGCGGCTCTGACGTGAATGATTCAGGTGGATTTTGCGCTGATGGCGGTTCAGAGATGTGAGGTTCCGACATCACTGGCTCCGGCACGCCTCCGTCCTGTAGCGCTTCCGGGTGGGAAATCCCCACATCAGGGGAAAGCTGTGAAGTATTTTCCGACGCTTTCGCCGCTTCCCCGGTCTTCACCGGTTTTATGGTTTCCGGCTCCTCCATGGTCAGCAACGCAGCGAAACCATTAAATATGTGGCTGCACTGTCCGCAGCGCACCTCGCCTCCGTGCGCCTGCAGGTGCAGCGGCGTGACACGAAAGACCGTTAAGCAGTTAGGACATCGAGTTACAAGTGCCATACCGGTTCTGGTTTTTGTTTAATCTGTTCATTTTCTCGTGCCTGCCAGCAAGACCCATCCCTCGCGATTTCGTGCAATATGCATATCATGCGATTGCCGATAAGCCTGCATCACCTCTTCCGCCTGTTCCACGAGTATACCGGATAGCGCAATGCTTCCCCCCCGCCGGACAGCATGCGTCAATATGGGAGCCAGCATGATCAGCGGATTGGCGAGGATATTGGCGACCACCACGTCCGCCCAGCCTGCATGTTCTGTGTCCATCTGACCCGGCATCTGCGTATGAAACGCTATTTCGGTTTCTGCGCACTGATTAAGCCTTGCGTTCTGACGGCTTGCCTCCACCGCTTGCGGATCTATGTCGATTCCGACTACATGGCGGGCGCCCATCTTGAGCGCCGCAATTGCCAATATGCCTGAGCCGCAACCGTAATCGAGAACATCTTCCCCTCCGCTGAGATTTTCGTCAAGCCATTCAAGACATAGCTGCGTAGAAGGATGAGTTCCCGTTCCAAAGGCAAGTCCGGGATCGAGGATCAGGTTGATGGCAGCCGGATCGGGTATTTCATGCCAGCTTGGCACGACCCACAAGCGCGAGGATATGCGGATCGGATTGAATTGCGCCTGGGTTACCCGTACCCAATCCTGCTCTTCCACATATTCGATATGATAGCTCGGGGGGGCAGCCAACCCTGCCGCTTCGGCCGCAGCGCGCATTACAGCGGGAATGTCGGTATCCCCCTTGAATAGCGCGGTAAG
This sequence comes from Nitrosospira multiformis, assembly GCF_003050865.1. GTDB lineage: Bacteria > Pseudomonadota > Gammaproteobacteria > Burkholderiales > Nitrosomonadaceae > Nitrosospira > Nitrosospira multiformis_E. The sequence continues at coordinate 3,487 of NZ_QAOK01000035.1, read as the reverse complement.
TTCCGGTGCAAGCCAGATGCCTGCGATGGACTCCCCTGGTTCGCCAAACAGGGGTTGCTCATGCTCGGTCCCGGCTGCGGAATCATGGATGTCGGTTGATAGCGCGCCTAACTCCAGCATCGCATCGCTTAACGCTTCGACATGCATGCTGTCTGTTTTTATGATGACCGAAATCCAGGGCATGATGATAGTACGTACCTTGCATTTGGCTGCGTAAGCAGGCGGGCAGAACGTTCCAGGCCCGTTTCCCGAGAAGCTTCCACCTCAAAAACTCCCCGTCCGTGACTGGAGTTTCAGTACCGAGGCCGATAGAGCCTCAGCCAGAATTATTATTATAATTGGCGAGCTTTTGCTCCAGATAATGAATGCTCGTGCCGCCATTCAGGAATGCGGCGTCGGACAACAGGTCAAGGTGGAGCGGCGTGTTGGTTTTGATGCCCCCGATCACCATTTCCGACAGTGCGATACGCATCCGGGCTATCGCCTGCTCGCGATTATCTCCATACGCAATTACTTTGCCTATCATGGAATCGTAATAGGGCGGCACGAAGTAATTATGATATACATGGGAATCCACGCGAATGCCGGGGCCACCGGGAGCGTGGTATTGGGTGATACGCCCTGCCGACGGGGTGAGCTTGTACGGGTCTTCGGCGTTGATGCGGCATTCGATGGCATGACCTTTCAATACAATGTCTCGCTGCCGAAGAGTGAGCTTTTCGCCGGCGGCCACGCGAATCTGCGCTTGCACCAGATCAATCCCGGTGATGGCCTCGGTAACGGGGTGCTCGACCTGCAGGCGTGTGTTCATTTCGATGAAATAGAATTCGTTTTTTTCGAACAGAAACTCGAACGTTCCCACGCCCCGATAACCGATGCGCTTGCATGCATCGGCACAACGGGTTCCCATTCTGTCGCGCAATCTTGGGGGAATACCCAGGGCTGGCGCTTCCTCGAGAATTTTCTGATGGCGGCGCTGCATGGAACAATCCCGTTCCCCCAGATAGATGACGTTGCGATGTTCATCAGCCAGCACCTGAAATTCGATGTGGCGCGGGTTCTCCAGATATTTTTCCGCGTAGACCGTCGGGTTGCCGAATGCGGCTTGAGCTTCGTTGCGCGTAATGATAACCGCGTTCGATAACGCTGCTTCAGTGTGCACCACGCGCATGCCACGACCGCCTCCACCTGCCGCGGCCTTGATAATGATAGGGTAGCCGATAGCGCGGGCGATGCTCCTGATTTCGTCTCCGGATTCGGGGAGACCGCCGTCCGAGCCCGGGACACAAGGCACGCCGGCCTTTTTCATGGCGTTCTTGGCGCTGACCTTGTCGCCCATCAGCCGAATCGTCTCGGGCCGGGGGCCGATAAAGACAAAGCCGCTTTTTTCTACACGTTCAGCAAAATCCGCATTTTCTGACAAGAAGCCGTAACCTGGATGAATGGCTTCCGCATCCGTGACCTCGGCGGCGCTGATGATTGCGGGGATATTAAGATAGCTCTGTGCCGAAGGAGCAGGTCCGATACACACTGACTCATCAGCGAGTTTTACATATTTTGCCTCGGCGTCGGCCTGGGAGTGCACCGCTACTGTCTTGATACCCATCTCACGGCATGCACGCTGTATCCGCAGGGCAATCTCGCCACGGTTTGCTATCAGTATTTTTTCAAACATGTCTGCCGCTCGTATCTCGTTTCATGATAGAGGTGATTTCTCCTCTTCTACTGATGCGGGGTATCCCGCGGGGTGGCGTGTAACGCGCAAAACGCCGAATTATTCAATCACGAATAGCGGTTCGCCATACTCGACGGGTTGCCCATTCTCCACCAGTACCGCCTTGATGACGCCGCTCTTGTCCGACTCGATCTCATTGAGCAATTTCATTGCCTCGATGATGCAGAGCGTATCGCCTTCCTTGACTGTCTGACCTACCTCTACAAAGACATTGCTGCCCGGCGCGGAACTGCGGTAGAACGTGCCCACCATGGGTGATTTGACCATGTGGCCTTGAGGCAGTATCTCGGCGGCAGCCGTCACCGGTGTAACAGTGGGGGATGGAGAGGCTATAGCGGCCGGTGCGGGCTGTGGCGGATATGTTACGGCTGGGGGAGCGGATATCTGCATCGAAGGCGTGGATCTGCTGATGCGAACCTTTTCTTCGCCCTCCGTTATCTCTAGCTCGGCAATGCCGGATTCCTCCACCAGGTCAATCAGTTTTTTAAGCTTTCTCAGGTCCATATAGGGTCTCCCGATCGGGTTCCTTTTACGTTATGTTCTGTCAAAACCAAAACTTCTAACCATCTGTCAGCGCTCGAAGTCGCGGACTTTGTGTTTTTGTCTTTTTGAAAAATACCCCTGTTTCAAAACACGCGAGGGGTGAGATGAGCCAGCACCCCATTGGCCTATCAAAAGGAATTCTCAGCTCCTCAACGGTACCCGATCACTTCGTTGCTATCCCTGACACTCATCAGTTGCGGCCCAGCACATAAGTGAAGGCGAGTTCGTATCCCTTTGCTCCCAGACCGCTTATGACACCCACCGCCATATCGGAAAAAAAAGATTTCTGGCGGAAAGATTCGCGAGCAAAAATATTGGAAAGGTGAACTTCAATGAAAGGTATCCGGGTAGCCGCAAGTGCATCACGCAAGGCAATACTGGTATGCGTATAAGCGGCAGGATTGATGATAATGAAGTCTATTTTTTCAGCGCCTGCCTGCTGGATTCGGTCTATCAGCTCTCCCTCAGCGTTACTTTGAAAGCAGTTAAGGCTAATGCCCTCTTTTTCAGCTAACTTCGCTAAATTTCCGTTAATTTCTTCCAATGTGACAGTCCCGTAAACCGCAGGTTCCCTTATTCCCAGCAAATTCAGGTTAGGCCCATGGATGACCAGAATATTTTTATAGCGGTTTGAGCCATTTTTCATGGCGGCAAGTTTGACCCAATCGCAGGAAATTGTCTAGTAATTCTCGACCATTCGGCGAATATGTTGGAATTTACGTTTTTTTATTCAACAGGGAGTTCAAGCGCTCGGATGAGTTATTTTCTGCAGAAAAAAGGTGTCCCATTGGGATCAGTCGCAGGTTTTGTGGAAGCAGAATTTTCTGGAACAGAAGGTTGAGCTGAAAGATTTATGGGGGAGTTGGTTATGTGAGCTCGCGCCCCCCTATTGCACTGGCACAGCGCCTTCCCTGTTTTATTTTATTTCTTTCATTTGTGGTGGTGTTCCCAATGGGGAACGTTTGCCCGCGGTTTCCCAAAAGACTATAATTGCCATGGTTTATTCTGATTCCTTCCCAGGCTGTTGTAGCTCAGTTGGTAGAGCAACTGATTCGTAATCAGTAGGTCGGAGGTTCGACTCCTCTCAACAGCACCATTAAAATCAACAAGTTAAGGCTCTTTCCCATTAACGGGGGATGGGTCATTCATCAGACACGGTTGATCACACCGTTCCAACCGCATTGAGCCAAGACCCTCATGCGGTAATTC
>NZ_QAOK01000034.1 GCF_003050865.1 Nitrosospira multiformis | reverse complement strand
CCCGCAAACAGCACCCCACACGCAAGCGTAACCAGCCTCAGCCAAGGCTTCATTAACATCTGCTTCTCTCCTTTACTCCGTAATGATGTTGTTGTGTCTGGACCTGCAATTCCTGCCTGCTGCTGTTCGGAAATACGTCAAACCCCTTGAAACAGCCGGATTTCAGGACGGAATACCCCTAGCGATCTTAAAATTATTATGGTCATACTGTATCGCTGGTTTATATAAACCGGTAGCACCAGTACCGGGACTCTTTCTGGTGCCACTGAGAACCGTTTTGTGAGGCGAGTATTCAACCACAAAGCCGCAAAGTCTCCAGCAACCTTCGCCGCTTTGTTTTTTTACACCACCTCATACGGGGTTGTCGATATCGATATACTGGTGGCTGATGCCGAATTTTTCAGAAATGTGCTCTCCCAGGGCTTGCACACCATATCGCTCGGTGGCGTGATGCCCGGCTGAAATAAAAGCAACGCCTGATTCGCGCGCAAGATGTACGGTTCGCTCGGAAATTTCCCCGGTGATAAACACGTCTGCGCCGAGATCGATGGCGTCACCAAAATAATCCTGAGCGGCGCCGGTGCACCACGCCACCCGTTTTATCAGGCGCGCATCGTCGCCTATGACCAGCGGTGTACGGGAGAGAGTTTGTTCCACATTTACCCGTAATTCTTTCAGGTTCGATACGTTCGATGGCAAGATTCCAAACATGCCGATACCTTGATCCCCGAAACGACCGGTTTCCCGCAGACCCAGTTTGTGCGACAGCTGCACGTTGTTGCCCAGTTCGGGATGAGCATCCAGCGGCAGATGATAGGAGAGCAGGCTGATGTCGTGCGCCAGCAGCAGCGCAATGCGCCGCCGCTTCATTCCGGTCAGGCAAGGATTCTCGCCGCGCCAGAAATATCCATGATGCACCAGGACCGCATCTGCCCGAGCCGCGATGGCAGCTTTGAGAAAATCGAGCGACGCTGTTACACCGCTTATCAGTCGCCGCACTTCGCGTCGCCCTTCCACTTGCAGCCCGTTTGGGCAATAATCATGAAATTTTGCAATATCGAACAATTGGTTCAAATAGGCTTCGAGGTCATTCACTTGCATCGCTGCTCATCCAGTCGCATTCGTCTATGATTTAAAATAAATGCTGCTATTTTATCCCTGATTCCACATCTCTCAACCTATGCACAAGCTCTGGCTAGTTTTCGCACAAGCTACCACGATAGTTCTGGCAGCCCTGTTTGTCGTTTCGACTTTACGCCCGGATCTATTGCCCTGGCAATCCGGCGATGGCGCTGTCGTAACCATAAAGGAAGCTCCGGCTGACAAGTCAGGCAGGGCAGCGGTCGAGCCTGCCCCTGGGAGCTTCAGTAGCGCGGCGAAAAAGGCCATGCCCTCGGTGGTGAATGTATTCACCACCAAGGAAATCAAGGCTGCACCCCACCCCTTGATGGAGGATCCTTTCTTCCGGCGTTTCTTCGGAGATCGTTTCGAATCACCCCAAAGCCGGCGTGCGGCCAGCCTGGGGTCCGGGGTAATCGTGAGTTCGCAGGGATATATCCTTACGAACCATCATGTCATTGAAGCGGCGGATGAAATCGAGATTGCCCTGGCGGACGGCAGAAAAACGAAAGCGCGGGTCATCGGCTCCGATCCCGAAACCGATCTTGCAGTGGTAAGAGTAGATATGGAAGGACTTCCAGCCATAACTTTCGGATACTCCGACAATGCGCTGGTCGGCGACATTGTCCTTGCGATCGGTAATCCTTTCGGTGTGGGCCAGACGGTAACGATGGGTATTATCAGCGCACTCGGACGCACTCACCTTGGTATCAACACCTTTGAAAATTTCATTCAGACCGATGCCGCCATCAATCCGGGGAATTCCGGAGGGGCACTGGTGGATGCATCGGGTAACCTGATCGGCATCAACACCGCGATAGTCTCCCGAACGGGAGGATCACTTGGAATAGGCTTTGCCATTACAGCAGGTGTGGCCAAGCAGATCATGGAGCAGATCATCCGGACAGGGGGCGTGATCCGTGGCTGGATCGGCGTGGAAGTGCAGGATATGACGCCGGAACTTGCGGAGTCGTTCAAGCGGTCGACTACCAGCGGAGCGCTGATTGCCGGCGTACTCAAGGGAGGGCCCGCAGACCGCGCCGGAGTGAAGCCGGGTGACATTATTGTAGGAGTGGGGGGGAAAGAGGTAACCGATTCATCCGGTATGCTCAATCTGGTAGCGGCATTACCTCCCGGAAACATGGCGACCGTTACAGTCATGCGTAACCAGAACAAGAAGGCAATCGAGATCAAGGTTGGAAAACGTCCAAAGCCTCAGCCTCAGGAGCAGTTTCAGGAGCCCGAGGAGTTGGAATAAAAATGGTTGTAGAGGATAGCGCAGTGACTATGGCGTGAGATTGGAAATTATCCGAACGAAAACGCGCTGTTTTTCCTCAGACAGTAACTCAGTTCCTTTTTGTCTCCCCTGTTTCGGTCTGCTCGGAAGGGGAATTCGTACCGGGATCGCCCGCAGCCTGATGAACGGCCAGGGTTTCCGAACGTCCGATGATTCCTGCGGCCAATATCCCAAGTTCATACAGCAGGTAGAGCGGCACTGCCAGCATGAATTGGGAAACGATATCCGGCGGCGTAAATATCGCGCCGACGACAAAAGCGCCGACAAGAACATAGCGGCGCACTGCCTTCAGCTTTTCAATGGTAACAAGGCCTATCCGAACCAGTATCACAACGAATATGGGTACCTCGAATGTGATGCCGAAGGCGATGAACATGGTCAGCACAAAATCGAAGTATTTGCTGATGTCGGTCATCACTGCCACGCCTTCCGGCGCAAAATGCGTAATGAATTCGAACACCAGGGGAAGGACGGCAAAATAGGCAAAAGCCATGCCGCAGCCGAACAGAATGCTGCTCACCAGCACCAGCGGCAGTACCAGGCGCTTTTCGTGGGAATACAATCCGGGAGCAACGAATGCCCATATCTGGTGGAGGGTATGGGGCAGGGTAATGATAAAAGCAGCCATCATGGCTACTTTCATGGGGACAAAGAATGGCGTAACCACTTCCGTCGCAATCATCTGCCCCCCCTGGGGAAGTTTTTCGAGTAAAGGCTGCGCTAATAACGAATAAAGCTCACGGGCATAGTAGGCGCAGGGCAAAAAGCCGAGCAGAATACCTGCACAGGCCCGCAGCAGCCTGGCTCGAAGCTCGACCAGATGCGAGATAAATGTTTCGTCGGCACTCATGTGATGGAAGGTGAGCAGGAAAGGTTAGACCAATACACTTATACCCACTGTCGATGGTGAAGTACAGCAGGGATGAGGTACAAGCATTCGTTCAATCGACTCCTGAGCAAGTCCTCCGGGAGGCGGGATTATTCAGCAGTTTCGCGCTCGCGATTCCCATCTGTTCCGCGTGCGTTGGAATTCGCCGTTGATTGAGCCAGCGGCGGCGCAGGTTCGACGGGAGTCGGAGGGGAATTTTGTGGGGGGGTGGAAGGTTCTGCCACAGAAGGGGCCGTAGCAGGGGGAGGCATAGCGGAAGCCTCAGCGCCTGCTTCTACTGTTTCCCGAAACTTATCCAGCTCGGTATGCACCGAATTTTCGATTGAACGGCCCGTTTCCTCCACTGAAGCTTTCCATTTTTTCAATTCGTCCAGCTCAATTTCACGCTGAATATCGCTCTTGACATCGTTGACATAGCGCTGCGCCCGCCCGAACAGATGTCCCAGCGTACGCGCCACTTTGGGGAGCCGTTCCGGACCTATCACGATCAGTGCGACTGCCGCGATGACCAGAATTTCCGAGAAACTGATATCGAACATTTTTTACAAGAATGCGGCGGAGTCGAAACAGTCGAATAACGCTGGCCCACTCTTAGACTCGCAAGCCGTTATCGACCTGGTGCGGCCAGCCGGCACTCAGGATTTCGGCTGAGCCTTATCTTTGATATCGGCATCGATAATCCGCGCCTCGGTGTGATTATGCGCAGATATCTCCTCTTCATCTGCGCTTTTTACACCTTCGCGAAAGCCCTTCACCGCGCCGCCCAGATCGCTTCCCAGATTACGGAGTTTTTTGGTACCGAATACCAGAACAACGATCAGCAGAACGATCAGCCAATGCCAGATGCTGAATGATCCCATTATTCCTCCTTTATTCCTTATCCTTTGCTCATTACCCTTTACTTCCCGCAAGCAATCATACCCGGCAGGCGTTCCATGCCACCAATAATGTGGATGTGCAGGTGATTTACCTCCTGGCCGCCTACTCGTCCGGTATTGATTATCGTACGAAAACCATCCGTACAACCTTGTTCCCTTGCCAGCCTGGGCACCAGCACCATCATCTCACCGAGCAAAGCGCTATGAGCATCTTCCACCTCGGCGAGCGAGTTGAGGTGCAGTTTGGGTATCAGCATGAAGTGTACCGGCGCCGCCGGATGGATATCATGGAATGCATAAACGTGGGGATCCTCATACACTTTCTCGCTCGGAATTTCTCCCCGCACGATTCTGCAAAAAATACAACTATCCATTCCCTTGTCCTTGCCCTGATTACCCTGCCTGTCCCGTTATCCCGCCTGCTTTGCGGGCAGCTTTTTCATCAATCCCTGAAACTCCTTCCCGCCGGCGTAACTCATCCAGCACATCCTCCAGCTTCAGATTATGATGAGCCAGTAACACCAGACAATGAAACCAGAGGTCTGCCGTCTCGCACACTACGTGCGCGCTATCGCCATCTTTCGATGCCAGCAAAACCTCCGCTGATTCTTCCGCAATCTTTTTCAGAATCTTGTCCTGCCCCTCATGCAGCAGCTTTGCCACATAAGAAGCATGGGGATCGGACTGTTTACGTGCCTCTATGGTCTCGGCAAGGCGAAAAAGAATATCAGGATCGGTCATCGCTGCCCGTAGATCTCTTCGGGATTCTTGATGACGGGTTCGGTCACCAGCCACTGGCCCTGTTCCAGTTTGTTGAAAAAGCAATGATGTCTGCCGGTATGACAAGCAACCCCTCCGACTTGTTCCACCACCAGCAGCAGGACGTCCTCATCACAATCCAGCCGGATTTCTTTTACCTTCTGCACGTGCCCGGATTCTTCACCTTTATGCCAGAGTTTTTTGCGCGAACGTGACCAGTAATGGGCTTCCCCTGTTTGCACGGTAAGTCTCAATGCCTCGGGATTCATCCAGGCCACCATCAATACCTTATTGCTGGTTGCATCCTGTGTCACGACCGGCACTAAGCCATCCGCAGACCAGTTCACCTTGTTGAGCCATGTGTCAGACATGAATATGCTGGAGTTTGATTGATCCTGTTACTATAGTCGTACTTCAATACCATGTTGTGACATATATTCCTTTGCCTGGCGAACGGTATATTCGCCGTAGTGGAAAATGCTTGCAGCCAGCACGGCATCGGCATGACCTTCCTCGATTCCCTCAACCAGATGCTGCAGATTGCCTACACCGCCACTTGCAATCACCGGTACATCCACCGCGTCAGACACCGCACGGATCAGCGCCAGGTCGAACCCGTCCCGCGTACCGTCTCTGTCCATACTGGTCAGTAATATTTCTCCAGCGCCCAAGGATTGCATTTTCGTGGCCCATTCGATTGCATCCAGCCCGGTAGGCCGGCGTCCCCCGTGCGTGAACACTTCCCATCCTTGTCCCGCACGCTTGGCGTCTATCGCCACGACGATACATTGAGAGCCATAACGGCCCGCGGAGTCAGCCACCAGTTGGGGGTTTTGTATGGCCGAAGTGTTGATGCTTACCTTATCAGCCCCCGCATTCAGGAGACGACGTACATCTTCCACCTTGCGAACACCGCCGCCCACCGTCAACGGAATGAATACCTGGGCCGCCACCTCTTCGATGATATGGAGAATCAGATCACGGTCATCGGAACTCGCGGTAATATCGAGAAAGGTCAGTTCATCCGCTCCCTGGTCATCATAGCGACGCGCTATTTCGATGGGATCTCCCGCATCTCGAAGCGAGACAAATTTGACTCCCTTGACAACACGTCCGTTTGTAACGTCAAGACAGGGAATGATACGCTTGGCAAGGCCCATGGACACCTCTGGATATCGCTAAAAACCGCAAAGTTTGTAAGCCTCCGCTACGCGGATTAGCTGCTTTTGTCCCTCCTTGCGCTTCGGACTTGCAAGAAGGTCGAAGAGGTCGAATTTGTAGAGGTATCCGCAAGAGTCGAGCTTTTCTTTGAAGGAGTTGTCGTGTAGAAAAAAGAATGATCCGAAACAGGAATTGCTCCAGTTTGTATGACTGGATGAGATAGGGTGTTTCATCAAAAGAGTACTGTTGTATCCCTGGGGCTTGATTGGGTGCTTAACTCATCCGCCAGCTCCTGGGCTGCCTTGAAGTCGAGTGCCCCTTCGTAAATGGCGCGTCCCGTTATTGCACCTGCAATACCTTCCGGTTCGATCTCGCAGAGCGCCTTGACGTCTTCAAGACTGCTCACGCCGCCACTGGCAATGACGGGAATCGTCAGCGCCCGGGCCAGCTCCATGGTCGCCTTCACATTGACACCGCTCAACATGCCGTCGCGCCCGATATCGGTATAGATGATTGCCTCCACACCATAGTCTTCGAATTTTTTCGCAAGATCCACCACGTCATGCCCCGTCACCTTGGACCAGCCATTGACTGCCACCTTGCCATCCTTTGCATCCAGCCCGACCATGATATGGCCAGGAAAAGCATTGCACGCATCGTGCAGGAACCCCGGCGTTTTTACTGCCGCCGTGCCGATGATGATGTAGGTAATGCCGTCATCGAGGTAACGTTCGATGGTTTCCAGATCGCGTATGCCGCCGCCGAGCTGGGTCGGAATCTCGTCCCCAATAGCGTCTACAATGTCGCGGATTGCCGGCTCGTTCTTCGGTTTGCCCGCAAACGCGCCATTCAGATCCACAAGATGCAGTCTTCTGGCGCCCTGATCCAGCCAATGCCTGGCCATGGCGGCGGGATCTTCAGAAAATACGGTGGCGTTTTCCATCACACCCTGTTTCAGGCGTACACAGTGACCGTCCTTCAAATCTATAGCGGGAATGATAAGCATTTTGAATCAGGATAAAAATGAATTGAGTTTCAGAATTCGTAGCGGTGCGAACCTTCTAACGTTTCTCAAACGGGTTTCCATCGGACAAAGTTATCGAGGAGCATCAGGCCGGCCGCATGGCTCTTTTCAGGGTGGAATTGAACGGCAAAAATGTTATCTTTCGCCACCGCACAAGTAAAAGGAAAGGGATAAGCACTGTAGCCCGCCGAATCGGCGTCAGCGGTTTCGACATAGTAGCTGTGCACGAAATAAAAGCGCGAATCATTGGCAATGTTTTTCCAGAGGGAATGCTCAACCGTCTGATGGACCTGGTTCCAACCCATGTGCGGCACCTTGAGCTTCTGTCCTTTTTCATCTTTCATTGCGCTTGCGGGAAAACGCTTCACCCTTCCTGGCACGATGCCGAGACCGGATACATTGCCCTCTTCGCTGCTGTCGAACAGCATTTGCAGACCGATGCAGATACCCAGGAATGGTTTGTTGGTGGCCGCATCCCGCACGGCTTCGCGCAATCCGCGCCGGTCCAGTTCATGCAGGCAGTCCGGCATGGCGCCCTGTCCGGGAACGACCACGCGCTCCGCCTTCCGCACTACTTCAGGGTTATTGGTAACAGCGATGACAGCCTCGGGGGCGACATGTTCGAGTGCTTTGGCTACGGAACGCAGATTCCCCATGCCGTAGTCAACAATTGCAATATCAGTCATACCGCATCTATGAATGTGGGAAATTACAGAGTGCCTTTGGTGGAGGGTATCGCACCCGCTGCCCGTGGATCCGCTTCCACTGCCATACGCAGCGCGCGTCCGAACGCTTTGAATATGGTTTCCGCCTGGTGATGCGCATTTGCGCCGGATAAGTTGTCGATATGCAGGGTAACCATGGCGTGGTTGACAAAACCCCGGAAAAATTCGCTGATGAGGTCGACATCAAATTCACCGATACGCGCACGCACAAACTCGACATTGAACTCCATTCCGGGGCGCCCGGAGAGATCGATCACTACCCGGGAGAGGGCTTCGTCCAGTGGCACGTAGGAATGACCGTAGCGACGCAAGCCGCTCTTGGTCCCAACGGCTTGCGCGAATGCCTGTCCAAAGGTGATGCCGATATCTTCCACCGTGTGATGAGCGTCGATATGCAAATCTCCCTCGGCTGAAACCTCGAGATCGATCATTCCGTGACGCGCCACCTGATCCAGCATATGATCGAGAAACGGTACTCCTGTAGCCAGTACTGCCTTTCCGCTTCCATCCAGATTGACTGTGAGGTTGATGCGGGTTTCCAGCGTATTACGGTTGACCTGGGCGTGACGCATGCGAGGACTCAGGTGAAATAAATCGAATAAAACTGCAATAAGAGAATCGGGATGGGGGCGTCAGGCTTTTGCTTCAATCTTCACGAGTAAAGTTTGCAGGACTGCCAGAAATTGCGTGTTTTCATCGGGCATGCCCACGGTCACCCGCAAGCAGTTTTTGAGCAATGGATGAGCGCCGTCCAGATTCTTGACCAATATGCCACGTTGTTTGAGTTCCTGAAACACCTGGCCTGCTTTATGATCCTGGTTCAGGCGAAACAGGATGAAATTCGCATCCGTCGGAAAAACCTCGATACCTTCCAATTCCGACAGGCGCCTGCTCATCGATGAACGTTCAACCTTGATGGCTGCCGCCTGTTGCAGCAGAACATCCCGGTGCTGCAGTAATTTCTCTGCAATCCGTTGAGTAACGATTCCCACATTATACGGCAACCGCAATTTTTCCAGTTGCCTCAGCCATTCCGGTTTTCCCGCCAGCAAGCCCAGCCTCAAGCCAGCCAGCCCCAGCTTCGAAAGTGTGCGCATCAGCAACAGATTGGGATGGTGCGCGAGCTTGTCCATGAAGCTCGCATCGGCGAAGGCATGGTAAGCCTCATCGATGACCACCATGCCGGGCGCAGCGTCAATAATACGTGAGATTTCAACGGCGTCAAACAGGTTGCCAGTAGGGTTATTTGGATAGGCGATAAAGATGACCGCAGGCTGGTACCGGGCAATTGCGGCAAGCATTGCCTCCGTATCGAGTGAAAAATCGGGGTGTAATGGGACACCCACATAATTCATCGAAGCAAAAGTGGCAATCATGCGAAACATGACGAATGCAGGCTCCACGCTCAACAATACCGCACCGGGCTTCCCACATGCTAAAGCAATAATCTGGATGATCTCATCCGAACCGTTGCCGAGCATGATATCCATCCCGTCCGGGATGCCCAGGGCCTCGCGTAACGCCGCCTTGAGCGCTGCTGCATCCGGGTCGGGGTAGCGGTTGACCGGCGTGTCACCTGCAAGCCTCGCGATTTCATCGCGCAATTCCGGGGGAAGCGTGTAAGGGTTTTCCATCGCATCCAGCTTTATCATTCCGCGCGCGGGGGGCACGTGGTAAGCGGAAAGCGCGAGAATTTCGGGGCGAATGATCTGATCGGGGGAAAAAGGCATAACAGCCAATTCTACCTCAGGGCCGAGTTAATTACCTCAGGTTTATTCATCACCCCTGCGGGGCGGGATGTCGAAAGTTCCTTGAGCCTTGAGCCGGGCCGGGCCATAGAGCGTTCAATACGTGATGAATCCGGGAGAGGTTCTCGATTTTTCTCAAGGGCTATTTTTTTGTATAACGATATTCCGCTGACATTGCGTGGGCCTGCAGCCCTTCGCCATGCGCCAGCACGGAGGCAATTGCACCCAGTTTCGCGGATCCCTGCTCCGACACCTGAATAATGCTGGTGCGTTTCTGAAAATCGTATACTCCCAGGGGCGACGAAAAGCGTGCGGTCCGGGAAGTGGGCAGCACGTGATTGGGGCCTGCGCAATAATCTCCCAGCGCTTCCGAAGTATGGCGTCCCAGAAAAATCGCGCCCGCATGTCTTATTTTTTCCACCCACTTTTCCGGTTGTTCTACTGACAGCTCCAGATGTTCGGGCGCGATGCGGTTGGCGATCTTACAGGCTTCGTCCAGATCACGCACCTGGATCAAGGCGCCCCGGTTTTCGAGCGAAGCCAGGATTATCTCCTTGCGCGGCATTGCTTCCAGTTGCCGGGCGATACTCGCAGCGACTGCTTCGATAAAATGGAGATCGGGTGACAGCAGGATCGCCTGGGCCAACTCGTCATGCTCTGCCTGGGAAAACATGTCCATGGCAATCCAGTCCGGATTTATTTTACCATCGCAGATGACCAGAATTTCGGAAGGTCCCGCGAGCATATCGATGCCTACCACACCGAAAACATGCCGCTTGGCTGTTGCCACATAAGCGTTTCCCGGGCCGACGATCTTGTCCACGCGGGGCACGGTGTGGGTGCCATATGCCAGTGCGCCCACGGCCTGGGCGCCCCCTATGGTGAAAACCCGGTCAACCTCGCAAATGGCTGCAGCAGCGAGCACCAGGTCATTTGTTTCGCCCCCTGGAGTGGGTGTCACCATGATGAGTTCGCCCACTCCTGCCACCTTGGCGGGAATTGCATTCATCAGTACGGACGAAGGATAGGATGCCTTGCCGCCGGGAACATATAAGCCGGCACGATCGAGAGGGGTGATTTTCTGCCCAAGTTGCGTCCCGTCAGGCTCCACGTAGCTCCAGGATTGCGTCAACTGTTTCTCATGATAGACGCGGACCCGTTCCGCGGCCTGTTCCAGGGCGTTACGTTGCTCGGCAGGCAGGTTATGGAGAGCTTGCTGCAGGCGCTTTCGGGGCAACTCCAGATCTGCCGCCGATTTTGCATCCAGGCGATCGAAACGGAGTGTGTATTCCAGCAAGGCTTTATCTCCCTGCATCCTGATCTTCGCAAGGATGTCTGCGACAGCGGCCTCCAGCTTTGCATCCTGGGCGTTTTCAAACGCAAGCAACTCCGACAGCGCCCTGTCGAACTCGGTATCGGCAGAAGACAGTCTCTTTATCGAAATCATGAAGGGTAGGGGAAAGGGATAAGGGATAAAGGGATGGTTGCAGTTGCAGTTCAGCGCCGCTCAGGTTGCTGCCCCAAGGGGGTAAGGGGATAGAGGTGTAAGGGGGGTAATTGCAGCCGAGAAGGCTTCCAGCATCGGCTGTATTGCCTGGCGTTTCAATTTCAACGCTGCCTGATTGATGATCAGCCGGGATGAGATCGGCATTATTTCTTCGACAGCCTTGAGATTATTCGCCTTAAGCGTATTACCGCTGGAAACCAGATCCACGATTGCATCCGCTAACCCTACCAGGGGAGCAAGCTCCATTGACCCATAGAGCTTGATGAGATCGACGTGCATCCCTTTTTCCGCGAAGTGTTCACGCGCCGTCTGTAGATATTTCGTCGCCACTCGTACCCGCGCACCCCGCCGGACTGCGGACTCATAGTCAAAATCGCTGCGTACAGCCACCATCATGCGACAGCGTGCGATGTTCAAATCGAGAGGCTGGTAAAGGCCCGCGCCGCCATGCTCCAGCAGCACATCCTTTCCTGCAATGCCCATGTCCGCCGCCCCATACTGCACATAGGTTGGTACATCCGAAGCACGCACGATGATCAGTCGCACATCATCGCGATTGGTGGCAAGGATCAGCTTGCGTGATGTTTCGGGGTCATCCAACGGGACAATTCCCGCGGCTTTTAGCAGGGGTGCGGTATCGTCAAAAATCCGTCCCTTGGAAAGGGCGATGGTGATACTCATCATGAAGAATTCGCAAAGGCTGCATTTTACCGCAAAAGTCATCGAGTCGGTTTGCCCGACAATTCAAGGACGAACGACAACCTCTGGATTTCAGCAGCAGGCTCCGGGAAATGACCCTGGCAAGTCAGGGAAATGACGTCAGCAAGCCAGGACTTCCGGAATTGCTGGACAGGATGAGATGCGGATGAGGTGCCAGCGCACTCGCCAAGACTCGACTCAAGATAACTTGCTCACAATTTCTTCACAAAACCACAACATTTATCTCACATATTCATAACGTATACTTCACATGTGCTTCACAAGAGAATCACATGTGCTTCACAGGAGCATCACATATTGTTCACAAGAGCATCACATATAGTTCACAAGATTCACATTTCGTGAGGTTCATTGGAAACAAGTACAAAATTCAACGTCAATCCAACAAGAAAGCGAACTAATAAATGTCAGTACTACCGGAAGTAAGTAGCAGAATTGTATCAAGGGGAAGGAAGAAGTATCTGAGCCTTTGTCTGTTTCTCGGTGCCGCCTTTATGTCATCCAACGCACTGGCACTTGCGCAAACAGAAGACGAGCTCAGGAAGAAACTGGAACTGCTGGAGGCGAGAATCGCTGAGCTGGAAGGACGGCTGGAGAATCAGGAAGCTCAGGACGTGCGCGGCAAGGGGCACCATGGGGGTGTGAATCTGAAGAGGGCGCCGTCCTCTGGCGTGGCGTATCCAGCCTTTGCGCAAACCGGGGACGAGCCCAGGAAATCCGAAGTCAAGGAGATCAAAGAAGCCAGCGTGACTCATATGAAGGGGCATGCAGAAGGCGGATGGCAAGCTGCTCCTGACAAGGATCATGGCTTCGACAAGGAGAAGTTTCACGGTGGCGTGACCTTGAAGCAGGA
The DNA here is from genome assembly GCF_003050865.1 of Nitrosospira multiformis. GTDB lineage: Bacteria > Pseudomonadota > Gammaproteobacteria > Burkholderiales > Nitrosomonadaceae > Nitrosospira > Nitrosospira multiformis_E. The sequence goes on along the minus strand of NZ_QAOK01000034.1, from coordinate 17,433 downwards.
CTCGTTCTTTGGTTTCCAGACCATACTCGATGCGGGTTATGAAGTCGCCGACAACATCGACTTCACTTTCTATAGCTGGCTCTGGACAAGTCCCAACTTCGGCCGCAGCCGGGTGGTTGCCGGCCCCAACGGCATGCAGGTGGACGCGGGTGGTAACGGGTTGTGGACTGAAGTCGGGATGGGTCTGAATTTTCGCCTTTTCAATGACACATTGAGCATCAATCCGCAGTTCGGTATTCTCAACGGCGCGTTGCTTTCCAGCCGGATCGTCGGCAGAGGCATTCGCGCCGCCGAAGGCGTGGTACCGAGCATCACCTTCAACTATGACAACGGATTCTTTACCGGGCAGGCGTATCTTGCTTACTATGCCGCTATTCGTGATGAGCGCGCCAGGGATTTCATTCATAACTGGGTCAATGTCGGTGTAAAGCCAGCGCTGTTCAATTTCAAAAATGTCCCGATCAATTCTGTCGGTATTCACTGGGAGCACTTGCGATTTCACGTAGACCGGATTGAAGGCAGTCCCGGTACGCTCTACAACTGGATCGGACCCTATGTCGAGTTCGCGCTACCCATGCACCTCGCCCTGCGCTTCGCCGCTGGCGCTGATCTCAAGGGCGATGTATCCAATGAGTTCTATCAGGCCAGCATCAAGATGCATTTTTAAGGTCGAAGATACTATTGAATCCAATGGTCACTTCAGGCATAAAAATGAAGCAGAAGCTGGAGCATATGACAAGCTCGGAATTGCGAGCCTTGATAGCGGAACTGAGGCCAATGGAGGTTTGCGATCTGGTGGAGCGTGAACATCAGGTGTTGGCTGCGCGGCAGATACTCGAATCCTTGTCGGAACGACTGCGGCGTGCCAAAACGGAAGCAGGAGCAGTTCACCGGCAGTTATGCAACTGGCGCCTGTCTCACCCGTTTCGCACGCGGCTGCATTATTGGAGATGGATGCCTTCCCGGTTTCTCGCGGAGTGCGAGTCGAGCAAATCCGCATTGGAGACGGAAGTGCTGCAGCTGACCGAGCGTGTCTGCCTTGCTGCCGAACATGTCAAAAAAATAGAACGTGAGGTGGAGGCGCGGATTCAGTTGGAACAGGCGCCCGTAAGGGAACGCATTGCCGATCTGGAATACCTGTGGCAGGAGAGGGTTGCCCTGGAACAGATGGAGCGGAAGCAAACACAGGGACAGGGGCCGGGCAGCAATCTGTCGCCATTCATGGTGTATAAGCTCAGGCGCGAGATGAAGGCACAGGACCTTCGTGTTGTGGAGACTAGTCGCACTCTGGCCGGCTCGTCCCACAACACCGGTACAGTGACTGAGCCCAGAGAGTTCTGGAAGGTGATCAGCAGGATAGGCAGATGGGCAAGGGATAGACAACGGAAAGACAAGTAAAAGAGAATCCTCCAGAAGTTGCCATTCGCTTGAGCTTACCCATCACTTCGGGGCAGTGGTTCCTTAACTTAAATATGTATCGCCCGTTTATCCACTGCCAGTGCGGCCTCGTGCACCACTTCTGACAGGGAAGGGTGCGCGTGGACGATGCGCGCGATATCTTCACTGCTGGCCGCGAATTCCATTGCAACCACAGCCTCGGCGATCAGCTCGGAGACGTAGGGACCGATCATATGGATACCTAGAATACGATCAGTACCTGCATCCGCGAGCACTTTGACAAATCCGCCGGTTTCTCCCAGTGCACGTGCACGTCCGTTTGCCATGAAGGGGAATTGTCCGGCTTTATATTCCACGCCGGTCGCTTTCAACTCCTGTTCGGTCTTGCCGACCCATGCGATTTCCGGGGAGGTATAGATAACCCAGGGGATTGTGTCGAGATTCACATGCCCTGCCTGTCCCGCAATCATTTCTGCAACCGCCACACCTTCTTCGGACGCTTTATGCGCCAGCATGGGACCACGCACCACATCTCCCACGGCATACATATCAGGCAGATTGGTGCGACAGTGGGAATCCACCTCGATATATCCCCGCTCATCCAACTTTAATCCCACGTTTTCTGCGCCCAGTCCGGTAGTGTTAGGCACACGCCCGATGGCAACAATCAGTTTATCCACCTCGAGTTTTTGCGAGTTTCCATCGGCATCGGAATACTCCACGGTAATGTTATCCTGTCCCGGGATAATGCCGCTTATTTTGACGCCGGTATTTATAGCCAGGCCCAGCTCCCGGGTGAAGATTTTTCGCGCTTCCTTCGCCACCTGTTCGTCCGCGCTCATCAGAAATCCGGGCAATGCTTCGAGAACGGTGACCTCTGCGCCCAGCCTGCGCCATACACTTCCCATTTCGAGGCCGATGACGCCTCCGCCGATCACTCCCAGCCGTTTCGGCGTTTCGGCCAGCGCCAGCGCCCCTGCATTGTCCAGTATCCGTTCATTGTCCACAGGGGCGGAGGCCAATTGACGAGGCACTGAGCCCGTGGCGATGATGACGTGCTCGGCCCCGATAGTCTCCACCTTGTCTCCATTCCTGATTTCAATCTGCCAGAGTTCGCGGTCGGCTTCGTCATCCTTGCCGCGTTTGCGCAGCGTTGCGCGCCCATGCAGGGATGCGACCTTGTTCTTCTTCAGCATCATGGCAACGCCGCCGGTGAAGTTTGCTACGATCTTGTCCTTGCGACCTATCATCGTCGGAATGTCCACCGACAGACCCTCAACTTTGATCCCATGGGTAGAGAACTTGCGGGCGGCGCGCTCGTAATTTTCCGAGGATTCCAGCAACGCCTTCGAGGGGATGCAGCCAACATTCAGACAGGTTCCGCCGAGACTGGGTTTGTCCTGCGGGTTTTTCCATTCGTCGATACAAACAGTTTTAAGGCCCAGTTGCGCACAACGAATTGCCGCCACATAACCACCCGGACCGGCGCCGATTACAGCCACATCAAAAGATTGAGACATATTTTCTCTTTATTGTTCAAGCAAGGAATGCAAAAGGAATGCAAAATGGAAAGATGCAAGCCGCGCAGGCATGTGTCCGCGCAGTCTCAGCTCTCAAGCAGGGGGCTCATGGGATATTCGAGCGCTTCCTTCATCGCTACCAGGGAAAGCACAGCTTCCCGCCCGTCTATGATGCGATGATCATAGGATAGCGCCAGATAGCACATCGGACGAATCACGATTTGGCCGTTTTCGACCACCGGGCGCTCCTTGGTTGCGTGAATGCCAAGAATGGCGCTCTGCGGGGGATTGATGATAGGGGTGGAAAGCATCGAACCGAAGACGCCGCCGTTGGTGATCGAGAAAGTGCCCGCGGTTAATTCCTCGATGGTCAGTTTGCCGTCCTGCGCGCGACGGCCAAAATCGGCGACCTGCCTTTCAATTTCCGCCTGGGACAAGGAATCCGCGTTGCGAATGATGGGCACGACCAACCCGCGCGCACTGCTCACTGCAATGCCGATATCATAGTATTCGTGATAGACGATATCGTTGCCGTCCACTGAAGCGTTGACGATGGGAAATTTTTTGAGCGCCGCCACCACCGCTTTGACAAAGAATGATGTGAGACCAAGTTTGACGCCGTGCTCTTTTTCGAATTTGTCCTTGTAGCGGGCGCGCAAATCCATGATCGCCTGCATGTTGACTTCGTTGAATGTGGTAAGGATGGCGGCGGTGGATTGCGACTGTACCAGACGCTCTGCAATGCGGGCACGCAACCGCGACATCGGCACTCTTTTCTCGCTGCGTTTCCCTTCAGCCTTGTCTTCAGCCATTCGCGGTGCAGGCTCAGGGGCGCGTGAAACGGGTGGGGCAGGTGGAGTTGCCGGAGCTTGCGGAACCGCAGGAGAAGGCGAGGGGGCGATATTGGCTGTCGAGTGTTTCTGTTCTACATAAGCTGCCACGTCTTCCTTGGTGATGCGACCATCGCGACCGCTACCTTTGAGTGTGCGAATTTCTTCCGGCGTCAGATTTTCCTGTGCGGCCAGTTTTTGCGCGGCAGGCATTATCCCCGGAGCTTCTGCAGCAGTTGTGGAAGCCGGGGCAGTTGCGGAAGGCGGAGCAGCTTCTGCCCCTTTTTTGACCGGCCTGGCTTCGGTGGCAGAACGCGTTGCTTCGGATTCGGTTGCTTTGGATCCGGTTGCTGCGGTTGAAGCTGACGGGGTGTTGCCCTCTACCGCCCCTGCTTCGGTGTCTATTGTGGCGATGACTTCGCCGGCAGTCACCGTTGCTCCGTCTTCCTTGATGATTTTCGCCAGTATTCCGGCGGCGGGGGCTGGCAACTCCATCACGACTTTATCGGTTTCGAGGTCAATCAGATTTTCGTCACGCTCAACACGTTCACCTTCTTTTTTATGCCAGGAAAGGAGCGTCGCCTCAGCCACTGATTCGGATAACGCAGGAACTTTGATATCGACGCGCATATTCTTCCTCTGTCTCCAGGTTTTCAGATTTTTTCTCGAAATGCAGCCACGACCAATGCATTCTGTTGCTCGTTGTGTTTCACCAGATAGCCCGCGGCCGGCGATGCCGACGAAGGGCGCAGGGCATCCCCGAGAACCTGATCCCGGCGCTTGTGACGCAGCAGGTAGTGCTGGATGCGATGCCACGCACCTTGATTGCGGGGTTCTTCCTGGCACCAGAGAATGTCTCGGGCGTGCGGATAGCGCTCGACCTCGGTCTGGAAATCATCATGGGGAAACGGATACAGTTGTTCGATGCGGATAATGGCGACATCCTCGATCTTGTTCTTGTGCCGATGTGCCGCCAGATCGAAGTAAACCTTTCCGCTGCAGGCGATCAGCCGCCGCACCTTCTTCGGATCGAACTCTTCCGCGTCGGGAATGATGTTCCGGAAGCCGCCATTGACCAGGTCTTCCAGACTGGATACAGACTCCTTATGGCGTAAAAGGCTTTTCGGGCTCATGATGACGAGGGGCTTGCGCAGCGGCCGCACCATCTGGCGGCGCAGCAGGTGAAACATTTGGGCGGGCGTGGTTGGAACGCATACCTGCATGTTGTATTGTGCACACAGTTGCAGGTACCGTTCCAGCCGGGCAGAGGAGTGTTCAGGCCCCTGGCCTTCGTAGCCGTGGGGGAGCATCATCACCAGTCCGCACAAGCGGCCCCATTTGGCCTGCCCCGATGCGATGAACTGGTCGATCACCACCTGAGCGCCATTCGCGAAATCACCAAATTGCGCTTCCCACATCACCAATTCATCGGGTGCGGCTGTGGCATAGCCGTATTCGAAGGCAAGGACTGCTTCTTCGGACAATACAGAGTCGATTATCACGAAATCCGGCTGGTCCGGTCTGATGTGGCGTAATGGAATATATGTCCCCTCACTCCACCTTTCACGGTTCTGGTCGTGCAGGACCGCATGACGATGAAAGAACGTACCACGTCCCGAATCCTGCCCGGAAATGCGGATTGGATATCCGTCATTCAACAGGGCAGCATAAGCAAGATTTTCAGCCATGCCCCAATCCAGCGGCAGTTTTCCTTCTCCCATCAGGCGGCGATCGGAGATGATTTTTTCCACGCGCGAATGTAACTTGAATTTCGACGGGATATCGGTGAGTCGCTCTGCCAGCTTGCGAAGTTCGGCCAGAGGCAAGCCGGTGGGTACTTTTGCATCCCAGGCGGTTTCTTTCAGAAACGGCGTCCAGTCCACCAAGTTGGGGGATTTATAGCCGTAGACAATGGTCTTGTTGGGGTTGCGTCCCGCGTCCATGTCATCCCGATATGCTTTTACCATGTGATCTGCCGTGCCGGCATCGATCACGTCTTCCGCTTCCAGTTTGTCTGCATAAAGCTTGCGCGTACCGGGATGCTGGCCGATGATCTTGTACATCAGCGGCTGGGTGACCATAGGCTCATCCTGCTCGTTGTGGCCGAGCGTGCGGTAGCAGACCATGTCCACGATCACATCCTTGTGAAACTGCATGCGGAAATCGAGCGCGATTTCGGTCACCATGACGACCGCTTCCGGATCATCCCCGTTCACATGGAAAATCGGCGCTTCGATCATCTTCGATACGTCGGTGCAATAAAGCGTGGAGCGGGCATCGCGGGGATCGGAGGTCGTGAAACCGATCTGATTGTTGATAATGACATGCACCGTGCCCCCGGTGCCATAGCCGCGCGTCTGCGACAGGTTCAGTGTTTCCATTACCACGCCCTGAGCGGAGTACGCGGCGTCGCCGTGCAGCAGCACGGGCAGCACCAGATCACCATCCCTGTCCTGCAAGCGGTGCTGGCGCGCACGCACCGACCCCTGAACGACCGGGTCCACGATTTCAAGATGAGAGGGATTGAAGGCCAGAGAGAGGCCCATGATGCCACCCGGTGTGAAAACCGCAGAGGAAAAGCCCTGGTGGTATTTGACGTCGCCTTCGGTCAGATCCTGGGCATGCTTGCCTTCAAATTCCTGGAACAGGTCGGCCGGCAGCTTGCCGAGCGTATTGACCAGTACATTGAGACGGCCTCGGTGCGCCATCCCGATCACCAGTTGCTGTACGCCCATGTGGCCTGCGCGCTGGAGCAGATTGTCCAGCAGCGGAATCATGCTCTCACCCCCTTCGCCGGAAAATCGCTTCTGCCCCACATACCGTGTATGCAGATATTTTTCCAGGCCTTCCGCCGCGGTGAGCCGTTCCAGAATGTGCCGTTTATATTCCGGTTCGAAATCGGGTTGCGCACGGGGACCCTCGATGCGGTTCTGTATCCAGCGTTTTTGCTCGGTATCGGTGATATACATATACTCGACGCCGATTTTGCCGCAGTAGGTTTGCCGCAGCGTCTGCAGGATTTCCCTGAGTGAAGCGCGAGGTGGACCGAACAACGAGCCGGTTCCGAATACCCTGTTCATGTCAGCTTCGGTCAGGCCGTAATAGCCCGGATCGAGTTCGGGAACATGCGGCTTATCGTAATGCTTGAGAGGGTCGAGATCGGCGTGGCGCACACCGAGGAAGCGATATGCATTTATCATTTGCAGCACGGCTATCTGCTTGCGCTCGGTGGCCAGCAGGCGTTCTTCCCGCATCGTTTCGACGCCTTGGGCAACGGCAGCGGGTTGAGCAGCGCGTTTGCCCGGTTCGACCGGGACCTCCCCCCCTTGAAGCGTGTCAAAGTATTCACGCCATTCGGCAGAAACCGATAAGGGTTCCTGCAGATATGCTGCGTAAAGCCCCTCCACGAAGGACGAATTTGATCCGAATAGTGGAGAATCGTCGTGCAACTGCTTCAGCATGGCCAAAGGTCTCTTCGTCTGGCAATCTGTCTACAAGCGTGAGGCGATGGGAATCACCTCGCGCGTTTTGGCGCCTGTATAGAGCTGGCGCGGACGGCCGATCTTGTACTCAGGGTCTGAAATCATTTCGCTCCACTGGGCGATCCAGCCCACGGTACGAGCCATGGTGAATATCGCGGTGAACATGGAGACGGGAATACCCAGTGCCCGCTGCACGATGCCCGAGTAGAAATCGACATTGGGGTAAAGCTTTTTGGTAACGAAGAATTCGTCTTCGAGAGCGATCTTCTCCAGCTTGAGCGCAAGCTTGAATAAAGGGTCATCGCGCAAACCTAGTTCACTCAGCACTTCGTGACAGGTTTCGCGCATCAGCGTGGCGCGCGGATCGAAGTTCTTGTATACCCGGTGGCCGAATCCCATCAGCCTGAAAGGATCGTCCGGGTCTTTGGCGCGGGCGATGTATTCACCAATGCGCGACTCATCACCGATCTCTTCCAGCATGTTCAGACACGCTTCATTCGCCCCGCCATGCGCCGGTCCCCACAGACAGGCGATGCCGGCGGAAATGCATGCAAACGGATTGGCGCCGGTCGAACCGGCAAGGCGCACCGTTGAGGTGGAAGCATTTTGCTCATGGTCGGCATGCAGGATCAGGATACGGTCAAGCGCCCGCGCGAGCACAGGGTTCGATCGATAGTCCTCCGCGGGAGTGGCAAACATCATATGCATGAAGTTTTCCGCATAACTGAGGTTGTTGCGCGGATACATGAAAGGCTGGCCGATGTTGTATTTGTAGGCCATTGCAGTAATGGTTGGCAGTTTTGCAACCAGCCGGAAGGCCGACAGCTCACGATGTGCCGCGTCGGAAATGTCCATTGCGTCATGATAAAACGCGGACAATGCGCCCACCACACCTACCATGACCGCCATGGGATGTGCGTCCCGCCTGAAGCCGGTATAAAAGCGCGCCAGTTGCTCGTGCACCATCGTGTGTTCCTTGATGGTTTTGTCGAATGACGCCTTCTGGGCGATATTCGGCAGTTCCCCATTCATCAGCAGGTAGCATACTTCCATGAAATCGCACTGCTTCGCCAACTGTTCGATAGGGTAGCCACGGTAGAGCAGAATCCCCTCGTCGCCATCGATAAAAGTTATGCTCGAACTGCAGCTTGCCGTGGACATGAAGCCTGGATCGTAGGTAAATACGCGGCCTCTCTTGTAAAGCGTGCGAATGTCCACGACATCAGGTCCCAGGGTGCCGGGCAGGATTGGCAATTCGAGTGGCGGATTACCGTCACCCAGGTCAAGGGTTGCGTTACGTTTGTGTTCCATGTCGTTTCCCACTGTTTTCCGTTATCTGATTTGCCCAGGAGATTCCTTGCTAAATCGATTGCAGCAGATGCAATACCGGTTGCAGACCTGCCTTTCCTTCGTCTTCATCCTTCTGCACTATCATATGCCACAAGTCGGTATCCGGGAAATCCAGCAGTGTTTCAAACTGCCGGATGCCTGCTTCGTCGAGCGTGGCATAATGCTTGTCCATAAAGCGTTGCAGCACGATGTCCAGTTCCAGCAGTCCGCGCCGACACCGCCAGCGGGCGCGCTCGCGTTCTTTCATTGCTTTCAGATGGTTCTTTTGGTCATCATGGTCTTGATCCGCCCGATCGCTTCCATCGGGTTCAAGCCTTTCGGACATACATCCGTGCAGTTCATGATGGAGTGGCAGCGGAAAAGGCGGTACGGGTCTTCCAGATAATCCAGCCGCTCGGCGGTTGCCTGATCGCGGCTGTCCGCCAGAAAGCGATACGCTTGCAGCAGGCCGGCCGGTCCCACGTATTTATCGGGATTCCACCAGAAAGAGGGACATGCGGTAGAGCAGCACGCACACAGAATGCATTCGTATAGTCCATCCAGTTCCGCCCTTTCCTCGGGAGCCTGGAGCCTTTCGGTTTCCGGCGGGGGGTCTTCATTGATGAGGTAGGGCTTGATCGAGTGATACTGCTTGAAGAACTGGGTCATGTCGACGATCAGGTCGCGTATTACCGGTAACCCCGGCAGCGGGCGCAATTCCACCGGTTCTTTCAGGCCTTTCACCGGGGTGATGCACGCCAGTCCGTTACGGCCGTTGATGTTCATCGCATCCGAACCGCATACGCCTTCCCGGCAGGAACGTCGCAGACTCAGGCTGTCGTCCACGGTTTTTATCCGTATCAACGCATCCAGCAGCATCCTGTCCGCCGGTTCCAGCGCGATCTCGTAGTCCTGCATATAAGGCTTTTCGTCCTTGTCGGGATCGAAGCGGTAGATCGAGAATTTCATGATTTGATTCCGATTTAGCCCGAAGCAATATGTGCTTCTAACAGGTTCGTGTTACTAATAAGTTCGTGCCTTGGGTGGAAAGGACTCGACCGTCAGCGGTTTCAATCGAACCGGCTTGTAATCGAGCCGCCGGTCTTCGCTGAAATACAATGTGTGTTTCAACCACTTGTCGTCATCGCGATGGGGGAAGTCATCCCTCGCATGGGCGCCCCGGCTTTCCGTACGGGCTTGAGCCGAAACCATCGTCGCTACGGCGACTTCGACCAGATTATCGAGTTCCAGCGCCTCCACCCGCGCGGTATTGAACACTCGGCTTTTATCCCTGATCTCGGTGTTTCTGGCGCGCTGCGCCACTTCCGAGATTTTATCCACCCCTTGCTTGAGCAAATCCGCAAAACGGAATACACCGCAATGCGTCTGCATGGTTTTGCGCAGCATGTCCCCTACCTGCGACACGTTCTCGCCATCCTTTTGGGAATCCAGCCGTGCCAGTCGCCCGAGTGCTTTGTCCGCTGCGTCTCCGGGTAAATGTTTATGGTGGGAATTCCTTTTCAAGTCTTCGATGATCTGGTTGCCCGCAGCACGACCGAATACGAGTATATCGAGCAGTGAATTGGTTCCAAGGCGATTGGCTCCGTGCACGGATACGCACGCGCATTCCCCCACGGCATAGAATCCCTGTACGACTTCCTCGGGTCCCGTTTTGTAGGGCGCTACTACCTGACCGTGAAAATTGGTCGGAATTCCCCCCATCATGTAGTGCGCGGTGGGCACTACCGGAATGGGCTCACGGACCGGGTCGGCGTGAGCAAACTTTATGGCAATTTCACGTATGCCAGGCAGTCGCGCCTTGATGACGTCCGCACCCAGATGATCCAGCTTTAGCAGCAGATGATCAGCATCCCTGCCGCATCCGTGCCCTTCCTTGATTTCCGTCGTCATTGCGCGCGAGACAACGTCGCGGCTGGCAAGGTCTTTCGCATGCGGGGCATAGCGCTCCATGAAACGTTCCCCGTCCTTATTGAGCAGGTAGCCGCCTTCCCCGCGCACCGCCTCGCTGATAAGGATTCCTGCGCCGTATACTCCCGTCGGGTGAAACTGCCAGAATTCCATGTCCTGTAACGGCACGCCCGCGCGGGCGGCCATCGCCAGACCGTCGCCGGTATTGATGAAAGCATTTGTGCTGGCACTGAATATCCGTGCTCCCCCGCCGGTTGCAAACAGTGTCGCTCTCGCCTGCAGGATCATGACCTCGCCGGTTTCGATATCGAGTGCGGAGACGCCTAACACATCCCCATGCTCATCACGAATAAGATCAAGTGCCATCCATTCGACAAAAAACTGGGTATTTGCCCGCACGTTGCGCTGATAGAGCGTGTGCAGCATGGCATGGCCAGTGCGGTCAGCAACGGCGCATGAACGCGTTGCCTGTGCGCCCCCGAAATTCTGCGACTGCCCCCCGAAAGGACGCTGGTAAATTTTTCCGTTTTCCAGCCGGTCGAAGGGCATGCCGTAATGTTCGAGTTCATATACCACTTCCCCTGCCTGGCGGCACATGAATTCGATCGCATCCTGGTCGCCGAGATAATCGGAACCTTTGACCGTGTCGTACATATGCCAGTGCCAGTTGTCTTCAGTGACGTTTCCGAGCGCTGCGGCGATGCCGCCCTGGGCGGCAACCGTATGGGAGCGGGTGGGGAAAACCTTGGACAGTACGGCTACCTTGAGCCCCGCTTCCGACAATTGCAGTGCTGCGCGCATTCCGCCGCCGCCTGCGCCAACGATGACCGCATCGAATTTTCGCCGTGCTATTGTCACGCTATCCTTCACCTATCCAGAGAATTTCCACGGACCAGATGGCATAAGACAGCAGTGACAGTATGACCAGTATTTCCAGAATGAAGCGAATACCAGCAGCATGAACGTAATCCATCAGGATGTTGCGCATTCCGATCCAGGCATGCCAGAACAGGCTCAGAAGAAACAGGAAGGATGCTACCCGCATCCACTGGTTATCGAACAGCGTCTTGAAGGACGTATAGTCCTGGGGGGGGGAAACCAGCAGCACTCCTGCCAGCATCAGGGTATAGATGGCCATTACCGCGGCGGTGACGCGTTGCGCCAGCCAGTCGCGAAGACCATAATGTGCGCCGGTTACCACCCGCACTGGACGTTTTGCCATATCTTTACCATATCACAGCGCCGGTCAACAGGGTGAGAACGATTCCCGCTCCCACAACCACTTTACTGCTCAGCCGCGCCTGTTCAAGTTTTGCGCCGTAATGCAGGTCCAGCGCAAGATAACGGATTCCAGCGCAGAAATGATGCACGAAGAACCAGAGCACCAGTATCAGTCCGAGCTTTGCCACTGGATTGTTCAGGAAGGATTGAAACTGGGTGTAGCCTTCCGGGGAACCCAACGCCGTGTCGAGACCGCAAAGGACGAGAGGAATACCGGGAAAGAACAGCAGCGCTCCGCTGATGCGGTGCAGGATCGATATCACTGCGGGCAGGGGCTGCCGGATTTTCAGCAGATCAAGATATCTGGGGCGCTTTTTTGGCAATTTCGATCCCGCTGCTGTCGCCGTTGTTATTGTTACTGGAAGGTGATCAAGTTGAGGCTGCGATTAAGTTTAGACCGTTATTGCAGGGGATACAACCATGCGAGTCATCAAGGAGCATACTGCGTTTTCCGCTTTCCGGCCCGGCGGAAGATGCTTCGAATGCTGAACGAAATTGACAAACTGAAATTGACAACCCATGGGGAATGTTTTTATAGTCCCGGTTTCTTTGCTCCTGTTCAATGTGCTCAATGCACCTGGAGCAGATTGTGGGGTCGATTCCCGAGTATTGTCCGCCGAACTTATCCATCTGAGAGGTGCGATTCATTTTTCCGCTCCTCTGTCTGTCCGGCTTGTTACAGCCTGAAGGACGCAATGGAAAATTACTACCCGGTAGTATGTCTACAGGAGCATAAGAAAAAATGAAAACTCCCATTCGTGTCGCCATAACTGGCGCCGCCGGCCAGATAGCTTATAGCCTGTTGTTTCGTATCGCGGCTGGCGACATGCTTGGCGAGGATCAGCCTGTCATTCTGCAATTGCTGGATATTCCTCAATCGTTGCCTTCCCTGAAAGGCGTTGTCATGGAACTGGACGACTGTGCCTTTCCATTACTTGCGGGCGTCATAGCTACCGACGATCCCAAAACGGCTTTTCGCGACACAAATATCGCCATTCTGGTTGGCGCCCGCCCGCGCACCAAGGGTATGGAACGCAAGGATCTGCTGGAGGCAAACGGTACGATATTCCGTGCGCAGGGGAGGGCGCTCGACGAGATTGCCCGGCGCGATGTGAAAGTCCTGGTGGTGGGGAATCCTGCCAATACCAATGCCTATATCACGATGAAAAATGCGCCGAGCCTGAAGCCGGCCAATTTCTCGTCGATGATGCGGCTGGACCACAACCGCGCGCTGTTCCAGCTTGCTGCCAAGGTCGGACAGCCGGTTTCCAGCGTGAGAAAGATGATCGTATGGGGCAATCACTCCTCAGCCCAGTATCCCGATTTGAGTCATGCCGAGGTTGGCGGCCATAATGCCGCCGACCTCGTGAATGACATGGCATGGGTGGAAAACGATTTCATTCCTGTAATACAGAAGCGTGGCATGGAGGTGATCGAGGCGCGCGGTTCTTCGAGTGCGGCCAGCGCGGCGAACGCTGCACTCTGCCACATGCGCGACTGGATTTCCGGCACTCCTGAAGGTGACTGGGTGTCCATGGGCATTCCTTCGGATGGAAGCTACGGCATTCCGGAAGGGGTTATCTATGGTTATCCGGTGACCTGTCAGGGCGGCGAGTACAAGATCGTGCCCGACCTGGAAATAAGCGATTTCAGCAGGATTAAGATGCAGGCGAGCTACCGGGAATTAATGGGAGAGCGCGAGTCGATAAAGCATCTGCTTGGATAAGGTCGCATTCTCGTCTTCGTTTCTCCCCCTTTCATGCCCGCTTCTGCCGGTTCCCGTTTTCGCGCGGCGCTTGATGCGGAAAAGCCTCTCCAGATCGCGGGCTGCATCAATGCATATGCCGCTCGCATGGCGGAGCGTAGCGGCTTCAGGGCGCTGTATCTCTCGGGTGGGGGGGTGGCTGCGGCATCCCTCGGAGTACCCGATCTTGCCATTTCCACCATTGACGATGTGCTGGTCGATGTACGACGTATCACCGACATCACGGATCTGCCGTTGCTGGTGGACGCGGATACCGGTTTTGGCGGCGCTCTCAATATCGGCCGTACTGTGAAATCATTGATAAAAGCCGGGGCAGGCGCGCTCCATATCGAAGATCAGGTGCAGGTCAAGCGTTGCGGTCACCTTCCAGGCAAGGCTGTGGTCAGTGAAATGGAGATGGTGGAACGGATTGGCGCCGCAGTGGATGCAAGAACCGACCCCGCTTTCGTCATCATGGCGCGTACCGATGCACTCGCGGTGGAAGGGTTGCAAGCTGCCATTGACCGGGCCTGTGCTTATGTGGAAGCGGGCGCGGACATGATCTTCCCCGAGGCCGTGATTGACCTGGAAACCTATCGGCAGTTCGCGGCAGCGGTGAAGGTTCCCATCCTGGCCAACATCACGGAATTTGGCGCAACCCCCCTTTATACAGTCGAGGAATTGGCCGGGGTAGATGTTTCCCTGGTGCTTTATCCACTTTCCGCATTTCGCGCCATGAGTGCCGCTGCGTTGAATGTATACCGAACAATACGCGGGGAAGGCTCGCAAAAAAGCGCGCTTCCGAGCATGCAGACGCGTGCCGAGTTGTATGAATTTCTCGACTACCATGCCTATGACGAGAAACTGAACCTTCTGTTCAGGCCCGAAAAACCGGAAGAACCTGACAATGAATAAACCTGACAATGAATAAACCTGACAATGAATAAACCTGATGGAAGTACTGTGAGCACTGCGCCGAAGGCGAAGAAGTCTGTCGTGTTGTCCGGTGTGCTGGCCGGCAATACGGCCATTTGCAGCGTAGGGCGAACAGGGAACGACCTGCACTATCGCGGTTATGACATTCTGGATATCGCGGAAAGCAGCGAATTTGAAGAAATTGCCTACCTACTGGTGTACGAAAAGTTGCCGACGGTGGCTGAGCTCGCTGCCTACAAGGAGAAACTGGAAAAGCTGCGCGATCTGCCGGCCAGGATAAAAACCTTGCTGGAGATGATACCGGCAAGCGCTCATCCCATGGATGTGTTGCGAACCGGGGTTTCCGCGCTGGGTACGGTGCTGCCGGAAGCAGAGATACACACTCTGGAGGGTGTCCGGGATATCGCAGACCGCCTGCTGGCCTCGATGGGTTCCATGCTGCTGTACTGGTACCACTATTCGCATCACAACCGTCGCATCGAACTGGAATCAGATGTCGATTCCATCGGCGGCCATTTTTTACACCTGCTGCACGGCAAGCCACCTCCCGAATCCTGGGTAAAGGCAATGCATACCTCCCTGATCCTGTATGCCGAGCATGAGTTCAATGCATCCACCTTTACCGCCCGGGTAATTGCAGGGACGGAATCGGATTTCTATTCCTCCATAACCGGTGCTATCGGCGCTCTGCGGGGGCGCAAACACGGGGGCGCGAATGAGGCCGCGTTTGATATCCAGACACGTTACAGCAACCCGGATGAGGCCGAGGCGGATATCCGTCGCCGAGTGGAGAACAAGGAGATCATCAGGGGTTTCGGCCATCCCGTATATACCACTGGCGATCCGCGTAACCGGGTAATCCGCGATGTGGCAAGAAAACTGTCGGCCGAGGCAGGAGACATGCCAATGTTCGACATAGCCGAGCGGTTGGAAACGGTGATGTGGGGCATCAAGAAAATGTTCCCCAACCTGGACTGGTACTCCGCCGTGGGTTATCACATGATGGGTATTCCCACTGCCATGTTCACGCCGCTGTTCGCAATTGCCCGCACCAGCGGCTGGGCAGCGCACATCATCGAGCAGCGGATAGATGGAAAGATTATCCGCCCTTCGGCGAATTACATCGGACCGGAAGAGCGGGAGTTTGTGCCGATTGCCTTACGCACCTAAGCACGATTGGGCGGAGTAGGTAATCCAGGAAAAAGTTAGTTTCCATTTTTAATTCCTCATGCGCGGCGCTTCCATTAGATGGATAGCATGGGTTGTCGTAATTACTAAAAATATGAATCGCATAGACCTAGAAGCAGGTTAGGAAGATGCATTTGCCATTATCAAAAAAATGCCTGTAGACAGAAGTATTTGGAAAGAACCTCTGAAGAATAATTACGTGCCGAACTGGCACTGCCCAGCTTGCAGTGGTGGGTACCTTAAGCAGAAGCCGGACTCTTTGCATTTCTTGGAGACGCGCGAGTCACGGGAAGCGCATGATCATGAGGCATGGAGCCTGACTGGAGTCGATATCGCTTTACGATGCTATTGGTATGCAATAACGAGCATTGTAGGGAACCAGTAGCAGTAATGGGGGAACGTAGAACCGAAATCTTCCAGACATCATTTAACGGTGATTATATCGAAGTGGAGTATTTCTATCCGACATATGTAAGTCCATCTCCACCTCTTATTATTATTGCTGATGTCTACCCTGAATTAGTTATTGAAGAGTTACGGCTCTCCTTTGCTTCCTCTTGGAGTGACTTTTCATCAGCTGGCAACCACATAAGGGCGGCGGTTGAACGCTTGCTTGATTATCTTAAGGAGCCAAGATACTGAAGGAAATCTGGGAAGCAGGTGCGTTTAACGTTGCACAGTCGTATTAAAGAATTGGCAAACCGTAATAAAGAGCTAAGTGATTCGCTCCTGGCCATCAAATGGCTTGGAAACCAGGGAAGTCACTCAGACAAGTTGACACGAGATGATATTTTTGACGCTCTCGATATCCTTGACTTCATCCTAAACGATCTCTTCATTTGCCCTCAGATGAAGATAAAGAAGCTCGTAACCAAAATTAATAAGGCCAAAGGGCCTGTGAAGAAACGAAGTATGGTCCCTTAATTTTCCATTCCAAGATTAAAAACACTGGCTTTTGAAAGTGGGTCACCTATTAGGTGTTAATCCCGCTGTGAGGGTATAGAGTATTGCCAGATACAGAGGGAGGATTTATGGGACAAATATCACATGGCTGTGCCACAGGACAGAGGCGATGCGTCGAGCGATACAACATAGTCAAGAGAGCCTGATGGTCTGGCCCCCGCTACCGATCAATTCGAAGACGGTAGCGAATTAGCGAGGTATTCCACTACATCATAACGAGAAAATTTTTCACTCATAATCTAATTTCTCCAATCCTTTGCAACCACCCTTAACTGCGAATTCCGCCAGAGTTTGATAGTTCAATGCTGTGGTCGATGCTGTTGTAGTCACCGCGCCAAGCCCATTGAATCCAGTGCCTATAGCTCCGGGAGAATTTCGCGAAAACGCTAAGATGGCAAAAAAACTGGTGTCGGGTCGGCTCATGTCTAAAGCGGTCATTCACAGCGTTATATGTATCATCTGTCGTTTGACCAACGCGCAAGGGTGCGATCAACTTAACCAATATACTCAAATACTCAACAAAAAATGACAACCATCGCATGCTGGTTCAACAAAGAGAATTCACATACTTCTGTTTGGGTTTGTGGCGATAGCAAGATAACGACCGCTACCAAAACCACTCTGTCCGAATCTAGCCCAAAGATATTCTCTGTACCAGTTCATTGTTATGCTCCCGGGCCGCAGGGATTCTTCAATTCGACAATATTAAATACAACTGTCGGCGTTGCCTATGCGGGATGAACCGCCCCGGGTTTTGTAGAGGCTCCAACATCTGAGAGAATGGAGCTATGAAGAAACAGAACAAGTTTTCCCCCGAGGTACGTGAGCGCGCT
>NZ_QAOK01000033.1 GCF_003050865.1 Nitrosospira multiformis | reverse complement strand
GGATATATCTCTTTGTGCTTGTAGATTCATGAACAACTCCTGAAAACAGTTTGAATGTATCAAAACTGTCAACCGAAGTCGTGATATTCATAATTTTTTATGCTCTGAACCATTTTCAGTATTATTTGCCTGAATTTATTGAGATCGACGCCCTAAGGGGTTGAGTCATGAATACGGCGGAGATGAACCTGATGGATTGGCAGAAGCAGTTTGGGAGCGAGGCGTCCTGTGCTCAAGCACTTGCCCGTCAACGGTGGCCGGAGGGGTTTCGCTGCCCCCGATGTGGACACGATCATGGCTATGCCATTTCCACGCGTCACTCGTGGGAATGTGGCCAATGTCACACTCAAACCTCGCTGACAGCGGGCACGCTGTTTCATTCCACCAACCTGCCCTTGACCAAGTGGTCCTGGGCGATCTACCTGGCGGCCTCGGACAAAGGCGGCATTTCCGCCATGCGGTTGTCCAAGCAAATAGACGTATCGTGGATCACCGCCAGCCGGATGCTGCGCAAGATTCGCATTGCCATGGGACACCGGGATAGCGTATACCGGCTGCACGATCTGATTGAGATGGATGATGCGTTGATTGGAGGGCGCCGTACCGGGGGAAAGCGGGGACGCGGCGCCGGGGGTAAAACTCCGGTGCTGGTGGCGATTGAGAACCGGGACAAGCGCTCAGGCTTCATTGCCATGCAACAGGTGTCTGGCATTACGCAGGACAAAGTGGCGCAGTTTGTTAAGCAGCATCTTCCGCCTAGCCAATGGGTGCGTAGTGATGCATTGCCTTCGCTGCTGGAGATCGGCAAAACTCAGCACCACGCCGTGCGTGTGACCCCACCTGCCTTGGCCGGGCAATGGCTGCCTTGGGTGCATATCGCGATTGACAACCTCAAGGCGTTTTTGCTGGGAACCTATCACGGTGTGTCGTCCAAGTATCTGCAAGAGTATCTCAATGAGTTCTGTTATCGCTTTAATCGGCGAGAGTGGGAAGCACAGCTGCCTTTACGCCTGCTCAACGCTTGTCTGACGCATAACCAAATTAAACTGAAAATGGTATAGAGGCATATAATTTTTTATCGAAATCAAATCTTCTTCACTATCTCGATGATTTCGGTAGTTGAAATCGAGGGTGTTCTTTCAAGGTAGCGCACTTCACAAATATCCTTGAATTCATCAAATTTACTGCTCCAATCATCACCCATCACTAGAATATTCGCAGAGTAGGTTTTTAAATAGTGTCTTTTTAATTCGAGAGATTCTTCTATAAAAACCTCATTAACAAATTTAAGCGATTGAATTATCTTTATTCTCTGATCCTGGCTATAAACAGGAAATCGCTTTTTTTTTGAGAAATTGAGTTCGTCTGAAGAAACCCCTACGATCAGGTAGTTCCCAAGGGCTTTTGATCTTTCCAAAATGTTTATATGCCCAATATGCAACACATCAAACGTCCCAAAGGTGATTACTCTCATCACTGCCTCATCGAAAGTTAAATTACCTCCGGCAAAGCGGAGGCTTATTTCTGTTAGCCCCTCAAAAGGGCAAAAAACCGGCGCTGCCTAAAGGCGGCATCACATGCCAAGCTTGAGCTGGTCATAATGTTCGTCCTCTTTCTCTTGATGCCGAATATACTCTCTGACCATCTCTTCATCCAATCCCACGTCGATACAAAATAACCTCTTGCCCAGAAGTTCTCACCCGTAAAATTCTTTGCCTTCCCCATAAACTTCCGCGCGATCGAAATCGCGCTCTTGCCCTTGATATAACCCACTACATACGACACCGAGTGCTTCGGTGGAATACTGATGCACATGTGCACGTGATCCGGGCGTAAGTACCCTTCCACAATCTGGCAGCCCTTCTGCAGCACCGCCAATTCGTGTAGCACCTTGCCAAGGTGCTTGCGTATCGTTCCAAATATCGCTTTCTTCCGCCTCTTCGGTATAAATACGACATGGTACTTACAGTCCCATGTCGTATACCTCAGACTCTGGTAATCTCTCATCCGATTCTCCTAGCTTTTGGTCAAACTAAAAGAATCGGGGCGGTCGCTTCACACGGTCAAACCTTAATTAATCCCCCGGCAGAGCCGGGGGATTACCCTGTTTATTTATAGCTCAGTAAGTATTTTAATTATTTGAGGAATCGCTCGACCTGGATTATAAAGAGATCGTGCCATCATTTTCTTCCTTTCTGCCGAAAGCGAATTCTTATTCTGAAGACACCTGAGAACAGTGGCGGGCAGCGTCGCTGGATCATTAATATTGTAACAAGCTAGCCTTGTTTCCAAGACAAATTCCTCACTTTGGTAAAACTCGTCTACGCCCTCCTTCAAATAGAGGATGATTGGTCTGTCAAGAGCTAGAAATTCATAAACTACTGAGCTTATATCTCCCAATAAAATATCCACGCAGCCTAGAACCTCGTATACACTCGTGCCCCTTCCCGCGTGTAAAAAAATTCTTCTATTCTTCGACAGAATTTCTTCAATCACCTCTTTCCATTTGATTCCAGCACATAATTCAGGGACAAGAAGATTTGGATGGGGTCTGATGATGACGTTACAAGTCGTTTGACTCGATAGTGCATGAAGAATATCGAGATCAATAGAAACTTGACCAGGATTGCTGCTCCAACTTGGCGCGTAAAGAATGATATTTTTTTTTTCTTCAAACTTGATGTAGGCAGGCAAAGATTGCTCCCCGGGTAGGAAGTATCGATCCGTTACAGGCAAACCTGCGGGATATAAAACAGCGTCTTTTTTTAGAAATGCCCTTTGTTTTGACTCGACATAAGGTCCCGGTGCAAGTACTACATCAAAAACCCTTAGTTTTTCTGAAGCAAAATATGATACTTTCGGTCCGACCCCATGCAGAAAAAATATTCTGGTTACACCAGTGAACCACCAGGGAAGGATGTCAAATTCTGTTGTAAAGTAAATGTCGTAGACAGCAAATATCTCTTGCTGCAGAGTATCGGTATCAATGTATTTCACACCCTCCAGTTTCGTCTGGCTGAAATCGTCCGTCTTGACTACCGTTATATCAAACTCAGAATGACGGCTGAGAGATTCAATGAGGGGCTGGAGATGGGAATAATGAAAGTCATAAGGGCAGTCGAACAATATTTTTTTCTTTTTTCTCCTGGCTATTCGATTGTATGAATGCCATAACTTTAGCTGTAATGCAAACAGCATTCTTCTTTTAGAAATCATATTCAATTTTCACTTGATTCTGGAGTTATATTTTTTAACTCAGTTCGCCTAGCTCCAGGTATAACCCGGCTTACTAGATAACGGTGCTTTCCTGATTTCTCGGGCGCAATTTCCATCACTTCTTCGATGGTTATTGTTACACCTTGCCCAAGTCGGGCTTTAAACATCGACTCGATGGTGTAAATAATGTTTTTATCGAATTCATCTGCTGGCACCAGCATTATGTGCGTATGGTCAATATCTTCCTGTACCACCTTAAAGCCCCGTATCCCAGGCAGATCTCGCAACACATAGATCAATGCCAGCCCGTGCATGACGGTCCCATCCTGCGCAACAAAAAAATCGGTACTGCGGCCCTGTATTTCCTTGAGCAGGGGAAGTCCCCGCCCGCAAGTACAGGACCTGCCGTCCAGCACTCCAATATCGCCTGTACGATAGCGGATGAAAGGGAAATCTTTGGTAGCGAGGTGGGTAACAACGATTTCCCCTGCAGTGCCGCAAGGCAGTGATGCGCCCTGTTGATCCACGATCTCGACGATAACATCCTCAGCGGTGATGTGCATGCCCCCGTGGGGACACTCATGCGCGATAAAACCGGCATCCCTGCCGCCATAGCCATTTGCTACCGGACAACCGAAAACTTTGCTAATCTGCTGGCGCTGGTCGTCGTACAATCGCTCTGAGGTAACGAAGGCGACCTTGATGCCCACATTGTCCATCTGCTGCCCTCTCGCCTCCGCGTGCCGGGCAATAAGGGACAACGCCGAGGGATACCCGAAAAGCATTTTCGGTCGGGTGTGACGAATCTCGACTAGGAAGCGATCCAGTTTTTGCTCCGACATCTCAAAGGCGGGCAATAGCTTCGTCCGCAGCAGTCTGTCGCGAAGGCCCCGGATGCGATCCTGTACATTGAGTTCGATAGGCGAACCCCACACGACCATCTCCCGGTCGCCGATATCCACGTCCCACCAACGCGTTGCCCGCCATTTAGCAGCGACATCGTGACTTACGCGCTCCTTGCCGATATAAAACACCAGCGGCTCACCGCTGGAGCCGCTGGTGTTGAAGCGTGCAAGATCTCTAGCCTTCTCCGACTTCATTGCATCCGTGTTCGCCCGGATGGTAGATTTATCGAGCAAGGGCAACCGCGCAAGGTCCGCAATGCCGCTTATCTCTTTCGCCTGGAAACCAGTCTCCGAGAACAGTTTGCGATAATAAGGCACGTGCGCTTCTACCTCTGCCAGAAACTGACGCATCCTCAAAAGCCGGAATTCCTCCAGGCGTGTTCTATCCCACCATTGGGAGACCTCCATCTTTCGGCATACGGCGACGGTGTCGTGCTTCTTCAGCCGTTCATGGAGAGGAAAAAATACTGAAGATATTACCGAAGTGTACAGTTCAGTCACAGGTTTGCTATCCTTCTGTTGCAGCGGTGGAAATTCCTGCTTTTCCTTCCTTCAAAGCAACCACCTTCTGGAACTCGTCTATAAGTATCGCCACACGCTGATCCCACGAGTTGTTCTGTGCGTGTTGCGTTATTTTTTCCCGCTCCCACACTGCCGCGAGTGCCGCGAGCATAGCCTCGGTAAAAGCCTTGCGGTCGTCAAAAGGTACGACTTTCCCCAATTCGTCACTACACACCACCTCCCTGTTCCCCCCCACATCTGTCGTGACAACCGGCAGGCCACACGCCATTGCTTCAAGAAAGACATTGGCCCAGCCTTCGTTTCTGGTCGCCAAAACAAAAATATCTGCTGCGGAAAGAGGGATTTTTATCCGCCCGGACGGCATGGGGCCGAGAAAATGCACAACTTCCGATAATCCGAGTTCCGCGACCTGGCGCTTTAACCTGTCGCTCCAATCGCCTTCTGCGCTGGCCCCTCCAACAATGAGGTAGTGGAGGCCGGGAAAAGCCTTTTTCAAATCAGGCAGACACTCGATCACGCGATGGAAACCTTTCCGCTCACATAAGCCACCCACAGAAACAAGCATGTGCCCACTCGTCGGCAGGTCAAGTTGCTCCCGCGCCTGATCTTGCGGGAGGGGTTGGAATTTGTGGGTATCCACGCCGTTTCCCACCACGCGAATTTTATCTTCCGGTACTCCAATATCTATTGCGGTACGTTTTAACGAGTCCGCTACTGAAAAAACGCGAGTTGCCCGGCTTAGCGCCTTACAAATAAGCCGCCGGCTGACGGAGTTTCGGCAAAGCCGCGCTTCTGTACCCCGTAAAGTAATGGTAACGGGCACTTTGAACCACTTGCCTAACAGCGCGGCAGCATAGCCATCGGGGTAGGCAAAATGAGCGTCGATAATCTGGAAATCGAATTCCCGTTTGAGTCGCCACAAAGTGACCCAGCTTCCCGCTGCCATGAACAGACCATCTAGTGACTTGAAAATACCCGGTACTGAGAAAAAACGCGGATGAAAAACCTCCACTCCGGCCTGCACTTCTGAAGCCGGCATATCCGGTCTGAAATGGGGTTTCCAGATTCGGATCAGTCTCTGGAATGGGAACCAGGGTACCGGCGCTACTACCTTCAGGGGAAGCGTTTCCCCTACCCGGAACATGCGCTCACGGATGAATATTCCTGCATTCGGTTGAGCTGGGTTGGGAAAAAGGCTGGAAAATACAACGATCCTGGGTTCGCCGCTATTCATTTTTGTTTTTCTCCTCCAGGAGTCGCTTGTAAATTACCTCGTAACGCGCAACACTCGCCGGCCAGTTCCGCTGTATTTCAACAAAAATACGGCCAGCGTCGCGCAGTCCAGGCCATAAGTCACGTCTGGAAACAAGATTCAGCACTTTGGATGCGAGAGCGTGTGTATCGCCTGCCTTGAACAGCACACCGGTTTTTCCATCCTGTATGAGTTCGAGATGACCACCTACGTCTGAAGCAACGACGAGTCTGCCTTGTGCCATCGCTTCCAGGGGTTTGAGCGGAGTCACCAGATTCGTGAGCCGCATGGGGAGTCTGGGATAGACGAGTACATCGATCAGGTCGTAGTAGCGCGACACCTGTTCATGCGGAACACGGCCGGTAAAGACTACCTTTCCTTCCAATCCCAACTGATTCGCCATATCCTTTAATTCTCTTTCCTGCGGCCCACCCCCAATCAGCAGGACACGTATATCAGGATTGCTGCGCAGCATCTCCGGCAACGCCTGCAATAGAATGCCGAGTCCCTCATAAGCGTAGAAGGACCCAATAAAGCCGAGGACAAGCTTTCCTGCCACCCCGAGATCTTCGGCGAGTTGCCCGTCGCGGGTGTTACTGATGCTGAAGCTTTCGACATTGACCGCGTTCGGGATGACTGTTACTTTTTCGGGTCTTATGCCCCGCGCAAGGATATCGCCTCGCAGGCCTTCGCAAATGGTAGTAATGGCGTCCACACGTTTCAACGCATGACTTTCCAGCCCCCTCGTCAGGCGGTATCGAATACCCCATTCGCGACTTGTGCCATGATCGACTGCTGCATCCTCCCAGAACGCTCTTACCTCGTACACTACCGGAATACCCAGTTTGCGGCCGATGCACAGAGCCGGAATAGCGTTCAGGACGGGTGAATGGGCATGCAGGATGTCCGGCTTGACGACGTTGACGACCTCGCGCAGCCTATGAGTGAGCGTGTCGATGACGGCGATCTGGTTCAGGAAAGGCAAACGTCCTCCTACTCCTTTTGCTTCAGCGGTACGATAAAAGTGCCACCCATCCACAACCTCTTCGGGCGCCGTGCAGTTTTCC
This sequence comes from Nitrosospira multiformis, assembly GCF_003050865.1. Lineage (GTDB taxonomy): Bacteria > Pseudomonadota > Gammaproteobacteria > Burkholderiales > Nitrosomonadaceae > Nitrosospira > Nitrosospira multiformis_E. Next base: position 24,767 of record NZ_QAOK01000033.1, on the reverse strand, counting down.
TGCTTTGATCCTGTCAGATGAAAGGTCTCCCAGCCCAGCGCACGCTGTTCCTTGAGAATGGACAGCGTCCGAAAGGTATAGCCACTGTGCAGGGGAAGGGAGTGATCAAGAATATGGAGAATTCGCATCAATCTTTTGCGGAGGTTTTATCCGGTAGTGTAGTGAAGTACTCTTGATGGAATTTATGATCAGGCTATAAACCACGGGAATACTGGGTTTCATATGCTTCAATTAGCGTGCAACACTACACTAGTGGTAAGTGAACAAATTAAAAAAATAGCGTTGTTCTTCGCCTTCTGATGTACCGCCCCCACTAACCGGAAGGGATAGGGAAATTTTATTGGCCTAACCTGTACCACGCCTCGACATAATAACCAGCAACCGGCGAATAAATTGTTAAACCTCTGTCGTAAATGCGCGGTTTTTACAACTCTGCAATGACCTGCTGGATAACCTCATTCTGGTATTCTTCCAATCCCAGCCATAACGGCAGCCTCACTAGCCGGTCGCTCAACAGTTGAGTTCGCACAAGCGGCCCGGATTTGCGCCCGCACTTTTCGCCCATGGGGGAACTGTGCAACGGAACGTAGTGGAAAACAACGCCCACCTTTTGTTGCATAAGTGTCGCGATAAACGCTGTACGCTTCTTGAGGTCTGGCAGCAGCAGATAGTACATGTGGGCGTTGTGCGTGCATTCTGAAGGAACAACCGGGCGGCGAACCCGGTTCTGTTTTTCCACAGCCTCAAAATTCTTATGGTAGGTTTCCCAGATTTCGAGACGTCGGGCGGTAATCTCATATGCCTCTTCCATCTGGGCCCAAAGAAAGGCGGCTACGAGTTCACTGGGAAGATAGGATGATCCCAGATCCATCCATGTATACTTGTCCCGCTGACCGCGAAAAAACTGGCTTCGATTGGTGCCTTTCTCCCGGATGATCTCGGCCTGTTCAATAAATTCGGGGGCATTTATCAATAAGGCGCCTCCTTCTCCCGAAATGATATTCTTGGTCTCATGAAAACTCAGTGCGGCCAGATGTCCGATACTGCCGAGAGGCCGTCCCTTGTAGCTGGACATGATGCCTTGCGCTGCATCTTCAATCACGATCAATCCGTGCCGCTCCGCAATTGACATAATGGCATCCATCTCGCAACCTACCCCCGCGTAGTGCACTGCCACAATCGCTCTGGTTCTGGAGGTAATGGCCGCCTCGATCAGTGCCTCGTCAATATTGAGGGTGTCTGGCCGGATATCAACGAATACCGGCACACCTCCTCGTAATGCGAAAGCATTGGCCGTGGAAACGAAAGTATACGAGGGCATGATGATCTCATCTCCTGGGCCAATGCGAGCCAGTATTGCGGCCATCTCCAGCGCAGCCGTACAGGAATGCGTCAGCAAGGCCCTGTGACAACCGATTCGATGCTCCAGCCAAGCGCTGCACCTCTTCGTAAAACTCCCGTCACCCGCCAAGTGTCCATTCGCATGAGCCTGGCTGACATACCACAACTCCTTACCCGTCATGTGGGGTTTGTTGAAGGGAATCACAGTTGAGGTACGCCTGTTGGGTAATGGATAAAAACAGTATGTGTTAAGCTCGGGCAATGACAACCAAACCTGCGACGACCATTAGAGTCCCCAAAATGCCCTGCAGCGTAAGCGCTTCATTCAGGAAAACCACTGAAAAAAGCATCACGATGATGAACGCAAGACTCATGAAGGGATAGGCATAATTAAGCTCAAAGCGAGTCATGACGGCCATCCACGCAAGAGAGGCAAGAAATGCGGCAAATAACCCCGAAATGATCCATGGATTAAAAAACTGCTGAAGCAGAAACAGTATTTTGTCGGTGCCTCCTTCAGGCATACTGCCGGCTTGTCCCACTTGCCATTTCAGCACCAACTGACCATAGACCGTAAATAGCAGGGTTAAGAAGATATAGAAATGACCCGCCAGATCAAACCGTTCGCTCATCTTTTCCTCACACCCCTGACGTAATTTTAAGTTCAACTCGAATCTACGATCCCTCGAAAAGAACGTTATCTTGCTTATAATCCTCTTCCAGAGAGGCCCAAAAACCTGTAAAGCCCTTTGAATGGGAGGGTTCATTTTGACGTAGAGCGTTCGTATTCGGGTCAATTGTTCCTTAACTATTAACCGCGCCACCCCCATATATAATATGGAGCCTCTCCTCCAGTGTGAAATAGTAAGTCCAATACGGTAACGGCATGTTCGAAGGGGGAATGAAACTGTGGGTATTCCGGATACCCGCTGTAGTCCTTCCATACCAATCCAACACCGGTCCGAGCAAACCTTGCCTCGTCGATGTAACTTTTCGCGGATGGACCAGACACGTAGATAGAAGCTCCAGCTTTGGTTAACAAATCGATTATGCGGTCCTGCTTTTCCCCTTCAGCATGATAACTACGGGAATCCGCAAAAATTGTCGTGATTCCTAGAAACTGACGTGAAATTTGTAAGATGAGATATTGATTCAGATCGGAGAGAGACTCCCATCGGGTTCCCAGATAGACGTCTTCAAGAAACGGGCGGTAACGCTTGAAATAAGGCGTCTTTCCATAATTGTGCCGCAGTGTTTCCCAGTGTTTTAATTGCCACTTTGCATCTGTAAACCCAACTTTGTAGATCAGGTGCTGTCGAGTACCGTTGGTTGACACAGTTAGCCAGTCAAGACCACGCGAAGTTTTGATCTTGTTCCGATTGCGCCAGTCTCTCAGAGTGTACTGCACATCATCATAGAAAATGAACAAGTCGACGTCATGGATGATATCGAAATAACCCTTCCAAGGCAGGTAGTTGGATTGAAGTATGGCCACTCGCTTCCCGTAGTGCCGGGATAAAGATTCTTTTATATTTTCTAAATCCGCCATGGATGTCGAAGCTCTCGTCAGCGTTGCTTCCTCTTATCCAGTATTATCGCCCTGTTCAACCAAATATTCTTTTTCCAACTCTAAAAGGTTACGATGCCTGTCTTTTATTTTTTTTGCCGGAATCCCAAAATATACCGCCCAAGGCTCGGTTGATTTTGTGACCATACTTAATGAGCCAATTGAAGATCCTTCTCCTAACAGCACTCCCGGAAAAATAACACTTCCTGCGCCAACAATCACATGACGCCCAATTTCAACTCGAGCTCGCATGATCTTCCGAAACTTCATCGGCACTGTCGGGTTTGTTAACGCATCTCCACCATAATCATCTGACTGAGCAAATATCGTCACACCATATGCAAGCCCTGAAAAATCCGCGAAACTTATCCCCTCGCGGCCGCCGATGAGTCGGCAGCCATGCGCAAGATGAACGTTCCTGCCCAATTCCACATTCCCGGATACGATACAGAAGTCATCGATAATGGAATAGTCGTCGATGGAAATATATTCGGGAATATATAGTCGCGAGCTCCGGCTCACCAGCACATTGCGCCCCAGCTTCCTGAACCCCATCTCTTCGAGTTCTTCTCTTGCGTAATAGCGGTCGTCTTCTTGCTTCTTGTTCATAAAAAATCCGTCGATCGGAATAAGTACGCAAGCTTTAAATTCTCCCTATCTGAACGCGCCCGTACCTGTTCTGAAGTTGACGAAAGACCTCGAGCAGCCATAAAAACCTTTAAGCAGACACCCTCACTGCCTTTCGCTCCAAGCTACCGGTAAATGTCCTTTACAATGTAGCTGGGACGGTTTTGTACCTGATCGAACACTTTTCCCAGATAAATACCGACAACCCCCACTGCGGTTGTCAGAATACCGAGGCTAAGCATTATTGCGGTCATGATTGAAGTGAAACCTAACAGGGCATCGTCGAAAACGAGCTTCCGAAAAACCAGATAGAATGCAAAGGAAAAGCTGAGTAGCGTAATAGTCGCGCCTATGTTGAACAGCCAGACGAGGGGCTGCGCGGAAAATGAACTGACCGCATTCACCATCAATCCTACACGTCGCATGAGAGTGTACGTGCTTCGACCTTCACGCTGTTTTTTGACAATGGGCAGACCGATCTGCTGAAAGCCCGCCCAACTCATCATGCCGGCAAGGAACAGGTTGCGGTCGCCCATCTGGAGCAGGGACTCGACGTAGCGCCGAGTCATGATTCTTTCCGTAACAATGTTTTCAGGGATTTTCACGTCACTGAGTAGATTGAATCCCTTCCAGAATAAATCACCTGTAATCCTCTCAAATAGCCCGCCCTTGCGTGCTTCCTGATAGCCAAATACCACATCGCACCCCGAAGCGTGAAGCTTGCGGTAAAACTCAACCAGGACAAGGGGTGAGACCTCCAGATCGCAATCAATCAGAAAAACGAGATTTCCCCGTGCATGTTGCAATCCGGCGTGGATGGCATGATGATGACCAAAATTGCGCGAAAGATCGACAACTACCAGTTGGGAAATGTCCACCTTGCGTTGAAGTGAGTAGCGCAGAGAATCGTCAGGTGAGCCGTCGTTAACGAGCAATATTTCGAAATAATTGCACTTTATATCTGCTAGAGCTTCCAGACAATCCCCGAGAAACTGTTCAAGAAAGGGGTACGAGCGATACATCGTCGAGACGATCGTGATATCGGGCGAATCACCAGGAACTTCTGCCTGTTTCACTTTATGCCTTCTTTTTGCCCTATGGGCAGTACTTGTTTCGCATCGGGTATTGCCAAGGGTCATCCTGCCGGCAATAAAGGGGAGAAATGGAAATAACTAGCAAAAGATAACCTGCTGCATTATCTTTGATGTAGGCCAAGGTACGGCAACCATAACATGGGGGGAAGCCCGAGTACGTCACTTACAACTTTACTCACTCGCATAACCTCTCTTTTTGGCTTGAAAGTAGCGGAACGCTCCAGTAGATATCCAAATGCCCAAAAAGGCTATAAGCGAGATCCAGAGGGTTGCCTGACGAAGAGGGGTTAGCGTAGGCGTAAGAGAATATTCGTTTATTCCAGAAACAACGGGAACCACAATTTGGCCGATGGCATCCTGGAATGCTTCGATTTTAATACCATTATGTATTACTTCCAACGCCGGATACCAGGCATGAGCAAGTCTAGCCCAGCCTGCATCCTCACTTTCCACTTTCAGGATCACCTCGCCAATATCCACTTTATAATCCAGTATTCGGGCTGCAAGAGGCCCTTTACTCTCACTCTTCGGAATAGGTGAAGCTTCCCGAATGAATATCTTGCTAACAGTCCTCGACTCAGGGTCAAATCCCATCTCATCGATTACCGATTTGAGAAATTTATAAACTTTTCCAGTTCGCGTCGGATAGGGAAGGACAAACTCCTCATCCCATAAAATGGGTTTATCGAGAATCTTTTCCGGAATTTTGTCATCCAATACGGTGGAGAAAACGACAGGTGTTGCACCGGCTATTGGTATGGCTTTGCCTAATGCATCTACATAAACCGTCTCCGGATACTGCTCCGAAAATCCCAGATTCTTCCCGTTGTCATTGACGATATAGCCCACATTAAGCAACGAAAGCATATCAAGCGAAGATTTCGAGAGCTTCTTATTGAGTTGTAAATCATGCTCTGCCTGCTTTACTGCTGCGGCCACGTAATTATGTGACATAGGGACTGAATATGCGAACGGCACTCCGAGTTGTTGCACCGGGTAACTCATCATGGGACCCCCGTCCCATATGGAAATACCGAAGTCACCGCTATAAGAGGCACTGATTAGTACACGTTCGGATGCATGATTGCGGGACAACTCCTCAGCTCCTGTCGCAAAATACTCCTTATCTGTTCGTGCAACTGGCTGGATGGCGATAGTTCCCAGATCGAGCAATAGAAGTAATATCAATAGCGCAGGCATCGTGCTGTTTTCTTTCCATGTGATCCTGCTAACGCCGATACCCGCGAGGATAGCTGTAAACAACAGAATGAAGGTCGACTGCCGGATGTGAGGACCAGTAAGGAAGAAACTTAGCACCCACAAAATAAGCAGTACGGCAAGCAGCCTTTTTTGATCGGAGGTAGCGTCCTTCAGGTGATATACACTCAGGGCAGCCAGCGCCAGAACAGACAATCCCATGTAGGCAAAGAAATTACTACCCGGGCCGGTATTTCCGTAATGCCACAGGAGTAGATACGATAGCGACTCGAGTTTTGGGCTGACGAAACTTATCAAGGAACCGGGGTTTTCCATGGTAACCCAGTCTCGCTCGACTAGAACCGGAACTAATAGAAACAACGAAATTAGTATGGCGGCAACCGCGGCGCTTAGCAGAAGTGGACCAATGCGCCAACTGAATCGCCCCACAGTCATGCTAAGCAATGAATATAACGCCAGGTATAAAGCTCCAAAGAATCCGTTGGATGGATGGTTGATGAAAAGAGCTGCTAAAACGGTGGCAAGGCCTGGCCAATACCATGTTGAGTAACGTTTGATACGGGCGAGCTTCTCGATATATAACAGGCCCAAGGGCAGTAGCGTGAAAATAATGGCCTGCGGTAGGGCGCCCTTATACAATAGCATATGAAGATGCGCCCAGGCCCCGCAGTATGCTACTGCGCCAATCAGCGAAGCGAAGCGATCCAGTTGCAGAACGCGCAGATATACGAAGAGAAAAACACCGGAACTAAATTGGGCTACAAACAGGACGAGCTTGGCCGTGAAGTAAGGATCACTGAATAAAAGATCAATTACCCCGCCCAGCCAAAACAATAACGGACCGGTGAACTGATATTCGGGCATTCCCAAATGCCAATAGTTATTCCAGTAAATCAGCCTTGCTTCTTCCAGCCCGTAGCGAAAATGGGCAATACGTGCGATATGAAAGTTTGAGTCCCCGGCCAACAGGACACCGGGATAAAGGAACGCTTGGGAGAACCAGATGAAGAGTGCTGCCACGAATACGTAAAACGGAAAACCTCGTCCTGCAAGCAGCGCGGCAGAAATAGACCGACTTTTTCTTTCAATGTAAACAATCAGAAAGAACAGCGCGACCAGCATAACAGCGGCTGCCACATGAGCAGGAGTGAATAGCTTTACCGCGAATTCAGGTAATCCAGATATGCCGCCTCCCTCGGATAAAAAACGTGCTAGCGGATATTTTAGAGGATCTACCAGGGTAACCAGATACGTTACCGCTGCAACTAATAGAGCTGCCGGATAGTACAGCACATATTGAGGAAGGAACAATTTTTTAAAACTCACGTCTCTAATTAACTGCAAAAGCAATAAGGGTACGACAACTCAAAATTTTTACTCAAACTGAAATAATGGCTGTGCCATCTGAAAATGTAAGGCGGGAAAAATGAGAGTCAAGACAAAAAAGACGATTTAAATGAACATATGATATGAAAAAATTCCCCTTGCTTATTGATATGTCCATACTTTATGTAGAAAGAAGGTGATCGGGGGAACGGTAATCGTCACACACGCGATTCCCATCAAATAATGCATGTTATAAAAATCCGCCGTGGCGGAGACGGCCACTGCGAGCAGGCACCCAAGTAGTGAAACTGTGAGGAATCGGATCAAGTTTCTTCCATAGAGGGGTTGGGAAAAACTCCAAAGTGTATTGATCAGGTACGAAAAGACCGTCGCTACAATAAAAGCAATTCCATTTGCAAGCGCTGGAATCAGCAAAGCCAGATGTATAAAACTGGCAGCTACCAGGATGTGCAGTCCTGTCACCAGTAAACCCGAGACGAGAAAACGTTTAGCTTGTCTGACTATTACAAAGTCATTCATCTGCCGATACCGGGGATCGCCGGGGATGAACGATAGCATACAGGGATACGCCGAAGGGAAGGGAAAACATTCGAAGCAAAAAGCGCTCGGCACTAAACACGAGATAGAAGAATTTATTGATGGGGGCAACAGGAATTGACGTTCCGCTTGCGGAAGCAGCATTAAACAAGCGATCTTTGGCGCGGGCAATAACCGCTAACGGAAAGAGCAATGTATTGAAATAGGATAGCTTTTCTATTTGCAGCCCCGCCCCTTCGATTCTCTCTCTCAGGTCAGAAGCTAGGTATCTTCTTTTATGATGCAAAAATTCATCATGTTCACTCCAAAGCCATTGATAGGCCGGAACAGTAAGTAAAATACGGCCTTGAGGCGTGAGCAATCTCTTCAAAGCCGTTAGTGAGGCAACATCTTCCTCAATATGCTCGAGAACGTCGAATAGGCAAATCAGATCGAATGCTGCTTCAGGGAAAGGAATACTGGAAGGGCAGGAGCCCGAGCGAATATCGAAGCAGCCACGGGTCTTTTTTTTTGCAATTGCCCGCGCAGTGCCATCCATTTCCATTGCGCTTACATGCCCGAATCTGGATAGCATCTCAAGATTCCCGCCCGTTCCCGCTCCGACCTCCAGAATTCGGATATTCAGGGGCAACCCCATTCTACTAATTATTGAAGATAGCAAAATTCGCCGTGCCACAAACCACCAATGGCGCGATTCCGTTTCCGCCATCTGTACATATGCGTCCGGATTCATATATATGCCCACCGATTATTCTGTATTTTAGAACTGTGAAAAATGAAATCGCGTAAACCAGGGAAGCGTGAAAGGGTTGAAAGGCGTGTCTCAGTCAGGAATTTTCATTGTCTCTCCGAAGGCCCTTTTATTCAATTCTGCCGGTTCATAAAGGTTGAGCAGATAAAGCGGCCTGCCCTTGGCCTCATCGAACATTCGGCCAAGATATTCCCCGATGATCCCGAGTGTAATGAGCTGAATTCCCCCTAGAAAGAGCATTGTCACCATAATTGAGGGATATCCGGCAATAGGATTTCCATAGAGCAGGGTACCGATAATGAGTCCACTTCCATACAAAAAAGCGCCAAAAGCGGTAAATAATCCGACATAGGTCGCCATCTTGAGCGGGGCAATGGTAAAAGACGTAATACCTTCCAGCGCAAAATTCCAGAGCCGCCAATAGTTGAATTTTGTCTGACCCGCATATCTCGAGTCTCTCCTATAGAAAACCGCTTTTTGGGGAAAACCAACCCAGGCATAAAGGCCTTTCATAAACCGATGCTGTTCCCGGAGCTGCACAAGGCCGTCAACAGCGCGTCGGCTGAGCAGTCGGAAATCGCCTGTGTCTTCCGGAATCTTGACACGACTAATTTTTTGTATTAAACGATAAAATCCATAGGCCGTGGCTTTCTTTATCGCACTTTCACCGTCTCGCCTTGTGCGAGTCGCATAAACAACATCGTATCCCTGCCGCCATTGTTTGATCAATTCCTGAATCAACTCGGGCGGGTCTTGCAAATCGGCGTCAATAACGACAATGGCGTCTCCCCTGGCATGATCGAGCCCAGCGGTAAGTGCAATTTCCTTGCCAAAATTACGACTCAGATCAACTATCGAGACGCGACTGTCTTTTCTTTTGAGTTCTTGGATAATTTCTATTGTTCTATCAGTGCTGCCATCGTTGACGTAAATAATTTCCCCCTCCATATCAAGCAAGCTGAGGATGCTGGATAATCGGGAGTGGAAAGCAGGAAGCACCTCTTCTTCGTTAAACGCTGGGACCACGACTGAGAGTAACGGAGCAGAAGCAGCTTTACGCTTCGAAGCACCGGCTTTGTTCGCGTTTTGCATATCAGGATTTCTCAATGACTCTCACCTCTTTTAGTGGCTCTTGCATTGCTCATTGGAATGAATAGTAGTGCTTAAACCAAGTCACAAATTCAGCTAATCCCTTATCGAGTGACGTTACCGGTTCGAAATTTATCTCTAAGCACAGTTCTTCAATATCGGCATAGGTGGCCTCTACATCCCCCGGTTGCATTGGCAAGAGCTTCTTGATTGCTCTTTTGCCAATCGCTTTTTCGATGGTTTCAATGAATGCCATCAGTTCTATTGGATTATTGTTGCCAATGTTATATATACGGTAGGGCGCTGGACTGGTGGCCGGATCGGGAGAGTCTCGCTGGAAAGAAAGGCTCGGCAGTGGAATCTTGTCCAGTATACGAACCACGCCAGTAACAATGTCATCAATATAGGTGAAATCGCGTTTCATCCTCCCATTATTGAATACCTGGATAGGTTTGTCGGCCAGAATAGCTTCAGTAAAGAGATAAGGTGACATATCCGGCCTTCCCCAGGGACCGTAAACCGTGAAAAAACGCAACCCGGTTGTAGACAACCCGTACAGATGGCTATAGGTGTGGGCCATCAGTTCATTTGACTTCTTGGTTGCGGCGTACAAGCTCACTGGATGGTCTACGTTATCGTGAACACTAAAAGGCATGCGCGTATTCAATCCATAAACGCTGGAACTGCTCGCATAAACCAGGTGCTCTACATCGTTTTCCCTGCAGCCCTCGAGCACATTCAAAAATCCGACAACATTGCTGTTGACGTAGGCGTGCGGATCCTTTAAAGAGTAACGCACGCCCGCCTGTGCCGCGAGATGAACAACTCTGTGAAACCTTTTGGCCGCGAAAAGATCTTCCATGGCGCGACGGTCTGCAATATCGAGTTTTATAAAACTGAAACCAGGCAGAGGAGCTAACTGCTTCAGGCGATCCTCTTTCAGGTGGACGTCATAATAGCTGTTGAGATTATCGATACCGACGACTTCGTGCCCTTGGTCAAGCAGACGTCGGGCAACATGCATTCCAATGAACCCCGCAGCCCCAGTCACCAGAACCTTCAAATAATGCTCCTCATCCGTTCAATTGATTTCTGCCGATTGCAACATACTCGATCCCGGCATCGTGAACATCGCCGGGCTCATACATATTGCGCCCATCAAAAATAACGGGATGCTTCAGTTTCGATTTCATGATTGCAAAATCGGGTGCCCGAAATACTTTCCATTCCGTAACGATTGCCAGTGCGTCCGCCCCCTCCAGCGCATCCATCGGTTTATCTACAAGCCGGAGGCGCGGATCTTCGCGGAAGATACGCCTCGCCTCGTTCATTGCCACCGGATCATAAGCCGTCACGGTGGCTCCCTGCGCCCAGAGTCCTTCGATCAGTACACGGCTAGGCGCCTCCCGCATATCGTCCGTATTCGGTTTGAAAGCGAGTCCCCACACCGCGATATTTTTACCAGAAAGATCTTCGCCAAACTTGGCCACAATTTTTTTAAGAAGTACTTCTTTCTGATGATCATTGGTAAGCTCAACTGCTCTCAGGACCTGTAGCGTGCTGCCATATTCGCTCGCTGTCCGCTGCAAGGCTCTCACGTCTTTTGGAAAACAGGAACCACCGAACCCGCAGCCCGCATAGAGAAAATGGTAGCCGATGCGGGGATCAGAGCCTATGCCCTGCCGCACATTTTCAATATCTACACCCATCTTCTCTGCGAGCAACGCTAACTCATTCATGAATGAAATGCGGGTGGCGAGCATTGCATTGGCTGCATATTTAGTCAGTTCAGCAGAGCGAGTATCCATCAGGACAAGGCGATCATGGTTGCGATTGAAAGGCATGTACAACGTACGCATGAGCCGTACCGCTTGATCATCATCAGCACCCAGTACAACTCGATCCGGGCGCATGAAATCATCTACCGCAGCCCCCTCTTTCAGGAATTCGGGATTTGACGCCACACTGAAATCAATTTCGACACCCCTTGAATCAAGCTCGGCCTTCACTGCGGCACGTATCTTATCCGCCGTTCCCACGGGAACCGTGGCTTTTGTGACGATCAGCTTATATTCCCGCATATACCGGCCGATGGTACGTGCAGCGCTGAGGACATGCCGGAGGTCGGCAGAGCCGTCTTCATCCGGCGGCGTCCCAACCGCAATGATCTGAATGAGCCCATGTTCTACACTCTCCGCCACATCGGTCGTAAAGTGAAGCAGTCCAGCTTCAGTATTTTTACGAACAATTTCTTCGAGACCCGGTTCATATATGGGGATGCCGCCATTCCTGAGAATGTTGATCTTGTTCTCGTCCACATCCACGCATGTTACGTCGTTGCCGACTTCTGCCAGGCACGCTCCGGTTACAAGTCCCACATAACCGGTACCTACTATGCTTACCTTCATTCTTTTTTCCTTCTTTTCATAATCACACGATAAGATCAATGTGTATCACGGCAGTATCTAAAGAAACTTGCTGAAAAACACGAGCTTTTTCTGCGCCCTGATTATTGTTATCTTCGAAACTGACTTGTAGTAGTATAAGTTAATGTTTAATACGGCCGGGGTAGATAAGATAACCGAACCCCGGTGAAAATGGTATTATCCTTGGCCTCCTATTCCGCACGCGATTCTGCTCAAGCAGCATCAGCGAGACTTACTGTCGGGCATATAGTTCTTTCTTCTGCCACCGACAGATCATTCACGCCTATATATCCCTGTTCTGACTTTCTTCTCACCCCGAAATCTGCTTCCAGAAATGTGGTTTCAGACCCAGGAGCGGGAACAACATACGACCACTTTGCAGACGAACCAATCCGGAGAAAGCATGCAGCACCTTGAAGAAGTAAAAAACATACTCTCTGACGTACTCAATCTAAATGAGCGAAAGAAATTCCTTACGGAGGCGTCTCCTTTGCTCGGAGCAATTCCTGAACTGGATTCCATGGCCGTGGTAAATGTGATCACCGCGCTGGAGGATCATTTTGGAATAACCGTGGATGATGATGAAATCAGCGCAAGGGTATTTGAAACACTGGGCAGCCTGACTGCGTTTATTGAGCAGAAACTGGCTGAATAACTGTGTCCCTGCCTTTGCGCTGCCCACCGGCCAAACCATTTTTCCTGGAAGCGGAACCAGGAGAGCGCTTTTGTCTGTACCACAGCCCGTTACCAGATAAAAAATGCCGGGGAGCGCTTGTCTATGTACATCCGTTTGGAGAAGAGATGAACAAGTCCAGACGAATGGCGGCGATGCAAGCTCGGGCTTTTGCGACGCAGGGATTTGGCGTGCTGCAGATCGATCTCTTCGGCTGTGGGGATAGTAGCGGTGAGTTTCGGGATGCGAGATGGGAAATTTGGAAACACGATCTAGAAGCTGCAAAAAATTGGCTTGAAAACAGGGTTCGAACTCCGATCGGTCTTTGGGGTCTGAGACTTGGCGCGTTACTTGCACTGAATTTTGCCAGAGATGTGGATTGCGCGCTTGATCGCATCATTCTCTGGCAGCCGGTAATCAGCGGTCAATCTTTCCTGACCCAATTCCTGCGGCTACGCCTGGCCAACGAAATGCTTACCGTCAGTGCAAGTACGCCAGAATTGTCGGGAACAAATGCGATGCGGGCTCTTCTGCGAAAGGGAAATAATCTTGAAGTTGCGGGATACGAATTATCCCATGAACTCGCCTCTGCGATTGATGATTTAAACGCAACTGAGCTTACGATTATGGGAGTTCCGATTCATTGGTTCGAGATCGCTACCAGCGGAAGTGACTCCATGAACCCAGTAGGAGCAAAAGTAGTTGCGGCCTGGAAACGGGAAGGCGTGAATCTTGACACACGCGTGGTGGCTTGCCCACCATTTTGGGCGACGCAGGAAATCTCGGAATGTCCCGACCTCGTTTCCTCTACAACGGCTGTTCTTGGAGAAGCAGCTTCATGAATTTCAGGGAGCAGGCGTTCAGCTTCCCGTGCCAGGGCTCGCACTTATTCGCCATTTTAAGCATGCCGGAGAACCCTAGCTCGCGCGGCTTATTGATCGTAGTAGGGGGGCCACAGTATAGGGTAGGCAGTCATCGCCAGTTTGTTCTGCTCGCCCGTCATCTGGCTGCTACCGGTGTCTCGGTCCTGCGCTTCGACTATCGCGGAATGGGTGATAGTGACGGAGAAGCCAGAACTTTTGAAAATATTGGGGATGATTTGCGCTGCGCGATTGACCAGTTCTTTGACAAAATACCTTCTCTTGACGAAGTGGTGATTTGGGGCTTGTGTGATGCTGCATCCGCTGCGCTTTTTTATGCCCCCCAAGACAGGCGGGTCACCGGCCTGGTACTGCTAAATCCCTGGGTAAGAACCGAGCAGGGGGCCGCGCAGACCTATTTGAAACATTACTACATTGAGCGCCTTTTCGCAGCGGAATTCTGGAAAAAGATATTGAAAGGCCACTTTAACTATTCTGATGCAATGAAATCTCTGATGAAAATCGTCTTGAAGGCTTTGGGAGAGAAAAAAAAAAATACGGGTACCAAGACGCCAATCGCTGATGACCATTGCCACCTTCCACCCTTGCCTGAAAGAATGCTTGATGGGCTAAGGCGTTTTAGAGGAAAGCTATTTCTAATTATCAGTGGCAGAGACCTTACATCTGCTGAGTTTCTGGATGTCGTGAAACGATCAACTGAGTGGCAAATATTGCTTACCTCATCGCTTGCTGGAAGATTTGATCTGCCTGAGGCCAACCACACCTTCTCATCCCACGAGTGGAGGGATCAAGTGGCTGTAAGAACAGCAGAGTGGATTCGATCATGGTAAAACGCGTTCTTATGATCGCATTTCATTATCCGCCTATGCAGGGCAGCAGCGGAATTCAACGCACACTAAAATTTTCCCAGTATCTGCCTGAATTCGGCTGGGAACCGATTGTACTGACAGTCCACTCGAGGGCCTATTCTTCTGTCAGCAAAGATCAATTGGGAGAGATTCCGCCTCACGTCGAGGTTTACCGTGCTTTTGGCCTGGATATCTCCCAATATCTATCCATGTGGGGGCGTTATCCCAGCCTTCTAGCCTTGCCGGACCGATGGATTTCCTGGTGGCTCGGTGCGGTTCCATCGGGTTTATATTTAATCAAAAAGTATAAACCCGACATCATATGGTCCACCTACCCTATCGCGACGGCTCATTTAATCGGGTTACGCCTCAGCCGATTGACAAGGATTCCCTGGGTGGCGGATTTCAGAGATCCAATGACCGATGTAGACTACCCCTCTGACTTGCGGACGCGGCGTATATACCAATGGATCGAACGTAAAACGATCACTCATTGTACCCGGGCTGTTTTTACCACGCCCGGAACAATCAGGGATTACGAAAAAAAATATGCAGGAACTCCAAGATCCCGCTTTCGTCTAATTGAAAATGGTTATGATGAGGCCAATTTTGTCGCGGCGGAAGCGGGCTTGCGAGAGAATACGGTAAGACAAGAAGTTCTGATCATGTTGCATAGCGGTATTATCTATCCTTCGGAACGGGATCCGGTGCCATTTTTTGAAGCTTTGTCGGTATTACTTGAGCAAGGGTTGATTTCTCCCGGCAACTTCAAGGTAATACTTCGCGCAACAGCACACGATGATTACCTTCGCCCCCTCATTTGGGGGTATAAACTCAATGAAATCGTTTTCCTTGCGCCGGGCATACCTTATCGGGAAGCTCTGTCAGAGATGCTTGCGGCGGATGGACTCGTGATTCTTCAGGCGTCCAACTGCAATCACCAGATTCCAGCCAAGCTTTATGAATATCTGCGCGCTGGCCGTCCCATTCTGGCACTGGTTGATCCTGCCGGAGATACTGCTGCTGCCTTGATCAACGCAGGAATAGATACCATAGCTCCCCTGGATTCCAAGGATGCGATCATACGTGAACTCATACGTTTTCTAGGCATGATACGAGAAGGGTCGGCGCCTGTTGCATCGACACAGACAGTAATGGAGAACTCACGGCTCTCTCGAACCAAGGATCTGAGTGGGCTCCTTGATGAACTTTCGGAGTCTCGCGAAATAGAAGCTGACCATTCACCTGTCTCATAGAAGGAGGAGGTTTATGTCAAATGTAATCTCAATTATTACTGTACTGCTTGTGTCCGGTATCACTTATGTGCAAGCGGCACCTTACTGTGGGGAATTAAAAACGGCCTACGGGCCTTACGATTACACGAATCCAGAACACAGGAAGAATTATTTGGGCGTTGTTGAGCAGTATCACTTTACATCAGATGTCGAAAAACTGATTAGGGATGAACAAGGGTCGCTGGGTGGCGGCATCAACTATACGCTTAAAACCTTTCCTAACCATCATCGAGCACTTGACTCAATGGCAAAACTAGCTCTCAGGGAAAAAACTATACGACCTCAAGGTGCTCGACATTCCATTGAGTGCTATTTCGAACGCGCCATACGGTTTAAACCCACCGACGGGATGGTGCGGATGATTTACGGTAATTATTTCCTTAGAGCCGGCCAGCTCGACAAAGCCATGGAGCAACTTCAGATAGCTATCGATCTCCAGCCAGAAAACCCTACTATCAACTACAATCTAGGTTTACTGTACATGCAAAAAAAGGATTACGAGCAGGCAAAAACCTATGCAAAGAAAGCGTATGACGTGGGATTTCCCCTGCTCGGTTTGAAGAATCAGTTGAAACAAACGGGGAAATGGGATGAATAGCGCGAATCGAAGCTCAGCAAGGCTTAGACGCTGGTTGCGTCTTGTGTAGAGGCAAAATTCGCAATGTACCAGCTCATTGCTTGCTTGAGTCCTTTATCGATACGATGGGATGGTTCAAAACCCAGTAACTTAGTGGCTTTTGTAATATCGGCCTGAGAATGCCGAACATCGCCCCTGCGAAAGTCGACGTATGTCGGCTGATGGTTCGCGAGCTCCGGAAATTTCTCCAGCAGCAGATCTCGCATCATGCCGTACAGTTGATTCAGGCTCGTGCGTTCATTCACCGCTACGTTGTAAATCTGATTCACGGCTGCCGCATTGTCAGTGAGAGCGGCGAGAAGGTTGACTTGAACAACATTGTCGATATAACAAAAATCCCGGCTGGTTTCCCCGTCCCCATTGATATATAGCGTCTGGTTCCTGATCAGTGCGGAAATCCATTGGGGGATAACTGCGGCATAAGCGCCATTGGGGTCTTGTCTTGGACCGAATACATTGAAATAGCGCAGCCCGATGGAGTCCAGTCCATAGCAACGCGCGAACACTTCGGCGTAGAGTTCGTTCACATATTTGGTGACAGCATAAGGCGAGAGGGGACGTCCAATTACCGCTTCCACTTTTGGCAGATCGGGGTGGTCGCCATAGGTGGAACTGGAGGCGGCGTAGATGAAGCGCCTCACTTGCGCATCCCTTGACGCGACCAGCATGTTTAGGAATCCGGAAATATTGGCTTCGTTTGTTCGGATGGGATCTTGAATGGAACGCGGCACGGAACCCAGCGCTGCCTGGTGCAAAACGAAATCCACACCCCGGCATGCGTCCGTGCAAGTTTCGAGCCTACAGATATCACCCTCTATAAAGCTGAAATTACTCCAGGCCTTTTCCCCGACCAGGTCCCTTATCTGCTCGAGATTTTGCTGATAGCCGGTGGAAAAATTATCCAATCCGATTACTTTCTGGTTACGCTTGAGCAATGCCTCCAGCAGATTGGATCCGATGAAGCCCGCAACGCCCGTAACCAGCCAGCAGTATTGGCGGTCCTCCAGATGCCGCAGCGATTTTGGGTAAGCAGCCATGCCTGGCGAACTATCCTTCACAGTCTCCAAACGTTTAAGCCAGCCTCTCGCAGTACGGCAGAATCGAACTGGGATTTCACATCTATGAAACACCCTTTATCCGTGATTTTGGTCTGAAATTGGGTCAAAGGCATGTCAGTGAACTGGCGGTGGGCAACTGCAACAATCATTGCATCGGCACGGGGAAGATCTTCCCATGATTCAAGTTCTACGCCATATTCGTGGCGGGCTTCTTCCGGACTTGCCACAGGATCATGGACGTGAATCTCTATTCCATAGCTTTCGAGTTCATTGATCAGATCGGCAACCTTGGAATTCCTGAGATCAGGACAATTTTCCTTGAAGGCCAAGCCGAGAACATTCACGCGTGCACTGCGAACGTTGATATCGGCCTTGATGATATGCTTGATCGTTTGTTCCGCCACGAATTTGGCCATACTGTCATTGATACGCCGCCCCGCGAGGATGACCTGGGGGATATAACCGACCATTTCCGCCTTATGCGTAAGATAGTAGGGATCGACGCCGATACAATGCCCCCCCACCAGACCCGGGCGAAAAGGTAGAAAGTTCCATTTCGTGCCAGCGGCCTGCAGCACTTCCAGTGTATCGATGTCCAGTTTGTCGAAAATAATCGCCAGTTCATTCATCAACGCGATATTGAGGTCTCTTTGAGTATTTTCGATCACCTTGGCTGCCTCCGCCACCTTGATGCTGGAGGCGCGATGCACGCCCGCGGTAATTATGCTCTCGTAAAGCGCTGCAATTTTTTCCAGCGTATCCTCATCGTCTCCAGCGACAACCTTCAGAATTTTTGTGAGCGTATGCTGCTTGTCGCCTGGATTGATCCGTTCGGGCGAGAAGCCGACATGAAAATCGTTTTTCCATTTCATGCCGGAATGTTTCTCCAGGACGGGAATACAGACTTCCTCGGTTGCTCCTGGGTAAACGGTGGATTCGTAAATAACGATTGCCCCCCGCTTCATATGTTTCCCCACGGTTTCGCTCGCGCTCGCGAGAGGTCGAAAATCCGGCTGATGGGCTGCGTCTACAGGTGTTGGAACCGCCACGACAATATAATCCGCCTGTGACAACGCAGCCGGGTCGGTAGTGACATGAAGCTGCTCTGCGGCTTTCAGGTCACCGGAGGAAACTTCACCGGTCGGATCAATAAATTGCTTGTAACTTGCTATCTTGCTGCTTGAAAGATCGTAGCCAATGGTCTTCCTTTTTTTTCCGAACTCCATCGCCAAGGGTAATCCCACATAGCCTAGCCCAACCACTGCCACCACACTCATCATTCATCTCCCGCTTTATACTTATAGACGTTATAACGGCATAAAACCAGATCATCTCCATCCAATATCATCAAGCCATATCACTTCGAATACCATTGTACTGAAGGTCAATTCCCGGCTGTTCATGGCAGCATATCATAGCGGGAAATGACAAAGGAAAAAGCTGGCTGTGAGAATCAGCCGGCCAGTCTCGACTCAACCAGAGAACAAAGTTCATTGCACCTGACTGCTTTGGAACAAGTCTCCGCACAAGCCTGGAGGCCGTCGAGGTTCGCAACCCAGTAGTGCCTGACGAAGCCTGGATATTTGGCGCTTGCAGACAGGTGATATTTTCTAAGCGTTTCTACGCCGCCCTGCACTATCGTCCAGCTCAACCGCAGGTGCGGACGCCACGCTCCGCCGCGTATTCGCGACGGCTTCCTTCCATATCCGCCGTAATGCATCCCACATGCCTGCCCGAACTGTGGTCAGATAAAGGGTATTATCGCTCAACCCGTTTACAAGACGCCGCTGAGCTTCAGCCAGATTATGGTAGGGCATGCTCATGAAAAGATGGTGTGTTGCGTGATAGCGCAAACCAACCGGAGCCCACAGGCCAGTGAGGAAGTTGCCTGGCACATTGATGGAATCGAGATATTGCTCGGCAAATTCCATCGGGCGGCCCCCGGGATTACGATACGCGTGTGCGCTCAATGTACGCAAGGAGTTTATAAAAAAGATGAACATTGCGATGATGTACCAGAAGACCAGGAACCAAGGGGTCAGAATACCCAGTCCAATACAGGTAACCACCGCGGTGATGAATGCAAAAGCACCAAACTCCTGGATTCTCCAATGCCTGTCGTTGCGGAGCGCATGCGGCGCGCGCTTATAGTTCATATCTATGGTGAGTGAGGAGGCGCGCTCCCACAGAATCCGACGCAGCGGCGAAATGAAATACGACAACGGTGTGAGAAGCAGGAAACGAACGATGAAGAAAAGCGGCAGGATGAAGGACAGCAGCACATACCCCACCATGACCATCGGTTTCAGGGTTGCAAAAGGGATATATTCGCCATCTCCGGCAGTGCCGTACACATCTCTCCTGTGGTGATCGTTGTGCACCCCATCATAGGTAAAGGAAGGAACTAGCAGAGGGATGCCACACGTCACATTCCAGATAAAGCGAAACACCCCGAAGGTGCCCTTTCTGAGGTGAGCCAGCTCATGTACAAAGATAGCGGCGCGATAAAAAGCAAACGTGGCAACGGGCAGGGCCAGCAACTGCCAGAATGAAAAGAGCGGTATGGACAGGATGATCAGGAAGACTGCCCAGCCAAGCGAGATATGGAAGAGAAAATCCAACCAGTAGATCCAGGGATTGGGCGTCATGAGATCGCGGACAAGGTTGTGCGCCTCCCGCAACGGAAATTCCTGTCCTGGCTGTATCTGTATCATCACCGGATACTCACTGTTCTTTGTCTGGTACTGACTCGGTCTGATGCGCTATCCACTCTCTTTCCCTTTTCCTTTCCACATTCCGCCATTATTTCACGAACCTGGAACATGGCGCGGCTTCATTCGAACACCTCGGCATGAACCAGTCTCGCCGCCTTTTCATCCTTGCTGGAAACGATGGGACTTGCACCTGTCTCGATGGGCCATTCGATGGCAATTTCCGGGTCGTTCCACAGAATACTGCGATCAAAATCAGAAAAATAGTACTCGGTGGTTTTATATAAGAAATCTGCAATGTCACTGAGGACATAGAACCCATGTGCAAACCCGGGCGGCAACCACAACTGGCGGTAATTGTCTTCAGTCAATTCGACGCCGACCCAATGACCAAAAGTGGGGGATGATCTGCGAATGTCTACCGCCACGTCGAATACTGCCCCACGCACGACACGTACCAGCTTTCCCTGCGGCCAATGGATCTGATAGTGCAGGCCACGCAGCACGCTCTTGACAGAGCGGCTATGATTATCCTGCACAAACCGCACGTCAAGTCCGATCGCCTGCCGGAAATTTTCCTGATTGAAGCTCTCGAAGAAAAATCCGCGACTATCTCCGAACACCTTGGGCTCGATTATCAGGACCTCCGGGATAGAGGTGGCGACAATCTTCATGTAACCACCCGTTCCTCTAACAAGCGTTTCAAGTACTGGCCGTAACCATTCTTGGCCAGAGGTTGCGCCAGCTTCTCAAGCTGCTCGCTATTTATGAAGCCCTGGCGAAAGGCGATCTCTTCCGGGCAGGCCACTTTGAGCCCCTGACGGTGTTCGATGGTTTCAATGAAGTTGCTCGCTTCTATCAGGCTTTCGTGGGTGCCGGTATCCAGCCAGGCATAGCCACGCCCCATGATTTCCACATTGAGCTGATTGTGCTTCAGATAAGTGCGATTGACATCGGTGATTTCCAGTTCGCCGCGCGCGGAAGGCTTGAGTCCACCGGCAATATCCACCACCTGATTATCGTAGAAATACAGGCCGGTCACCGCGTAGTTGCTCTTGGGCCGAGCGGGTTTTTCTTCCAGCGAAGAAACACGATGATTCGCATCAAAGGCGACGACCCCGTAGCGCTGCGGATCCTGTACGTGATAGGCAAAGACTGTCGCACCTTCCTGTCTTTCCATTGCATGCTGTAATTGCAGATGCAAATCGTGACCATAGAAAATGTTATCACCCAACACAAGCGTGCTCGAATCCCTTCCAATGAAATCCCTGCCAATGATAAAAGCATGAGCGAGCCCGTCCGGGCTGTTTTGCACCGCGTATTGCAGGTTCAAACCCCAATCGCCCCCATCACCCAGAAGCTGCTCGAAACGGGGCGTATCCTGGGGAGTGGAAATAATGAGAATGTCGCGAATACCCGCGAGCATCAATGTGCTGAGCGGATAGTAGATCATGGGCTTGTCGTAAATAGGCAGCAGTTGTTTGGAGACCGCTTTTGTCACCGGATAGAGCCGTGTGCCGGACCCCCCGGCAAGAATGATGCCTTTACGCTGAATCATAGTGGTTTCTCGAGAATTTCGGTGAGCATGCGTGCAACCCCTGTCTCCCACGACGGCAAGCTTAAATCGAATGTGCTTTGCAGTTTTTCGGTATCGAGGCGCGAGTTTTTTGGCCGCCGGGCGGCGGATGGAAATTCACTGCTTGTTACCGGAAAAACATTCTCCGGCGCGACCGTGAGCTTGACTCCCTCCTGCCGCGCAAAGTTCAATACAAAATTCGCATAACCGTACCAGGATGTTTCACCCGCGGCAGCCAGATGATAAAGCCCCGAGATATTCTGCCGCTGCCTGCTTATCCGTATGACGTGAGCAGTGATGTCAGCCAGAAGCTCCGCACCGGTGGGGGCTCCGACCTGGTCATCGATAATATTGAGGCTGTCGCGCTGCTGGGCCAAGCGCAGCATGGTTTTTGCGAAATTACTGCCACGCGCTGCAAAAACCCAACTCGTGCGAAAGATGAGATGATTGCAATCCGAGGTCAAAATCGCTTGCTCAGCTTCGAGCTTGGTCATGCCGTATACATTTAAAGGGTTGGTGGGATCGGTTTCCACCCGAGGCGCGCTTCCGCTCCCGTCAAATACATAATCGGTAGAATAATGCACCAGCCAGGCACTCAGCTTGCCGGCTTCGTGAGCGAGTATAGCGGGAGCGAGGGCGTTGATGATGCGGACACGCTCCGGCTCACTTTCAGCCTTGTCCACCGCTGTATAGGCAGCGGCATTCACGATCACATCCGGCGCAACTGCCCGAACGGTATCCGCAATTCCGTCAAGACGTGTGAAATCGCCGCAGAATTCCCGGCTGCCAAAATCCAGCGCCACTATCTCGCCCAAGGGTGCAAGACTGCGTTGCAACTCCCATCCAACCTGGCCGTCTTTTCCGAACAGCAGAATTTTCATCAAGCGCGCTCTTTATAGTTCTTCTCCACCCAATGCCGGTAAGCACCGGATTGAACATGGGTGACCCAAGCTGCATTGTCGAGATACCATTGCACGGTTTTGCTGATTCCTGTTTCAAAAGTTTCAGCAGGTCTCCAACCCAGTTCACGCTCGATTTTGTTCGCATCGATCGCATAGCGCCGGTCGTGGCCTGGACGATCCGCCACATATTTGATCAGATTGCGATAGGACTGGCCCGCCCGGGGGCGAAACGTGTCCAGCAGGCTACAGATCGTTTCCACAATTTCTATGTTGGGTTTTTCATTCCAGCCGCCGATGTTATAAATCTGTCCGGGACGGCCGTCCTCCAGCACGCTGCGAATGGCGCTGCAATGGTCTTTTACGTAGAGCCAGTCGCGGATTTGCTGGCCATCGCCATAGACCGGCAATGACTTTCCCGCCAGTGCGTTGACGATCATGAGCGGGATGAGCTTTTCGGGAAATTGATATGGGCCGTAATTGTTGGAGCAGTTTGTGGTGAGAACAGGCAATCCGTAAGTGTGATGATAGGCACGCACCAAGTGGTCGCTCGCTGCCTTGCTTGCTGAATAAGGACTGTTAGGTTCGTAACGATGCGTCTCGGTAAAAGGCATTTCGTCTTTTGTCAGCGAGCCATAAACCTCGTCGGTTGAGACGTGGAGAAAACGAAACTGCTGCTTTTCATTTCCCGTCAGTCTGCTCCAGTACCCTCGGGACGCTTCCAGAAGGCGAAAGGTGCCCACAATATTCGTTTGGATGAAGTCTTCAGGGCCATGTATGGAACGATCGACATGGCTCTCCGCGGCAAAATTAAGGATGGCGCGCGGTCGATAGTTCTTTAGCAGATGAACCAGAAGGTCGGAATCACCAATATCACCTTGTACAAAAATATGCCGCTTGTCACCCTCCAACGTTTTCAGGTTCTCCAGGTTACCGGCATAAGTGAGCACGTCGAGATTGATGGCCGCCTCGTCAGATTGCTCCAGCCAATCCAATACGAAATTCGCCCCGATAAATCCGGCGCCTCCTGTTACCAGAATCATTTGCTCTTCCTTGAAATCATTACGTTATGCTGTTTAATACACTCTTACCGCTTGGGAATCCTTACGCTGAATCCTGATGATGGACAAAATGGAAAAAACGCAGAATACGTGGTTAAAACTCTTCGTCTTGCCGCAAATAACGCCACTTTCCCAAGGGAAGCTCGCCCAGCCTTACCTTGCCGATGCGAACGCGTTTCAGTCCTGTGACCTTCAAACCAACCAGTTCGCACATTCTACGAATCTGCCGCTTCCTGCCTTCCTTTAAAATGAATCTCAATTGGTCCTTATTCTGCTGGACCACCTCGGCACGTTTCAGCGCCTTTCCATCCAGACTCAGGCCGTGACTTAACAGACTCAAGGTGCGCTGGGACAACGCTCCTTCCACACGTACAAGATACTCCTTTTCAATCTCGGATTCGGCACCGATCAATTTCCTTGCGATGCGACCATCCTGGGTAAACACAAGCAATCCGCTTGAATCGATATCCAACCGACCTGCCGGCGCCATGCCTTTCAAATTTGATGGGCTAAAACTGGACGGTGCATTGCTATCATGAAACTGCGATTCTTTATTAATCAGGCTGATCGCCGGCTTATATCCTCGCTCAGGTTGTCCTGAAACATACCCGACGGGCTTATGCAACAGTACGGTGATTTGATCACACTGCTGCGCTTGCGCCATGCGCGCAAGCTTTATTTCCTGCGTAGGAAAAACCTTGATGCCTAATTGACTGATGCGCTCGCCATCCACAAATACCCAGCCGCGTTCGATATAGTCATCCGCTTCCCGGCGCGAACACAACCCCTTCTGGGACATGAGCTTGGATAACCGGATTTTTTCCATTGCTTCCTGCTGCTGAACGAAAAAGATTCACGAAACATAACGACACATCGTTCAAGAACTGCACATTATAGTTTGAACGTCCGCACCGTTTCAGCTAAAATTGCGCCTTGCAGGCGCGTAGCTCAGCTGGTTAGAGCACCACCTTGACATGGTGGGGGTCGTTGGTTCGAGTCCAATCGCGCCTACCAACAATATCCGGCTCTTTCCCATGGCTCTTTCCCATTAACGGGGGATGGGTCATTCATCAGACACGGTTGATCACACCGTTCCAACCGCATTGAGCCAAGACCCTCATGCGGTAATTC
>NZ_QAOK01000032.1 GCF_003050865.1 Nitrosospira multiformis | reverse complement strand
CGCAACCTGGCTTGCCGGAACATTTGAAGATCGAACCAACTGTACCGCTTCCTGCTTGAACTCCGCTGCGTATTTCCTTCGCCTTGCCATGACACACCTCCTGACTCATTATCAGCCTTTTTAGATGTGTCCGTGAAACCGGGGGAAAACCCGAAGAAGAAAGGGATAGATAAGGGTAGGGGCTTGTTCTGCCCTGCTAAAAACACAATAAGTAGGAAATAAGCTGATAGCAATACAAGTGTCAGATATCAATAATGATTGACAAGACTAGCTTGCCTAGTCCCTTCGATAGGAAGACAAGCTTCCGGATTCTATGCATTTCTGCTAGATTTTATTTTGTTGCAATGCACTATACAGAAGGCACCCCTGCCCCCCTGCTACCCCCTTGTTAATAAAAGATTATTGGATTGATTGTATGATAAACCGATACACAATCTGTGCACAGTGAGTGTCTAATTTCAGGTTATAATTACGATTGCAGTACAATCTTCTTAAACCTTAAAGGGTTGATAGCAAAGAAGAAGTTCACCGCCCGGATGGTGAAATTGGTAGACACAAGGGACTTAAAATCCCTCGGGCTTAACCGCCCGTGCCGGTTCGATTCCGGCTCCGGGCACCATTAAATCAATAACTTATATACTTAACCAGGCTTTATCTACTGATTTATTATTTCCCATTGGCACACAATTGGCACACTCTGCTAATTGCTCATGTCTGCTCATCATACTCCCCAGAAGGGCTCACACCTTAGACGTCATGAAGACGGGAATGACAAATGCCTTGCCATCATTTGTTTGTCACCGCCTTAGTACCTAAGTCCAATTGGTTGTCGGGCGATAGCAAGCCTAAAATAAAATGCTTTAACGTACGGCTTTGTCTTAGCCGTATTGTTGGATATGTAATTATCGATCCCAGCTGTGCTCGCCCTCGTCTGCCAACAAGACAAGTCTCTGGTAGAGAGGGGGGAAGTTATGTGCTGGGAAACGGTTTCCTAAAAATAATTAAGCAGTTGCGATATATGGTGGAGTCAATTCTTGAAGACAAACATGTTGGAAAGAAATATTGAGTTTGTGGAAGAGCTGGACGCCGAGCTAGATTTTGCACAGACACAGCATTTCTCAGAAGCAGTACTTCACTCTGCTGATTGGACGGTAGAGACGGTCGTTTCCCAGCTAATGAGGGGAAATATCGAGATGAATCCCCGGTTTCAAAGACGGGACGCATGGTCTATAAGGCGCAAGAGTTCTTTTATTGAGTCGCTTATTCTCGGTCTCCCTGTGCCTCAGATTGTTCTAGCAGAGAAGCAAGGTCAGCGAGGAAAGTATATCGTTCTCGATGGAAAGCAGCGGCTCTTGTCGCTTTTGCAGTTCACAGGAAATGCCGAAGGTCCTCACAACAAGTTTCGCCTCCAAGGACTAGAAGCAAGAGTAGATCTGACTAAAAAGAGATTTGAAAATTTACAAGAACCTGCTTTTGAAGACGATCTGAATGCCTTCTTGAATTACACAGTTCGAACAGTGGTGATCCGAAACTGGCCTAACTATGACTTTCTTCACCTGGTTTTCCTCAGATTAAACACTGGTAGCGTCAAGCTGTCCCCTCAAGAATTGCGTCAAGCAATGTTCCCAGGCGAGTTTTCAGACTTTGTTGATGATAAAGCGGTGACCTCTGAGCCTCTGCATATCCTTCTTGGCTGCCAATCAGATCCGAGAATGAGAGATGTCGAACTTTTAGTTCGGTTCTTGGGATTTCATTTCTTTCTATCAGAGTATGGGGGGCGAATGAAGGATTTTTTAGATTTAACGTGTGATCGCTTGAATCGCGCTTGGCATGATCAACAGCCAAGAGTAGAAGCAGCCGTTGAAGCCTTTAACAAAGCAGTTTGCGCGCTTATTGAGATATTTGGAGAGAACCGTGTTGCTCGAAAGGCGAACTCTGCATCTTTCAATAGGGGAATTTTTGATGCCCTGGTATTTTATGCCGCCAATGACATTATTCGGGCAGCAATGGAACAAAAACCAGAGGCAGTTCTCGCTGCGTATGATCGGATAGTTTCTAATCAGGCCTTTCTTGACGCCTCTGAAAGCAACACTTCAGGTGTGCCAAATACCTTCTCGCGACTTTATATGTGGGGCAAAGAGCTGAGTGGTGCCATTGAATGCAGTTATGAATTGCCAAGCCTCCGCGATGCGACAGAGAACGACCAAAATTTTAAAATGAGAATTTCTTTTGAAGGCTTCAGGATGTGACCTATGCCTTCGGAGCGTTTTTTGCAATTGCAAGATCAGCTTAGGCTCTTGCGCACTCATCTCTTGCCCGATCAGTTTGACCCTACTGGAACTTATGATAACTACGAGTGTGTAGCCATTCAGTCTCTGGCCTACAGGGTTCTTGCACATGCCGAGATCGAATCCTTCTTTGAGGATCGAGCTTTAGAAGCGGCAACTCTTGCGCATTCAGCGTGGGAAAGTGGCAGACGCGTATCTCACATCGCCTTTTGTTTATTAGGGTTTAGTGGAAGGGAAATGTCATTACCACCACCGACCCTTGAGGCGCCTACAGATAATAAGCGTAAGACATGGCCATCTCTCGTGGACATCGACAAAAGACTTCTTCCTGTGATATCTGATTTTCATCAATTTATAAGAAGTGGCAATCATGGAATTAAGGAAAAAAATCTGCTATCAATGCTCCTTCCTATCGGGATCGAGCCTAAAAAGATTGATTCAGCCTTTTTAGCTGAAATGGAATCGTTCGGAGCCCTACGTGGTTTAGCAGCTCACACCTCTGGCAAAATGACCGCCAAGCAGGGAATCAACCCGGCAGAAGAGTTAAAGCGAGTAGAATCTCTCATGCCGGGAATCGAATTTCTTGATACAGAAATAAACACACTAATAGTTGGGATTCCACTTGCGACATAAAAAGCTTGCTTATGTCTGCTACCCCATCCTCCGTAAACCCTTTACCAAAGTTGGTCTCTTAAGGTGGAGAAGTGGTTTCAGAAATGCTTTATTCCGCAAAATCGATCTTTTAATCAACTGTTAATTGCTTTGTTGCTCTTATTGTACCAATAGTGTGACAATTTTTCAGTTTTAAAAGAAAACATAACCATAATATATGGTTATGAATATAATCTAAGGGATTACATATCCCTTGGCTTAACCGTCCCTATGATTCGACCTCCGCCATCAGCCCAGAAGAAATATGGAGACGCCAAGAAAATCGTAAAGGACGCAGTAGACAGCCTTAAGTTTAGCCTTTCAAATATTTCCCCTCCCTAACCGGCCTCGGCAGGTTTTTGTTTATTGATTCAGTCTTTAATCCTTCTTTTTCTGAGGAGACTCCTCGTTCGTGCGCTATTCGTGAAAAATACGAATAAACCAATAGAACTTCCTCCCAAAGCTTGAATAGGGGGGATAAAACTCTTCTTTTTCGCTTATCACCTCCTGTTTCACGCAACCATACTTTCTACCACCCTTCCCAAGCACTGATCCGAATCAGCAGGCCGAAACCTGCGGCTGTATTGCCAGTTATCAGCGATGAGTTCTTCTACCCCCTTTCCGCAAGGGGGTGGTAACAAGGTCGCAGTACCTTCGTGGCGGAGGGCGGATCGAAATCAGCAATTAAAAACGCAGCGCAACGTACCACCAAACATCCAGTTGATATCTGACATCAGTCAGCTCAAGCAGTCAGGATGTTTCTAATGTTCGTCAATATTACCCAGGTCCGCGTTGCGAAGGATTGATAGCCGTTGACCCAGTAACGGTCTTATCGGCACATTTCATCGCTCAATCGGCAAAATCATTTATGCAATACGGGTAGCAAGGGCACGACGAGCCTCAAAATATAATCTAAAGGGAGATAAAAATTGAAAATCAAGTTCCTATCCTGGATTGGAAGCCTCCTGTCCACACTAGCTTTGCTCGTGCCGCCGGTTTCTTCGGCAGCCGAACAGGTAATCATTGATCAGGGGGCAGAGTGGACAGCTTCTGCCCGAAAGGATTTCTATAGTCGCGATCAGGGCTCTCGTATCATGCCGCTGCGCTGGATATCCGCCTTGAAGCAAGCAGACGGCCAACCGTTCATGGCTGAAAGCCTGGGCCGATATGGCTACCTTCCCAATAAGACCAGCAAACCAGCTGGATTACCCGTGGGATTCACCGTTGCAAGTGGAAGCGAAGGACAGGAAATCGGCATGAATTGCTCTGCCTGTCATACGCGTCAGATCGAGGTCAACGGTACCGCATACCTGATCGACGGCGGACCGGGAATCGTCGATTTCCAGAGTTTTCTGGCTGATCTCGATGCCGCGGTGAAAGCCGTTTTGACGGACAAGCAAGCGTTCACGGATTTTGCACGCGCCGTCCTTGGCCCGTCAGCAACCTCGAAGGACAAGGAAAAGCTGCAGAAAGCGGTGAAAGCTTGGTATTTACCCTACCACACGTTGATCGAGCGCGCACTTCCGGCAAAACCCTGGGGCCCGGCACGGCTTGACGCGGTATCGATGATCTTCAACCGACTGGCCGGCCTCGATATCGGTTCTCCACCGACGTATATGATTCCCGAAAACATCCAACCAGCCGTTGCACCGGTACGCTACCCATTCCTCTGGAATGCCTCGATCCAGGATAAGACACAATGGCCCGGTTTCGCCAGCAATGGAAATGATATTCTCGCCCTCTCCCGAAATCTCGGTGAGGTTTACGGCGTATTTGGAGTTTTCCACCCTAAAAAGGATAAATGGCGTCTACTGGGGGTTGATTACTTGGCCAACAATTCGGCTGAATTCCAGGGTCTGGAGGCATTGGAAGATCTGGTAAAAAAAATCAGCCCCCCTAAATGGCCATGGAAGATAGATCAGGCATTGGCCGATAAAGGCAAGGAAATCTTCGCCCGCAAGACCGAGCAGGGTGGTTGCGCGGATTGCCATGGCATTAAGCCAGGGCAAACACGGTTTCGGGATCGCAAAACCTGGGCTACGCCCCTCATGGATGTCGGTACGGATTCCAAAGAATATGAAATACTTGCACGGACTGTTAAGACAGGTGTGCTTGAAGGTGCGAAGATTCCATTTCTCGCCAGCCCGCTCAAACCCGTGGATACGGCCTTCAATGTCCTGGGAACATCCGTTCTCGGCTCTATCCTCCAGCACTATGTTCCCGTGCTCATGAAAACTGAAGAGGAAGTTGGAGCGAAGAGCGCGCAACCTCCCTTCCCGCCAGAGACAGAGTCTCTTCGAGAGGCTTTCATTGCGCGCCCGGTCGAGGCCAAGCCGTCCTATCCGTATGAATCACGCGTCCTCCAGGGTATCTGGGCTGCTGCTCCCTATCTTCATAATGGATCAGTTCCGACATTGGCAGAGTTGCTGAAGCCTGCGGCTGAAAGGATCAGTTCGTTCAAGATTGGTCCGGCTTACGATATTGTCAATGTAGGACTGGCCGCCCAACAGAATAAATTCGACTACACGTTGGAAACTACGGATTGCAGTGATCGAAATTCCGGAAACAGCCGTTGCGGCCATGAGTTTGGGACAAAGCTTTCGGCTGAAGAGAAAAAAGCGCTGCTGGAATATCTCAAAATACTTTAGCCCATCTTATCGCTCATTTCCAAATCCATATCATCTTCTTCTCTTATATTCCGGGGTTCATCGCGCTTCCCTTACCGTGTGATGAACCCTTCTCTTCTGGCAGCAATCAATTCCTCGAAACCCTAATCCCCCTCAAGCGAAAGTGAGAGCGTTTTTATTAAGAGAACATGTACTTAAGTACAATTTATTCCCACCTGACCACGGCCTAGAATGCAATCATGCAATCCGTAAATTATCTCGCGTTCACATCCTTGGAGGAAAAAATGAAACTTGCGATGGCGCTCCTGACAGGAGGCTTTTTCGCACTCTCATCGGGAGTTCAAGCACAGCATTCTGGCATCGAACATAAGTACAACGGTTTGCAGGATTTGCAGCGCCCCGGACATGCAAGGTACGAACAGATGCTGCTGGAACAGCAGCAGTTGCAAGCGCTGCAGGAGCAGAACGAGCACCGGCGAAGAGATCACCTCCGCTCGCAGCGGTTACGAGCAGCAAGCTCCTGGGGAGGGCACAGGTTTCGACTCCGGGCATGGGCCGCTGCCACCCTTGCCAAGGGCTCATAATCCCCTGATCGTAGTTTCAATTCCAGCATAAACAACAATAGATTGGGGAGTTACAAGCATCTACTTGTAACTCCTTTTTATTTTCTGATAATGACAATGGATATCAAGGCTCGCGTATGGAATAATGAGGAATAATGAAGCAGATGTAAGCAAGACCATTAAAAGGGCAACAAGTAATCTGCGATTGGGGTCAGGTGAGGGGGAGAATTCGCACTTGGGAAATTTACATGCGCATCATGTCCGTCCTGATACATCGGTAAATGGTGCCCGGCATAAGAAACCTCGGTACTTGAAAGAAGGTCGACCGCTCTGCTTCTGGCCTTGTTAGCTGCGTTAGGGGTATCCTTCCCCGCCTGAAGCACCGTACACCTGTCCAGTTGCGTAGCTTGATTCCTGCGACGCGAGAAAGACATACAGGGGGCCGAGTTCCGCCGGTTGGCCGGGGCGCCCAAGCGGAGTCTCCTTACCGAACCTGCTGAGATCTGCCCATCCAGCCGTCTGCAACGGGGTCCAGAACGGTCCCGGCGCCACCGCGTTCACCCGTATACCCTTCTCGGCTACCTGCTTTGCCAGCGATTTTGTGAAGGCAACGGTGCACGCCTTTGTCTGCGCGTAGTCGAGAAACGCATCGGATGGATTGTAAGCCTCAACAGAGCTTGTATTGATGATCGCCGCTCCGGGCTCAAGATGCGGCAGGGCGGCTCTAGTAATCCAGAACATGGCATAGACGTTGCATTTAAAGGTCGAATCGAACTGTTCAGTCGTAAGATCGACGATAGAGGGCTGCGCGGCAGCCATGGCTGCATTATTGACAAGGATATCCAGTCCATCCAGCTCCCGGACGGCGTTGGCCACAAGCCTGGAGCAAAAATCCTCGTTCCGGATATCGCCAGGGATCGCGACCGCCTTTCGCCCTTCCACCCGGATAAGGTTCACGACCTCACAAGCGTCGGACTCCTCAACAGGGAGATAGTTGATCGCGACATCGGCACCCTCACGTGCAAAGGCGATGGCAGCGGCGCGGCCAATGCCCGAATCGCCACCGGTCACAAGTGCCTTTCTACCCACTAGCCGGCCCGAGCCCTTGTAGGTTGTTTCGCCGTGATCAGGCCGCGGTATCATCTTGCTTACAAGGCCGGGAGGCTCCTGCTTTTGCGGCGGGAAAGGGGGAATAGGGTATTGCGTTCTCGGATCCTGTTTACGGGATTGGCTGGGCCCTTGTAGCGAGCCGGGAGGACTTTCTTGCTGCCCTTGCTGCGCGAAGGCCGGGTAGACAAATGCTGCGGCAAGGCCGGTTGTCATGCCGCCCACAAACTGGCGCCGTGCGGCGCTGGCGTTGTCTTCTGGTTTCATATCTGTTCTCCTGAGAAAATTGCTGGGACAGTTTCCGATCAGTTTTTGCCAGTTCCGGGAGCAATCCGGAAACAGTTTCGTTGCGAACCGATATCGAACAAAACCACGAAAACAAGCAATAATTCATCCGATGCGGATATACGGGACTTCTCTTTTCATATATTCCATCCGTGCATTAGGCACATTCAGGTATTTGATCCCCATCATGATGATATGCCGTGCAGGGGTATCTGATACTCGATGCACTATAGTCTCGCTCAAGCGCCGATGAGCACTTGGTCGGGCTCGGCGAATACCGCTAATCGCTAATGGAAGTTTTCCCTAATTAGCGTGGATAGGTCTGTTGATAACTGCTGGAGCTTGAGTCCCAGCTTAGGTTTCCTGCACTGATCAAAGTTATGGCATCAAGAAAGATTTGCTCTCTCGCTAATGATCCAAAAAATATACGATCTAACGGAGTGCATGGACTGTACGGTACGGTAGCGAACATATTTCTCATTCAGGGATTGTCAGAATGCGCTCAGACCTGAAGATGAGGTCTCTTTTTAACTGATATATAGGAAGTAAAAAATGGCAACTGGGACAGTAAAATGGTTCAATGAGGCAAAAGGATTTGGTTTTATTACCCCTGTTGACGGCAGTGAAGATTTATTCGCACACTTCTCCGCAATCAACATGTCCGGCTTCAAAACGCTCCAAGAGGGACAAAAAGTAACGTTTGAGGTTACGCAAGGCCCAAAGGGCAAGCAAGCATCAAACATTCAAGCTGCGTAAGATTGGATTGCACGCTGGGCGGAATATTCGTGCCAGCGTGTAATCCTATTATAGAGTTCCCTGATTCGTATGCTATTTCTATTTGACTGACTGGCGCTCAGCCAGATCAGGGAGAGCGCACGCAATAACTCAAGGCTCGGAGCAGATTGCCGCAATAGCCAAAAGAGAACGAAAACTCAGTTGTTTTTGTGTAATTGCTTTTGAACGGTGAGCAGAAAAATCATTCTTCTACCTCACTGCTCGAAAGGCGAGCGAATGAGTTAGGGGTTACGCGCCACCACCCCATCCGGCGAATTTAATAAACGAGAAAAAACGGCATCTATGCCCTTCGATTTCGGCTCCGAGCGCTATCCTCAATCCTTGAGGATCACCAGGTTCCCTTACCTTATCTTACCTTGGAAACAAAGAAAGCCTGTTTACAGCCAGCTCTCAAAATTATTCCAT
Source organism: Nitrosospira multiformis (assembly GCF_003050865.1). Lineage (GTDB taxonomy): Bacteria > Pseudomonadota > Gammaproteobacteria > Burkholderiales > Nitrosomonadaceae > Nitrosospira > Nitrosospira multiformis_E. Next base: position 27,818 of record NZ_QAOK01000032.1, on the reverse strand, counting down.
TCAGTTACTCGGCAGCAGATGTTCAGCCTATCCTGACGCCGCTATCTTCGCAGGAAAGAAGACGACGACGCCATGCCATCATGCTCACCATCGCTAAACCGGCCAATAGCATCGCATAGGTTTCGGGTTCTGGTATGGGAGCCAGGAAACCGCGAATCTCCCCGCCTGGAAACTCGGGCATCGTATGAATATTCGCGTACGCGCGGCCATCATTTATTCCCCCAACCAATGCGTCGAAGGCGCCTTGAGCAGTTCCGCCATTCGCGTTCAGGAATGGCAGATTGTAACTCGACGCATCCAGCATATTAAAGGTGTGATCGTAATCACCTGCCATGACTCCGGAGGGAAAGCCAGTAAACGTGGGACTTACGGTGGCGACTCCCGCCAGTCCCTCATGCGGCGTGGTTGTGCAGCAGTGGATATGCGAGGCGGAAACATTTCCCGTAAGTCCGCTGAAGCTCTCTTCCACGCGCATCGTCCCCGCATCCTGATTAATGGTGATCATTGCCGTACCGATACCTGGAGAAGAGTTCGGCGGATCCTCATTGGGACCGGTAAGGTTCGCTGTATAAACCGTGGTTTGCGCAACAGCTGGCATAGCTACTGCCGCCGTGAGCAGACATCCCGCAGCCAAAACGTTGAGTTTCATGACTATCCTCCTTTAAGATTGAATTCCAGCGCATCTCAATCCCAGATTAACAGCTAGAGCATCGCCCGGCGAAATACCCCCGATCCGGGAACGCTACCTAAATATAGTACATATCAAGGAGGGCCTCTCAATAGGAATAGGCCATTTGGTTGTGCGAGTACCCAATGGACGCCTGCAGGGACTTACGCCACCTGCTGATCCACATATTCGGATCATAAATTTCCTGCTGCCCACCGGTCTTTCCCTGGATGAGTCGTGAACAGGGTTGTCGGATTAAAAGATATTTTTCACATGAGGTTCATAGGGGTATATTTGTAACTCCCTGTGCAATAGAAAACTTCAGTATCACCTTTTCGAATCCTTGCAGGTCATATGTTCAAAAAGCTGACATTTAAAAACCTGACGATCAAATCACGCCTGATCTTTACCCTTTCCTACCTAGTCGCCTTTTTGCTGGGAATGGGAATGATTGGTTTGTTCGGCATGAGCCATGCAATAGACGGACTGAGGACTGTCTATCATGACAGAGCGATTCCGCTGAGCCAGGTGGGATATATTGAATCACTTTTGCTGCAAACCCGGCTCGCCGTCACATCTGCGCTGGTAATACCGACGCCTGAAATCATCAGGGACAAGACCGCAAAGGTTGAGAAGAATATTGCGGAAATCAATAAAACCTGGGAAGAGTATATAGGCACTCGTCTGACTCCCGTGGAAAAAAAGCTGGCGGCTAAATTTGACGCAGATCATCGTAAATATGTGACCGAGGGCCTCTTGCCTGCAGCAGCCGCGTTGCGCGCCAATAAAATCGGCGAAGCAAACAGGATACTTGTGGAAAAGATCCGCCCGCTGTACCTGCCAGTAGGCGAAAGCATAGACGCCCTTGTTTTGCTGCAGGTCGATGAAGCAAAGAGAGAATATGACCAGGAACAGAGTCGGTACGAGACAATCCGCGCCATTCTCATCGCTTCGATAATCGTCGCCCTGCTGCTGGCGGTGGTGTTCAGCCTCATGTTCATCCGTGCGATTTTTCAGCCTCTTGAGAACGTCGTCCGAATCTCCCGCGGCGTGGCAGCAGGGAATCTGAAGCAGGAAATCGAGGTTCATCCGTCGAATGACGAAATCGGCCAATTGACGGAGGCCGTGCGGGAAATGCGCGACAGCCTGGTGGAAACGATCGGCCAGGTTCGCGCCAGCGAAGCAAATACACGTGCCTTGATAAATAACCTGATTGTGGGTGTAGTCTCCGTTGACGAAGAGGGCGCGATCCAGACCGGCAACCCGGCAATGGAATGGATCTTCGGTTATTCCGAAAGTGAGTTGATCGGACAAAATATCGGCTTCCTGTTCCCCCGGCCTGAACACGGTCAACTGACGGATTACTTTAAGAATTACCAGGAAAATACAAAACTGCAAGTGCCCGGAAAAACGAATGAGGTTATAGGGTTGCGCAAAAACAGTGCAACGTTTCCCCTGGATATTTCTGTGACTGAGATGCATAGCCAGGAGCACCGGATGTTCGTCGTCATTCTGCGTGACATCAGTGAACGCAAACAGGCAGAGGAACAGAAAGCGATACTGATGGCCGAACTGGAAAGCGCCAATGAAGAGTTGAGAAGTTTCGCATATGTGGTATCACACGATTTGAAAGCACCGCTGCGCGCAATTGGCGCACTTGCAGACTGGCTCTCTACTGACTACCTCGATAAGTTCGATGATGAAGGCAGGGAGCATATGCGCCTCCTTGTCAGCAGAGTCCACCGTATGGGGAACCTGATCGACGGTATCCTGCAATATTCACGTGTGGGGCGGGTCAGAGAAGCGCCTGTAGAGGTGAAGGTCGATGAAGTCCTGCGTGATGTGATAGATTTCATTGCCCCTTCGCCAAATGTTACCATTACCGTCGAAAATACATTACCAAGCATAGTGATAGAGCCAACGCGCATCCAACAGATATTTCAGAATCTGCTTTCAAATGCCATCAAATACATGGATAAGCCTCAATGCGAAATTCGTATTGGCTGCGTTGCGGAGGGCCAACATTGGAGGTTCAGCGTCAGCGATAATGGCCCTGGTATCGAATCCCGTCATTTTGAAAAAATCTTTCAGCTTTTCCAGACGCTTGCGCCAAGAGACCGGGTAGAAAGCACCGGGGTTGGGCTCACTCTGGTAAAAAAAATCGTGGAAATGTATGGTGGCAATATCTGGGTGGAATCCACGCCCGGTGAGGGTACAACTTTTTTCTTTACTCTCCCTAAAGCAGTAGCAGTCGCAAATTCAACCAAAGGAACAGCAGCGTGAAAATAACTAATAGACCCATTCTCCTGGTGGAAGATGATCAAGTAGATAAAATGACGGTCGTTCGTGCTCTAAAAGAGATTCACGTAACGAACCCGCTCGTCCACCGGGAAAATGGTGAGGAAGCTGTTCATTATCTCCAGGAGCCGGCAAGCGAAAAGCCGTGCATCATTTTGCTAGACTTGAACATGCCCATCATGAACGGTCTCGAATTCCTGAAAGCGGTTAAAAATGATGACAAGCTGAAGCGTATTCCCATAGTAGTTCTGACTACATCAGAGGAACAGCAGGATAAGATAAACAGCTTCGACCTCGGTGTGGCCGGTTATATGGCCAAGCCGGTGGATTATCGTCAATTCGTCGAAGTCATGCGTTCCATCGATGCTTACTGGACCATCAGCGAGATGCCATGATAAAGGCTCAATCAACTCCCTGATTTTACGAAAGCCCATCCACTTATGACCAAACCCCTGATTCGCGTTCTACTCGTCGAAGACGATGCCGTGGATCGTATGGCGTGTCGACGTGCCCTTGCCCGGGACCCGGACTACGAGTTCGTGCTTTCCGAAGCCGAATCAGGCCGGGAGGGATTGCAACTTGCCTATGAGCAAAAGCCGGACTGCGTCCTGCTCGATTACCACTTGCCGGATGTGAATGGTCTTGAGTTTCTGGCGGCGCTGACCGACGAGAGTGGCGATGTCTCCATCCCGGTCATGATGCTGACAGGTACGGACAACGCTACCATTGCGGTAGAAGCAATGAAGCGCGGGGCGAAGGATTACCTGATCAAGGACCTGGAGCACCAATACCTTGAATTATTGCCCGCCATTATCCAGCGTGTACTGAGCGACCGGCGGATGCGGCTGGAAAAAAAGCAGGCGGAAGAGAAACTCGCCCAGGCGGAGGCCAAATATCGCTCCCTGGTCGAAACCATTCCGGCAATCGTTTACATTGCTGCACTGGATGGGAGCAACCGTTTCCTCTTCGTCAGCTCCCGTATCAATATGCTTGGTTTTTCAGCAGAACAATGGTTGAACGATCCGGCCATCCTGCTTGCACAAATTTATCCGGATGACCGGTCGCACGCACTCGAGGAACGGGCAAAAAGCCGCGCAACGGGTGCCCCTCTGCGTTGTGAGTACCGTTTGCTTGCTCAGGATGAAAGAGTCTTATGGTTCCGCGACGAGGCGAATGTCGTGCGGGATGAATCGGGACGCTCACTGTTTCTGCAGGGTATCCTGGTTGATATCACTGAAAGCAAACAGGTAGAAGAGGAGTTGAAGCAGCATCGTTTTCGTCTCGAAGAACTCGTGGCTAAGCGCACCGATGAACTGGCGCGGGTGAACGAGGAGCTGCGGCGCGATATTACTCACCGCAAACTGATCGAAGAGGAACTGATCAAAGCCAAGACAGAGGCGGAAAAAGCCAATCTGGCAAAATCAGATTTTCTTTCCAGCATGAGCCACGAATTGCGCTCGCCGCTGAATGTCATGCTTGGTTTTGCCCAATTGATGGAATCGAGTTCTCCGCCGCCGACATTCACGCAAATGACCATGCTCAAGGAGATCAATTCTGCAGGATGGTATCTGCTTGAACTGATAAACAAAATCCTCGATCTCGCCGCAATTGAATCCGGCAAGCTGATTGTTGCGCAGGAACCGATGTGCATCGGAGAGGTCATGGTCGAGTCCCGGACCATGGTCGAGCCGCAGGCCCAGGAGCAAAACATACAACTGATCTTTCCGCCATCATCGGACATGGGCTTCTTCGTTCAGGCCGACCGAACGCGGGTGAAGCAGGTTCTGATCAATCTTCTTTCCAACGCAATCAAATACAACCGCGAGGGTGGCACAGTCGAAGTGAGTTGCTCTATGACACTGTCCGGACGTCTCCGCGTAAGTGTGCGCGATACCGGGACGGGATTGCCGCCAGAAAAACTGACACAGCTTTTTCAGCAATTCAACCGGCTCGGACAGGAAACGGGGTCTGTGGAAGGCACGGGCATTGGCCTGGTAGTGACGAAACAACTGGTTGAACTAATGGGCGGGACAATCGGTGTGGAAAGCACCGTCGGTGTCGGCAGTGTGTTCTGGTTTGAACTCACCGTCGATGGAGCTTCCGAGGCTGCACCCGATGCAGATAAAAACGAAGAACTTAGTACTGAAGGTTAAGATTAAGATAGCACCCCTCTCCTCTTTCCCCTGACCCTGTCCATTCTTCAGCAGATGAAAACGCCTCTACCGGACACTTCACATCCTGCTGAACACGCTGGAAACACCATCGCTTCCCTGCGTAAAGCAGCCACGAATTGCCACGCCTGTCACCTCTGGGAACATGCCACGCAGACTGTCTTCGGAGAAGGTTCCCCGCGCGCATCGATCATGCTCGTCGGGGAGCAGCCTGGAGATCGTGAAGATATTACAGGCCATCCATTCGTTGGACCGGCTGGATCGATTCTGTCGCATGCGCTGGCAGCAGTCGGTTTATCGCGAGAAGAAGTCTATGTTACCAATGCCGTCAAGCACTTCAAATTCGAACTACGTGGCAAACGACGTATGCACAAGAAACCGGTCGATGCCGAAATCGTGGCGTGCCATGCCTGGCTCCAACGCGAAATTGAACTGATAGCGCCCCGTCTGATCATTGCCCTGGGCGCCACGGCGGCTCGCTCACTGCTGGGCCGCCCCACCCCTGTCAAAGTCAACCGGGGAAAATTACTCGAATACGCAGCGGACGTATCATTGCTGATTACGGTCCACCCCTCGTTCCTGCTGCGTGTACCGGAGGAAAACAAGGACGAAGAATACGAGCGCTTCGTGGATGATCTCAAGCTGGCAAAGCCCTTTCTCGGCTGAGTTACACTGAGACAATGGCCCTGTTCGCTCGGCCATTCTGCTTAACCCTTCCCCGTTTCCCCCTGCCTCCCCTTATCCCCCTATTGATCCGGTCAGAAATATTATGAATCTCGTCATTCCGGGCCTGACTCTGAATCCAGCAAACCGGAATCCAGCCCAAACCAATAATAGCGTGCTTTGAACGCCGCTGGATACCGGCTTTCACCGATATGACGTTCGTCCTGCTTACTCGCTGACTCAACAGCTCCTCCCCTTCTCGCGAAACGGCGTTGTTTTTCTGCTGTCAAATTTCTGTAATGGATGAGATGGGAGAAATGGATGAAACGGAAAAATCTGCAGTTCGAAATCGGATTTCGCATCGTTCTTGGTAACCCGAGTTCGCAGGCGGCTGAAATGGTTTTGCTTCCAGGAAAGGCTGAAGGAGGCCCACATAATCGCCACCGCGGTGCTGACCAGTGGCTGTATGTCGTTTCGGGAATGGGTATTGCAACCATAAATGATAAGCGCTATCGCCTGGGGGAGGGTTCCCTTTTGCTCATCGAGCGGGGCGATGAGCATGAAATCCGCAATACGGGAGAAGACCTGCTCCGAACACTCAACTTTTATGTTCCCCCTGCATATACGACTGAAGGGGAAGAACTGTCGCGTGGACGGAGTTGAGAGCGAGTGAGCGAGACGCGTATCGGTATTTCCGGCTGGCGTTATCCGCCCTGGCGCGGCGTATTCTATCCACCCGGACTTCCCCAGCACAGTGAGCTTGAATATGCTGCCAGGATATTGCCGACTATCGAGATAAACGGAACTTTCTACTCTTTGCAGACACCGGACAGCTTCCAGCGCTGTTATGACGACACTCCCCCCGGGTTTATTTTCAGCGTTAAAGGATCGCGCTACATCACGCATATCCGGCGCCTGAGCGACATCGACATTCCACTCGCCAATTTCTTCGCTTCGGGAATATTCAATCTCCGGGAAAAACTCGGCCCCATCCTGTGGCAATTTCCACCCAATTTTCGTTATGATCAGGACAGAATGAGGAGGTTTTTCGACCTCCTGCCACGAGATACAGAGCAGGCTCTGCATCTGGCCCGCCGCCGGGACAAACGCATGACAGGCCGCGCACGCCTGGCGATCGGCGCAAAACGCCCTCTACGGTATGCCGTTGAAATACGGCACGACAGCTTCCTCGATGAAACCTTTGTAGAACTCCTGCGCGCGCACAATATCGCACTGGTCATTGCAGATACCGCAAGAAAATGGCCTTACCGTGAAGACGTAACGACAGATTTCCTCTATCTTCGCCTGCATGGTGATCAGGAAATTTATGCGAGCGGATATACCGAGGAGGCATTGGTACGTTGGGCGCAACGAATTCGCCTCTGGCGCGAAGGTTTACAACCCGACGACGCGCATCTCATCTCACCGCATCAACCGCCATGTATACCTCGCGACATCTACTGTTACTTCGATAACAGTATCAAAGTAAAAGCGCCTTTCGACGCCCAATCATTGATCTCCAAGCTTTAGCCAAGAAATGAGTTCCAGGAACGTTCTCGCGTTTATTTCATGACACGAGATGTTGGGGTTCGAGCTCCGAGCCCTTCTATCTTCCCCATCCATCCTGAGCAAGTCGAAAGATGAACGATGATCAGAACAACTCGCCGAAGGGTAGCCCGCTACTCACGGCGAATACGGAAAAGACCGTCCCCCTCAGGCAACGATGTAGAAGGCTCTACCGGTTAGTGTGATTTGAGCTGTCATCCTTGCCGTGCTGCCCGGATTTCCCACTTTGCGACGAGTATGAGGCCTCCTTCTCATGCTCAGCATGTGAACCGACTTTTCCACGTGATTCCCCGCCTTTGCGCCCTGCTTCTCGCGCTTCCTGGGAATCAAACTCATGCGCCGTACCCTTCTCGTGCGCGGCCTTGCCACCTTTTCTGCCCGCCTCGCGCGCCTCTTCCGAATCAAACTCGTGCGCCGTGCCCTTCAGATGAGCCGCCCGGCCCCCTTTCCTGCCCGCCTCGCGTGCTTCCTCAGAATCGAACTCATGGGCAGTACCTTTCAAATGAGCCGCCTTGCCGCCTTTACTGGCGATTTCACGCTGCTTGTTTGCATCCATTGAAGCAAAACCGCGCTTGTCACCGCTTTTTCCTCGCTCTTTATCTGCAACCATGCCATGCCTCCAAATTATCAAATACTTTTAAAACCTCCCTCTGACAAGCCACCCGGGAGGGTTTCTTATCTCAATTTGTTAAAGTTAAAAGCAGAGAATGATTTATCCTAGCCTGGAAAACACATTTGCTCTGTTCGGAAGCATACATAGTCCAGTTTATTCAAGTTGTTGCAATGATTCCTGTTTTTCACTCCGGCAGTATCGATTGGCGAGGGAGAGTCGCTGGCATGGGCGAAATAATTCTGCAATACCGTGCAGACCGCGAATTCCACTATTCCGGCGGCTCTCCGCAGGCGAAGATAGGCAAGGAGATAGCCATAGCGCGCCTTCGCAAAGATCACGTTTCGCTTCAAACAGGCGTTACTGGCATTCATAAGATCAAGATACTGTTGGAAGAGCTGCTATTTAGGATAATCGCCAGTCCGAGTAGCAGAGCTAGGGCATGGAGCTATACAGAAATCTAATCGTTTTAACTGATTTGATTCGACTTCTCCAAGAACGACTCCGACCAGATTGTCCTTGCCATGTTGTGCAACCACTACACAAGGCTCATATCGGAAATACTCTGGCATTTTTCCCATCTCTGCGAACACTGTTGCCTTGGATTTCTCGATTGCTTGCAGCTTCACTCTGAAATAGTCCAGAAAAGTATCTCTGGATGTGATTTCCTGGAAGACCATTTGTGATGAATAATGGAAATCGACTGCAAGAATAGGCTCAAGGGGCGCAGGATTGAGAGTGTTGAGCGCCTTAGCGTATGCGCGAAGGGCATCTTCAAGGGTCAGACTCATTTATTGCTCCTGGAGAGCTTGAGGTCTGCAAAGATTATACTTTTTCTCCCTCGACTGAGAAAATAATTGAAATAAGGAGCCGAGTACTGGCAAATATAATTACTTATCGAATTTATCGGAAGGAGAGATAAATGAAATTTTCAGCTTTTGTTCCCCGACCGGCTTCTGACTATTGTCCTCCCGAAATAAGCCGAAGTGCTTGCACAAACGCTCATGCGCGCTGTTTTTGTCCCACACCTTGATCTTGCGCACACCTGAAGCATTGACTTCAATTGCTGCGAGCGCCGCAGAAGGCAGTAAAAAACCCGCACTCAGGCGGGTTTTTGGGTGTTGTTGGATGATCTGATGGAGGCGGGGGTCGGAATCGAACCGGCGTCCACGGCTTTGCAGGCCGCTGCATAACCACTCTGCCACCCCGCCTTACTATACGATCTACGGCGACCGTATTGCTACTTTGGCACCATGCTGTGCGAGAACAAAAAGCAAAAAGGGAAAACGGATATTTTTAGCCTGAGTCCCTCAAGTTCAATCTCGACAGAGACCGCAGCAATGATCCATTTTCCCAGTAACTGGAGCGGGAAACGAGGCTCGAACTCGCGACCCCAACCTTGGCAAGGTTGTGCTCTACCACTGAGCTATTCCCGCGAAAAACAGCCTGCCATTATAAGGGCGGCGCTATCTTTGTCAAGAAAGCAATAATCCAAAAGTATTCGCCTGAAGGTTAAAAAGCATGTAACTCCGGGTGTTTGCCCCTATTATGCATAAAGGAATAGCAATCTTGGAGTACTTATAACAGCGTGATAAGTCGGGGCCGTAGCGCGGCATTGTGCAAGACAGATTCAGATAGCTGTTTCCCGCCGGTTTCTTCCGGTCGAAGCTCGTCTGTTTTTTGTAAACCCTTATTGAGTCGGCGAGCAAGCAGTACAAACGTCATACCGGCGGAAGCCGGGATCCAACGGCGTTCAAAGCACGCCATTATTGGTTTGAACTGGATTCCGGTTTGCTGGATTCCAGGTCAGGCCCGGAATGACGAGATTCGTAGTATTTTCTGACCGGATCAATAAAGCATCCTACACCTCTGGCGGCTCCGGGTTCAGGCCCGACATCACGATAATTTCCATCGGCGCGAGATGGCTCAGGTTTGATGCTCTTGCGATCACATCCTGTTCCTGCAAGAGCTGATACTGAAACGCGCCCTCGTACATATCCTCCACCAGCAGTTTCACTACTCTCTTCGGCCATCCTGTCATCCACCGGTTGGCAATCCCGATTCCCGTTTCTCCCGATTCGCATATCATTTCCCGAACCTGGTCGGGGTATATATCCGGGTTGTACAGTGATTGCATTTTCTCCTCCCTTCCTCCCTTTATCGCGGCTTGGTCAGCCATGCTTCACCAGCTGCGGAATCGCGATCTTGAGATAGTAGGCCATCGACCACAGTGTCAGTATTGCCGCAAGATAGATCAACCAGGTGCCTATCTCATGCGAATCGAAGCTTTCACCTATTTTTTCGTGATATAGCAGTAGCGGAATGGCCGCCATTTGCGACACGGTTTTCAATTTCCCCAGAAAGGAAACGGCCACGCTCTTGCCTTTGCCGATCTGGGCCATCCATTCGCGCAAGGCCGAAATGGCGATCTCCCGTCCTATGATGATGAAAGCGATGAGCGCATCCAGCCTGCTCAGGTAAACCAGCACGATGAGTGCGGCAGCGACCATGAGCTTGTCAGCAACGGGATCGAGGAACGCACCGAAGGCCGAGGTTTGCCGCAGTATGCGCGCAAGATAACCGTCTAGCCAGTCGGTAATGGCGGCGCCAGTAAAGATAATGGTTGCGATCAGGTTCTGGTCGGCGTGCGATAACCAGGTCGAGGGAAAATAGAATATACCCACGAACAGCGGAATCGCCACGATGCGCAGCCAGGTGAGAACATTGGGCAGATTAAAAGGCATAAGGGTCGGGAATATGCCATTAAAAAACGAATCCGGAAAGCGTCCTACTGCAGGCCACTGAGCCTGCAGGCCCGGTAAGATTCAATGCAGTTCCCTATAAATTTTCTCTGCCAGCGCGCGACTGATACCGTCAGCCTGCTGCAATTCTTCGATGCTCGCGGTGCGCACGCCTTTCAGCCCCCCAAACCTTGCCAGCAGGCTTTGCCGGCGTTTGGCGCCAACACCGGCGATCTGCTCCAGGCTTGAACGAATGCGGGACTTGCCGAGTTTTGCGCGATGACCGTAAATTGCAAAGCGATGCGCTTCATCCCGAATCTGCTGGATGAGATGCAATCCAGGATGATCCTTTGACAATTGTAATGGTTTTTCCACCTCCGGGAAAATCAATTGCTCCAGCCCCGGCTTGCGCTCCTCGCCTTTTGCCACGCCTACCAGGTTCGCATCGCTCAACCCCAACTCTACCATAACCTCGTGAGCAGCGTTGATCTGCCCTCTTCCCCCGTCGATCAGGATCAGATCGGGTAGATTGCCCTCGCCTTCAGCAATTTTATGGTAGCGCCGCGAGAGCACGTCACGCATGGCGGCATAATCGTCTCCCGGCGTGATACCAGTAATATTGTAGCGACGGTACTCGCTGTTGCGCATGGCGAAGTTGTCATAAACCACGCAGGAGGCAACGGTGGCTTCACCCATTGTATGACTGATATCGAAACATTCAATCCGGCTCAACCCGGTCATATCCAGAGCCTGCTGCAAAGCTTGCAGCCGCTCCTCCTGGCTTGCCTGGCGGCCCAGCATTTGTTCCAGCGCAAGGGTGGCATTTTCTGCCGCCATATCCAGCCACACGCGCCTGCTGCCTATCGGGTTCACATTGATGCTCACCTTATGGCCAGCCTGCTGCGTGAGCAGAGCCTGGAGTGATTCCCGCGGAATTTTCTCTCCCACGATGATCATATCCGGAACGCTGCGATTGAGGTAGTGCTGGGTCAGGAAAGCTTCCACTATCGCAGCGAGATCATATCCTTCTGCATTTTGCGGAAAAAAACTCTTGTCCCCGAGGTGACGCCCTCCTCTGACCATCGCAAGGTTGACGCACACCCGACCGCCACCGTTATTCTCTGCCACGCAGGCAACGATATCGGCATCCAGCGCTCGCCCGCTATCCACGAATTGCTTTTCGCAGATCTTTCGCAGGGATTGGATCTGATCGCGAAACAACGCCGCTTGCTCGTATTCCTGTTCATCGGCGGCCTCATGCATTTTTCTGGTAATACTTTTCAAAACCTCCGTTTGCTTGCCGTGCAGAAAAAGTTCTGCATCCCTTGCGTCTTCCGCGTAGGCTTCTTCACTGACCAGATCGACGCAGGGTCCGCTACAGCGTTTGATCTGGTAGAGCAGACAGGGACGCGTGCGATTGCTGAAAACACTGTCTTCGCAAGTACGGATGCGGAATATCTTTTGCAGCAGCTGGATGCTCTCCCGCACCATTCTCGCATCGGGGAAGGGACCAAAATAGCGGTGTTTCTTGTCGAGCGGGCCACGGTGAAAGCCAAGCCGGGGAAACCTGTGTCCGCTCAAGACCACATAGGGATAAGATTTATCGTCCCTGAAAAGTATGTTATAGCGAGGATTTAAGCTTTTTATTAAATTGTTTTCGAGTAACAGCGCCTCTGCTTCAGATCGCGTAACGGTGGTTTCGACTCCCGCAATCTGGGAAACCATGAGTTGCGTGCGGGGACCCAGGCCATTCTTCTGAAAATAGGAAGAAACACGTTTCTTGAGGTCAATCGCCTTGCCGACATAAATCACCTGCCCGGCTGGGTTCATCATGCGATAGACTCCAGGCTGGGATGGAAGGCCGGCGCAAAACGCCCTGGCATCGAAAACCGGTTCTGCCTGCAAGGCGATCAGTCCTCCTCACCCAGCAGGCTGCCTGCGATGGCCCAGTTTTCATGGGGCATTTCATCGAAAGCGATATAAGTATAGGATTTGGGCTTATGCGCGATGCGCTCCAGCGTATCGGTTATTTCCTGAGCGATCTGTTTCTTCTGCTCGCGACTGAGCGAGCCGGCAATACGGATATTGACGTAGGGCATGGTTAATCTCCAGGTTTCGGCTGCGATGCCTGTGCCTGCTGTAAAGCCAGGTCAGAGCGGATTTTTGCAAACACTCCTTCGAACATTTCTGTCGTCAGGCGATGAGTCTGGGTATTGTAACGGCTGCAATGATAGCTGTCATATAGCGTCAACCCGTTGCGTTTCGAGTCATCAGGCCCGCAGTTTCCAGCAAGCACATGAACGGCACCATGACGGAAGGCATGGGACTTCGGCTTGAGTCCCAATCCCATCAGCACAGCCTGATGAGCAACCGCGCCAAGAGCCAGCAGCGCGCTACCGCCTCCTTCAGCAAAGGCTGAAATCTCATGTGCGAGATACCTGTTGCACTGCCTGATCTCGCTTGCCTCCGGTTTGTTCTCCGGCGGAAGACATTTGACGGCATTAGTGATGCGGCATTGCATCAGTTCCAGGTTGTCATTGATGGAAGCAGACCCTTCATGGTTGGCAAAACCGAACTTGAAAAGTGTTCCATACAGGAGAACGCCCGCAAAATCGCCTGTAAAAGGCCTGCCCGTCCGGTTCGCGCCGTGCATTCCCGGCGCCAGCCCGATGATCAGAAGCCTGGGCCTGGGATCGCCAAAAGCAGGCACCGGCCGGGCATGATAATCGGGGTGGCGCGCTTTTACCTCATCCAGAAATCCGGCCAACCGGGGGCAACGGCGGCAATCTGCCGAAAACTCAACCGGGGCAGAATTATCATCAGTTTTTTGTAGTAAGATGCGCGCTTCTTGATTCAAACGAATTCACCAAAAAAATATGGCTAAAGTTCTTGCTACCGAAATTCGCGTCGGCAATCTGATTGAATGGGACAAGCGAATCTGGCGCGTACTGAAATGTTACCACGTCCATGTTGGCGGCCGCGGCGGGGCCTTCATGCAGGTGGAAATGAAAGATATCGAAGCAGGCACAAAGACCAACCAGCGCATCCGCACCGAAGACAAGGTGGAACGTGCTTTCGTCGAGCCGCGGGAAATGACCTTTCTCTATCAGGAGGGCGACAATTATATCTTCATGGATAAGGAAAACTATGAGCAATTGAGCCTGTCGCGTGATTTCCTCGAAGGCCAGTATGAATATCTGCTGCCGAATACGGATATCCAGGTCAATTTCCACAACGATCGGGCAATCGGCGTGCAACTTCCTGCCAGTGTGGTGCTCACCATCACCGATACCGAGCCCAACCTGAAAGGCGCCACCGCGACCAGTTCCTACAAGCCCGCCACGCTGGAGACCGGGCTGGTCGTCATGGTCCCGCCGTTCGTCCTGCAGGGGGAAAGAATCAAGGTCAATACCGATAGCGGTGAATATATCGAGCGCATGTAGGCCCCTTATAGCGGTAGGCTTTCCTTATAGCGCTTCAGCGAGGCGGGCAAGGAAAATAGACAATTCATCCTCCGGACAGACCATATGAAGATGGACAGGATTCAGGCAGCATGCTCGTTCGAGGCCGCGCATCCCCACTCAAAACTTCTGCGTCAAAAACTCAACTGAGTACGAAATGAAAGTACGGCTGGACTGTCCTCCCGGTTGGGGGTGCCCGGACCGCTGTTCCCGATCGAGGCTTTCGTCAGATAATAATTGAGCATGAAACGCAGACCCTTGCGAACATACCAGTTAGCGCCCAATGTAATGACCTCTACCTGGCATTTTGAGGTTCCGGTACCGCAGGGGTCAGCGATCAGGCTCTGAGCCATGTTTTCAGCGAAATCGTAGCGTACGGCAAGTTCGAGAGCCCCCCATTCTCCTCTGGGCTTTGGTTTGCCCAAAGCCCCGCGCTCTTTCCGGTAAACGGTTCTCTCGCCCGTCACAAACCAGCTCCCCTGCACGTAATAGGATTGTATCGTCGAATTTTTTTGCTTGCCTGATACAAGATGCGTATCGTCGAGCGTCGAATTTACGTACTCTCCCTGCAAGGTCACCGGCCCAAGCGCACACGCGGTTTCGAGGGCAAAGGTCGATTGGCTGCTATGGCCGGCTAAAGCCGAACTTTTGCCAGCAACCCCGAGAGATTTAGTAATTCCGCGACGACCGCCGTAAATATCCACAAACTTTGCTGCAAGGGATTCGCTACTGGAGGTATCCATACTATAGGAGAATCCGAAGTGAAGAATGTTACCTTCGTTCGCAAATGGTACCCAGAATAAGCGCCCTCCATAGCTCGCGCCTGAAATAGGCATACCGGCGTGCGTCAAACTCATGATATCCGCAGCGTAACCGATCTGCTCGCGGAAGATTCCTTTGTAACCCACTCCCATCAGCCATTGCCGTCCGCTGTAAATGCCGGTAGATGAAGTCGAAGGACGCTCCATCATGGTAACTTCATTTGAGCTTGTCAATTCCTCCATACCACGATAAGCCTTGAACTGGCCGACGGTCAACAGACCCGGGCCAAGCTTTGCTGAAACCCAGACCTCCCGCAGACTGCCGGGAAAAGTGCCAGCGGCAAAGTCGTTCTGGAATTTGAAACCCAGATCATAGATTTTGCCTGTTACGTCCGTATACCCCCGCCGGAAGTTAAACCCGCTATCGGGAAAGCTGCCGGGTATCTGGCTCCCGAACGGTGGATAGGAGGAATGGGCTTTATCGTTATCGAAGGCATGTACATCGAGATGAGTCCGCGCGCCGAAAACCATTTCAAAATTGCCATTCTGACTTTTGATTTTAGGACTATCCGTTGTATCGAGAATAAGCGCTTGCGCCCAGGCAGGAGGAGCGCTCATCAGGACAATCAAAAGGCAATATTGAGGAACGGTATTTGCTGTCAACGGGCTGAAAACCGTAATGGCATGGATAAGCCTGGAGTCGGCCCAGCCGCACCTATCAGTATGCGCGTGATAACGTACTGAATAATTAAGAAGAAGACCTTATCATTGAATTACCGCAATTTTGCTACTTTAACAAGAGAATGACCATGAGAAATTCGGCATCATTCCGGCTTGTTGAATACCTTCTGGGGAGAAGCAGGCGATGTAATTTTCAGCCCCGCCGATTCCCGCCATGTCCCCCTCCAGTTACGATCCGGCCGGGACTGGATTGCACCCCAAAGGACAGCTTCGTGTGTTACCGCACTGACCCGCCCGTGCGCTCTACGTAATCTTTCAGACACAGCAATATCGCTGGATCGACAAGAAGGAATAACCATGAAATCATCTTCGACATCAATTAACCGGGGACTGGCGTCGATATTGGCGCTGACGGGTGCAGCAGTTTTCAGCATTGCAGGTGTGGCGTATGCCCAATACGGCGGCGGGGCGAGTTCCGGCCAAGGAAGTTCCGGGGGGCAAAGTGGCTACACCGGACAAGGTTCTCAAAAAGGACCTGGCGGAGAGCCGACTCCATACGACACTCTTGAAGAACCTATGGATTCAGGTTATGTAGACCAGGAGAAAAGAGTTGACCGCGCCAAAGATCCGCGCTCACCCAGTCCGGAAGGTCATGTCCCGAACTTCCCCGTGGACAAAGAGGGAAGACCCATAAAGGATCCGAAGTATGAACAAGGTGGACCGATCGGACCGAACTGATCGAGGAATGTTGCCGCGGTATTGAACGTTTACCGCGGCAACTCTTCCTTTCAGCCCCATCCTTGCAGTACCTACCCTTCCATGCCTCTGCCTGCCCTTCAGAATCCCGGAATCCCTTTCAACGTCCGTTTCAAAGCCCTTCTGGCGCTTCCATTTCGCCAGGAGAAGCAAGAGGTTCACGTAACGCTGTGGCCGCAATTCCCGCCAGCGCGATCAGTCCCATCCCGAGCAGTGCTACGCCGGTAATCCGGTCCCCGAATAGCAATACTCCATACAGGTAGGACCAGGCAATGCCGAGGTATTGAAGGCTGCCATTGACAAGCAGTTTTCCGATCGCATAGGCGCGGGTAAGCAGTAACTGGGCCAATGTCGCAAGCAACCCCATGGCCAGCAGCAATCCCAGGCCATGCAGCGTGTGAGCGTGCCATCCACCTGCAAGGAATGTTACCAGGGCTCCCCCTCCCATGCTGGCAATGGAGAAAAAAAATACAACGCGTGTATCCGGCTCACCTGCTCTGCCGAGTGCAGCCACATGGAGGTATGCCATTGCGGTGAGCAGGCCGGAGAGCAGGCCTACGAAACCACCCCATGTCTGATCATTCTGGATCGCAGGCCGAAGAATACAGATGGCGCCAGCGAACCCGGCAAAAATTGGACCGATCAGACGCGCATCGGCTCGCCCCTGCTTCCGAAAAACTGAGCCGCCGATGAGCAGGACAGCCATCCAGATAGGAGCCGTGTAATTCAGTGTTACAGCGGCAGAAAGTGGCAGTGCTTCTATGGCGTAAAACCAGAGCCCAAGTGCGCACACACCCGTCAGACTTCGCCAGAAGTGCAACGCCGGAACGGAGGTGCGAAGCGTGACGCCCCGCCTTCGCGCCAGTGTAAACACGATCACGGCTCCAACGAGGCCTCGATAAAACACCATTTCACCCGTACCATACTCTGCCGAAGCAAGCTTGACACACATGCTCATGGTGGCAAAAAGCAAGGTTGCGGCAATCATGAGCACGGGCGCTGATATTTCCCCCTCCGCTTTCCTTCTCGAGGTTTCGTCAATCAACATTCAGCTTAAGTTTAACCTTCAAAAGCTCCACCAAAAACCTGGCAGGACAAATATCCTATCCGCTTATTGAATGAAGCAGCAAATAGCCATTAGGGTAAGGCCCGGCAGAGCAAGTCACTGCAAGAAGCAGGCAGTTGGTTTTTTGAGGCGCCCTGTATAAAATCTGCGCCATGAGCATGATTCAACCACCTATCGATTTTTCAGCTTCTTCCGTTGACGTTGCGCGCTCCCTCATAGGCGCCACCTTGCTTATAAACGGAGTTGGCGGTCGGATCGTAGAGACAGAAGCTTATGACCATGATGATCCTGCCTCGCACAGCTTTTCGGGTCCTACCAGGCGTAATCAGGTGATGTTCGGCCCTCCCTGCCATGCCTACATCTACCGCTCGTACGGCATTCACTGGTGCCTGAATTTTGTCTGCCGTCCCGCGGGACATGGAGCTGGCGTATTGATTCGCGCGATCGAACCACTTGCCGGGCTGGATATCATGCGTAAGCGGCGAGGGCTGAGCGATGAGAGGCTTCTCTGTTCCGGCCCTGGCCGGGTATGTCAGGCGCTGGGCATCACACACGAGCATAGCGGAATGCCGATCGATACTCCTCCATTTCAGCTTACCCCTTCCTCTGATCCTGTTCCAGTTGTAACAGGTCCGCGTATAGGGATTTCCAAAGCAAAGGATGTCCCCTGGCGCTTCGGACTTGCCGGTTCCCCTTTTCTGAGTCGTCCATTCCGCTAGCGTTACGCGCACACTGCGTGTCCCATATTCCCGGCTAGGGTAAAGAGGGACCTCGGCACTTCGGCGGTCATTCCAGTGCAGCCACTGGCATCAATGAGATGGAGCAGGTGGTGGGTTACTCTGCCACGGAAAGAATTTGCCTCTTTCCCGTTTCATACTTTTCAGCTTCAACGCATTCGGGAACGCCATAGAGCTCCATGCATTTCATCGCGAATTTGTAAAGCTCGACAGCGGTCTTAATCCCGAATCTGTCGCGGATGTTAAGCCTGTACGCCTCCACCGTTCGAACCTTCACATCCAGTTTTCTGGCAATCTCTTTGGTCGTCAGGTCCTGTGCAATATATTTGAGGACACACATTTCCCTGGGCGTAGGTGGCCGCTGATGCATTGGCTCAATTTTATCGCCGACCCAAATCTGCCGGCCTGCCGCGACCTCGTCAACTGCATGTAATATCTGCTCAGCAGCTTCATCCTTTGAAATATAACCCTGCGCGCCAGAGCTTTTTGCCCGCTCGATGTATTCCCGCTTCTTATGTGTGCTGATTATGAGCATAGCGGGCTTACGAGGGAATTTACTTAAATTGTCCACAAGCTCCAATCCCTCAACTCCCTGGGGCAGTCCTATATCGATCAGCATCACGTCGATATCGGTGAGTTTTGCGTATTGGAGGGCCGCGTTTGCAGTCGCTACCTCCTTCACGACCAAGAAATCCCGGTCCGTCTGGAGCAGATTTCGCAGTGCGTCACGATACAGAGGATGATCTTCGACCAGCATTATTTTTACAGTCCCTGGAGTATTCATAACGTTCCCTTTACTTATTTAAACATTTCCCTTACTTGATTCAGAGCCGCGGAACCACGGCGCGTATTATCACGCCCTCTTTCGTTGAGGTAATGCTCAACATTCCTCCAATCTCTTTCACCCTCTCTCTCATGTTGATCAAACCCATGCCGGGACTAAAGTCCTCGCCCTCGGGAAAGCCTCGTCCGTTGTCGGCCACGACAAGCTCTACCTTCCGCCATCCGACCCGCAATCGTATCGCTATCCTGGTTGCCTCGGAATACTTTACCGAATTTTGCAAGGCCTCCTGTGCTATGCGATACAGTACAAAACTGCTGTCAAGCCCAAGTGGACGAGCTTGACCAGGAATCGTCAACTCAATTTCTCCACTGAAGGAACCCGCCCATTTCTCCTGAAGCTGTTGCAGCGTGTGGGCAAGTCCAAACTGCATTAATGTTTCGGGATGAAGCCCGTGAGAAATTTCGCGCACCTCGGACATAGCCACTCCAATTTCGGCTGCTGTGTGCCGCAAAGCCTCCTCAGCCAGATCTGTCGGCCCATCCACCTCCATCAGTTCCAGCGCTTTTCTTTCACTCGTCAACTTCGCAGCTCCTAATCTCTGGCAAACTCCGGCATGCAGCTCTCCGGCGATGCGCTTGCGTTCCTTCCAGGTTGCGTCACGCCGCTCCCAGGTGTTGAAGCTCCAACCGAACAATATCATCACGGTAACACTTATAAGAGCGGTGGCCGCGATCCAGACAGTCGTATCGAAGACGCTGCGGGAAACCTGTGCATCGATACGGGTTAAAGCATCCTCGACATCATCCAGGTAGACTCCCGTACCCAGTATCCAGCCAAGGTTGGGAAGTTCCACGACGTAGGCACGCTTCGGCGTAAGAGTATTATCGCGGGAGGGCTTTTCCCATAGGTAATCCTCGAAACCGCCCCCAGCACGTCCTCTCCTGACGAGGTCCTGGATAACCAGCTTGCCGTTTGCATCCTTATAATCCCACCAAACCTGCTGAACTCTTTCCGTCAGTCGGGGATGCATGAGCGACTTGCCGTTTATGTCGAACAGAAAGAAGTATCCGTCACGGCCGCCATACTCGAGTTTTGCCAATGTGGCTTTCGCTTGCTCCCTCGCGCCCTCATCCCCCGCCCCGGCTTTGTCGGCGCCTTCAATTGAATTTTTCGCCAACGCCACGTAGTTTTTCAATTCTTCATCTTTGCTGGCGAGGTAAGCTGTCTTGATAACTTGACGGAGTTGTTCGGCCAACAAGACTGAATGACGATGCACTGTCATCGCGATGACGAACGACACGACGAGCAGCGGTATGACCGCGAAAAGAATGATTTTTTGTTTTAGTTTCATATCGGCATCTTAGCTATAATCTTCCCGCTGTTCTCTGGTACTTTTACTAAAGTCCTCCTGAATTTATCCGTATCCTTGCGCGTACTGTAACTTCTGGTAATTTGCGAAACCTTTCTCTGGTAATTTCCCGCTAGCGCAAGCTCTTCATCATTATCTACGATATATCAGACCTGCTCGTACACACCGGCTTCGGATTAATGCCGATCTTGAGGACTCGTATGGGCGGTATCAGCTTCAATCTCTTCAATAGGAATTCGAATCGGGAGAAAAAATGAATACCCTTATCAGCAAACTCGGCTGGTTTGCATTTGCCGCCATCGGTGCGTTCGCCTTTGCAGTTGTCGCCCTGAATCGCGGCGAACCGATTGGCGCCCTATGGATCGTTGTCGCAACAGTCTGTGTCTTCACCATCGGCTATCGCTTCTACAGCCGGTTCATTACCAGCAAAGTGCTGGGGCTCGATCCCACTCGCATGACACCGGCTTACAAGCACAACGATGGGCTGGATTATGTGCCAACCAACAAGTATGTGCTATTTGGCCATCATTTCGCCGCCATTGCCGGTGCTGGCCCCCTGGTCGGGCCGATACTGGCTGCGCAGATGGGCTACCTGCCCAGCATGCTCTGGCTCCTCGCAGGTGTCGTGCTCGCCGGCGCGGTGCAGGACTTCATCGTGCTGTTCATTTCAATCCGGCGCGATGGCCGCTCGCTCGGCGATCTCATCAAGTCCGAGATGGGGCAGTTGCCGGGCATGATCGCCCTCTTCGGCACATTCTTCATCATGCTGGTCCTCCTTGCGGTGCTCGCCCTGATTGTGGTCAAGGCGCTGGCGGAATCGCCCTGGGGAACGTTTACCGTCGCCGCCACCATTCCTATTGCGCTTTTCATGGGAGTTTATGCACGCTACATTCGCCCCGGTTCCATTGGCGAAGTGTCGCTGATCGGCTTTGTGCTGCTGATACTCTCGATTGTCGGTGGCCAGTACGTGCAGGAGATTCCCTCGCTCGCCGCGCTGTTCACGCTGACTGGCGAGCAACTCACATGGCTCCTGATCGGTTACGGATTCATTGCCTCCGTGATGCCGGTATGGCTGCTGCTGGCGCCACGCGATTATCTCTCGACATTCCTCAAAATTGGTACCGTGGTCAGCCTGGCAATCGGCGTCCTCATCATCTCACCAGAGCTGAAGATGCCGGCATTGACACAGTTCGTGGATGGCTCGGGGCCGGTCTGGTCAGGCAGCCTGTTTCCCTTCCTGTTCATTACGGTAGCGTGCGGGGCAATATCCGGCTTTCATTCCCTCATATCTTCCGGGACCACGCCCAAGATGATCCGCAATGAGCGCGATGCACGCTTCATCGGCTACGGTGCCATGCTGATGGAATCATTCGTCGCCATCATGGCGCTGGTTGCCGCCTCCACCATCGAGCCCGGGGTGTATTTTGCCATGAACAGCCCGGCGGCAATCATCGGCACCACAGCGGAATCCGCAGCCCAAGCCATATCTCAGTGGGGTTTCCATGTCACGCCCGAGATGATCACGCAAACGGCACGGAATGTCGGGGAGCATACCGTCATTTCCCGCACTGGCGGCGCGCCCACCCTGGCAGTGGGCATGGCGCAAATCCTCTCCGATGTGCTGGGCGGCCAGGCGATGATGGCCTTCTGGTATCACTTCGCCATTCTGTTTGAGGCGCTTTTCATCCTCACCGCAGTCGATGCGGGTACCCGCGCCGGACGCTTCATGTTGCAGGATTTGCTGGGTTCATTCATTCCTTTCATGAAGCGCACCGATTCCATAATCGCCAACCTGATTGCCACTTCTGTCTGTGTCGCAGGCTGGGGTTACTTTCTCTATCAGGGGGTGGTTGATCCTCTGGGTGGCATCAATACCCTGTGGCCGCTATTTGGCATCTCCAACCAGATGCTGGCAGGCATCGCCCTGGTATTGTGCAGCTGTGTGCTGTTCAAGATGAAGCAGGATCGTTTCGCGTGGGTGACAATTCTTCCTGCCGTCTGGGTTTTTGTCTGCACCCTGACCGCAGCCTGGCAGAAGATATTCGATCCCAATCCACGCATCGGTTTTCTGGCGCATGCAAACAAATACAAGGAAGCCGTCACGGAAGGCACGGTGCTTGCGCCGGCCAAATCCATCGGACAGATGCAGCAGGTGATTTTCAACGATTATATCAATGCGTCGTTGGCGGCATTATTCATGCTGGTACTCATCAGCATGCTGGCATTCGGCATCCGCACGGTGTTGCGCGCCCGCGCCCTCGGCACCCCCACCGCCAGGGAAGCGCCATTCGAGTTATTGCCGGTTGAAGCCGTATCAAGAACGTGATGACAGAACGTGAAGGTGATTTCGGGAAAATTAGCGAGGAGAAGCAAACGATGTTAACCAGAATTGTGAGTGGATTGCGTTATTTCGGGCAGGGCATGCGGCTGATGGTAGGCATGCCTGAATACAGCACTTACGTCGCACACATGCACCATGCGCATCCAGATCGGCCCGTCATGTCATATGAGGAATTCTTCCGCGAGCGCCAGGAGGCAAGGTATGGCGGCAATGGCAAAGTGACGCGATGCTGTTAGAGCGTTTCCCATAAGACAATCCATCCACCTGTCTTGACTATCCCAGCCACCTGAGCCTTTCCTCAAGCTCAGGAATGGGTACACTGTGAACAGGCGGTTCGTCTTTTGCAATAAAGGACGGTTAAAAGCGCAAAAGACGCGGCTATTAGCGTACGCCTATTTAGCCTTCTTGTCAGTTCACGAGTGTACGGAAAAACCGGGAATCTCCCCCTTATAGTCTTGCTTCAGCTAGCCGGCTGAAGCAGATGCAGATGCATCTGTCTCTTCATATTCAAGGGGGTTATCATGAACTCGATTAGACGCGGTCTTATATTAATAAGTTGCTCAACCGGTTTCGCATTTGCTCAGTCAGCATACGCTGCAGATGGAACAGCCAGCGCCTCCCTTGACTGGAGCCAGCTCCAGGTTTCGGTGACGGGCGTGGATGGAAACGTACCTACCGTAACTTTCTCCAACGAATACACCAGCTTAAGCTCGTCATCTCATGTTCGCGACGAAGGAAGCGAATACAATACAAAGTCGATCTACGATTGGACTTCGTCCATCACCGCAAATGCGGATGCCACTACCAACACCTATGCCTCTGCCTCCGCCTCCGCTTCAACCTTCTCGGCCAACGCTCAATCGTTGGGTGAAGATTCTTCTTACTACTGGGATACCCCCAGCGCCTCGGCCTCTGGATATCGAACGGAAAACTTCACTTTCGACGGGCCTGGCGTGTTGACCGTAACTATCCCCTATACATTAAATATAACTGGGGGAGAACAATATAATTACTATGACTCCACCTCGGCCTCGGTCAGTGCTTCCGCGAACTTTTATGGCTATGAGGATAATGGAAGTTTCAATTCATATTCGAATGCCTCCTTTTCCCTAAATTCCTACTATGGGGAATCGCCCGACTCAAAATCAGGAAACCTCGTTTTCGGCATCTTTGCCGCCGGCCCCGGCAGTGGCTCAATCAGTTTCAATATGAATGCCGCGATGGGCAGCCCCAGCATGATACCGGAGCCGGAATCTTACGCCATGCTGCTCGCGGGGCTGGGACTAATAGGTATGATCGTGCGCCGCCGAAGTGCTGTCAGCATAGCTTAAATTTTTATCGGCCTAAGCCTACTTTTTGACCTCCCCTCCCTTCTGATCTTTTTGCTTTATCCCCCTCTCGCTCCGGAGAGGAAACATGGGAGAGGAAGAAATGGGATGGGACGTCAAACAGTTTCATGCCTGGTGACTTGGATAGCAGCCGCACTCTTTCATTCCATTTGCGTCCGATCCCCAGAATCTGAACGCCTCGATCCTATCCTCACGGCCATTCACACTATCACTCCCTCTTTTCCCATTCCCTCTCCTGCTTGCGGGTGAGGGAACGGAGGGAAGGATATTTGGTCGAGCTTATTAGCCTAAAAATTGGCAACTACCGTCAGGCGATAAATACGCGGCGCACCGGGAAGGATATTGTTATTGTTATTCGCGGAGGCAATATAATCGATATTGGCTAGGTTCTCGATATTTGCCTGGACACGGATGACCTTGTTGAGCCGCACGAACATCGCTGCATCCATGCGCGTAAAGCCTGGCAACAGCACCGTGTTGTCGAGCGCGGCGTACATGCTGCTGCGGTGAATCACGCCCAGCCCGAGCCCGAGAAAAGGTGTGAAATCATAGCGGTTCCACATGGAAACGGTATGCTTGGGAACCTGCGCCACAATCGAGCCTGCCGGCACAGTTGTACTCCCCGTACCCGATATCGTGCGGGTAATCTCGGCATCGGTATAGGCGTACCCCCCCATCACGCTCCACTGCGGGGTGATTCGTCCCATCAAGCTCACCTCTGCCCCACGAGCCCTCTGTCCATCAACCAGCATGCTCTGGGTGGGCTCATTTGGAACGGGAGCGATGACGTTGCTGCGCTCGAGCTGGTACAAGGCTGCGGTAAAGGAAAGATCGGGTCGAATATCCCATTTGGCCCCCAGCTCCAGATTCATGAATTGTTCCGGCTTGAGAGTCGCATTGCTCGGACTGATTGAACTTAGTTGATCACCCGCCCGCGGTACATAAGCCAGGCTGTAGTTGCCGTAGATGGAAACCGGATCGATCGGCTTGTAGATCAAGCCGACCCTCGGAGAAAGCAACCCGTCATTGGTATGAAATCTGGTACCGTCACGCTTATCAATGAAATTCATGTCGAAATTATCGTAGCGTAGACCGAGAACGGCTTTGACCTGGGGAAGCAGAGTGATCTGATCCTGGACATAGACGCCTACCACTTCGACCACACCGTGGTTGTTCGCATCCCCACTGCGGTTGGCTGGATTAAAAGCAGTTTGCCTGAAGGTTACTGGATCAAAACTGATGGGGTTGAAGAAAGGTACACTTACACTTGTGGTGCTGTTGTTGAAAAACCCGGTGTTGCGGAAATTATCCGAAATCTGGCGGCCATACTCCACGCCCGTCATGAATTCATGGTTTACGCCCCAGGTGTTCAGCTTGAACAACAAGTCGGTCTGGGTAAAAAGGTTCTCCCGCTGAGTAGCGTTGTTATAGGCTGAAATCCCTACCGTGCCGGTCGCATCCTCGGCTGTGGCAACACCATTGGCATATATATTCTGGTAGAACTTGTCGTAACTGGCATAACGGGTACGGTTGCGTATCTTGACCTCGTTATCGAAGTTATGTTCGATCAGGGAATTGAGCGACCAGGCGTCGACATGTGTCGGACTGTTGGCGGCATTGCCAAAGAAGGTAGATCGGTGGGTATCAGCCGGACGGCCGGAATCCACGACTCCTGCTCGCGTCCCAAATGAAGGAATGCCCCGGTCCGCCGTGCGGCGGTCAAAAAAGTATTCCCCGCTGAAAACGACTTTCGTCTGGGCAGTAGGTTTGAACGTGAATGTGGGATTCACGCCGCCACGCTCCAGCTCGACGCCATTGCGAAAACTGTTCGAGTGCTCGTACATGGCGTTGAGGCGGACAGCGGCAACGTCATTGATGGGCTGACCCAGATCGACAGCAATGCGCTTGTGACTGAAAGACCCGTATTGGGCCGCGATCTCCCGCACCGGCGTCCAGCCGGCTTCCTTGGTGACCCGATTGATTACACCCCCTGCCCCGCCGCGGCCAAAAATCATTCCGTTGGAACCCTTCAGAACTTCAACCCGGTCGATATTGTAGAGGTCGCGGAAATACTGGACATCGTCACGCAGACCGTCGACATAAAAATCCCCGGTCGTATTGTTGCCTCGAAAAATCACCGCATCACGATTGCCTTCCCCTTGCGAGGGCACGACCCCCGGCACGTAGCGCACTACGTCAGTAATGCTCTGCATGGTCTGATCCTGGATCATATCCTGGGTCATGACGGTTATGGACTGCGGCACATCGCGCAATGGCGTGTCTGTCCTGGTAGCGCTGAAACTCTTCGTCGCCATGTAACCATCTGTCGGCTCGGTTACAGCACTTGCAGTCACCCTGATAGGAGGCAGGACGGTCGGTTGCTCGCTCACTCCCCTTGGCTGTTTCCTTACAAGATAGCCTTCCTCCTGCGACGCCCACTGCAAGCCACTGCCAGCCAAAAGATGCTCCAGCCCCTCCTGAACCGAAAACTTGCCGTTCAGCCCTTTTGTGGCGACGTCTTTCACATCAGCCGCAGCAAAAGAAATGCTGACTCCGGCTTGTTGGGCAAAACGGTTGAGCGCATCTGCCATTGCACCTGCAGGAATACTGTAGGTGACAGCGGAAGCCTGGGCGACAATGTTTGATTCTGCCATCGCTATCTGGGGCAGAGCCAACGAGGCCAACCCCAATCCGATCAGGGCACCGCGCACGGCCACGATAAGACGAGATGGACGAAAACCGCATTCGGCCCTGCCCTCATCGTGCTTTTGAACGGGCTTATTATTTTTAAGGGAAGGCACGCAGTTCAACACCTCAGTTCTGCCACTCTCACATGTTCCATTTGAAACAAGCCACGAAGTATTCGTGAAATCGGTATCTTGCAGATTTTTATTACTCACAGCCCATACTCTCCGGCAAAACGGATAAAAAAATATAAACTGGCTGGCTTGCTCCGGAGGAGCTGGCTGGCTAAAAAGCTGCGGTTCACGCGCAGACGTTCATCCCGACGGGATGGTTAAGAAAATTCTTCCTTCAACGCTTACTGGTATTATTTCTGTCCGACTTTACGTGAGCTGCTGCGGGCGCATTCCGTGTGACGAAAATGCCTTGTGTCTCATGTCTCGCCTTGAAAACACGGAACTGAAAGCAGGAAATGAGAATTTGAAATAATTTTTATGATCTCATTAAATGAGAATTATTTTTATAATATTTCAACAATGAAGGAAAAGCAATAAGCTGACCAAGATCCCCGGATCGGTTTTATAGCACGATAAATATGAGATTTTGAAGGGAAGTCTGCAGTTTGTTTTTTCCGCCTTGGTCAGCGTCGGGGACAGAGTTACCCACTATTTGTCGTAATTTCTTACACTCGCGCCTCTAAAAAGCAGGATTAGCTACGTAAGCTCATGTTTTATCGAGAAAAGGATATGCGGCATGATTTTTGCTCCCGATGATAAGGCTATAGTTTGCTTTTTCAGACCTGAAAGACATGGAAAACGGGCAAGGCCTATAGCGGCTCCAACGTAACTTTTACTAAACTACCACCTACTAGAAGTAGGTGGGTTAGCGCAGCTTGGGTGCAGACGACTAAAGTCGCCTATCCGCACCAAGCTAGCGCGCATGAGTCAACACATTTAAAGTCAAAGTCACCGTCTAAAGACGGTGGTTTTTACCAAATTTATAGAAATAAACGCAGGGATTATAAGGAGATACAATAATGAATAATCTTTCCAAGATAGCGATAGCTGCTTTAGCGTTCGGAGGTTCCATTTCCGCTGCATCGGCCGCAGGCGTTA
>NZ_QAOK01000031.1 GCF_003050865.1 Nitrosospira multiformis | reverse complement strand
AGAAAAGGCCATACGGTTGATTTCTATCTCTCCGCTACTCGCAATACCCAGGGCGCCAAACAGTTCTTGGGCAAAGCCCTGAAATCCATGAAACCTTGGGCGCACCCCGGTACTATCAATACGGACAAGACTTCCCCTTACAGCGCTGCCATTACCGAATTAAAAGCGGAAGGAAAGTGTCTGCCGGATATCGTGCACCGGCAGGTCAAATACTTGAACAATATTGTCGAAGCTGATCATGGCAAGCTCAAACGCTTGATAAATCCGGTGCGGGGCTTTAAATCGATGAAAACAGCCTACGCCACCATCAAAGGTTTCGAGCTCATGCGAATGTTCAAGATAAAAGGAGGTTTTATGGAAATAACAATTCTAAGGCTTATGACTTCCATGAAGGTAATCCTAATTGTTGCCGCCGTTTGGCTCGCGGCACCCCTTGCGAAAGCTGACACATGGCGTGGCACCGCACCTTTCTGCGATGGACAATGCCTGCCAAATGAGCGAGAGGTTCAAAGAAGCGAGTGCGGTGACGGTGGGTGCTGTTCGACAGGTAGTAAAGCCTTATGCGCGAATTTAGAACCTACCTGTACCCCTGCGCAGACAAATGTCTCATGCTATGGAGTTGTGCAAGTTTGCGACAATGGCTATTACTCAGTCCCTGACAGCGTTTGGCACAGTTGTTCCACCTATGCTTGTGGAGTTTGCTTTGGATTTGATTGGCCGATTGCAACAAAGCCATTATCCCAATAATAGAGCCGAATATAGTAATAGATCAGTCAACCGCCTATTTCTTTTTTCCTGCGGCTCGCGCAAACGTACCATATGAGCAGCGTGAGCAGAACTCCGACCTAGCCCGAGTGAAACGACGCATCCTGCGTATCGGTTGATGCGAAGACGGGCAGCGATAATGCAGACAAACCAAGAGCTGTTATACCCGTCATGTTGTAATTTCTGCTTTTAACGATGTATGGTTTATGGTGGCAGAGCGATCTGGCAATGCGGGCTTTTTCCGTACCGGATTGGTTCTCAACCCAATATTTATTGAAGTACGCCAAAATTAACACATCCTTTATTATTGATAAAATACATTATCGATAATCTGCCCACGGGTCAGCTCAGAGAATTCCCGTCCAACCCACGATTTTTCTACCGCCTTGCAAAAGGTTGATGATTCCAGAAGAACCATCAGGAATACACCTCTTCCCTTCTTGTCATACACAGATTCTGCACCCGTCCCTGGGAATCCAGGATGCAAACGCAGACTCAATCCCGGGAGTTGAAGGAGCTGTACACTACCTGGTGTGACTGCCACTCGAAAGGGTATAAAAAGGATATAAAGCATATTTATCGGGTCGGCGAGCAACCGGTACAAACATACCGGCGGAAGCCGGTCCAGGGGCGTTCAAAGCGCGCCATTACTGGTTTGGCTGGATTCCGGTCTTGCCAGTTTTGTGGAAGTTTGCTCTACAGGTACAGGAATGAAAACTCTTACCAATGTTGTAACCATGAAGGAATTATCACCCAATGGTGGACAACTGAATTATCTGATCAGCGGCGGACGTGTATATGCGTCGGCAAAATCATGGAGCAGGGCATTACAGGTGCCGGACGCCATGAAAGTGTGGTTTGAAACAGGTCTGATCAGAACAGCCTTGCTGAACAAGAATGTGATGGATGGCGAACTGGAAATGATCTACAAGAGTGTGCTGGTTTATCGCTGGCATATCGTGGCTGAACAGTTGCGCGTCTTCGACAGGCAATGGTATCAAACCCAGTTTAAAGGCAGGCCCAAACAGGAGCAACGGGATATTGAAAGATTTCACGATAACTACGAACGCCTGGTTCATTGGGGATATGATCTTCAGGAGCGGGCGCTAAGTCATGGAATAAGCTCCAGTACCATGCCGGGTTCACCTGTCACACAAGAAACACTGCTTGAGATTATCAGACAGGTTATTGCGCCGCGGCTGGGAGATCACGATAAGAAATTGCATGAACAGGACGTTGTGATTGCGGAATTGAGAGAAGCGGTGGCTGCTCTGCGTGACCAGAATGCCTTCATTTCCGTCAAACAGGCGATTGCCGAGCAGGGTCTGGATTCAAGCCTCATGCCGCTGTATCCTAACTCAGGGGAAAATCTTTCCAGTCTGATTGGTCGTTTTCTAAAAAGACGGGGAGTTGAGCAGGGGCCAAACATAGTGGCGAGACTGGATGGAAAATCCTTATCGACTGAGATGAATACTTACAGGCGCGGTGATATTTACGCGGCATTGAATGAGTTCAAGGACGTCAAGCAACTAGACCTCAACATAGGGTAGTAAACATCAAAGTGGCTGCCGGATATCGGGGAACAGTCGTATGATCAAGATCAGTAATTGCCCGATTTGATCGTGCTGACCCGAAAAAACAGGAAGGATCTGCAGAATGGGTTTACTCGTTAAAGGCAAGTGGGTGGATGAGTGGTACGATACCAGATCGACCGGCGGCCGCTTCATCCGTACCAATGCGCAGTTCCGCAACTGGATAACGGTTGATGGCAGTCCGGGGCCCAGCGGTGAAGGCGGATTTTCCGCCGAGGCAGGGCGTTATCACCTCTATATCTCGCTCGCTTGCCCCTGGGCTTCCCGCACGCTGATTTTTCGCATGCTCAAAGGGCTTGAGAGCATGATCAGTGCTTCCGTGGTGCATCCCTACATGGGCGAGCATGGCTGGACTTTTGATGAGGCGCCGGGAGTAATACCTGATCCCGTTGGTGGTGCACTCTATCTTTATGAGGTCTACCTCCGGTCAGTGCCAGACTATAGTGGACGCGTGACAGTACCTGTGCTCTGGGATTTACAGCGGAATACCATTGTCAGCAATGAATCGGCTGATATCATCCGCATGATGAACTCGGCCTTCGATGGAATAGGCGCTTTGCCCGGGAATTATGCGCCTGAAGTGTTGCTTCCGCAGATCGATGAGATCAATGCGCGCACTTACGCTGACGTCAATAATGGCGTTTACAAGGCAGGTTTTGCCACCAGGCAATCGGTGTACGAGAAGGCGGTGATGGTGCTGTTCGGATGCATGGACGAGCTGGAACAACTGCTTTCACGTCAACGTTATCTCATCGGCAACTGTATCACTGAAGCCGACTGGCGGGTATTCACCACCCTGATCCGCTTTGATCCGGTCTATCACGGCCATTTCAAGTGCAACCTCAGGCGTCTCGCGGATTATCCCAATCTCTGGGCCTACACCCGGGAGTTGTATCAGTGGCCGGGCGTGGCAGAGACGGTGAACATGCAGCACATCAAGGAACACTATTACCGCAGTCATCCCACCATCAATCCGAATGGCATTGTGCCGGCCGGCCCGATTCTGAATCTCGATGAGCCCCATGATCGCGCGAAGCTGGCATAGCGGCGCGGATGCTGGTCAGAATTCTTGTTATACAGGATTCCCCATAACGGATTGCAGGCAAGCTACCTGATAGAGAGGGCGTTGCCGAATGTTTGATTGCAGATCGTGGGCCTAAAATGCGTTAATAACCTATCATTACAGATCCAAGCACGCTTCCAGCCTATTTGATCAGAAATACAGTTTAGCCACGAGGAGGATCAGACATGGGCGATGCTGCCATTCAAGACCGGGCCGCCGGCGCCATCATGGGCGCATTCATTGGAGAGGCTCTGGGCCTGGGCCCCCACTGGTACTATGACCTGGAGGAGCTGCGCCGCGACTATGGCGACTGGATTACGACTTATACAGATCCCAAGCCCGGACGCTACCATGAAGGCCTCAAGGCAGGCCAGTTGTCCCAGCCAGGCTTTATTCTCAAGCTCATGTTGCATTCGCTTGTTGAGCAGGGCGGCTATGACGAAGCGGATTTCTGCAGACGCATGGATGAAGAGCTGTTTCCCTTGCTGGACGGTACTCCGGTAAACGGACCCGGAGGGTACACGAGCCAATCCATCCACGAGGCCTGGCGCAAGCGCGTCCAGCAGAAACTGCCGTGGGGACAGACCGGCGGTCATGCCGATACCACCGAAGCCATCGAACGCACGCTCGCCCTTGCGGTTCGCTATGCACTTCAACCTCAGGAACTGGCAACCACTATTTCCAATAATGCCCGCCTTACCCAGATCGACGATCGTGCTTTCAATGACAGTCGCTTACGGAGCGGTGCTGAGCCTTCTGGTTCAGGGACATAAGCTCGACAAGAACCTGTCCGGCAAATTGATGGATCTGGTGAAGACTGGCCAGCTGCCTTTTCACGCGGTGACATACGCGGATCTGCAACCGCCGCGCCCTGGTGACCCGGATCCACCGCGAGCGGGACGGTTCGCATCCCCTGATGCCCTGCTTACGCCGTCCTCTGTATCCACCGCGGCTGCCGATCCGGGTATCCCGATAGAGCGCGTGGAAGGTATCTCTCATATACGGCATGCCGTGTGCTATTTATCACCAGCTTCCCGCAGCCTACTATCTGGCTGCCCGCTTCCCTCGGGACTTCGAGTCGGCTGTACTGCATGCGGTGAATGGGGGAGGGCAAAACCAGGCGCGCGCCCATTTTGACCGGGGCTCTCGCCGGAGCCCTTCTTATGGGCTGGGCATTCCGGCAAGGCATGCAGCTCAGTACGCCTGCAACTCCGGATATGCGGTCAGCGGGATGAGCGCCTGGCGGCTTCAATCCGCCTCAGGAAAACCCGCATGATTTCCTCGTAGAGCGCCTCGCCGAGCACTGCGTCTTCGTTGCCGGCATCCACATTCGGGTTATCGTTGACTTCCATTACATAGCAGCCAGCATTCGTCTGCTTGATATCCACGCCGTAGAATCCGTCACCGATGAGGTTTGCTGATTTAAGTGCAATACTGACGACGTCCTGCGGCGCTTCATCCAATGGAACAGCCAGCGTGGCTCCCTCTCTCAGTTTGTGCCGCTGCTCGTCACGTTCGATAATCTGCCAATGTCCCGCGGGAAAGAAGTATTTAGCCACAAATAATACCTTCCGATCGAGTATGCCTATACGCCAGTCGAACTCAGTGGGTAGCCATTGCTGTGCGATGACAAGCACAGATTTTGCCAGCAGTTCCGTTACCTTGGGGAGCAGCTCGCTCTCAGCTTCCACTTTAACGACTCCTCGCGAAAATGAACTGTCGGGTTGTTTCAGTACGCATGGAAGACCCAGTTCAGGGATAACCTGGTCGATATTATCGCGGTGGATCAGCAGCGTTTTCGGTATCGGCACTTTATGCAGGGCGAGAAGCTCAGCTAGGTAAACCTTGTTGTTGCATTTGAGGATAGAGTCGGGGTCATCGACTAGCGCCAATCTTTCCGCGAATGCAAGCCGCGAGAAACGATAGGTGTAGTGATTGACGAACGTGGTTTCGCGAATGAACAGGGCGTCGAAATGTGCTAGTCGGCCGATATCCGCCCGCGTTATGAAATCTACGTGCATGTCCAGTTTTTCCGCTGCCTGCCTGAACTTTTGCAGAGCCTCTGCATTGGAGGGTGGCTCGGATTCATCCGGGTTGCAAAGAATGGCAAGATCATGGCGGGGAGGAGGTTTTCGTGATTGCTGCATGCGTCCATTGAAATAAGTGGTCGCGGCAAGTATCGCGAAGGCCTGGTGTTCGACAGGAATCTCGCTGGCGCCCAGGGGGCGCGCGCTGTGCAAGCTCCACTGATTGCGGTGGCGTTCGAAGCGGACCACCAGGAGTGGCACCTGCAACAGGCTGAAGAACTGATGACCCAGGGAATCATAACCGGTAAGCGGATTGCGGCCAAAATAGAAGGCAAGCTGGAAGTCGTCCCCCGGCAAGGGAGCCAGCACACTCTGAACGAGATCCTCCAGATCCTCCGTGAGGTGGCGCACCAGATTCCGGGAATGTAAATCCTCAATAGCGCCTACTTTGGGTACCGGTTTATGTCCTCGTGCTTCGGCAAGCAATGAAACGTAATATCCTGATCCCTGGTAGCGATACGATTTGCAAAGGTTGAAAACCTTGACAGACTGTCCCGCAGCGCTCATGCCGCGATTGCTTTCCGCCTGGGTGGCAAAAAATGGATCGGTCAGGTAGGCCTGGGACCCAATCACGGTCACGCCTGGAATCTGAAGAGGCCAATCTTCGGGTTTGTCTACAATAATCAAGATACTCACAGGAAACCTTTTTGGCCGGATCGTTGCTGTTGGATTCTTGGAGGGTCTTGCTTCCGGTGTCATTGCCCAGGCTGGGGCGCGCTTTTACTGGTTTCGCCGGGCGGTGTCCCTGCGCTGCGCAGATTGACGAATTTGCTCAATGTATCGAACCAGAAGGGAGCGCCTAGCGTGACAGCAAGTATGGAAATGAACAGGCCGAATATCTTGTAAAATGCCCACCCCGTGTAGTTCCACGATAACTCGGGCGGTCGAAAATAACCGGGGTCACCCGGGTTCAGCGACCATCCTACCGGCAGTTTGAGGTTCTCTGCCGCTTTGAGAACCGTTTGCGATTGCGCTGAAACATCAGCAGCAGGCTGAGCCTTCACTGTATCCTGCGCAGCCGCAACAATCGAAGCGCGCAAAACATTGTCCTTTGAAAGCCTTTCAATGAGCATCACCGTGTCCGCATTGGAGACAACCACGACCAGAGTCGCGAGACAAAGCAGCACCCGCTGTGTCCAGCGCTTGTACCAGCCGCCAACGCGTTCCATGGCTGTGTTGAACCAGTTTTCGAGATTGTTGCGGAAGGCTTCCGCCTGATGCTCGATGGCAGTCACTTCCCGGCGGGTCTTATCGACAAGAACGAGAAGGGTTTCCTTGGTATGGCCCTCGGGCAGTCTTTTCAGTCCTTCCTGTATGTTGCCCAGAGGATCCGGATATTCCATAGCAAAATCCCGCGCAAAAGCCAGCGCTTCCTTCAATGTGGCGCCCGCTGTCAGGAGCAATTCAACCTCTTTTGGATTTTTTGCGGACGCGATGGCGGCATGACGCGCATCGAGCATCTTCAGCGCCGCGCTGATACTGTCGGCTTCGTGCCGGACCTCTGCTTCTGCTTTCACAAGAGCTGTATCGTCTGGTGCGGCCTTTGCCGCTTGCACAGCCTGGTCATACGCCGTCTTTGCTTTTTCGGCAATTGCTTCGAGCGCTACTCTTGTTCTGTCGCGCGCATCTTTTGCCTGGGCAACGGCTGCAGCGCACTGCGGATCACGAGGAGCAGCGGCTGCTGCTTCCAGAGCTTCTTCATAAGCATCATCTGCCGCCTCGGCATTCGCCAGAAGGTCGCCGTACTTTCCCGCAATGATTCCCCGTGCCGAGAGGATGTCGAGCAAAGCCAGAGAGAAGCTTTCGCCGGACATATAGGAGGGGAGACGGGTCCGTTTTGCAGGGTCGGAAGCATACTGGGAGATCCCGCCTATCAGTCCGTGATTGTAGAGCTGCTGCGCCAGTCCGGTAAACTTCGGGTCATTCAGGAGGTTCTTTATGCCCTCCACCAGATTTTTCCCGCGTTTGTCGATCAATGACGCAATTCCTTCGTTAAAGGCTGTACATACGATGCTGAGCAGCAAATAGACGAAAATGACGGCGATTCCCACCTCCAGTATATTTGAGCCGAACAACATATCCCCCTCCGATTGTGCGGAATACACGCTATTCATCCTGAAGTCTAGCAGAACAATCGATATTCGCCGGTCGTGCTCTCCAACGCCAATTGGACCGACTCTGGTTGACCGGAACGCCACTTCCAGGTAAAACTTAGAAGTTCGTTCAGGGTGCTTAGACAGACAACCTGGCACAGCCTCATCAATGAAGTTTTTCTGGCAGAATCTGGTTACTCATTAATCCTCATGCGCCTCATGCGTCAATTTATTTCACTCCTGTTCATTGCTGCTGCCATATCAGGCGTATCGAGTGTCATTGCTGCTGCTTCAGACGGAATTCCGTCGAGCAAGGCTGCGCCGGCTACGCCGGTGAACGTGCCGGATACCATGGCCGAGCGGGTCAAGCCCTGCACAGTGTGTCATGGCCAGGCAGACAGGGTGGGCAGGGACGCCTATTACCCCCGGATTGCGGGTAAGCCGGAGGGATATCTTTTCAATCAGTTGCGCGATTTTCGGGATGGGCGCCGTTATTACCGGCCGATGATGTTACTGCTGGCAAACGTGAGCGATGAATACCTGCGGGAAATGGCAGCGTATTTTTCGGGACTCAGGCAACCTTACCCTCCGCCGGAACAGGTGATATCTTCCCCCACTGAAATAAGACAGGCCCAGAAGCTGGTTCAGCAGGGCGATGCCACGCGGGATATACCCGCGTGCATCGAATGCCACGGCAAGCAGCTCATGGGCACCGCGCCTTTTATTCCCGGACTCCTGGGGCTTCCGCGCATCTATATCGCCGCCCAATTCGGCGCCTGGAAGAACGGTGGAGTGATGCGGGGACAAGAGAGCAATTGCATGTCCGATATCGCCAGGCAACTCACGATCGAGGAGACAAATGTAGTTGCGGCGTGGCTTGCCGCTCAGCCTGTGCCGGAAAATGCAGGCCCGGCAGATGCGCTGCCCCCCAAGATGGCGCAGCGCTGCGGGAGTATTGTCCAACGGAGCGCAGACCGATGAAAATTGCTGTTATCGCTGCCGCAGTGGCAGTTCTTGCGGGTATCAGCCTGTCTCCTGGAGTAATCGGCGCAACTTCACTGAAAAAGGAAGCAAAGGCCGAAAAGAGTCCCACATCCTTATCATCGGTTCTTTTGAAACAGCGGCAAGCGCGCGGAGCATATCTTGCGCGAGCCGGGAATTGCATAGGATGCCATACAACTCAAGGTGGACTCGCCTATGCCGGCGGGAGGAAGCTTGCGACCCCATTCGGCACGTTTGTCACGTCCAATATCACGCCGGATAAAGCAACCGGAATCGGTGACTGGAATGAAGATGATTTCTGGAAAGCGCTGCATGAGGGTAAGTCGCGCGATGGGAGGCTTCTGTACCCCGCATTTCCGTATACGGAATATACGAAAATCACCCGCGAGGATTCCGATGCAATTTTTGCCCATCTTCGAGCTCTCGAGCCCGTCGTTCAACAGAATCCGCCAAGCCAGGTTGCTTCCCGATACGATTTCCAGCCATTGCTAACCCTTTGGCGTGCGGCTTATTTCAAGCCCGGCGTGTATCAGGCTGATCCCACCAAAAGCACCGAGTGGAACCGGGGTGCTTACCTGGTACAGGGGCTTGGTCATTGCAGCGCCTGTCACGCCGAGCGAAATCCCCTGGGCGGCATGATCGGCCGCAAGGGAGATGATAAGCTGGGGGGCGGGCAGATCATGGGCTCGAACTGGTACGCTCCATCGCTGACCTCGAGTCTGGAGGCAAGTACGGCTGGCTGGCCGATCGAAGAAATTGTCCAGTTGTTGACCACCGGAATTTCACCGCGAGCGACGACATCAGGACCGATGGCGGAGGTTGTCAGCCAAAGCCTCCAGCATCTGACAAAAGAGGATGCCCGAGCAATGGCCGTCTATCTGAAATCATTGCCTGAAACACAGTCGCACCAGCAGGTAAATCCTCCTGCGCAGACAGAACAGGTGCAGGCCTGGTTGCGGTATGGGGCACGGATATACAAGGAGCACTGCCAGGATTGCCATGGCGACTCCGGACAAGGCGCCCCGGGAATTTATCCTCCGTTGGCCGGTAACCGAAGCGTTACCCTGACACCCCCTACGAACCTCATTCGCAGCGTGCTCAATGGAGGTTACCCCCCATCGACCGCAGGCAACCCCCGGCCTTACGGCATGCCTCCATTCGCCCAGGTTTTACGCGATGGTGAGGTTGCGCTGGTTCTGTCATATATCCGCAACGCGTGGGGCAATCGCGCCAGCCTGGTGACAACCGCTCAAGTCGACAAGAGCCGCGAAGGAATAACGGAACGTTGATGTGAGCGTTTAGTACTTCCGCTGGTCCGCTTCCCTTTTATCTTCCTTAATTGCATAACCTGCAATTAAACCACAACTCTATTTTGCACGGCGCTTGACAGCATAGCCGTACTGTACCGGCCATTCCGGTTCTATCGCTAACGCATGTTGCGCCTTGAGGGCCCAGTAAGGCTCCCGCAGCAACTCTCGGCCGATAAAAACGAGATCTGCCTGACCGCTGGTGATGATCTCATCGGCATATTGTGGGTCGGTGATCAGTCCTACTCCTCCCGTATGGATTTGCGCTTCATCGCGGATGCGTTTGGCAAATTGAACCTGATAACCTCTGGCGACAGGAATCCTGGCGTCAGGTATCACGCCGCCGGACGAGACATCGATCAGATCCACTCCGAGCAGCTTCAGCTCTCTGCAAAGAATGATCGATTGTTCTATATCCCAGCCTCCATCGACCCAGTCAGTTGCCGAGATTCGTACGAAGAGAGGCAGCTCGGACGGTATGATATCGCGGAGGTGACTGGCAGCTGCCAGCAAAAGCCGCGTGCGATTTGCCAGGCTGCCGCCATAATTATCAGTGCGACGGTTGCTTAACGGGGATAGAAATTCGTGCATGAGGTAACCATGTGCCGCGTGAAGTTCTATCACTTTGAAGCCCGCCTTCAGTGCACGTCGAGCGGCTGCCCCCCATGCCTCGATGCACTCTTCGATATCTGTTTCCGACATGGATGTTGGGACTGGGTCATCGGCGTAAAACGGCAGGGAACTGGGACCTATCACGGGCCATCCTCCTTCCGCCGGCGTTTTCAGGCTGTTGCCGCCATTCCAGGGAGCATCGCAACTGGCTTTACGTCCGGCGTGTGCGAGCTGGATGCACGGAATCGCGCCCTGCATCTCCACAAATCGGGCAATGCGAGCCAGGGGTTCGATATGTTCATCCTTCCAGATTCCCATGTCTCCCGGTGAAATGCGTCCCGCAGCCGTGACTGCGGTGGCTTCAACCACCACAAGCCCTGTGCCGCCGATTGCCCGGCTGCCCAGATGGACGAGATGGAAGTCGTTGGCAAAACCGTCCTCGGCAGAATACATGCACATGGGTGACATTGCGATCCGGTTGGGGAAAGTAACGCCGCGAAGGGTAAGCGGGGACATCAGATCCACTTCCGGGATTTCCCGGTCATGCTCGCTCTGGCATTGTGTCTGGATGGCGGTGTTGCTTGGCTGGTGGTCACCGCTCGGAACGGTTGTTGCAGCCCCTGCGGCGGAGGGGGCGGCGGGATTGGCCTTGCTCAGAGGGTCAGGAGTTCCGGTTCTATCGTGCTTGTTCTCGTCGTAATGGGGCATGGCTTTTCCCACTGTCTGATTGATGTTCATTCAATACTTCCCTGGCAGCATGAGCTGTTTCAGGATTGCATTGCGTGGAATCGCTAAATAGAGAGGTACACTTAATCCTGCCATGACTCAGGTGAGTCTCAACTGAGGAGCGAGGAGTTCTACTCCGATCAAAGCAGGGGTTCATCCGCCGGATCGATGATAGGATCGCCGGGGGTGGGATCAGGATCGTAGGGACGAGGATCGACAGGTTTGTCGGGATTAAAGGGTTCCGGATCCCGTCTTGGCTTATCGGGGTCGATGGGACGGGGCGGTTCCTGAATGGGATGATCAGGGGAAGGGCCACGATCGGGTGCAGGACCTGGCGGGGGGTCATCTGGTTTGTCCGGACGTCCCGGTCTATCCGGTTCTTTCTGCAAACGGTATTCTGGCATAAAAATGAGATCAGGTTTTTGGGTTATCGGGGTTGGGGTATCGGCAATCAAGACAAACGCGCTCCCGCCCCCAACCCGGCTCTTTCCGAATATTATGTCAGCGTTTTAGCTGGCCGCGTATTTCTCCGCTCTTATGGGCATCACTGTGAATGTTGATGTAAAGTCCCCCGGCCTTGAAGGCATCGTATTGCGCATCTGTCAACTTCGCTCCGTCTGGAATGGACCATTCGTTATCGGAAGTTTTGTTGAGCGTAATGATATCGGGACCATTCTTGCCCACCGCAGCCTCATGGATATGCGCACCGGTACCTTTTATATCAGAGGTCATGACTTTGCCCTTGATGGATTTGTCATCTTCTACAGTCAGGGTGCCATGGCCCATTGCGGAAGTCTGGACCGGAGGCACTTCCTGGTCGCCCGTCAGATGCACGGTAATATCTGTGGCGTTAGCTGCGGTCGCACCTAAAGTCAGGATAGCCAGCATAGCGGCTGTCCAAGCGGGGGCGGCGAAGAGCGTTTTGCGAACTTTATTCATTTAACTACCTCCTCTAGAAATAAAATTATGTAGTTTGATGGTTGTTTTGAATTGGAGTCTGCCATGTTCTTTTGACTTTTCTGGCGGAAGCGCTGTGAGAAGCGCCGCACACGAAGAATCCGGGCAATTCTATTTCTCATTTGGCATGATGTCCGTACGCTAGCGTACGCAACTTCCAGTTTCTTGTTCAGTTCCGTTTCATCTGATTTATTATTTTTTCTTTTTTGCTTCCTTCATCCTTCAGCACGAAGCGGTTGAGCGCAATCCCTGTTCTGAAAGCGTCCAGGTTTCCGACTATTTCATTGGAATGGGATTGCTCCGGCCGACAGGTACGGCCGTAACGCTGTTTTGCGGGCTGCCTTCTATAATCCTGTCAGAGTATGTCATATAGATAAGCGCGTTACGTGCCGGATCCACCACCCGGACTACGTGCAGGCGCTTGAATAAAATTGACATGCGTTCGGTAAACACGTCTTCCTGGCGAGGAAGTTTGCCGCGGAACTCAATCGGGTCGCTCACCTGCCGGCAGGCGATCGACGCCTCCGCCCTGTCTTCCGCCAAACCTACGGTGCCTTTGATTCCGCCGGTACGGGCTCGGGAAACGTAGCAGGTTACACCCCGTACTTTGGGGTCGTCATAAGCTTCTATCACTACCCGGTCATCCTTTCCCAGCCATCGGAACGCGGTATCCACTTCGCCGATGAGCTCTGCTTTTGCCATACCGCAAAAAGCTGTGGAAAATAATGTGACTGCCGCCATTCCCGCCATAAATTTTTTTCGTAACATTTTTTCTCCCTGTTGGTCAAAATTGAAACACTTCATTATATCGGCGCACAATTGATTAAAGCGCCGGTATACAAGATTGAATTTACCAAAATGACGCGGGGAGGTGTGGTACCAGTCACGATATGAAGGAGTGGGAACATGCCTCTGGCACTTCTTCCCGAACTGCTCCCCTGCCATCACGACATTCTCCGTTTGGTGCCCAGGGGGAGTGAAGGTCTCTGCGAGACATTCAGGCTGGCGATAAGCTTTTGAAGAGATGGGCCGATGAAACCGGGTTGGAAAATTGATCTTTTGCAAGAGGAGGCCACGGCAGGAATGAATCTGAAGCTCAAAAGGGTTTACGAACCGTTCGATAAAAACGATGGCACTCGCATTCTGGTTGACAGGCTTTGGCCGCGTGGGATGACAAAAGCAAAAGCGGGTGTGGATATCTGGTTGAAGGAACTCGCACCGAGTGCCGAGCTTCGAAAATGGTTCGGACATGATCCGGACAAGTGGACCGACTTCAAGAAGCGTTATCGGATCGAGCTCGAGGAGAATGATGAGCAGTTGGCGCGACTGAGAGAGGAAATAAAGAAAGGGGCTGTTACATTGCTTTATG
Organism: Nitrosospira multiformis; assembly: GCF_003050865.1. Taxonomy (GTDB): domain Bacteria; phylum Pseudomonadota; class Gammaproteobacteria; order Burkholderiales; family Nitrosomonadaceae; genus Nitrosospira; species Nitrosospira multiformis_E. The sequence continues at coordinate 23,340 of NZ_QAOK01000031.1, read as the reverse complement.
GCGCCAAAGACGAGGAGCACAACGATGCCGTTGCTCTGGCGGAATTTCTGCGTGACCAAAAGAAATAAGGCATATCCTATGCCACGTTTCTCATGCCTCTGTCACATGATTTGTATCAGGGATAGGGCATGTACGTTCTCCGTGTATTATCCCCTTGCTTCTTTCATTCGATCACCGGGTTGGTAGTGTTTCGTTGCGGGGAAGAGCACACTCGCTGATTTTAATGCGCTCTTCCTCGAGCAGGCTTTCCCACTTAAAAAAACCCAGTGGAAGCCTTGGAACACCGGCCAGTTGCTAGTTCAGCGTTTTCTTTCTGCGCTTCACCATGAAACCCATAAGGCCAAGGCCTGCTAACAACATTGCGTAAGTATCGGCTTCCGGAACAGGCGGAATTGCATCAGCAGTGATCGCCAGTTTTGAATAGACAGGAAGAACCTCTCCGATTCCCAAGGTTCCGGCCAGATCGACAGTTCCATCTACTTGACTTACAACGCCCATATCTGCTTGCAAGGCATCTACATTAAGTGCAGCAGATGTATCGACATTGGCAGTTGTGTCAGCCGGCCCGATTAACGCAGCGATTCCGGTGGAAGTTGATGCATCCACGTCAGCGGCAAGTTTTAGTTTCGGCGCTCCCACACTTACATTGCTGATTGCATCAACGGCCGGCACACCTACTGTGATCGTACTCATGGCATCCAACGATTGGGTTGCAGTCACCTTGCCCGCAATTCCAAGCGCGGGGGCATCCAAGGTTACCTTGCTCGTCCCGAGTGCAGGGGGGGAGGCTGTTATATCCACGGTGCTGTTTGCACCGAGTGTCGTTAAGCCTGAGGGGGTGGCAGCGACGCTCGTGCCCGTAGCGATTCCCAAGTCCGTAGAAACCCCTATGGCTGTGGAAGTTTCCAATCCCGGAGAAATCCCCAAGTCTGTAGAAGTTCCCAATCCAATGGAAGCTCCAGATCGCGTAGAAATACCCAGATCAGTGGAGGTTGCTGAATCGGTGGAAGCTTCCAGGCTGGAAGAAACTCCTGATCCCGTAGAGCCGAGTCCCGCGGACGCTCCTAATCCCGCAAAAACTCCTGATCCACCTGATGCGGAAGACTCCGCAACCAGCCCAAATACTGCCAACAGGGTAAGTACGACCTCTTTCTTTTTTAACATACCAATTCTCCAATTTTTTCATATTATTTTAAAAACAAACGTTATAGCCGGCCAAAATGAAGCTGCATGACAACCCAGCAATAGCGCGGCTTTAAATGAGAAAGCAATTTGCATGCCAGAAATAATAATATTTGAAATCAGGGGATTGCCAACGTTTAACTGGCTTTAACCAAAACAGTCGTTCCCGTGGGGAGACGTTTATCCCGCTATTTCAGCCAAATGCATGAGCTTAAAGTGTTTTTCCTGTCGTTGAATCAAGACAAGCTTTCTGGTTATCAAGGTATTCAGGCGCGGGTAGGAGGTAAGAGATGATGAAGGACTTCTGGACCCATGCAGGTACTTCGGGCAGGAAGAGAATCTGCTGGTATCAAGAAAAAGGATTTGCCGGGGAACGACTTGAAGCCGATTGAAATCAGAAGAACTCAATCCCGTCTGTACGCCAACAGTTCTTCTCAGCGTTGCCTGAGTGCTTTCTGAATTTCCTGTGTTTCCCGGGCTTCTTTCCGGGTATCTTCGGCCTGCTGGCCTTCGCGCACGGAGTTGGGAAGCTCGATCACCTTATCCTGAGCCTCATCGGATGCAATAGTGGCACTCTGGGCTGCGGCATCATTCTGCCCGTTCCTGTGCAACCTGTGAGCCTGTATCAACAGTGAAACGCCAATCCATCCCGCAAGCAGCGAGAAAGGGATTACCATGAGCAGGGGCTCAAACAATGCAATGGCTGTCAAAGCAAGCAGCGTAACACCCCCGAAAAACATGATTTTTGCCTCGGCAGCTCCCAGGACGAGCCGACTGGTGATAGCCGCTCCAACAGTGTTGCCTACACGCAGGGCGCCCGCTGTCAATCTGCTGGCGCTTCCAGACCGGCGCCTGACAACCCCGTACTGACGCCGGGTGCGGTGGGGAAGTTGCTCCGCTACGGGGCGAACCCGGTTCTTTTTATTGAGAACGATTTCGGTCGAATTTTCCAGATCCTCCAGGTACATTTGCTCCATTTTCTGCGCAAAATCCAGGTTTTCCACCGCAACATCCAGTTCCCAATTTCCCAGCCAGCTCGCCATATTGAGATTGCTTGAACCGACGCGGGCCCAACGCCCATCGGCAACGGCTGTCTTGGCGTGCAGCATCGAGCCATTCCACTCGAACACGCGTACGCCGGCTTCCAGCAACGGACGATAACCGGCGCGCGAAATCGGCCTGAGAAACTTGAGATCTCCACTCGATCCGGGAACAAGCAAGCGGACATCTACATCGTCCATTGCCGCGCCTCTCAACGCTTGCACATAACTTGTGGTGCCAACGAAATAGGCATCGGTAAGCCAAAGTGTTTTTTGCGCCAGCACGGTGATCAGCTGCTCCAGCCGGTATAAGCCTGCGGTCGCAGCAAAATTTCCCAGTACTCTCACATCGATGTGACCCGCAATCGGAATTGAATCGGGAGCAGGCAGTTCATCCGCAGGTATTTCCGGTCCCGTCTCTCCCCATGCACGCGCAAAGGAATTTATGACATCCGCTACCACCGGTCCCCGCAGTTCCACACCGGTATCCCGCCAGGGCGCAATATTCCGCTCGGGGTATCCATCCCACATCTGGCCGACGCATAATCCACTGACAAATGCAACACGATCATCCACGCAGACCGATTTGCGATGCAGCCTGCTCAGCCAGGCCAGGGGACTGTCGAAGCGCATCGGATTGAAGCATCGAACTTCCACACCCCCATTGCTCAGGCCACGCCAGAAATTGGATGACGTTTCAGTCAGCCCTCCAAGCCAGTCATAGAGTAATCTTACCCGTATGCCTTCTTTTGCTTTCGCAATGAGAGCATCAGCAAATCGCTGGCCAATAATGTCATCACGAATAATATAATTTTCAAAATAGACGTTCTTTTCAGCCGACCGAATCGCCTCGAGCCATGCAGGATAATTCTCGCTTGCATCCTTGAGGAGACGGATGCTGTTGCCATGCACGAGAGGCGCCCCTGCGGCGCGTGAAAACGCCTGGGCTGCCATGATTCTGGCAGAAGCATCCTCACGCGGGGTTTCACGGGGAATCTCGCGCAGCAGGTTTGTCAGCTTGAACTTGGCCATACGCTATTCGATCCGTTCTCTCTCGCGTATGTTCCCTGGCAGATCTTTCTTTTTTCCCACCTTTTTATATTTCCTTAATCCTAGTCCGTAACCTCTTCTCCAAACTTGGAATCTACGTAACAGCGCATTGCGGCAATCAGGGGAGTAAGCCCCTTTTGCCGGTTCCTGCCTGATCGCATGAACGCTGTGCAATGCTCGGAACCCGGTTCCAGGCTGTGACTGAGATTTATTCCTTCTCTTTCGATGATCGGTCCTCCTTGAGACCAGTCTACCGAGGGTTCCCAGCGCTGATGATTGATCACGCAGTGGGAATCGATAACATGCACTTCTTCCACATCATTGGCTTTTGCCACCCAGTAGTCGAGCAGTTCGTCTTTAAGCTCGGAGACTCTCATAACTGTTCTCTCTGTGAATTTTGAGGCAAGGTTACAGTTTTCCCGCTTCCAGGGTATTGCAATCTGTCATGTTTCCCGTTTGCAATCCCCGCGTGAACCAGCGAGTACGCTGCGCGCTTGTGCCATGCGTGAAGCTTTCCGGCACAATCGTGTCGCGCGTCTTGCGCTGCAACGTATCGTCGCCAATCTGCGTTGCTGCGTTCATTGCTTCCTCGATATCACCTTGCTCCAGCCACCCCTTGGAACGCTGCGAATGGTAAGCCCAGACCCCGGCCAGACAGTCCGCCTGTAATTCAACGCGTACCGACAAGGAATTTGCCTGTGAGCGCGGCAAGTGCGCGCGAGCGGCATTCACCCGCTCGGAGATGCCAAGGAGATTCTGTACGTGGTGCCCGACTTCGTGCGAAATGACATATGCCTGCGCGAAGTCGCCTCCTGCCCCAAGCTGGTTTGCCATCGTATCGAAGAAGTTCAGGTCGATATAGATGCGCTGGTCCTCCGGGCAGTAGAAGGGACCCATTGCCGCGCTTCCCTGGCCACACGCCGTTAGAGCGGCACCTCGAAACAGCACAAGTTTGGGTGGCTCATAAATTTTGTTTTCCTGCCTCAGCAGGCCCGTCCACACATCCTCGGTATCGGCGAGGACCGTCGAAACAAAGGCTGCCTGCGTGTCCCCTGGGGGCGCCGGGGGTGCAGGGCCTTGTTCCTGAACCATGCTGCTGCCTCCGCCGGTGATCACGCTGAGCATGGTGAGGGGGTCGATACCGAACAACAGCCCACCGATCAACGCTATGACAATCGCACCGGCGCTGATTCTGCCGCCACCCAGCCCAAATCCGCTGCCCGAACCTCGGCGATCCTCTACGTTACTACTTTGGCGGTAACCTTCCCACTTCATTTTTGGCTCCAGGTACAATCAGTTCTTGTGTAATCCTTTGTTAGGGCCTGTTAACACTTGTTTCGCACGCGACGGAGACAGATTTTGTCCAGCACGAGGCATGAGCCGCGCAGCAGAGCAAGCCTCTGTAAGCGGCGAATAACGATGGACTGGATAAAATCCGTCAGGCCGCGCCCGGTAATCATCAACCCGAACTCAAAGGCGCCCGCAGCCTTATGATCGGTGCGGAACTGGTGCAGCATAAGCGGTCACTCTGCAATTTCAGTATACTATGTTCGCATGAGGACAAATGTTTGCGATCGTACAGACGTCGCAATTACCAGGATATATTGTTTTTCTTTCCCTGATTTTGATGATTACCACAGGAGATAATATGAAGGGGGCGCGTAAATTGCTTTATCTGGCAATATTTTTATTGGCAGCGCCAGGCCTGTCCGGCTGCTGGTTACTCGCGGCAGGTGGCGCAGGAGCTTATGGTGGTTATAAAATGAAAGAGGAAGGATACACGCTGCAAAATCCGGTTACAAAGGAGAAACGCAGCGATCAGCAGGAGAAAGATTGAAAGAAATAAAAGCTCACACACGCGATCCTCGCGCTTTTGGATATCCCGGCTAGGAGGTGCTTCCTGCGCGGTTTTGCCGCGCGCCTACCCATGCTTCAAACTCATCGGCAGTCATGGGCCAGGCATAAAGATAACCCTGGCCTTCCTTGCATAAGACACTTTGGAGAAATTCCGCTTGCGCTTCCGTTTCTACGCCTTCGGCAATGATACGCAAGCCCAGGTTGAGACCCATTGCCACAATTGCCGCTGCGATAGCTTCGGCATCATTATTACCCGGCACATCGCGCACGAATGACTGATCAATTTTCAGGCGGTCGACGGTAAACTGCCGTAAGTAGGCGAGACTTGAGTAACCCGTACCAAAATCGTCGATTGCGACTTTCACCCCGAGCGCATCCAGTTCGCGCAGTTTGTTCAGCGCAGGTTCCGCACCCTGCATAACTGCGCTTTCAGTAAGTTCCAGTTCCAGGCTGTCGGGTGGTAACCCCGATTCACGAAGCGCATGTTCAATGACTTCAACAAAATCAATTTGGCGGAATTGCACCGCAGAAACATTGACTGAGATGCTCGCGTTCAGCAATCCGCACTCGTACCACGAGCGCGCCTGCCTGCACGATTCGCGCAAACCCCATTCCCCGATCGAGAGAATCAGTCCCGTATCCTCCGCAACGGGAATAAAGCGAACAGGGGAAATCAATCCCCGTGCGGGATGGCGCCAGCGCATCAGCACCTCCACCCCGATAATACGACCTGTCGCAAGCTCGATCTGCGGCTGATAAACCAGAAACATTTCACCGCGCTCGATCGCCCCGCGGAGATCATGTTCCAGGCTGAGCCGCTCGATCGCCCGGGCCGTCATGTCTTCCGAATAGAACTGGTAACGGTTGCGTCCGGCTTCCTTTGCTGTGTACATGGATGCATCCGCATTGCGCAAGAGGATATTTGGTTCCATGCCGTTATCGGGATAGATGCAAATGCCGACGCTTCCAGTCAGCAGCAACTCATGCTTTTCGATCTGGTATGGTTGTGAAAGACCCTCTATGATTTTTTGCGCTACGCGCGCCGCATCCTCTGCAGTTTCGATCTCGCTCAGGAGAACAACAAATTCATCACCTCCCACCCGGCTTACCGTGTCTACACTGCGTATCGAGGTTTGCATTCGTTCCGCTACAGCCTTTAACAGATGGTCGCCAATATCATGGCCAAGCGAATCATTGATTGCCTTGAAACGATCGAGGTCTACAAACAGTACAGCAAGGCGTTTGGCTTGCCGTGCTGCACGGTTGATTGCCACTCTCATTCGATCGGCCAGGAGGGCGCGGTTTGGCAGACCGGTGAGGGAATCATAATGGGCCAGATGAAGTATCCGTTGCTCTGATGCCTTGCGCTCTGTAATGTCACGCGCTAGGACGATAAAACGGGGACCCGTTGCGGTATCGACATGTTTGCGCGAGACGGAAAGTTCGAACCACCACTTGTCTTCGCGCCCGGGAAGGCGGAGTTCCAATTGTTTCCCCGAGGAGAACCCTTTCTCCTGCGCCTCCGTCAATGCCGACAGGATAATATCTACTGCACCGGTCGGGAGAACATCCGAAACTTTTTTGCCTACAAGGCTCTCACCGGATACACTCGGGAACTCGGTACGCCGGACCGAATGCCACGCGTGAACACAGCCATCCGCGTCGAGTTCGAACAGTAAATCGGGAATGGCGTCGAGTGTGGCTTGCAGTTGGCGGCGCGCGGCCAGAATTTCGGCTTTCCGCCGCTCCTGCTCGGTAATATCCCGGATCATGACAACAAAATAATTCACCGAGCCATCCTCCCTGCGGACGCATTTGACATCCACGTTGGCTAAGATTATTGAGCCATCCTTGCGAATGAAGCGCTTGTCCATCGCATAACCCTCGGACTCGCCCCTGATGATGCGCTTGCGCTCGAGAATGCCTTTAGCGACATCATCCGGATGAGTTACTTCATCCCAGGTTTTATTTGCCAGTTCCTCATCTGAGTATCCCATCATCTCGCAAAACTGATGATTGAACCGCAGCCAGCGCTTCGTGTCGGGAGAGGTGATTGCCATGCCGATGAATGGCAGGTCATAGAAATACTTGAGGAGGCGATCCTGCTCGGCGGTGTGAACGATCAGCGCCAACTGATGGGCACGCTGCTGTTGGCGCCATAGCAGCAGCAGCACGACGCTTACCGTAGCAACTGCAACCAGGATGACGACGCTGATCCAGAATACAAGGGTCCATAACTGTGCCAATACTTCATTCTGGTCAATTTTTGCAAGCAGTCGCCAGTCGCTACCAGTAAGGGGCCTATACGCGGCAAGCACCTGTTCGCCGCGGTAGTCGATTCCATGTACCGTTCCCTGTTTTTCGTCGCGGGTGGCAATAGTGCTGGCAAGTTTGTCGCTGGCGACAAGCGCGTGATATCCATCGACCGTGTGCGTTTGTTGAGAGGGGCGCAATTTATTGAGATAACTGACAATTTCATCTTTCTGAACGGCAAGCAGTATCTCTCCACTGGCGCTGATGCCTGGCCATTTCTTGACCAGCGGAAGAAGGAATTGCTCCAGATCCGCTCGTAAGAGCACAACGGCAACAGGTTCCTTATTTGCTGTTTCAGCCACCAGAGGCACTGCAATATCCAGCAGCGCTTTTCCGTTTTCATCCAGAAAGAAATCCGTACTCTCTATGTGATGGGTGCGTAATGTGGTGGATAGTAATTCGCGGGTAACGGATGGCAGTTCACGCTTTTCGCCTAACACGAGCAAAGGTCGGCTTTCAACATCAAGCAATATCACTGATTCGTAGCTGTAGGCTTGCCGTACTGCCTCCAGGCGATTACGGATGAGTTCCATTCCATGGCCGTCTATTCTTCGCTGGAGATTGACCACTCGTTCGATGAGTGCTTGGCTTGCCATCAATGCTTGTGCATCGTTATGTCGTTCTGCGAGCCAGAGTTCGATCTGTTCTGCCTTTAGATCAACGATCGTTTGTAGATCAGCATAAGCGCCTCGCTCCATCTGCGGTCCATACATTTTTACAATGACTAAGCTGGTAATGGGCGCCACCATCGCCAGCGAGAAGAACGCCAGTATCAGCCGGTTCAGCCGGAAACCTGGCGAAGCCGAGACTGTCGCGCGCCCTTCCCGGATGGGGGTGTCGCGGCCCAGTTTAAGCAGCGCATAAAACAGGATACTGCTAATGGCAATAAGAACCAGTTCCTTTGCCAGATAAGCGCGGCTTCGCAAAACCGGATCTTCGAGCGTGAGCGATATCAGATAACCCGCAACAGCAATCCAGAGAATCGATAAAGCGGCGTAAAGCAAGACGATCAGCCAGGGGGAGCGACTCATCGTATAACGGTTGAGCAATGGAGAAACTTTATCATCGGAGTTCGGGAATCCATCAGGGGACAAAGTATCTCCCGATTATTATTTGTTTATTTTATTGGTTGGCAGAGCCTGGGTTCAAAGCCAGTTGAGCATACAGTTTAGACAATTATCTGTGCGATTGATCACAATGGAGGTATTTTCTGATCGTCGAATCTTTCTTGAGGCAAAGCTTTCTTCTGGCCGGGTAACATCTTATATATAATATGTTTGCCTTTTTGGAGGAGCATCATGAAAAAGGGATATATTTCCGCTCTCGCGCTTATTCTGCCTGTCGTGCTGATCTGGTCGATTCTGCCGGGGCGCGTGTCGGCCAGCCAAACCTGCCATAATTCTCTGGCAAACGGATTTTATGACGAATACCAGAGGATTACGCCGCCCTTGAGAGACCGGGCAATGTATGCAGAATTGTGCGCATTGAGGTATGAAGACGCCCAAAAGGCGATCAAGCGTGCGCAGCAATTCGGCAAGGATAAATCGCTGGGACTGACGTACGGGCTTGTGAATCTGGATGATTTGCCGCCTGATGATAGCCCGGATTCAGGCTCTAGTCCGGCAGACACAATGAGCGACATGCGATTTGGGCAATGGAAGGGTGGGTATTGCGTACAAAATGCAACGCTCGATCCCTCTCAGGCTTCGGAGTTTTTCATGCAACGGGCCGTAGCCGGCAATAGCGATGCGTCCCGGGCAGTCGAAAACTGGTCAGCATGCCTCCGCAAGCGGCCGGGGCTGACCTGTTGGGCAACTCCGGCCAAGGTATCCTCCGCAGAACAGGGAGAAGAGTTCGTACTCAATGTCAATTGGGCATCAGGTGGGGTTTCAGGATCCGAGGGCCAGCCCGAGGTCGAATATTCCTATCTTACGAGAGGCGGGATTGCGAGGTTCGAAGGTGTGGCGGCGTCCCGAATATTGCCTGACCGTTATAAGTTGAAAGCAGGAACGCTGCAGATCCCTGTTACCCGACCCGCAGATAAGGGCGTGTTTGCAACCCTCAAGGTAAGCCATGCTGGAACGGAACACAGCTGCAAGGTTTTCGTGCCGGGCGACAGGGATTTTTCGTTGTCTGAGCCATTCATTAACCGGTTGAAGCTTAAATACCCGGGTTGAGAGCGACTTTCCCCAGCTATCCTTTCTTTTATCTCCTTTTTCATGGGGGAGGGGGAATCGATTACTCGCGCTGCGGTCGACACTAACGTTGCGCCAGTTGAGCTATGCCAGTGAGGATATCCTCGAATTGTTGGGTCCGATATGCGGGTACAACATTCTCGTAAGTTTTGGCGCCCTGATTGGAGTCGAAAAAAATCGTCCTGATATCGAGAAGCTGGGCTCCATATATGTCCCGGAACATATCATTTCCCACCGCAATTGCCTCTGAGCGTGAGATACCCATTTTATCAAGCGCTTTGTTGAAGAGACGGGAATCGGGTTTTCTGAAACCGTAGTAACTGGAAATGATGACAGGATTGAAATAACTCTCAAGACCCACCGCTCGAATTTCAGGCAGTGCAAAACAGGGTTGTGCGTCAGACACCAGCGCGAGTTGGTAGTGCGCCTGAAGCTCATTCAATACTTCCTTCACGTTTGGATAGAGTCGAAGGCGCTTGCGGGAGATGCCGCGATAAATATGGGCGATCACTTTTGCCTGCTGCCCCCGGATATAGCCTGACTTGATGCCTTGCTGGAGGAGCAGTTCGTTCCATATGGCTTCCACATCGATTTCCGGGTATTCCTCACCCTTCGCATCTTTCTGTTGTCTCATGATGGCATAGTAGCGCTCCCGCACTTGTCCACGATGAAGATATACACCCTGGTAAACCAGGTAGTGTGCAATGGCGCGATAGATTTCATCGATGGATTCATCGGTTTCGATATCGATCAGGGTGCCATAGAGGTCAAACAGGATGCCTTTTATTGCCATGATGTAAATTCCTCAGGCCAACGTCTTCCTGGCTTCATCCAGTAAGCGCTCCCTATACGTCCCATCGATCCACGCATTGCGGCTGATGCGCAGGAGAGTGAGTGCGGCATAGAAGGGAAGACGGCGGGTTATCGCAGCGAAGGCTGCATCGCGATCGGGAAAATGACAACTGTATTCCCATAGAAAATGCCCGATAAAGGGTTCGGCCCGCGACTTCTCGCCCGTCTGCTGCAAGAAGAAATGCTGGAGTTCGCCTGCGACCCGGCCCAGATCAAACACCCTGTCAGATGATTTCATCCGCTCCAGATCGAGCATGATGACCCAAAGGCCATCGCCAAAAAGAACATTATCCGGAGTAACATCGCCATGGATCAGAACCTTGCAGTCTTCCCACATGCAGGCTTTGTCCCTCCATCGGTTTTTTAGCCGGTACAAGTCCTGCGCCTGATCCCATCCAATCCATGCTGCGCTTAGCAATCGGTTCATGACTTGGTCAAAGTAATCGCATTCTTTGTTGAAATCCACCTTGCTATCGTGGGCTGTCCGGTTATGCAGCGTGGCAAGAGAATAAGCGAGCGCGGTAAGCTTCTGGAAAAGAACATCGCGCACATTCTCGCGGATCGCCTTGAGAATGACATGTTTAAAATGTGTGCCGTAGCAATATTCTTCCACAACCACGCGATTAAGGCTGGCGTTGCGGCCAAGGGGACGCGCTACATAGTGGGGATAGGCATTGAAGCCGATTCTGCGCAGGTAATTCAAATTATTGAACTCCTGCTCCATATGACGCAATGCAGCGTCAGGACCGATATGCGGAACGCCACCGAAGAATTTTCCGATAACCCGCGCTCCGCTGTCCCGTTCTTCATAAAGGTAAACATGGTTGGAGGCCCGCAGCTCATAAACCCTGAAATCCGGATGATTCACGGTATGCAGCGCCGGGAGGATGTCATGCCGGAGGTATTCATAAAAGGGGTCATCTGTCGACAGATGGCCTAAGTATTTCATTAACCTCTACGATACCTCCGGTTTTTAAATGTGCCTGCACAAAGAACCAGTTGCATTGAGCAGCTAGCCCCTGAAGACAATATCGAATACTGCAACCATAAACTCAGGCTCCTCTGCGGTTGGCGAAAGCAGCTTTACAATCAATGCGTCCGGATTGAGAACGCTTTGGAGGAAAGAATCTTTCTCATTGTAGGGGTCTCCCTCGAAGTACATCTGGGTTACCAGTTCGTCACGACGGCCTCTGATATCGAAATGGATGTGAGCCGGCCGAATTCCAATGCTGCCTGCCGGATAATGCAACGGCTTTATTGTTTTAAACTGGTAGAAGCCGTCAGGACCCGTAGTCGCTGCGCCGAAGCCCTGGAAATTGGGATCGAGGGGCGCGGGATTGGTATCGTCGGGATGCGCATAGCGGCCCGCAGCATTGGCTTGCCAGATTTCAACCTCTGCGCCCAACACCGGTTTGCCATCAGGATTGCGTACTGTTCCCCTGATGATGACGGGCTGCCCCTTGGCGCGTCCTGATCCTCCGGGTACCCGTGTGAGGTCCCCGCTGCGATCGGGTTCGCTCATAATGGGATAAAAGGGACCCAGAATCTGGTCCTGTGTCCGATCCAGGACCTTCCCAAAAACTGCACTCGCAGGCAACATACCCGCGGCAAACATGGCGGCAGACGCTTTTAAAATAGTGCGGCGACTGATAGTCCGGTATTCTTCTTGTTTTCCTTTGCTAGCGCGCATAATTGATATCCTCTTTTAGCCGTGCCTGGTTCCGGTTTCCAAGAATCACGGAGAGGGAAACGTGAACCGGCAATCCTGCCTCTCGACATCACTACCCAGTTCTTCCCTATAAAATGACAGTAGTACAGAATAGTCCTGTTTGCCAGTAAAAAGAGCCGATAGCAGCAAATGTTTCCGGACCGGAGGATATCGGATGTTGTTGTCATAGGTGGTGGACCTGCGGGCGCCATCTGCGCGCTTGCGCTCGCGCGTGCGGGTGTCGATGTAAAGCTGGTGTACTGGGGAGGCTACGCTCCAGGCGGCATCGAACTCATATCGGGTCGGGCGCGTCATTTTATCGAGCAGTATTGTCCCGGTTTTTTTTCAGAGGTAGTGCATGGAATAGAGATTCATGAAACTGTCTCGCTGTGGGATACGGCCGAGCCAATAATATTCAATGCAATGTTTAATCCATGGGGTGCGGGTGTAGCGATTGAGCGTCCGCTTCTGGATGAAGCTTTGCGAAATCTTGCTGTCGATGCGGGCAGCACTATAATCCCCGATGCCAAAGTAGTGGGCGTGGAGCGCCAGCGTGACAGATGGCGGCTGATCGCGCGCTCTTCCCAGGAGGCACCTTCCAGTGAAACCACTTCCGGCGCAGGCGAACGTGCTATTTATGCGCGTTTTATAGTGCTTGCGACAGGCCGCGTGCCGCTACCGTTTTTTGACCATGTACCTGTATCGGAGCCCTCGCAGATTGCCCTTATGATTTCGCTCCAGGCACGGATGGCGCCCGGCCATACTCTCTATATCGAGGGTACACGCAGTGGCTGGTGGTACGCTTTGCCTGCCGGAAAAGGCTATTTTGCCGGTTTTTGTATCGAACGGAATGAACTCAAGCAGCGGCAGTCGCGCTTAAAGGATTTTTTCTTTCAGGAATTGCAGTGTACCCGTCTTCTCGCGCCACTGTCGGCAGGAGCTTCCGATCAGCGGCCGATATCCGGCCGCACGGCTGGCGCGACGGCGTTTCCAGCAATGGGTGGAGATGCCTGGATTGCAGTCGGAGATGCAACGGCGGCGCCGGACCCTCTCAGCGGAACGGGGATCGAGTGGGCAATCGAATCCGCGCAACTCGGCGCAGACATGTTACTGGAGGCTTTGCAGAAAGCTGAAGGCAATTTTCTTTTCGATCTGCCGGGTTTTGAGAATGCGATACGCCAACGCGTCGCCGCTCAGAAAAAGACGGCCGCGTACCATTACCATAGGTTAAAAGAGATAAGGGAGGCAAAGGAAACCTGAGGAAGGGCTTTCGTGGAGATACGGGGGCCCAACCTTTGCTTCAGATAAGCGGGCCTTATACGCCGATCTGAACTGCCGTCATGGAAATTGATCCATCATCAAATCCTTCCACCGGAAAATTGATTTCCTCGTTGTGCTGCCTCTGAGCAAGAATATAGAGAAACGGAAGGTAATGGTCAGGGGTTGGCACCGATAGCAACGCGTCCTTTCCCAGCTTTTCATAGGCAATCAGGGATTCGACATTGCCTGATCTCAGCGCTGTACGGACCATTTTTTCAAACCGTAGAGCCCAGTCATAGGGTTCTGCATCATGCTTTCCCCATGAATAGGTGTGCAGATTGTGGACGATATTACCGCTTCCCAGGATAAGGACGCCACGATCCCGCAACGGCGCCAGATTTCGCGCCGTCTCATAATGCCATGCGGCCTCTTTGGTTTCATCTATACTCAATTGAATGACGGGGATATCCGCATCCGGAAACATATGGACGAGGACCGACCAGGTGCCATGATCGAGCCCCCAGGTCGTGTCCATGACCGCATCCGGCAGGAGTAAATCCGCAACTTCCGCTGCAAGTTCCAGGGACCCGGGCGCCGGGTACTGGACTTGATACAGCTCCTGCGGGAATCCCCCGAAGTCATGAATCGTGGGTGGATTTTCCTGTGCAGTTACCGCTGTTTTCGGTATGTACCAATGGGCGGAAACACAAAGGATAGCTTCAGGTTTGGCCGGAAGGCCCGTGCCAATAGCGGACCAGGCTTCAGTATACGCGTTGCGGGACAGGGCATTCATAGGGTTTCCATGGCCTACGAAGATGGCGGGCATTGCGGTCATGAGATTGGGCAGAAGCTATGGAAGTGGGTAAAGTTGGAGGGGCGCTGCCGGGCTTACTGGAACGCCATGATTATCAAAGTCACGCCGGAAGCACATTGGCAATCGCAGGAAAGCGTGTAGAGATAGCGGTATACCCGTGGTCGGACGGGAGCTTCTTACACGTTTTCTCTAAAGTATATCACACCATGATTTTTTCCCGTTTCCGGTAATCTTTCAACCGTTTTCCACTGCTTGCATTTATTTGTCTGAAAATGTTCAAACATTTTTTGCCGAAATGCCGCCGATCGGGGATCGAACGAAGCAAAGGCATTGCCGAACAGAACCTGATCACGATGTTTTTTCATTTTGCGTTTCCTGAAAGGATTAAGAGGCTGATTCTGATTTGCGTTCCGGTTTTGGTACAAACCCTATGTGCATCAAGCGTGCGATTGCTAACCGTCAAGTTAAAGCAAGCGTTTTACAATAATATGAATATCGCTGCTTTTTTGGATGGGCCCATTGTCAGAGGATGAACCCTTTCCCGTTTGTGCGGCACCGTACAAAAGCTTCATTTATCGCGTGACATTTGTATCGAATCAATGGAAGAATTGCGCGGAGGAGTGTGGGTGATAGATGGCATGGTCGCGGCTGGAGCAGGGGAATTGCAGGCATGATGAAAAACAGAGTCAACTTGCATTTTGGGGGCAATTCACACCAAATGGGGCGGATTGCTGATAAGAGTGAATTCCCTTGGTATCAATCCCGCAGGTTCAATATTTTTGGGCTCGTATTTATGACGAGCGCCGCTATCAGCCTTGCTTACGTTTACAGCCAGCCGGCAATTTATCGCAGCAGCGCGACATTGCTTACTTCGGCCATGACACCGATCGATCAGCAGAGCGATAATGCCGATATCCAGCACGTTGCAATCCAGCGCCAGATCCTGCTGGGACGGGAGCTTGCTGCCGAAACCCTGGCGAAATTGAAGGCTTCTCCCGTCGGCAAATCTCTAAATCGGTTGACTGAATCTGATATTCAGACTTTATTGGCCGTCGAGCCTGTTCCCGAAACCAACCTCGTCGAGGTCACGGCGGAAGGCTCAGATCCCCGCTTTTTGCCTTTGCTCATCAATACATGGATAGACGTATACCAGGAAGCGCGAGGGGAAGAAGTAAAACGTTTGAAGAGCAATACTGAACGTATTGTCGAGGATGAGCTGGAAGGGTTGGCTGACAAGGTTGCTGCGGCGAGAGCGGCGCTGGAGACCTTCCGGGAAAACAACAACATTCTATCGACAGAGCGCGATGAGAATGAACCGTCGGCCCGGCTGAAGGGGCTGAACGAGTCGCTTAACAAGGCTTCCGAGGCTGAAGTCAAGGCGAAAGCGCAACTGGATGCTATCAGGGCCGCAATTGCCCGGGGAAAGGCAGTGGTTCCAGACGACGAGAAAATCAGCCTGGCCGACCTCGAGAAGCGTCTGCATGATTCACGTGAAAAACTGACGGAATTCGATAAAAAATTTACCCGCGAGTACTTAAACCTGCAACCCGACTTGAAGTCTCTCCCTGAGCAGATCAAGGAACTCGAGACTGCTATCAACAATAAGCGGTTGCGCGGTCAAGATGTAGTCTTGAACGAGGCCGAGGTAAATTATGCGGCCGCACGACAGACTGTCAGGGATATTCGCGAACAATTGGGCGAGCACAAGCAGCGGGCATCGCTCTTCGCGACAAAGTTTACCCAGCACGAGGCGTTGAAGAGCGATCTGGAGGGGCTGGAAAAGCTGTATCGGGATACGCAGGAACGGCTGGTACAGGTGAAAACCGGCCGCAAGGACAAATATCCGCAGGTCGATGTGATCAGCAGGGCGTATGAGTCAAGGGAGCCAGTAAGGCCGAACTACAGTCGTGAAGCCTTGATAGCGCTCACCGGTTCCCTGCTGCTGGGGTTGATCAGCGTGTGGGTTTTTGAGTATCTGACCCAAAAAAAGGAACAACAGCCTTCCATTGCGGTATTCGGTGTGGAGAGATATACACCGCCTGCTGCCGAACTGATTGATCATCCTCATGCCGCGCTCGGGGCCAAAGCCGACCCGTTAGAGCAGAAAACCAACTTTGCCTTGTCAAAACCGGCGCACAGGGAACTTTCGAGCCATCAGTTACGGACCCTGATCAACGCTGCCAGCCTGAAAGGGAAGCAGCTTATCGGTTTGCTGCTCAGTGGCCTCGACATCGATGAGGCAGCATCACTGAAGGCGAATCAGCTCAACGAGCGTGCCAATGTCATCAACCTAGACGGAAGATCTCCAAGGACGGTGCCGCTCAGCAATCCGCTCAAATCCTTGTTCCAGCAATCTGGCAATCGTCCGGTATGGGATCCGGATGATTCGCAGACACGGGTCGATCTGTCAACAGCGCTGGTTTGCGCCGTAATCGATTCGGGATTGCCTGATCCCCAGGAAATCACCGCCGAGACGGTCCGGCATAGTTACATTACTTATCTTGTACGCCAGGGCTTGCGGCTTTCCGATCTGGAGCAGATCGTCGGTCATCTCGACCCTTCGGTGATTTCGAGTTACAGCGCTTATTCGCCTCCACAGCAGGGGCGGCCTCTGTACGAGATCGAAATGCTGCATCCCGCGTTGCTCGTAATCTGAGCGGAATACCTCTCGCGCAAGCAATACACTGCCCTTCCCTTAGCCTTAGACCCTTTCCTAAACCGGTCAACCTCTTCGGCTTGAGGAAGTTCTCCGAAGGAGTGCCTGGAGACAGGATCACCCCAATGTCTTCACCGGACCATGATCGTCGCAATGGTCATCATGGGGATAGTGAAGATGGCCCCCGACCAGATAATCCACATGGTCTCCGTGAGGCACGGCTTCGTGTCCGCAGTCGGGGCCGTGTACATGGCCTTGCGCGTGACCTTCGCATTCATGTCCCGGAGTACAGTCCTGGGGATTGGTCTCGCCGACGTCTATGACATGCTCATCGATATGATTGCCGTGCGGGTAATGCAGATGGCCATCATGAAGGTAGCAGACATGGTCATCATGCGCTACGCCAGTGTGGCCGCATTCCGGGCCGTGGGGATGGGTATGATTTTCATGCTGTGGCAGGATACAATTAGAATTCGTCATAGCACTTTTCCTTAAGTCTCAATAAGGTGAATCAGTTCAAAAGCTGCCGCATCCATAAATAACAATAAAAATGAAACAACATAACACCCTTGCATTCGAACCGACCCTTTTACCTCCATTTTACTTGCGTTACCGGTTACCCTTGGTACGAGGTACGATGACAAGGTCACATCCGGCTCCGGCAGGGTCACATGCAATTTGAAGGGTATATTAAAATAATGGTTTGACCATTGTTCGACTCCACCAGTTCCTGATCGAGGGAAATCCATGCCGGAAAGACTGGTAGGAGGAGTATTTGCCAGGACGTTCGCAATCCTGGTCTGGCGGCAGCTAAGAGTGGAAAGGATGGAGCGTGAGTACGGGCAGGGATCTACGCCATCTCAGTGAGCCTGTCTGCGACAAAGGATTCTACCTGCGATAAATATCAGTGTGGATGATACGTGGATCGAAATCGGGAAGTTATGGGACAAAACTGATTGACAACTGGAAAAGGCAGTGATGGCAGTGACCGGCAATAAGGAGGAGGGTTAATTTCGATATGGAAATGAAAGCACACAAGCAGGCAAATACCAAACACGCGCATTTGCAGGGGAATTTGATAATAGTGGGTTTTGGCAGCGTAGGCCAGGCTTTGCTTTCGTTACTGTTTCAGAATATCGAGATGCGTCCGGATCAGGTAAGGATAATTACGGCTGATGAACATGGCGGCGACATCGCACGCCATTTTGGCGTCTTATTCATGCACCATTCGCTGAACGAGGAAAATTATCTTGCTGTGTTGGAGCCCTGGCTCGATGAGGGAGATTTTCTGCTTAATCTCGCAGTAGACGTTTCCAGCCTTGCCCTGATGGAATTGTGCTGGCGGCGAGGCGCATTGTATCTGGATACTTGCATCGAACCCTGGGCCGGCGGATATGTTGACCAATCCGTTTCCCCGTCTTTGCGTTCCAATTATGCATTGCGTGAGCAAGCGCTCACTTTTGCGCGGGAAAAGCGGGGAGGACCCACCGCGCTTCTGTCGCATGGCGCGAATCCGGGGCTTGCCTCGACGTTTGCGAAACAGGCATTACTGAACATTGCTGCTGACACCGGCATGGCAGTGAAAAAACCGGCAAACTCCTGCGAATGGGCGCAACTTGCGCATCGGCTCAACATAAGAGCAATCCACATTGCAGAGCGTGATACCCAGGTTGCTTCCCAACGCAAACAGCCCGATGAGTTTGTCAACACCTGGTCGGTGGATGGTTTTGTCGGGGAAGGTCTTCAGCCATCGGAACTGGGATGGGGCAGTCATGAACGCCATTGGCCGGTGGATGGGGCGCACCATGGATTCGGATGTGATGCCGCCATCTATCTCAGCCGCCCCGGCGCCTCTACCCGCGTGCGGAGCTGGACACCCCTCGGCGGACCGTATCATGGTTTTCTGATAACCCATAACGAATCCATTTCGATAGCCGACCACCTGACATTGAGAGAAAAGGGAGAAGTAATTTACCGCCCGACGGTGCATTACGCTTATCTTCCCTGTGACGATGCTGTACTTTCAGTTCACGAACTGGCAGGCAGAAATTGGCAGGTACAGGCGAAAAAGCGCATTCTTCGGGATGAACTGGTGGAGGGAACGGACGAGCTTGGCGTATTGCTCATGGGCCATGCAAAATGCGCTTACTGGTATGGTTCCCGGTTATCTATACGGGAAGCACGCCGACTTGCACGGTTCAATAGCGCTACCAGCTTGCAGGTCGTGGCTGGCATTCTTGCCGGGATGATATGGGCTCTGCAGAATCCCAGATCGGGGGTGGTGGAACCTGAAGTAATCGACCACGAGCTTGTCCTGGAGGTAGCCAGGCCTTATCTCGGAGAGCTTGTAGGGGTCTATTCGGGCTGGACTCCGTTGCAGGATCGAGGATGGTTATTTGACGAGGATATCGACAGGGATGACCCCTGGCAATTCAAGAATGTCCGCGTAACATAGAATATAAGATCTGCTGCTCGAATCTTTGAAGTTCCTCAACCGGACTTCACTTTTCATGTGACAGTCCAGATGCGCTGCCATTGCTGTTGCGTATGGAACAGCTGCGGGAACAGGCGCTGCCGCTGCATTCCTGAGTTTTTGAACTGCTAAACTTTTTCTTTTCTTTCCTGGGGAGATTTTGATCTGCTGACAGACTTTGGAACTGGCGAATTTTTTCCCATGCTATCAGGTGCATCGGCCTTCGATCGAGAATGTTCGAGTTTTTTCTTGGTAAAAATTTCGGCTCCTTTATCGAGCAAGTCAGAAAAAAGGATGTATTTGTGCAAAGTGACATGCTGTTTCACGTTCGACCTCCTAAAGTCCGTTAGAACAACCCGCTACACGCTTACACTCAAACAACAAACGGCAAAACGTCGCCATAAAATTTTTAGGCATCACTCCGGACGCTTTTGTTCCCCGACATGTTCATTTCGTCATTTATTGCCGATTTCATGGCCCTTTCACTCATGCCTGTCAAGGATTTTGTTTTCCACAATAACTGTGGATAACTTTGTTGATAAGGTATGAGCACAATCGGTAAGTAACGTCTTCGTAACGGATTTTTTTATTCGGCCATTTTTTGTCTTCAAAAAAACATATTTATTTTCAGTTGCTTATAAATAAGCTTTATATACTGGAAGTTTTGAAAAAGAGATTTTTCGAAGATATGGGACTTTTGTGACGTTGTGGATTACTTCAATTTGTCAAGCCCATTTTCAACACTGACTGCCTCATTTACTGTGGCTGATATCGTCTCGAATGTGGAAAGGCGCCGGCACGAAATCGCACGGGGACCGTGAGCGCCGTGCGCAAGGCGGGCGCTCAGGGAGAGTTTCTGAGGGCACATAAAAGCTTACTGGTCAGTGCGGAAATATTTCATGACTGCCAGTTCGGCAATTCGCCTGCCCATGGCGGTGCCTACCTCGCCGGAGTTGCGATAATGCACTCCATCATATATGCGTGCGTTGGCTACCTCCTGGATGACCTCATCGATATTTTTCCAACTGCGCATCACGCCGCCCGCCGCGCGACTGGTAGTAGCCAGAGGCGGCACGGGTTCTGCACCGATCTCTGCTTTCAGTACTGTTCCTACCGCGCCTGCGACGATGCAGTGGGCACACGGGTACTCAGGATGCATGGGTGTGTCGATAAAGGGAACCCATGAAGGATCCCGTTCCGTGGCGTTGTTTCCATCAAGATCGCCATTGCGGATGGCAGTGACCGGGCGCCAGAAGCCGTAATGATACTTGGCGTCGAATACCGCTATAAGCGCATCGGTCGAAGCCTGGGTTGCCGCTGCAAAGAGGCGCGCATTTCGGGTGATCTCCCTTCCCGGTGCTTCGGCAACCGAACGCATCACTCCATGGTAGATCGGAGGCATTACTTCTTCCCAAAAACGGGCAATTTCGGTCTGGGCAGCAGTGCGCTGGCTGTGCTTCCCGCCCAGCGCTTTGACTTCATTATAGTCGCGTGCCCATAGCTCGCTTTCCAGTTGGGGAGGAGGGCCGGGACGAAATTGAGCAGGATTGTCCATAAGCCAGGGCTTGATCTGCAACCAGTGCGGCGCTTCCGGTATTACAGTAGGCACATAGACTCCGGGAGAGGTGCGCGGGCGATATGATTCTCCTGCATCGGCACCGTCCTGTGCCCGCTGCGACAGAATTCCCGCTGCGGCTTTTTCGCCAATCGCAAGACCATCGCTTCTTGCGATGTCGTCCGGGATGGCGGTGAGCGCCTGGCGATAGGCAGTATCAATAGCTGTCCGTTGCGCCGGTACCAGGGCTGTAAGCGTAGCGCGATTTGCCGCTGCAATGGCGGCCTCAACCGAGGCTTCCGGCTTGCCTTTCAGCTTGAGATCACTGGCCGGATATTGCTGGGTAATTGCGTTTGTTGCCTCATATACCGCGGTTTGCACGATCGCGAGAGCACGATCTGCCGGTAGCGGGCCCAATCCCGAGTCCACGATAATATCGCCTGCCACGCGGTTCCAGTGCGTTACTGCGTCGGCTCGCGCTGCGGAACTGACAAGAATAGGTATAACGACTATTGCCAATACCAGTAACCGATTTTTCTTTACATCTTGAGTCATTGTTTTTTCCTTGCTGACGATTGGGCAGGATAGGATATATCAATCGGCATAAAAGCCCCTTCCTGCCGAGGTGCATGCTGCTGAACGTTATCCCGATAGGGCAACGGACTATGAAACAGGCGGGAGATTGAGGAAAACGAACATCGCTCGTAGTATTTCTGGTTTTGCCGGCTAACCAGCGCTTGCAGGCATTCACTCAATTAGTGCTGGGGGCCTCAGGACGAGTGCAGAATGAAGCAATTGGTATTAGTATGAAAGTATAACTGCTACAGTCTGAGTTTGATCAGTTATATTAACATTTCCAGATGCGGAGGAGTCTTAACGATGGATATTGAATGGAAGATAGTTGATGAGCATCATCAGGAGGTATTCGTAGAACAGCATGTAAGAGGGTTATTGTGGATCACGACCGCAGGGTTTTCTTTCTGGCATAGCTATCCCAATCCGGGAATCGATCTGTCGCACGTAAAGAACATCGTGGAGGCCAAGGAAGTCGTGGAAGCGGCATTGCGGCAAGAGGAGTATGAAAAGCCCGTACGGTAGAAACAGACGGACGTTTAATACTGTTTGATGCTTTGACCAGGCTTCAAGAAGCGTCTTTCAATCAGGAATCCTGAATGCTGAAGCAAGCGAAAATGACAAGGATTCCTGATGCGCAAGTGTTCGTCTGAATTCCCCCGTATGCAGCACCTTTTGCATTTCCTGACACCGTTAAATCAGGCGTTTTATTTTCCACAATTGCTGTGGATAAGTTTGTTGATAAGCTGATGAAAGGAAGAGTAAGTCGCCCTCCTGTAACAGCTTTTTCTTGTCTGGCTATTTTTTGAACATTTCTAAAAAGGCTTTACTATCAATAAATTAAAATAAAGTCAAGCTTTACTGCAACCTCCGAAGAGCACGGCAATTTTCGGCCCTGAACTCAGAACGTAACTGTGGATTATTCTAAATGTCAAGAGAAATCTTCCCGGTAGATATGTTCTTCCGCTGGTTCTCGGACGGATACAAAGAAAACTTGTTCGTCAATAATGTGTGCTAACGAACGGCTTTGATTACAGCTTTAGCCTATTGTAATAATTCGGCCCATTTACTTCATGCCGAATTACAAAAGGATCATTCCCTATGAAAATACTAAAATTGTTTATAGCGACGTTATTGCTCGCTCAAATCACGGGCTGTGTGTCCGTAGAGCGTCCTGCAGAAAAAGAAAAAGAAAAGGAAAAGGAAAAAATTATTGTCGTGCCCGAGAAAGATCCGGAGAGAAATTATTGATCGCTTCAGAAAATTTACCGGCGCATAAGCGCTGGTAAATCCCGCAAACAAAATAAAATACTTCATTAAATGGATCGTCCAACATTAAACGTGATCCCTTACGGGAAATTTAATGTTGGACGAGCAAGAAGTGGTCTGTACTAGGGGGCCGGCATAACTTTTCTGAGCCGCGCTACTTGCAAGTCGATTTCCCCCTTTTGTTGAGATACAAGGCCACGGCATTTCAGTTCCATCAGCCTTAATGGCTCCTGTCAAGCCCAATAACTCGTCCCTCCTGATTGACCAGCTTGGCTTAAGCTATTAGTATATGCACCTCTCCAATTCCCCGATAGCTCAGTCGGTAGAGCGACGGACTGTTAATCCGCAGGTCCCAGGTTCGAGCCCTGGTCGGGGAGCCAACGAATCAGTTGGTTACAAGAAGTTGCGCAGCCAGAACCTTCTTCATTGCTACCATATTGCTACTTTAGGCTCTTTCCCATTAACGGGGGATGGGTCATTCATCAGACACGGTTGATCACACCGTTCCAACCGCATTGAGCCAAGACCCTCATGCGGTAATTC
>NZ_QAOK01000030.1 GCF_003050865.1 Nitrosospira multiformis | reverse complement strand
GCCCAAGGCAAAAGAGTTGCTGGCAGATCGCGGCTATGATGCTGACTGGTTCAGGGCAGCCCTCAGAGAAAAGGGTATTACGCCCTGCATTCCCCGAAGAAGAACCGTAAAATCCAGATCGAATACGACAGGGAACTCTACAAGCAACGCCACAAGGTTGAAAACATGTTCGGCAGGCTCAAGGACTGGCGACGCATTGTCATGCGTTATGACCCTGTGCCCACACCTTCTTCTCCGCCATCTGTATCGCCGCTACCGTCATCTTCTATCTCAATTAATGAGTCCTGAGCCTAGTTTTTACCCATCGTTTTACCCGTTTTAAATGTCACCGGGGCTTTATCTGGCGATGCAGAACAAGGCGCTGGAGTTCGAGAAGCACAGCGGATGACCGAGATCGGGGCCAATAGCCGTCCGTACCCAAGGAGAGAGAAAGTCAAATTTGAAGTAGCCAAAATTTATATCAGCGATATAGGGTCAGGTCTTTTTGGGTAAATACATATCTCAAATCGACAAGCTCTAAGCAGCTTTTTTTAATGGCGACTCGGGAAGACTAAACTATTGTCTGACTGAAACAGAAATGGTGTCGGTACTCGCCCCCAACATTCCATAGCGGTTGATCTCGGCTTGCTCTAGCGCATTGGCATACGGCCTGCGACAAGAGTTCATCACGCCGCACTGCCCACAGCAGAACGGCATGGTCGAGCGCCTGATCAGGACGTTGAAAGAGCAGTGTGCCAGCGTCATCGCTTCGAAACCTTGCAGCATGCGAGGCGTGTAATAGGAGATTAGGTTCATTTCTATAACCACCGATGCCCTCACCAAGCGCTCGGCATGAAGACACCGGCTGAGGCGTATACTTTATCGGGCAGCCTGAGAATCAGCAGAGATTCCACCTAAAAAATCCAGGCGGCTGTTCAAACAAACGGGGGTCACCTCTGTGACTGCAATGTCCACTTCCGCACTAATTTGCTCTGTATGACTTCAAAATAAATGACCTTTAGCTTATTTAAGCGTCTCAATCACTGATATGTAAAGTCCTTTAGGGTTCTTCACATAACCATCAGAGTCGAGACGAACCTCCTTCAATCCGAAGGAATCTCCCTCGTTTCCCCCAATGGTCCGAAGGTAACGCCCAAGATGGTCGGCGCCGACCTCGATAACGATCGCCGAATGCGACTCATACTCAGAATGAGTACTCGCATAAGAGTAGTCAAATGAGTTACCACTTCGATTGTTCTGAAGAATATCGCCAACCTTAGGCGCGTAATCGTCTACGTTACGGCCGTGAAAGACGCCGAGTTGGTTCTTATAATCCTGGATCGCTTTGCGAACGAAACGTGCATGCGCAGCAGCGAATCTGAATTCGTCGGCGGTGGCACCGGCTTGCCGGACTGACCAGGATATAAAGACGCCGGACCAAGGAGTACTAACGCCTGGAAAAGGGGAGACGTCCGTCCAGTAGTTCTGGATTTGACTAGTAAGCGGTTCCTGCTGTTCACGAATCAAATAATATTTTTGGTGCTCCTTAATGGCTATATTCACCAGCCTCTTTGAAAATGTCGTTGCCATAGGATCCTCGAGAGAGTTTGTCCGCTACTATTGGAAGATATCTTTTATAAGTATTTAGCAATATAAAATATGCCGCTGAACGATCAGTTACACTGTAACGTACAATTTCAGACGGGCATTAATTTTCAAATCTCAAGATCTTTTATGCTGATAGTAGGTCCCTGTCAGCCATGCGCCATGGATTCATGGATTCATGGGTTCGCGGGGAGTAATTAAATAAAGTTATCAGTCCAACTTCCATAGCTCAACACTTGTTGCGTCGCGGGCAAAAGACTCATGGCAATTCACTCGGCACGTGTTTTTGTTCCACAAGTCGACATGCCCTGTTGCATCCGCTGGGGGGAGGACAGTATAAAGCATGATTGCAGTCCAAGCAGGTAGCAACCCCGTATCTAAATTGGTCCCAATTTGCTTGCTTGTACCCCAGTTATAGTCTCCAAAATATTTTGTTAACAGTGCTTTTGCGCTTGTAACCTTCACAATGACGAAATTTCCCTTTCCATCCCTTAAATTGCCATCTTTAGCCGCAAGTTCCGGAGGAACATTCATTCCGACGCGTTGCAACGCGACTGATAACCTTAAGGCGCATGTATTTTTATATTTCTCATTAGAAATTAACGCGGGCCAACCACCTCCCAAGTTCGTGAAAAACTGGGACCTATCTTCAGTTGGATAAACATCCCATAACTGCTTGAAGCTAGTTGTCATAATATCAATATCCTCTTCTATAAATTTTTCTGAGCGGGATCGGATGCCCCAGATTGTTTCGGGGAGGCCAACCCAGCCCCCGGCCAAAAACTCTTTCAAGCGGAGTAGCCTAAGCGCGTGCGCTGTTTGAAATCTCATTTTACGGTTTCGAGGGGCAGCTCTTCTTAAGAAGAAGCTACATGGGTACGGAGTCAATAGGCACGGGACCAAAATACTCTGGTGTGATGCGCAGGATGCTTTCCTTGGCACTCGTCCCTTGGTCAGGGAATGCGCATTCAAGAAGGTCCGTTAGGCTTACTGCGTCTCTAAGCTTCTGCTTCTCGTCTTTCGACGGCGAACTGATCCGCTGCAATGTGACAATGTACGAATAGCACCCATCAAGGCTTGTTGGTGGGGTCTCTCCGACTGTGCGCGGCAGGAAGATGGAATCGTCGTTGCTGTCCACGAAGTAACACGCCCTGAGCTCACCCGTGCCTTGCTCGGTACGCAGCTGCACCACATCGGGCACCGCATGGAACACTAGCGCGAGGTGGAAGGTGGGGTCATCTCCTTTTAGTGAAGTATCACGGTTGCGCAGCTTAGGCAACGGCGCCATGCGGCCGATCGCGATTTCCAGCCTCCCGAGCTTTCCATTGCGCATAACGAAGCGATAATCGTGCGCTACGCCCGGCGATTCATTGCCGAAGGAGCCGATGAAGGTGAGCCACCGCGGGTCAGTGTAATCGCTGATGCGGACGCGGCGGACCACGGGATTTGCGCCGGCCGATTCGGCTGTAAGATACCACCTCTCGACGAACTTGCTAGAGGGGAGCTCACTCTTGGCATTTTGGAATCCGCGTATTGTGCCGGGCAGCGTGTTCCATGCAAGATATGTATCGCCGCGTGACTGCAGCATGACCTGGCAGCGCCACTTGGAATCGCCGCCGTCGGCCCACCGTGCCTTATGCCACGTGACGAGGTAGCGGTACTTTAGCTTTGCGTCCGCCAACGGCGGTTTCGGCACGACAAGAGTGAGCGTGTCAGTCGCATAACTCGAACTGAGCTGCATCGGCTTCTGCAGGGGCGCGCCTAGGTCGACCACGAAGTCCAGCGGCACAACGTCCTTGCCCTCGAGGCGTGTCGGGATCTCCGCAAGATGCGGCGGTGCCTCGGGCGTCATATGCGCATGCAGCATCGTCCCAAGTTCCGTCTCTGGAAGGATCAAGCGCCGCGCGCGCGCCCTCGCCATCACCCAGCGGCCACCCGCGTTCCGCGGCCGCACGACGATGGCCGTCTGCGTGACCTTCGGGTTGGGACCAGTGTCGAAGGTGAGGCCGAAGGCCGGGTCCGTCAACAATGTCAGGCCTTTCGGTTGCGGCTCGGGGCCATGGAAGATTGGATTGTTTCCGATCTCTGAAACGCCTTCGATGCGCGTGTCGACAAGGTCGACTTCAATCGTGTCGCCGAGGCCGCCCACTCGCGCGAGATCGTCCGTGCGGCGAATCGCGTCGTCGAAGACAAGCATCACTCCGTTAGCGCCACGTTTGAGTCCCTTCGAATACGTAGCAGTGAGCGGGATGCCGTGCTTCAGCGCCGGAGTCGCCAGCCGGTCGAATGGGCCTTCGCGCATGCGTCCCGGCACGAGCTGACCCCTTGCGTAGATGTCGGCTTCGACCGCTTGCGGCCCTGCATTACCCAGCTTCGGGTTGAGCCAGCGCTTGAAACGCAGTACGGGCCGCGCGAGGTAAGCAACGTAGCGCGCGGGGCGTGCGCCCAAGGCAAGCGCCCAGCGATGCACGACGGCCTTGCCGCTCGCGTCGAGCCCAATGAGCCATTCGACCTTCCCCTGCGCAATCTTCGCGAAGGAGGTTGTGAACTTCGCGTCGATGATCTCGCGGAAGGACTGCACACCCGCAAGGCTCGGTATCCACGCGGCCAACTCGCTAGCCTGCGACGGGAAGTCCACGGGGTAGCCCGTCCAGTGCCACTCATGGCGCTGGATGTAGGCACCCTTCAACCATTGCGTCCACTTCTCGGCCTGCGGGAATTTCAGGTCGGCCACGAGCAGGTTCGGCGACAGCAGCAGACCACCGCTCGTCTCCTGCGGCGGCGCGAGATGCATCGTCACCTGAGCTGGCGGCAGGGATCCGTCACCCAGCCATTCGGGAAGCGTCTCGAACCAGCGCTCGGTCGGCGAAAAAGCCCGGAACCCGGTGAAGAGGGTCACGTCGGTATTTGCGAGCTTTTCCGCATACCGCTGCTTCGTGGATCCAGACTCGAAGTAATTTTCATCGACGAGCGAATAGAACCGCAGGCAGGCAGACGCGCCCCGCGGCACGTCCAGCGCCACGGACTTCCGCGCGGGGGTGACGGTGAGAGTGGGTGCGCCGGCGGCCGTGGCAGCAACAACGACATTCACCTTGTCCTCGGCTGCAGACAGCACACCGGCAGCATCCTTGTGAACGCGTTTAATGGGAACCACGTCATGAGCGACGGACTTGCCAAACACGATGAGCTCCACGCCGATCGCGTTCACAGCCGGGTGGTACGCGGGGGTCTTTTTGTCCGCGTCGCGCGGCCCCATCTTTTCGCGAAACGTATTCGCGAACGTATGGATTACGGCCGCATCGGGGCCAAGGTCCGCGTCCGACGGCATCATTTGGTTTTCGACGAGGAGCCGGTCGGTTGCAAGCCAGCGATCGATGAAGGCCCAGTGCGTGCCGTGCGCCGACACTTTGAACTCGCACTTGTCGTTCGCTACAGGGAACAGTACCATGTTACCGGCAGGTGTCGCCACCGTCTGCGGCTTGGCCAGCAGCGCCACTTTCTGCAGTGTAGGAACGCGCTTGCCTGAATCGACTGCAGCAACCTCGACGGCACGGACGATCTCGCTGGCTTGCCATGCATGCGCCTGCGTTTCGTCCGACAGCTCGTAGTACGAATCCTTGATCTGCTCGCAGTCGGGTGCGCCCGGCGCTTCAGAGGACACGTATTGGAACGGCGCATTGAGTGTCCCCAACACCTCGCCCGCGTCCTTCAGTTCCGTGACGTACAAGTCATTGCCAACAGTCTTGCGAAGCTTTTCATCAATGACAGCGCCGACGTTGTCCAGGGGCGTCGCCTTCGCGGCGTAGTAGAGGCCGTAACCGAGCAGCGGGAGTTGCCTGTCTTGCTCGTCGTCCTTCCACGCGAAGTCGATCGTTTTGAAGCCATCGGGGTCCTCACCTTCGTACTTCATTAACCCGTCGACGGCGAGCGCGGTTGCCACTGGTGCACCTTCGTACTCGACTGAGACGAGCTTTTCTCCATTCGTCGCGGTCGCACCGACAGCTTCGTGCATCCAAGCGGTCTCGCCATCCGCGTCGGTCGCCCATTGGGCATTCACCAGCACCGCTGTGTCGGTGAGCCACTGGGCGCGCTTCGTATCGGGCTTCCATTTGCTGCCCTTGCTTGCGACATAGCCCGCGCACAGTCCGATCGCGTACCCGCGGATGCGATGGTCCGAACCGGCCGCCGCGCTCGCATCCCACCCGCTGAAGTCGAGCTTGAGGCCGCGGTCATGCGGGCGCGGCCGGTTGCCGTCGGCGGCGCCTGCCAGTTCGTCGACAAACTTCTGCACTTGCTCTTTCACCGCCTGTTCGATTCCATCGGGCAGGTGACCTGGCTGGCCGAGCGCAGCGGATACGGCTTCGATTGCCTTTCGGGTGAGAGTTGCCAACGCAACTGTGTCACCCGGCGTACGCGAAACGGTGCGTGCCGCATCCCAGAGCGGCGGGGAAGCCGTGAAAGGTTGCGCACGCATCACAAGGTCCTTGCCGAACTCCCCGACCCGAACAAGCTTCTCCTTCACTGGGCGCCACGCCGCGATTTCGTCCGCATCACCCGGGTTAGCAGGCCCGAGGAACAGCGGATCGAGCACGCTGCCAAGCCACACGCCCATTGCCTCGCGCTGGCCGTCTTCCGTTGCGAGCAGCCTCGCAGGCGCCAGCCACTCCGCACGGAACTGCTCTGCGGTCTTTGGCGTGCCGTCCAGCATCGCCCTGATCGCTTTCTGGAGGTCCGCCCAGACACTGTGGCGCTCCTGCGTCCAGTCTTTGGAAGTCTTCGCTTCGCTGAGGACCTTTACCATGCTGGTGAACGCCGTGAGTGCGGTTGCAGGACTGATGCCGTCCACGCCTCGCTCTATGGCCTTGCGCAGGACACGCGCATCGGCAACGTTGTTCACGAGGAACTCGACGACGTTCGGCCGCTTGCCGTCGTCGCCCATATATTCGCGGCCAAACCCCAACGCAGCCCAGAGCGCTCGCACGAGGGCCGCCTGCATAGCCTGCTCGTCGACTGCGGTCGGCGTCGGATCGACCATCCATGCAAGCAGCACGGAAAGCGGCAGCAGGTTGTTCGTGAAGGCGGACTGCAAGGTGCTGCGCGACACTGCGCCTTGCGAGAGCTCCAGCCCGTCGTCCGGCAATTTTCCCGCTGCCACCAAAGGATCGGCCGCAAGCGCGAGGAAGCCCACGGCCTTGTCGGCATAGTCGATGCTGAAGCTCTTCTTTGTCTTGAAGTCGACGTCCGCTTCTTTCAATGTCCCATGGGTCGGGACCTGCACCTGCTCGGTGACGACCGTCCCTTCCTTGATCGTGAACTTGGGGAAGCACACGACAGCGACGCAGTCGTCGAAAGCCTTCTTCTTGTTTGAGAGGAGCCACGTCAGGCGCAGCGCCCCGCCCGAAAGTCGCGCGGGCCAGTGCGTGAGTGGTGCGAGCGTGTGAACGTGGCTCCGCCAGCCCACCTTCCGGTGGTCTTCCATTGCTTGCGACAGGGGGTACTCGGTGTTCTTCGTCGCGGCTTTCACCTCGGCGGTGATCGCCTCCATGAAAGCGTCTTTACTCGCGAAGACTTTCGATGCCGCAGGGCGCTTCACGCTCGCGGTGTTGATCTCCTGCCACTTCAATGCGCCGGCCGCGTCCTTGAACTGCCCATAGACGACCCAGTAATCCGCATCCTTCCATGTCCACGGCAGCCACAAATCGCCCGTGGCACCCCAGGGGTCTGGCAACTGCGGGCCGCGCGGGTCATCCTGTTTTTCCTGATCGCTCCAGGGACGCACGAGGTTTATGGTGAAGAACGCGTCTTCTCCGGCGTCCGACTCCAGTAGCGGTGCGCGCTCCACCGCAACGATCCATCCGTACCTTGCCATGTTGTCGTCCCCTTTTTCTTCTTCAATTGATCTGGTGGTTCACATCCTTGCGCACGTGAAGCGTGTAGCACCAGCAGATGTCGATTGACACGTCGAGCGAGCCGCGCCCTTCCGTCTTGCCGCTGCCATGGACCGCCTCCAGCAGCAGCACGACCGACGCATTCGCAATGCCCAGAATGCGGGCGTTGCCTGCCACCTGCAGGCCCGCCCGCAAGGAGCCACCTGTCTTGTCCGACATCGTTGCGTACGCAAACAGCAGGAAAGTAAACGAACCCCGCGCTACGCTCGCAAGGTTGAAGGCCTTAATGCCCCCGAGTGCAAGGCCCACGCTCGCCTCGTAATACACGCCGTTCTCGTAGGATGCGCGCGCTTCGAGCCACATACCACCGCCGAGGTAGCTCACCTGCACCCATACGGGCGCGTCCTTCGAGCCGACCGACACATTGGCGTCGACCTGAAACTTGCCCCGCGGCGTAATGCGCATGGCCAGCCCGGCACGAATGAGGAGCGGCCCGATCTCGATGATGCCCAGCGGCGGCAGTACCACTTGCGTATGCATCTGCGCCTTCACGCCCACCGGGATGCCGCGCGAGTCCTTCACCAGTTCAATGGCGGGTGGCAGTTCCGGTTGGAAACGCTTGGCGAATTCGTCAACGAACTTCAGAGTAGGATGTAGCTCGACTTTCTTCGGTTCGATGTCGAAGTCGAAGGACGAGCCGTTGTAATGCAGGAGCACGTCGTGGAACGTCGCGAGCTTCGACCCTGAGAAGGCAAGCGCCCAATCGGCCTTCAACTTCGCGTCGGTCTTCGAACTGTGCTCCCTGTTCAGGCCGATGCTCATGTCGCTCGTGGCCTGCATGTCCATCTTGGCCAGCGAAACCGCGATACCGGCGAACTCGAAGAGCGCCTTTTCCTCGTTGAACTGGGCGTTGACCTTTGTGCTCACCCACGCCGTGCGCGTGCGCTTGTCGAGCCCATGCGTGATCTGCAACTGGTCCTTGCGGATTTCCGGAAGCTGGAAGCGTTTGAAGAAGTCCGTGAAGTCCATCGCGCCCAGGTTGCGGAACACCTTGTTGAAGTCCACGTCCTTCAGGCTGTTGGGCACGATCTGGTCGAGCAGCTTCTGCGTCGGGACCGCAAGCCCGAGTTCTTTCAGGCCGGTATCGATTTCGCGCAGCTTTGCGGCGAAGGGCGAAGTTTCGATCTGCTCCTTCAAGTCGTGGAATACATATTCGGCGCGGTCCGCGTTGAACGTGAGAGTGGGCAACTGCGGCAGTTCGCCGAGGGCCTTCACGAGTTTCATGCCCTTCGCGACCTCGTCCGCAATACCTTGCACACCTTTCACCTTCTCGCGAATGTCGCTTTCGAGTTGCTGGAACTTCGCCTGGGTCGACTCGTCGATGATCGTTGTGGCCGGGCCCGTGATGCGGTCGCGCACCTGCTCTTCGATCTTCTGGAGCTCGCCGCGTACCTTTGCGCGCAACTCGTCGAACTTGGTGCAGTCGAAACCGTTGATGTCAGTGATGAGGTTGCTCTCGAGCATCACGAGCCAGTCGTCGACCTCGGAAGAGAGGTCCAGCAGGAGTTGCGCCGCGTGCTTTGCGAAGTCCAGCACCGGAGTCAGGGCAACTACGAACTGCGCTTCGACCTTCTTCGCCTCAGACCGCAGCGACTTCATTTGCTTGATGACTACGTCATTGCGCCACTTCAGCAGCAGGTCATTGCGTTCGCTTCCGACGGCCGCCCCCGCGTTGGCGTGGATCTTCTCGATCTCGCCCAACACGTATTGCAGGTCCACGGCAAGATCCTTCTCCGTGGACTTGCGCACCTTGTCGACCGTGTCGTCGAGCTTCTTCGGAATATCGGTTGCCAATGTGGCGAGCGCGTCGACAACAGCTTTCGATTGCGTTGCCGCCGCCCTCGCTGCGGCGATGCCGCTGTCGAGCAAGGTAAGGAGCCCTTGCGCTGCCCCTTTGAGCGCCTGATGTGCTTCATTCCAGAATTTCTCGACGAGGCCATCGCGAAGCGTGACACGCACGCCCTCGAGCGCGTCCGCGCAGCGTCCCATTACCTTGCCGTATACCTTGTGGTGCTCGAGTGCCCGCAGCTTCCCTATCGCGTCCGTGCAGTGTTGCACGGCAATCTGCGGCTCGAGCTGCTTCCACGTAAGGTCCGCCATCGTCGAGACCTTGTCGACGCTCGCCCTCGCGTTGGTGAGCAACTTTTCCACCGACCCTTGCGCTGTCGACACCGTGTTGTCAAGCCGCGCCTTCCATTGCATGACCGATTCATTGGCTTTACCGATCACCGTCTTGGCGATCTGCGCATCGCTGTCGAGCTGTGCGACTGCACGCGCGCGCAGGTTCACAGCGTCGCCCTGCGCGCCCGCGCTCAGTGCCGCAAGATCCACAAGCATCTTGTCGAAGGGCGCGCGGATTGCCCTTTCGATGCCCACCAGCTCGCGCTCGAGCTCATCGACCGCACGTGTCAGCAAACCATCGGGTTGCGGCAGCGCCGGGATGTTAGCCATTACGTCTTTCACGCCCTTGCGCGCATCGCCAAAGAGCGTGGAGACCTGTTCCGTGATCTGCTTCTTCACCTCCTTACAGTCCGCACCGGAAGCAATGCGTTCGCATGCCTTTTCGATGAAGGCTTCCGCCTTCGCTCGCAACGCCCCGGCAGAAGCGACTTCGGCCGCGCGGTTCGACACCGCCTTGATGTTGTCGAGCCTCGTTTTCCAGGCCGCGTCGATGTCCCCCTTCTCCACTCCTTCGTTGCACTCCGCCTCAGCATCGGCTGCCGCCGAACGCATTACGGTAACGATGTCCATCACTCCCAGCATCTCCGTCTTTCCGCGCGAGTGCTGCAAGTTCACCTTGCCTTCGCAGACGACCTTCATGTCGAACCGCGGCCTGCGCAGCCCATCGAGACGAGGTGCCGGCAATTGGGGCGTGTCGATGAGCGCGTTTTGCCTGTCGCGCTCGGACGCCGCTACCGGCCCCGTCGTCACCACCTTCAGCCGGGGCGTAGAAAGTGGCTGGTCCACCCCGCGGTACGAAGGCCACGCATCGGTGTTGTCGCCCTTGCCGACTTCTGTATTCGAATAGAAGTAGATGTGCTGCGGCTCATCGAGCAGGCAGCGCACCACCTCCGTGCCACCCGCATGCGCCTGCACGGAGAGCTTGGGTTTAGGATAGAAGCTGCTCGTATCTTTTTCGTCCCACAGCTGGATCTCATAGCCGTGGTCCAAGTCCCTGCCCCAAGCACCATTCACGTAGATGCGCGGCGTAATGAATTCGCTCGCGCGGATGAAGCCTGCACGGTTGTCCTTCACCTGCGCTTCGTCCGCAAAAACGCGGACCGGCTCAAGCGGCTCGACATATTCCTCAGTTTTGCGCAGAATCGGCCAGCCGCGCGACTTCACGGCACCGATTTCCTGCTCTGTCGCGAATTGCGCGCTTGGCACCGTCGTGCGCTCGTACACGATCACGTGCCGCGCGCGGTTCCACAACACTGCGACGCGCCCGATGCGGATCTTAATGAGGCGGCTTAGCTGTCCGTAGGACGTCTCGCCGACGAAGATCGTGCGCCCCTCATCGAATGCCACGGCCGTGTGCGCGTTCGCGCCTAGCGCGGTGAATGTGAGGTTCTCGATGCGGCCCCTCGTCGCGACGGGGTTACGCAGCACCGCCACCAGCTCTGACGGGAACTCCATTGTGTGCACGATGCCACCCACGAAAGCGCCATCCGGATCCACATCGGCCCAGTCGCCTGTCTCGCTTAGGAACCGCGGCCCGGCGGGCATGTCATCCGCGACGTGGATCGTTTCCTTTTGCGCCGGAAGCAGGTCATTATTGTCGATCTGCGTCTGCGTTCCCTTGTCCACCTTCCAGTGGGGCAAGGGATTGAGCAGCGGCCGCGCACCATACCGCGTGTCGCGAAGGCGAAAAGCGAGCCCCTCTGACAACCCGAGCCTCCCGTCCGCGACCCACGGGTCGTACACGTGGTATTCCGCGAGCCTAGCCTCGAAGCTTGCCTTCGCCGCGACTTGCCGATTACGGATGTCAACCACATGATCACGAATGATCACAGTCTCAGAGGCAACCATGTTGGTAGCATAGGTGGCGATTTCGGAAGCAAAGATGCCGCGAAACCAACGCTCCTTGGCGTTCGGGTCTTCGGTGCCTTCCTGCACGTCGATCGGCGGCGGCAGGTTCTCGGCGGGGCGGCCGAGCATGGAGCCGGTTTCGCGAATGCGGATGTCGGGAAGGCCAAGCATCGACACCTCGAACTTCGCCTGGATCGGATATATCGTCTCGGTGGTGAAGGATTCCACCTTCGCATCGGCAAGCAGTGCAGAGAAGTTCGCTGGCGACTTGTTGTAGCGGCGCTCACGTACCGACGGGCGCACCACAAGTTGCGTTGGTGGTGAGAAGCGGTAAGCGATCGGCTTCGTCGTGTCGATCCACGGCTTTTCCGCAACTAGCGGCTTCCAGAATCGCGCCCCGCGTTCCATAGCCTCGCCCACAGCCTGAGGCGGCAAGGTGATGGTTGTTGTTGCATCCGGCACGCGCCATTGCACTCCTTCGGGATCATTGCTGGACCACACGGCGATAAGCTCGCCCGTCTCCGTATCAATGTCCACCGGTTGTACGACCGCAACCGAAAAGGGCCGGAGTTGCAGGACGACAGATTCATTCCCAAAAGGGCTGCGCTCGGTGGCGTACACCTCCACGCGACTGACAGCGACGCGGCCACGATCCGTACGATGTCGGATACGGATATCGCATTTACGCGAAGGCTGCTCCCTGCGCCGCGCGAAGCGCAGCACGTCGGATTCACGCTGAAGGTCGTCCTCAAGCCCACTTTGCACGCTGAAGGCTGCGGAGAGATCACGATCCGCCGCGTCGGAACTGGCCGAGGTTCGCACCTGGCATCCCTTCATGTGCAGGATGACTTCCGGATAAGGATCGCACTCGTCGGCTGTCCAGTTGCCTCGCACGAAGCACTCTAGGAGCTGTCCCTCGGTGCTGGGCACCTGGAATTGCAACGATCCCCAAATGATCCAACCGTTAGCACTGCCCGGCGTCGTAACGTTGCCGACGGCAACACAATGGAGAAGGAGATCATCGCTCGCACCATTTTCTACTTTGTTGAGGGCAGCGGTGAGCGCCTCAAGAAGATGTTCCTTGGTTTCACCCACATTGGCGACGTCGGTCGGGATCGGGGGCAGCGGCTTATCTATCTTGCCACTGAACTCCAGAATGGGGATCTGCTGGTCCAAATCGGGAGCGCTTGTGAGTTTCGCGTGCAGGTAAAATTTGGCGTTCAGTTCTATCGCCTCTGACTTTCCCGAAAAGAACACCCTGCGCAGACGGGGTACCTCCGGTTCATCCGTAAGGTCATTGCGAGGCGCTTCAATAAAGAGCAGCGGCAAGTGCTTCTCGCGGCTGTCGCCGCCGTTCATTTCGGTCACTGTCAGCACTGGCAACGGCACGACAGGCTGCGCGGCGTTCTCGATGCGGGCACCCATCAGGGCACGCCGGGCTGGCCGGTTCCAAAGCATCTCCAGAATAGTTTCTGCCTTCAGGCGGCCATCGTCTTTTTGGTCTTTTTTAGTTTGCACTGGTGCCCAAGACACGAGACCCCGCCACATGGCTAAAGGCTCATTCCTGTGGAGTGGAAACGCTATGGCAAGAGGTATAACTCGCCATTCCTCAGCTTTCGACCCTAGCGCCGTCTTTTGCAGTCCTAGCAGTTTTAGCCCGCCCGATGCTTCATACAAGCGGCCCGTATTCGACTCTGGGATAATCACAAAGTTATTGCGCCCG
Source organism: Nitrosospira multiformis (assembly GCF_003050865.1). Taxonomy (GTDB): domain Bacteria; phylum Pseudomonadota; class Gammaproteobacteria; order Burkholderiales; family Nitrosomonadaceae; genus Nitrosospira; species Nitrosospira multiformis_E. The sequence continues at coordinate 24,367 of NZ_QAOK01000030.1, read as the reverse complement.
TTTACGTCCCCAAAAATACCGGCGTTTAGGACGTGATCGAAGGTATCGTCAGCTGCAATCCATTTCATTGGCGAAACCACTAGTCCCCATTCATCAATGGGAAAACCACGCCGACCTTTTACTTTGAGAACAGGAGGCTCGCGTCGCTCAACGTGCATCAGCCATTCGCCTAGCATCGCCCTGGCGTTAAATTTGTAGTGAAACCATGCCGTTGACATGAGCTCCACGGTCCATTGATCGGCCTGAGCAGAATAGGTCAAATGAAGCTCGAGATAGATGACTCCATTAAATTTCAGTGGTGCAGGCACCTTCAGGTTGAATCGGGCTGCAGTTGGGTCCAGTTCGATGCTGTGTATCCACTCTCCATCGATGTCGAACGCGTGGGAGCCGGTCGGTTCGATATTTGCGCTACCAGAGAAAGGGCCGGGGAAGACCACACTTTTTTCCGGCAGGTCGCCATTGATTTGTAAAAGCTTTTCGCTTAATACAGCGTTTCCGGTCAAACGCGACAAGTTAATGCGCATTTCGAGCTCCCTAATATGTCAAAGGACTAGACCCGCAAATAGGAAATAAAGACTTGCTAGATCTGATATATCGATAAGCAGACCATGTATGAGGCTTCAACTGAGACGACAACTCCACCAGTTACCCTCGAAGCCTGCAACCGTAAGCCTAGTAAGAGTCGCGGACATGGTTATCAGCACAGCATTAGCCCACCATCTCACCAGGCTTCAATGCCAGGAGGATGCGTCTCTCGTTAACAACTGTCCGAGTCGCGTAATTATTTATAGGATATTTTTAAGGCTCTGCTTTATGCGGATTCTGCTCTTTCCTAAAAACGGTCGTTTTTAGGAGAAAAAGAGAGAATAGAAAAAGGGAAGTTTTTTAACCCCTTTTAATCTCTCAAAACTATATCTTGAAATATTCCCTCCGATAAATTAAGATCCCAATGAGTTTCAGGAGAATAACGTTAAGAGGGAGTGAAATGAAGATTGGTTATGCGCGGGTAAGCACTCAAGAGCAGGATCTGGCACTACAGCTCGATGCATTGGCTAAAGAGGGATGCGAGAAAATATTCCAGGAAAAGGCATCAGGCGCACAGCGGGACCGGCCAGAACTTAAAGCTGCACTTTCCTACATGCGCAAAGGTGACACTCTAGTAGTGTGGAAACTCGACCGGCTTGCGCGCTCCATGAAACAGCTTATTGAAACGATCGAATCATTCCAGGATCAGGGGATAGGGCTCAAATCCTTGCACGATCCTATCGATACCAGTTCACCTAGCGGTAAACTTGTTTTTCATATTTTCGCTGCGCTGGCTGAATTTGAGCGTGGTGTCATTCGAGAGCGAACCAGTGCAGGGTTAAGAGCCGCGCGAGAACGTGGACGTGTGGGGGGCAGACCCCCCTCACTTTCAGCCAAAGACCTTCGGGTCGCCAAGGCAATGCTCAAGGATTCGGATCTCACCGTTGCTGCCGTTGCCCGCCGGTTGAACGTGGCTGCCTCCACCCTATACCGTCACATTCCGCATGCGAGAAGCGCAAGTCTCGAAGAAAAAGCAGATACCTGACCGACTGTACTTCAGTTCAATAGCCAAAAATCCCAAAACCCGTAATATCTGTCTAACCATAGACGGATCGTAGGTCGATGTAAGCTGTTGGAATTATTCGTCGCCCTGAGTTGGACTCAGCCTCAAGGGTTTCATATGGGATTAACGGACATATTTTGTCCGTTGGTCATTAGTCGGGTTTCTGGCTGTTGTAGGGTTTCTGTAATATAAAGGTTGGTAACAGCCTTAAATCTGGAAATACCGATGTGTCTTTAGGACGTGGTAAATGAGAAATATTGACGAAATAGATGACGAAGAATTCGAGAATGACGAGTATGACGAAGAAATGAATGATGTCAGCTATGAACCAGAGTGCCCGGTCTGTCATTCTGAAGGGGACTGCGAGCATGTATTGGCAACGTTTGGAGTTACTGAGGGAACTGTTTCCGGTCCAATATGTAAACACATAGACGAAATGCTCAACTCCATAGCCGGTTTTATTCTAAAGCATGAAACATTCCCTCCACCGCTTGTCGAAAGCAGTAGTTATGGAGAACTAAGAGAGGCAGTTACAGCATCGAGAGACGCTGGCGATAGTTTAGGGGACGCTCTTGACGCCGAGTACGGCTTAGCTCTTGGTGTCCTCAGAGATATTCTGGAGGATAGGGAAGGCGTCTCTTGGGAAGAGTACGAGATCGATGAATCGTCCGGTACATGGGGTTACATGCGCTATTATGCAGCCGACCCTAATCAAGTCATTGCCGAGGTAAATCAATATCTATCCTCGAACTGCTGAGTTATTTCGGGAACATGCATTCGTTGAAAAATGAGTCCCAGATATTTGTTGAGTTACAGCTTCTAGCTGTTGGAGGATGAATCACCTCGCCGGTACGATCTGATGCCGGGGCGACCGTAACTTCGGGAGTACGGCGTGGCAATTTCAGCCCTTGTGTCGTAATCCACGCAAGGGCTTTTTCATGGTCTGAAGCAATCAATTTCTCCCGCAGCCCCACCTCACTATTATTTCGGCAGAGAAAGCATATTCACGGGGCGTCAGATCAGCGAGCCAGATCAGCGAGCCGCCAGTTAAACCGACGGGAAAATGTAGTTATCGCGCATGAAGGCACTAAACGACGAGGTACTTCGCAAAGTTGGCCGCAATGTGCTGCTATTCCAGCAGATCGAGGAATTGCTGAAATTCCTTGTCGTCAATCACCGTTTGGCTGGTACCCCTATTAATCTCGTGGAACGTCGCGAGAAACGGGCGGGAGTAATCAAGAGGCAGATGATGGGGAAATTGAGCGAGCAGTACCTCGACGGCATCCTGTCAGATGCAGGCGTGGTCATAGAGGAGCCAAAAGATGCCACGCAAGCATGGATATCGTTCATTTTCTCAATTACGGGCGACAACGACTTCATGGAGTCCCAGCGCGCCGATCTGGAGCTGATGGTGCGTGAACGTAACGACCTGGTCCATCACTTTCTGCCTCGATGGCATCCAGGCTCACTCGAACAGATGACTGCTGCTTCCGCCTACCTGGATCAACAGTACGAAAAAGTACTGCCGATGCTCGAGCACCTCAAGTCAGTCGCAAAATCCATGCAGCAGGCCAAGGAGACGGTGGCAGCTTTTCTGGCCTCGAACGAGGGCGAGCGTATGTTGGAGTTGGCCTGGCTACAAAATAGTCCACTCGTGGCCTTATTGCGAGAGGTGGCAACACAAAAGGCTCGCCCTGATGGTTGGATCAGTCTTGCGGATGCAGGTCAGCTTGCACGTATTCATGAGTCGGATGAGGTAGCACATATGAAGGAGCGATACGGGCACTCGACTTTCAAACGGCTACTGATCGCTTCGGAACTTTTCGATGTATTGGATGAGCCCTTGCCGAATGGAGGATTCAGAACTCTCTATCGAGTAAAGGTGCATTGAAGCATTAATACCTGAGCAAGCGGTAAATGAAAGCAATAGACGCGCAAGTCAGCACGCCAGGATAATTTCAAATAATTTTTAACAAATATAGCCGACCCATACCTGGATGAAATGTGTTGCCTCATTGCCATCTCTATCCCGTACCTTCAAGGTAATCGTATGAGGGACAGTCTCAGGGTTGCAAGGTACAGCAGGTCCGCTGAGCGCTTTGGTTAGCGTTCTTCCCATCCCGAGAAATCCATCAACATCTGAGTACCATAACAGGGCCGAGTCGGGCAGTGGTCCCTCCTGGGGATCAGTGCCTTCACCCTGGAACGTGATATCCATACCCGGCCCGAACATAGTGCCTGTCGCGGGTGCAAGAATACGGGCTGTAGGATGGCCTGCTGCTGCCTGAACCGTCAACAGAATACTTGCCTGCCCGCTTTGACCCGACGAATCTGTGGCTGTCAGGGTGATAGCGTGGGTTCCAATGTTCAAGGGTGTTTGAATTTCCTGCCCCGATCCAAGCGTACCATTTAGGCTCGAGGTCCAGATTAAATTTGCAGGCGGAATCAATTCGTCCCAATCAAATCCGTAGCCACGGAAGTTGATCATCTGATCGGCAAAAAATGTTGCGCCATCGTTCGGCAGGATAATACTCGCGACAGGAACCTGGTTTATGACTGTTACAGCAATCGGGGCAGCAGCGGTTATGCCACCATATTGATCGTCAGCGGTAGCCGAGATTATATGAGGTCCCAAGCTCGGGATCGGGCCTTCGCAACTGGTTACGTATCCCGTAGTCCGGCAGAGTTCCCCATCCCGATCGGAGGTGAAAACCACGGTACCGAAAAAATCATTATTCCGTTCGGGATCCACTACCTTCGCATGCAGATATATATTCCGGTTATAGGGAATGGTGATTCCATCACGGGGAATATCGATAGTAATAGACGGGGGCATATTTCGGCGGACACGCTCGACCGCACGGAACGCATCGATATAGCCTCGTACTTTCGGATCGGGGCTGGGGTTTGCGGTTTCCTTCAGGTACTCCTCAACCCGGAACCAGGGCAGCGAAGGATCAAGTGCCTTCATCAGCGCAACGACGCCGGAAACGAACGGAGTAGCCGCGCTTGTGCCGTGGAAACAACATATCGCATCCATCCCTTGCAATCCCACCCGTCCTGGAATCACTGTCGAGGCAATTCCGCTGGGCGCCCAGATATCAACCGGGGACCCATAATTAAACAAGTTATAGCCCTCCCGATTGATTCCACCAACGCAGATGACGGTGGACGTCTCGCAGGGGATACGGTCGTCATCATCAAGGCTGACCCCCTCGTTTCCCGAGTTGGCGACGACGATGGTCCCGCTGCTCGCCGCGAAGAGGGCGGCGCTTTCCATGGCAGCGTAAATATCGTTGGGTGGAATTCCACATATCCAGTCCCACACATCACATCCACCGGAAATGCTGATATTAACAACCTGTGCCCCGTTAATGGTCGCGGACCTGATGGCATCTGCCATCATGTAGGCGGTCGCATCTATACGGATGAGCATGGGCCAGGCAATCTGACTGCCAGTGCCCGCACCACCAAACCGGTTGGCATGCAGCGCCGTGGCAACGGCGGCGACTTCCTGCCCGTGCCAAGGAGCGCTTGGTGAGGGGCCGTCCGCGCTGCCGTCGAAATCAATCAAATCCATCTGAAGCGGGCGGGAGGGGAAAAAATCGGGTTGGGCGTTGATGGGTCTTCCGGCGGCGTCCACGTCGAACCCGCTATCCACGATTGCTACAATGGGTGGAGTCCAGACACCGGGGGAGGGGACTTCTTTATAGCTAAGGTAGCGCCAGGCGTGAATGACGCCTATCGAGAGGCCCTGATCGCCCGGCATATTCGGATCGTCATCTTCTGTCATCCACCACCAGCGTTCGGCATCCAGAAAGCCCCCGGCACCATCGGGATGCTCCTCCACCCTGTGGTGGTGCAGCAAAATATTAGGACTGATCGTCAGTCCATTACGCACCTTTTCCCGGGCCAACAGGGCTCCTAATCGGGCCGCATCTTCGGATGAAAACACGTGCAATCCCCGGGAGCCCCCCCGCTCCATGGAGGTAGCGAGATCGTTCAGCCCCGACCGCTGCGGGTCGATTCTGATCAGATACCATCCACTCGAGGGCTGCTCGGGATTTCGCGCCGCAACTTCCGGCAGCAGGAATGGTTTCCCGTCGCGCAAGACTGTCCCGCCGTAGGCTGTCAGGAAGGATTGCAATTCCTGTGGATTCCTTGGCCGGTAAATCACCTCGTTCACGACGAACTCATCCTTTCTACCGGTAGGTCCCACGAGCACCGCTACCTTACGTGGCGGTCCCCCATTAAGCCCTGGTAGCTCAGATTGAGACGGGACTATCGATGGATCAACAAGATAGCGGTATGGTTCCCGGTGGATACCATGCAGATGGGCGCAAGAGGCCAGAATGAGGAACGACAGGATAATCCATATCGTGCGCGGGTTTGAGGGGACTATGAAGTTCATGATATGAAATTCGTGATGAAATCGGCCGACCAGGTGCTGTAAATGCAGTTGTCGGATACCGATCATCGATAAGTCTAGGAGGTCAGAGTAGCGCGACTACGATGATTCAGTGGCCTGCTGATGCAATGCCTTTCAAGGCTCGGAACCACCGGCTCCCGCTGGCTGCATCGTTTCGTTACGTCCAGGGGCTCCATGAGATTTGGCTTGTTTTGGGTATCTATTCACTCCACTTCCTTTCTCTAACACGTTACTCAAGAGATGAGGGCACCTCCTGCTATAAAAGTAGTTAAAAATCAGAATAAATCAAAAAAATATTAGAAGTCCGTAACCCTTACCTATACGACTTTTACAAATCACCTTCCTTTTTAGGCCCGGTTTGCTATTCGGTAATGTTTGTGCAGGTTACAGTCGCCGCCTAGGTTAGTGATATCCCTGTCCGATTGGTGTTGAAGTCGGGCCGTGGCTATAAAAAAAGACAAGTCAGGTTTCTCCAGCTTTCCTGTGACCGGAGAACGGCACGACTTCGCCATCCGGCGAGACAAAGGCGACTGCTATCTTGCGGGGTGATCGTTGAGACGAATGCTCCTTGCGAAACAGCCCCATGTGCCTGAACAGCCGCTCCTGAGCGCTGTTCTTGTCCCAGAACTTTATCCTGCACGTCCTCCCTGTCACCTTGCCGTCAGTGACCATCTGGCCGACTTCGATCGATGAGATGGCGCCGCCGTTGCATCATCGATTTCATGAATGGGTTTCGGTGATCCATCAGGGTTGAACAACCTGCGTATGTCGGAGAACGCGACTGCTGAGGCCTCCCGGACGATATTCTCGGTGGTCAATTCACAGCGCTTGGCAACCTCGTTTTGCTTCTGCTCGATGGCTTCCTGTACCTTAGCATTTCTTAGCAATCGGCAAGCAGACACTTCCGCTGAATTACCTCGCGCTCGGTAGCCAGCACGTGCATAGGCGGCGGTTGCATTCAGATCGACGCAATACTCAACCACGAATCGTTGCTGCCTGGGTGTCAGTTCAGCATGTTCTGAATGTTTCACAACGGCGTCCTTGCAGGCCTTCATGTCGATAACCGGTACTCTCGCTGGATTTGATCAGTACAAGCGACCATCTATTTCTCCTTCAGCTTCCATTTAGCCAGTGCTTCATTGAGATAAGCATCCATGCTGGAGTTCACCAGGCAGAGTTCCCCACGTGCGCGCTTGACAAAATACCGTCTGGCATCCATGTTAAGGCGGCACTTGTTCATCAGAACTGCAATTCCTTCCGGATCGGTCTCACCGATTTGAGTAAGCCATGCGCCAAGCAAGGCTTCTTCCTCGTCGCTCATGGGGGGCGCAGCACGGCCTGAGCTGTAATTTTTCTGACAAGCCGGCGGAAGAGTGCTGGGAATATCGCCGTTAGAAGTCCCTAAATTTTGAGATTTGGCCGTCAGTGCGATCGCCAGCACTTTTCGAAATTTGCGCGGAGGACTTGGCGTTCCCACCCAGCTCACGTCGCGCACACTCAAGCCAGTTAGTCATCGTGTTCCTCCGTTTTATCCAGTTCACTTATCCTTGGATTGATCCAGTAACGCCGGGTGGGCCGACCGCCAGTGTCAATGTCCTCACTGCGCAACCACGCTTCCTCTTCCAGCAAGGCCAAGCCCGCCTGTATCGCTGGTTTTGTTTTCAGGCCACTCCACTGCTTGCGAATAACGTCTCGTACGGTGAACCCATCGGCCAGATCACCATGCAACAGCTTTTTCGCCATTGCCTGTGCCGCGCAAAGCTCCGTATCGGCCAGTAAACCATAGCACCGTCGGGCATGGGCCTCAAGGTATTCGCACCAGGCTGCAGCGCGCAGGGCGGTATCCTTCGATACGGCTCCCCGCCGGCCTGTAGTGGCACATTCCACCAGATGGAAGATCAGCGCCAGCGCGGGAAACAGCTTGTCAAATTTCCCCAGATGTTGAGCCATCAAGGAATCTCCTTCCGCCGGCAGCCGCTTCGTATGCAACTCCGTGGACCACTTGATAAACAGTTCCTGTGCAGGCCCATTAAAGTGGAAATGGGGAAACTTGATGAATTCATCGGCTGGCGCCGCGCCCCAGGCAACCGGATCGAACTTCGCCAACGTTTCGAATATCGCGAAAGCCCAGTTGCGCGCTTCCATGTTCGGTGCGCGGTCGCGCCACTCCCATTTCCGGTGATCCGGGTAGACCAGCAGTTGAAAGCGTTGCAGCATGCCGTCGTTTGCTAGGGCATTCTTGATCTGCTCCAGGTAGGCAGTCAGTTTGTCCGGCTGGATTCCCCCAAAGATCGACACGCACAGGTTGGGGATAAAAATGGAGCCGCGGCCAATACGGTCGGTATCGAAACTGCTATTGCCGTTCCAGGCTTCCAAGTAAAAGGCGCGCTCCCCTTCACGGCCATACCTTTCCCATGATGAAAGCAACCCCACCAGTTCATCCCGTAAGACCAGCAGTCCATCAGGATTGTCCCTAAGCAGCTCGCCCAGTTTTTCAATGGTAGTGTCATTGGTCTTGTAGCGTCGGGGGATAGGTCCGTCAGTTGCCTGTTGCAGGTGATGTTGCAGCTCTTGCTTCAAGCCGCTCAGGTCGACATCTTTGGCGCCATCTACCGCCCCCTTAATACGGCGTTGAATCGAAGCTGTTTGAGCTTCGAATACTGTTTTATTCGCTTCAAAAACTTCTAGTTCTGCCTCCTGCTTTTCCCTTGCCTGTGCAATCAGCCGCTCCAGGGGTTTCAGTGCTGCGCTGATGGCAGGGGATTTCTTGGCCGAGGGAAGGCCAACAACGCCACCCCACAGATTGGGCACGATTAGCCAGTCATCCCATGACTTGGGCTTGATCGCGCACCGGGCACCGATGAGCGAGCCTAGTGCAACGACCGCAGCCACCGCAACAAAGTCCGGTGGACAGGGCATACGATCGGCTTCATCCATGACCCATTCACGCAGGACTGGAGGCAACAGTGTTTCTGCTTCAAAGGGGGGAACGGGATGCGGCTCCCCTTTGATCTCGCCCGGTTCCGGCCAGGCATCCCTCGTCAAAACGCCCCTGGCCGTGCTTTCTTCTTCTATACGGCGACTACGGATTCTTTCAGCTGCCTCATCAAGGAACGACTGTCCACGCTCGATGGCCTTATTCATGGTTCAGTCCTCCAGCATCGAGCGCTGCATGTATCCTGCATACTGCCAGAGCCAGCCGCTCACGGTCAGCGGCATTCAAGGGTTCTCCTGCAAGAATCGAGGAAGCTGTCGTTGCCACAATCAGCGCTTCAAACCCGATGGCATAGAGTATGTCAGCTGCGGGGAAGGGATATCTTTCTCGCTTGACGTGATGTCCCAGACCACGAGGCGGGAACAGGTCTTGAAACTCCATCCCCACCGCGGACAGGATCGAGGGGGCTTCACAGCCGGCGAAACATCTGATCAGCAAACGGCCATCCTGCTTTTCACAAATTGCGAGCGACGGGTTGCGATCATCGTGTGCAGGGCAACAAGCCACCCAATTGCCTGGTCTTGTGGGTCGGACTTTTTCAAGCCGACTCAACAGTTTCGCCGCGCTCATAGTGCCTCCTTGCGGGCTGCGACGAGTTGGGTCACCAATGCCCGGATTTCCTCTTGAGATTTTTCCGCAATATAAGCCTCTTGCAATAGAGCTATTTCGTCACTAGGCCATGCTGATGCCCTTGGCCCTATTTTTACTGGTGGCACGAATAAGCCATTTCCGATCCTGTCATACAGTGTTGAATTACCCCAGCCCATTGCTTCGCGAACTTTAGGTTTGCGGTCAAGATTACGTTTCACGCTCTTACGTTTCACGGTCATCGTCGTTCTCCCACTGGTGACCAAGCGATCCATACCGGTCACTCCAGCATGTGTTTGGATTCCTCCGGATCAAGCGCAACCATAGCTACCTCACCCAGAAGAAGGTTACGATGCTGTAGATGAACGAGCACTTATGCCGTTTTGGAAGAATGAGTGCCGTAGTGAGGTGGAAGTACGGCGCTGTAGTTACTTATGATGCGTAGGAGGAGGGGAGGAGGAAATCGTACTGCGAGTCGGAGTTATAACTAGAGGAATCAGTCAAGGTCGGGTTGCCAGTCTTGCTGCCACTCCGGAAAATTTTCCCTAACGAGTTTTTCGAGCTCTTCTTTAGAAGGAATCAAGCGAGCCGCAAACCGCATTTGCTTATTGGCCGCTTCAGAGTATTTGAGGCGATAGGTCCAGAGGCAGTTGGCGACTTCTGCTGGATTCCAAAGCGCTGCCTTCCGATGGACAACTGGGCCTATACGCGCATCTTCTAACCACTGTCCTGGTCTGGACAATATATTTTTCCATCGGTCTTTCTTCCAAAAAGAGAAGACCTCAATAATCCGTTGTGCGGACACTCCAAGCCGTTGTTTATCGCCTTCGTCTTTGCAGGAAGGTGGACCTTCATGAAAGCATTCTGCCTCTATTTGTTTGATCTGATCGAGCGAAAACATCGCCCATTCTTTAGGAGGGAAATCGTCACCTTTACTCCACTGAGTACCGCCGCAACTGGGGTGAAGATCAAGCAATTCTCCTTCTACAATCTTGCAATGAATAAATGCTTCCATATTGAGGTTGGGGTGCTCGCTCCAGCGCTCGATCAATTGAGAAGAGGATATATAGCGATGAGTGGGCTTGAAGTTCTTGACCTGATCTAGCAAAAACCACCATGCAACCAGCAATTGGCGGTAGTCGGCAACAAAGTAGCCTTGATAATGCAGGGGGGCGAAGGGTCCAAATACTTTAGGGTTACGATATACGTCCAATCCTCCGAAATCCCAGCCCATCATGCCCCAAACAGCAAGCTCCCCTGGCGTGGTACCTAGACGCTCGGACAATATTTTTAAAGCTGATACGTAATGAATATACTGAGGCGATTCTTGCGATTGGAGAGGACTACCATCATCTGTCCCCTTATCTACTTGAAACTCAGACACTGCGTTATTCTTACATCCTTTTCCCTCTGATTTTCTTTTCATGCATAAAGCCTCGTTTAATCTATAAATAAGTTCCCTTTTGGGTTAATGCTGTCAGCTGAGACCGCATCACGCTCTTCTAAGCAGCGGTATAACGTGTGCCTTCGCCCTCAGTTCCTCAAGCTCATCAGCCCACCATTGCGCCAATTCTCGTCGCTCCCTGATATACGTCGCCCGATTGTAGGTTGCCCGGATCGCGTTTCCGTCCTTATGCGCCAGCGCTGCCTCGATAACGTCATGGCGAAACTGGCCGTGTTCGTTGACCATGGTGCTGAAAAAATGCCTGAAGCCATGAGGGACAATCCGGTAGGCAGGCCAGACCGTTCGCAAGGCCTTCGCGATTGTCATATCACTGATGGGCTTGATAGAACTGGTCACGCTGGGGAATAGCAGCTTGCTGTAGCTGGTATAATGGCGCAGTTCCTCCAATGCCGCAACCGCCTGATGGGATAGGGGAACCACGTGCGGCTCGGTCATATGATGGCGGTTTCGCATGCGCTCAAGCGGGATCGTCCATAACGCTTTCTCGAAATCGAACTCTTCCCACTGCGCCAGGCGCAGTTCGCCTGGACGGGTAGCCACGAGCATCTGCAACCAGATGGCAAGACGGGTTTCAGCCCGCCCAGGATACTCAAATAGATTGCGCAGGAACTGGATAGCATCCTCACGGCTCTTAAGACCCGGGTGGCGCTGTTCCTTATGCTTCTTTAGCACCAGGTCTTTTTGCGGTACGGGATTGTGCTCGATCATTTCTTCGCTAAGGGCGAAATCAAAAACCGACCTGATCCACGCCCGGCATTTCTGCATGATCTCAAACGCTCCACGACGCTCCATTGCCTGCATCGCATCGCGCACCATGAGGGCGCTCACATCCTGGATCGGCAGATCACCGAAACGGGGGTAGACATTGGCTTTGAATGTTTCCTCTGTCTTTTTATAAGTAGTGGGAGCCAGGGTACGCTTCTTGATATTCAACCACTGCTCAGCAACGGCCCTGAAGGTGTTTGTAGCGGAGGCGGCTTTTCTTGCCTCCTGGATGCGTCTGTTCTGGACGGGGTCAGTGCCTTCGGCCACCAGTTGACGCGCAGCCTTGGCTGCCACTCTGGCATCAGCCAATCCCATTTCCGGATAGACGCCTAGTTGCAGCATTTTTTCCTTGCCGTGGAGAGTGTAGCGAAGCTGGAAGTATTTGTAGCCGTTGGGGTGCACCAGCAGGTGCAGGCCATTTCCATCGCGCAGCTTGCGGGGCTTGTCCCCTGGCTTTGCGTTGCGGACTTCTATGGCGGATAAGAGCTCTGCGGCCATGACGGGTAAAAACTTGTTGGGGTAAATAATTTACCCGCATTTTTACCCGCTCTTTACCGGAAGTCAATGGACGCAAAAGGATATTGCTAGACGAACTTTTATAAGAGAAGGTTGTTTTATATAATTATTTATACTTCTCTGGACTTCTTTGGACTATCTGTTGGTGCCGGGAGGGGGAATCGAACCCCCATGACCTCGCGGTCGCGGGATTTTGAGTCCCGTGCGTCTACCAATTCCGCCATCCCGGCAAAGCTTTTCCTGTTCTTTTTCAGGAGGGGCATTATCACTGAAAACCCCATTTGCGGCAACCCGTAGCGCGATTCCTGCTGCCGGTATAATACGGGCGATGAAAATTCAGGATTTCGACTTCGAACTTCCCCCTGAACTGATTGCGCAGTTTCCGGCGGAGAAGCGGGGCAATAGTCGCATGTTGCATCTCCACGCTGCAAGGGGTGCATGGCAGGACAGGATGTTTGCTGACCTCCCGTCGTATTTGCGCGCCGGTGACGTGGTCGTTTTTAACGATACCCGCGTCATCAAGGCGCGCCTGTATGGCGTGAGAGATACCGGCGGCAGGGTGGAGGTATTGGTGGAGCGCGTGCTCGACAGGCAGCGCGTGCTGGCTGTTATTCGCGCCAGTCATTCACCGAAACCGGGATCTAAGCTTTTCCTTGCTGACGCGATCGAGGTTACCGTCCTGTCCCGGGAGCATGATTTTTATACCCTGCAATTCGAGCACGAAGGTACGGTCATCGAGTTGCTGGAACGTTACGGCAATCTGCCGCTGCCTCCTTACATATCACGCCCAGTGGAAAAATTTGACGAGCTGCGGTATCAGACCATTTATGCGACTCGGCCTGGCGCAGTGGCCGCTCCGACCGCAGGCCTGCATTTCGATGAGCCCATGCTGGAGTTGTTACGAAAATTGGGTGTGGTGATGGCGCATGTGACGCTACATGTGGGATCCGGCACTTTCCAGCCTGTCCGGGTGGAAAATATTGCCGATCACAGAATGCACAGCGAAATTTTTGATGTGTCTGCGGAAACCGTGGAATGCATTAAGCATGCGAAAGCCGAAGGTGGGCGGGTGCTGGCAGTGGGCACCACATCGCTCAGGGCGCTGGAAGCCGCGGCAGCAGCTACGGAGAAGCGAGCGGAACCAGATGATAATGGGGAAGATGGCGCTCAGATAAAATGCGGAGTGGGCGAAACCGATATTTTCATTACACCGGGTTACCAATTCCGGGTGGTGGATTGTCTGCTGACCAACTTTCATTTGCCACGGTCAACGTTGTTAATGCTCGTGTCCGCGTTCGGCGGGGTCGAAAATATCCGGCAGGCGTATCGACATGCGATAGAAGAACGCTATCGCTTTTTCAGCTTTGGCGACGCGATGCTGATCGAAAGGGCAGGGGGGATATAGATTAAAGCCTGGAATAACGAATCTGCGGACACAATCGTTTGCCTCCAGTCATAGCGCTATCCTCTAAAAAACTGCTTGGTCTTCTTTCTATAAAACTGCCTTATTCAGTAGCTTGATCCATGAAATTTCAATTACATCGAACTGACGGCCTGGCCCGTCGCGGCACCTTGTCGCTCACACACGGCGTTGTGGAGACGCCCGCTTTCATGCCGGTGGGGACCTATGGTGCGGTAAAAACAATGTCACCATCGGATTTGCGAGCAATCAACGCCCACATAGTGCTTGGCAATACCTTCCACTTGTGGTTGCGCCCCGGCCTCGAAGTCATCGAAGCGCATGGTGGATTGCATCGGTTCATGGGGTGGGACGGCCCCATACTGACCGACTCCGGCGGATTTCAGGTATTCAGCCTCGGCGTTTTGCGAAAAATCACGGAGCAGGGGGTGAAGTTCAAGTCCCCCGTGAACGGTGACACGTGCTTTCTTACGCCGGAGGAATCGATGCGCATCCAGCATGTGCTCAATTCTGACATTGTCATGATATTCGATGAATGTACACCCTATCCGGCGGATGGGCGGGCGGTGGGAGAGTCCATGGAATTGAGCATGCGCTGGGCGAAGCGCTCAAGGCAGGCGCACGATGAAGGTGGAAACCGCAACGCACTGTTCGGTATTGTCCAGGGAGGAATGTACGAAAACCTGCGCGATGAATCCCTGGCGGGGTTGCTGGACATCGGCTTCGATGGCTATGCAATCGGAGGGCTTTCAGTGGGAGAGCCCAAGGCCGACATGCGGCGGATTCTCAGACATACCGCGCCCCGGCTGCCAGCGGAGAAGCCCCGCTACCTCATGGGTGTAGGCACTCCCGCTGATATCGTGGATGCGGTGGCGCAAGGTATAGACATGTTCGATTGCGTGCTGCCGACACGCAATGCGCGCAATGGATGGTTGTATACGCGAGCAGGGGTCATCAAGCTGCGCAACAGCCAGTATCGCCTCGATACCCGTCCGGCGGACGAACAATGCACCTGCTATACTTGCCGGCATTTCAGCCGCGCTTATCTGCACCATTTGCAGCGAACCGGCGAAATTCTGGGTGCGCGCCTCAACACGCTGCATAACCTGTATTATTATCAGCAGTTGATGGGCGAAATCCGCACTGCAATCGAAAGCGGGCAGTTCCAGGAATATGCGCAAGCGTTTCAAGCACAAACAGCCTCGTGATAAAATCATGTTCTTTTTATTCCATTACCGGAGAATGCCATGTTGATTAGTGCAGCCTACGCTCAGGCCACCGCACCCGCCGCACCGACCGGGGCCGATTTTATGAGTCTGCTCCCGCTGATCGCCATATTCGTCGTGTTTTACCTGCTGATGATTCGTCCCCAGGCGAAGCGCGCCAAGGAACAGAAGCTGATGATCGAGGCGTTGCAAAAAGGCGATGAAGTGACAACTGCGTCGGGCGTGCTGGGTCGGGTGGCCAGGATCAGCGGAAATTACATCGTCCTGCAGGTTGCAGAAAATGTGCAGGTAGTCATACTGAAGTCATCTGTTCAAACCCTGCTCCCCAAGGGAACATTGAACACCATCGAAAAAGAATAATTGAAACTATTGTAAACACTGTACGACGCGGGCGTTTCGCCCCTTCTCCTCCTCTGTCTACTCCAAAAACATGAACCGCTATCCTGCCTGGAAATACCTCCTTATCGCGGTTTCGATACTGCTTGGCCTGCTCTATACCCTGCCGAATTTCTATGGAGAGTCGCCGGCGGTACAGATTTCGCCACTGAGGACTGCGGCCAAGGCTGATACCGGGTTGCTGAATCGCGTTGAAGAAGCGCTCAAGGAAGCCAACCTGCCAACCAGCGGCATGTTTCTGGAGGGGGGCAGCATCAAGGTGCGCTTTGCCGATACCGATGCGCAGATCAAGGCCAGGGATACGCTCCAGTCGCTGCTGGGCAACGGCTACATGGTGGCACTGAATCTCCTGCCCAATTCTCCCCAATGGCTGGCCAGCGTTCGCGCACTGCCGATGTATCTTGGGCTCGATCTCCGCGGGGGCGTCCATTTCCTGCTGGAAGTGGATATGAAAGGCGCCCTCTCCAAAGCTCTTGACCGCTTTGGTTCCGATATCCGCGGCAGTCTGCGGGAGAAAAAAATCCCCTATGCGGGGCTCGACAAGCGCGGCTCGCTGATCGTCGTCAAATTCCGCAATGCGGAATCGCGCGCGCAGGCAGAGGCGGAAATCAAAAAGAACTACCCTGACCTGGATTTGCGGGGAGAGAATGTCGGCACCGAGTTCCATCTGGCGGCCACATTGAGGCCGGAGGCGCAGAAGCGCATCCAGGACGCCGCCGTACAACAGAACATCACCACCCTGCGCAACCGCGTCAACGAGCTCGGCGTTGCCGAGCCTATCATCCAGCAGGCTGGAGCGGACCGGGTGGTGGTGCAACTGCCGGGTGTGCAGGATACTGCCAAAGCCAAGGATATTCTGGGGCGCACCGCCACGCTCGAAGTCCGCATGGTTGACGAGGAACACGACCTCAGCGCCGCCTTGAGGGGGCAGATTCCCTTTGGCTCGGAACTGTACAACGAACGCGGAGGCGGCCCGCTGCTGGTAAAAAAACAGGTAGTGCTGACAGGTGACCGGATCAACGATGCGCAACCGGGCTTCGACAACAATAACCAGCCCGCGGTCCACCTCAACCTGGACAACAGTGGCGCCCGCATCTTCCAGCAGCTTACCCGCGATAACGTCGGCAAGCGCATGGCCATTCTGCTGATCGAGAAAAACCAGGCTGAAGTGGTCACCGCGCCGGTGATCCGGGAAGAAATCGGCGGTGGAAGGGTGCAGATCAGTGGCCGCATGACTTCCGAGGAAGCAAGGGATGTGGCGTTGCTGCTGCGCGCAGGGGCGCTGGCTGCTCCCATGGATATCGTCGAAGAGCGAACCGTGGGTCCGAGCCTGGGAGCGGAAAACATTGAGAGCGGATTTAACTCCACCCTTTATGGTTTCGCGATGATTGCCGTTTTCATGACCATCTACTATCTGGTATTTGGTTTCATCTCGGTACTGGCGCTCGGGGTCAACCTGCTGCTGCTGATCGGTCTTCTTTCAATTCTGCAGGCAACGCTCACACTGCCCGGCATGGCCGCCATTGCACTTACCATAGGGATGGCTATCGATGCCAACGTGCTCATCAACGAACGCATACGCGATGAGCTGGGGGAGGGCATGGCGCCGCAGGCTGCGATAAATGCCGGTTACGAGCGCGCCTGGGCGACCATTCTCGATTCCAACATCACTACCCTGATTGCAGGTATCGCTTTGTTTGCGTTCGGGTCGGGGCCGATAAAAGGGTTCGCGGTGGTGCTGTGCCTGGGGATACTGACTTCCATGTTCAGCGCGGTGATGGTCTCGCGTGGCTTCGTCAATCTGGTATACGGCAGCCGGCGCAAGCTGGAGCGAGTTTCCATCGGACAGGTGTGGAAGCCTGTGACCAACAAGCGTTGACAGCGGAAAAAGCGTATCTTTGAGAGAATAAGGGTCATCAATGGAATTTTTCAGATTCAAGCGCGATATCCCTTTCATGAGCTGGGGGAAATACACGACGACCATTTCCCTGGTTACGTTTATCGTGTCCGTGTTTTTTCTCGTTACCAAAGGGTTGAATCTGGGGGTTGATTTTACCGGCGGAACGGTCATGGAAGTCAGTTACACCCAACCGGCAGATCTCAACCGCATCCGCAGTACCTTGATCAAACTCGGAATGGCTGACGCCAGCGTGCAGAATTTCGGCACCTCCCGGGATGTGCTGATACGCCTGCCAGCCAAGGCCGACATGTCGAGCGCGAAGCTTTCCGAGACAGTGATCGCCGCGTTGCGCGCGGATAACGAGGCGGCGGAGTTGCGCCGGGTAGAGTTTGTGGGTCCCCAGGTAGGCAAGGAACTGGTGGAAAACGGCGCACTGGCCTTGCTGATTGTGTCGCTGGGGGTCGTCGCTTATCTGGCAATACGGTTCGAGTGGAAATTCGGTGTTTCCGGCATCATCGCCAACCTGCATGACGTCGTGATTATCCTGGGGTTTTTCTCATTCTTCCAATGGGAATTTTCACTCACGGTTCTTGCCGCCATACTGGCGATTCTGGGGTATTCCGTAAACGAATCAGTGGTGGTATTCGACCGGATACGGGAGAATTTCCGCAAAATGCGCAGGGCATCAGTGTCACAAGTCATCGACAACGCCATTACCAGAACCATGTCGCGTACCATCATCACGCATGGCAGCACCCAGATGGTCGTGGTATCGATGCTGCTTTTCGGCGGCGAATCACTGCATTACTTCGCTCTGGCGCTCACCATCGGCATTCTGTTCGGCATTTATTCCTCTGTGCTGGTCGCAAGTCCCCTTCTCATGCTGTTGGGTGTCTCGCGCAAGGATATTGTCAAACCCGAAAAGAAACCTGAACCGGAAGCAGTACCTTGAGCCGGAATCCATAAATCAAAACCCAGGCTTTTCTCTCCCGGAAGGCTTTTCATATTCATTCAGTCTATTTTGGAAATTATTGCCACCTTTATCGACATCATCCTCCACCTGGATAAACACCTGATCTGGCTAGTGGAGAATTATGGCAGTTGGGTTTATCTCATACTGTTCCTGATAATTTTTTGTGAAACAGGCCTGGTGGTGACTCCGTTCCTGCCAGGAGATTCGCTGCTGTTTGTCGCGGGCGCCATCGCAGCTACAGGCGCGATGGAGGTAACCGGGCTGGCAGCGCTGCTCATGCTGGCCGCATTCTGCGGAGATAATACGAATTATTGGATTGGGCGCTATTTCGGCCCGAGAATATTCAAGCGGACTGACTCGCGCCTGCTGAATCGCGCCCATCTGGAAAAAACCGAGGCCTTTTATGCCAAGCATGGTGGAAAGACCATAATCTTTGCACGTTTTCTACCTATCATCCGTACTTTTGCGCCGTTTGTCGCAGGTATCGGACGAATGGTTTATCCCCGTTTCATGGCTTACAGCGCCTTCGGCAGCATTTTCTGGATCAGTTTCTTCGTGTTCGGAGGATTCTTCTTTGGCAATGTGCCCATAGTGAAGAATAATCTGACCTTCTTCATTTTCGGCATCATTATCATTTCGGTTCTTCCCGGGTTGATCCAGTTCATGCGGAGTTGGCTCGGAAATCGCGCCACAGCCCGCGTCCGCTAGAACGACTATGAATCTCGTCATTCCGGGCCTGCCCCGGAATCCAGCAAACCGGAATCCAGCCCAAACCAATAATGGCGTACTTTGAACGTCATACCGGCTTCCGCCGATATGACGTTTGTATTGTTTGCTCAGGAATTAATAGTCGACACTTTTGTCAGTCGCGGATGTCTCTCCTTGCGATAAAGCGATAACCTTCTCATCCTTACCGAAACCTTTCTTATCCGCAAAGCCAGGACCCGTCCACCCCTGTAGATTGACAAGGGTAATGTCTCCCAGCGCGTGTATCCAGTCATCGCGTTCATTCAGGCAGGGAATGTAATGGAACTGATGACCCCCGGCCTGGATAAAAATGGTCTTCGCCTCCATGGCGATTTCTTCGAGCGTTTCAAGACAGTCGGAGACGAAACCGGGGCAGACGACATCGATACGCCGTATCCCCTGCCTGCCTAGCTGCTCCAGAGTGTCAGCCGTGTAGGGCCTCAGCCATTCCGCCCTACCAAAGCGGGACTGAAAGCAGATTTGATACTGGCTTGCATCCAGTTCCAGCGCTTCTGCCAGTAAGAGGCCCGTTTTCCGACATTCATCCTGGTAAGGATCCCCTTTGTCCACCGACGAGCGAGGTATCCCATGAAAGCTCATTACGAGCTTATCCGGCCTGCCTGCTTTTGCCCAGTGATCGCGCACGTTGTTTGCGAGCGCAGCGATATATCCTGGATGATCGTGATAGTGTTTTACCGTGCGCACAGCGGGGATATTACGCAGCTTTGCCAGTTGCGCGAATACCTCATCGAACGCTGAAGCAGTGCTGCTGGCAGCGTATTGGGGATAGAGCGGCAGTACGAGCAGCCGGTCACAACCCTGTTCCCGGAAGCGCTCCAGCATTTCCACTACCGACGGACTGCCTATGCTCATTGCGTATTGCACCACAGGCGCGGCGGTAGGGTGGAGGCGTTTTACCAGGAATTCCTGGAGCAGCCGGGTCTGGCGGGCAGTGTGAACCTTGAGCGGCGAGCCCTCCGGCATCCACACCTGCGCATACTTTTCTGCCGATTTTTTCGGTCTGGTATTGAGTATGATGCCGTTGAGGATGGGCCACCACAGCCACCGCGGAAATTCTATAACGCGCGGATTACTGAGGAACTGCTTGAGATAAGGGCGTAGCGCTTCTGGAGTGGGTGCCTCCGGCGTGCCGAGATTGATCAGCAGGACTCCGGTCTGGCTGGGGGCGCTCTGATGGGAAGCAGGCTCGGGGGAAATCAAGGCGGGATGATTCCGGAGATTCCCTAATGCAGGGACAATGCGCTCGACAGCAGCCTTGCCGTCATATCGACGACAGGAATGACACGTTCGTAAGCCATCCGAGTGGGGCCGATGACGGCAACCGTACCGACCATTTTCCCATCCACCCTGTAAGGAGCCGTAACAACGCTGAATTCATCCATAGTGACCACCCCGCACTCTTCCCCGATAAAGATTTGCACACCTTCCGCCTTGCGGCTGAATTCCAGCAACTGCAGCAACGCCGTCTTGCGTTCGAAGAGATCGAACAGCTTTTTCAGGCTTGCCATATTGCTGGATAAATCCTGGACGTCCAGAAGCTTGCGTTCACCAGCCACTATTACGGCCTCGCTGTTTTCCCTGATTGCCGCGTCGCCTGCATCAATGGCGGCGGTCATCAGCGAGGTCATGTCCTGGCGCAACTGCTTCAGTTCACTTTGCAGACGGGTACGGATCTCGTCGATGGCGCAACCGGCATAATTGCGATTGATGAAATTCGCCGCTTCCGTCAGTTCAGACTGGCTGTAATTCCTGTCGGTGAAAAGCACGCGATTTTGAACGTCTCCTTCCGGAGTGACAATGATGAGCAGAACACGTTTTTCCGACAGCGACATGAATTCTATGTAACGGAATATGGCGCTGTTACGCTTGGGGCTGACTACCACCCCGGCAAAGCGGGTAAGTTCGGCCAGCAATTGCGAGGCGGAGCTGATCAACCGTGAGGGATTGTCCGGATGGAGTTGATCCTCCAATTGATGAATCTGGATGACATCCAGAGGTTTGACCACCAGCAGCGTATCCACAAAAAAACGGTAGCCCTGATGAGTAGGTATACGGCCGGCAGAGGCGTGCGGGCTGGCAACCAGGCCCATTTCCTCGAGATCAGCCATTACGTTTCGAATCGTGGCCGCGCTGAGATCCAGTCCGGAAAATTTTGAGAGCGAGCGCGACCCCACCGGCTGGCCTTCGCTTATATAGCGTTCCACCAGGGTCTTAAGCAAAATCTGTGCGCGTTTATTCAGCATTCGGATATTCTACACCAGGATTTCATTTTCGGCCTTTCTGTTCCTGCGAAAAGGAATCGTACCTCATCTTTTGATCTTCAATCAGGTGAAAAGATTCCATAAGGATTTTCGGCGTGAGCCGGGCAGAGTGAGACGGGAAGGGCAAGCCTCCCATGGGGAACCCTTTGTCACCTTCCTGCCGATATGGTTTAATCTCGACAGGAGAAGAGCCATTTCGCGGCTCGAAGGTAGCAGAAGTAGCTAAGGGTATTAAGGGTATTTATTCAATAGAATGAGTTCTTCCTTCCAGACAGTAGCGCTGATAGGCAAGCACAAGAATCCCGGCGTCGTAACACCGTTGTCGAGTTTGGCGCGCTATCTGCAAAGCCGGAACCTGACTGTGCTGCTCGACAACCTCACCGCTGCAAGCATGGGTGAGGACAGCTATCCGGCTGTCGCTATGGAAGAGATCGGCACATGCGCCGATCTCGCGATCGTCCTGGGCGGCGATGGTACCATGCTCAATATTGCGCGGAAGCTTGCGCCCTTCAATGTGCCGCTGGTCGGCATCAATCAGGGACGCCTCGGCTTTCTTACGGACCTGTCCATTGATACCATGCAGCAAGTGCTTGGCGCCATACTCGAAGGTCAATATATTACGGAGCAGCGCATGCTGCTCTATGCGGAGGTGGCGCGCAGCAATGTCACCACCTTTGGCGGGCTGGCGCTGAACGACGTGGCTGTCAACCGGGGAATCGGCGGCAACATGATCGAATTTGAAGTGCGCATCAACGACGAATATGTTTGTTTGCTGCGTTCCGACGGCCTGATTGTTGCCACGCCAACCGGTTCGACGGCGTATGCATTGTCAGCGGGAGGCCCTATACTTCATCCGAGCCTAGATCTGGTTGCACTGGTGCCGGTCAGTCCGCATACTCTGAGCAATCGCCCGATCGTTGTCGGACCGGATGCGGTGGTGGAAATCCTGATGCAGCGTACAGCGGTTGCCCGTGTTCATTTCGACAGTCATTCCCATTTCGACCTGGAGGAAAACGACAAGGTGATGGTTCGGCGCTCGCCCCATAGGGTAACATTGCTGCATCCCTCCGACCACAGCTACTACCGCATGTTGCGGGAGAAACTGGGTTGGAGCGGTCTCCCCAGAAACCCGACCTGAACGCTGTGGAGTTTCTATGTTGAAGTTTCTTGCCATTCGCGATTTTGTCATCGTTGACCGGATAGACCTGGAATTTGCTCCCGGTTTTACCGTCCTTACCGGGGAAACCGGTGCCGGCAAATCCATTCTGATTGATGCACTCTCACTCGTGCTGGGGGAGCGGAGTGATGCGAGTGCGGTCCGTAACGGCTGCGAGCGGGCGGAAATCAGCGCGGAATTCGAGGTGGCGGACCTGCCCGACGTGATTGCCTGGCTGCATGAAAACGGATTCGAAAACCAGGAAGAAGAGGGTGTCTGCCTGTTGCGCAGATTGGTGGATGCAGGTGGCCGCTCGCGCAGTTTCATTAATGGAAACTCCGCTACTTTACAGCAATTGCGGGCGATTGGAGAAAGTCTGGTAGACATTCAGGGGCAGCACGTTCATCAGTCCATGTTGCGCAGTGAAGTGCAGCGTGAACTGCTCGATTCTTATGCCGGGAGCAAGCCGTTGGCCAGGCAAGTAGCAGAAGCTTACCGCCGGTGGCAGGCAGCGCGGCAGCAGCGCGAGGCATGGGAGCAGAATGCGGCAGCTTTCGCCCGTGAACGGGAAGAACTGGAGTGGCAGGTAAACGAGCTTTCTACCTTGAATTTCTCGAATGATGAATGGGAAAGCCTGCAGGCCGAACACAGCCGCTTGTCCAATGCCGCGAGTCTGCTGGAGACGGCTCAGGCAGGGCTCGAAGCACTGTCAGAGGGGGAGTTCGCAGTCCTCTCGCAGATCAATTCGGTAATTTCACGGTTACATCAGATGGTGGACTACGATCAGAGCCTGAAAGCGGTTCTCGATTTACTTGAACCGGGTCAGATCCAGTTGCAGGAAGCCGTGTATGAGCTTGGCCGCTATCAGCAGCGGCTGGAACTGGATCCGCAGCGCTTGTCGCAAGTCGAGGAACGGTTGGCGGAGGTTCATGCCGCAGCGAGGAAGTATCGGGGGACGCCGGAAGAACTACCTGAACTGTTGAAAGGCTTTACCGAACGGCTGCAAGTATTGGGGAGCAAGGGAGATGTGGAATCCCTGGCAAGGGAGGAAGCCGTTGCGAGCAGTGAATATAGTGAACTTGCAAAAAAATTGACTATTGAGAGATCAACCGCCGCCAGTACCTTAAGTCAGCAGGTTACCGCCGCAATGCAAACTCTGGCGATGGCCGGCGGTGAATTTTCGTTGGCGTTGCTGCCTCTTGAGCAGGGAACGGCACACGGCATGGAACAGATAGAGTTTCAGGTTGCCGCCCACAAGACCCTGCCATTGCGTCCGCTCGCAAAGGTCGCGTCGGGAGGAGAGCTGTCGCGCATCGGTCTGGCGATCAGCGTGATTACTGCCAAGCTCGGTACGGTTCCCACCTTGATCTTTGACGAGGTAGACGTGGGGATCGGCGGGCGGGTGGCGGAAATCGTGGGCACCCTGCTGAAAAGGCTGGGCAGGGAGCGCCAGGTGTTGTGCATTACTCATCTGGCGCAAGTCGCATCGGCGGGAGATCATCAATGGCGGGTGAGCAAATCAGCTGATTCTGCGAGTGGAGGAAAAGTGACAAGCCGTATCGTTGCGCTTGACAGACAGGAGCGGGTCGAGGAAATTGCGCGCATGCTCGGCGGGACGAAAATTACAGATACGACCCGTAGTCATGCTGCGGAGATGCTGCTTTCCGCCGGAGAAGCAGACGGCACTGATCAATCACCGATGCATCCCACCATATAACAGAACGCCATTTTTTCAATTTGTCTCGTGCCTGAATAATGTGAGGGTTTGCGGTAGCGAGGTGTGCGAGGCGAATGGTGCTGGGGCAGGATATCCGCCTTATCTTGCCACTACTGCTTTCAGGCTTTGCAGTATGAGGGAACCCAGCTGCGCTGAATTATATGTGCAGGCAATTGATTAAAATCAAAGGTAATACCGTCCTTG
>NZ_QAOK01000029.1 GCF_003050865.1 Nitrosospira multiformis | reverse complement strand
GGCCCAGACGTGAATGCCCTGGGCGCGCTTTACGCTTTGCACCACCAAGCCATCGATCCCTAGGATAGAATCGATTGGGGACATCGGTATTGCCTCCATTAAACGTGTTCTTCGTAAAAACAAGTCTAATGAATACCCTTGTCCCCCGTTAATGATGAAGAGCCAAGTTCTATGAAAAGCGGTAGATTAAATAGGTGCTAAATGATGTATTTTGGCACCCGAATTACAGCTTAATCACAGCTTTTTTGGGAAGATTTTTACCGCTTTTTATCCAGCATCTGGCATAAGCCTGTCCTAAATCTCCCGGATCATCCCCCAGCCAGAATGCCCCATCTGCTGAGCCACCCACATGGGTGACTTTCCGGCAGAGATCATCATCTCAATTGCTCCGAAAAATCTCGTCTGATAAGAGCGACGGTGCCTCGCTCCTGCTCTTTCCACGGCAGATTTCCAATAGCTTTCACGCATTGCCTCATTATCTCGTTTCCCTTCCAGCGCCTCAGCGTGCCTGGATTCTGGAATACCTCGTTTCGGATTAGAAAAGTGTACTGCTTCTGGGCAATGAGTGCTTGATACACCGGTTCCAGCATCTTCACCTCTCAGGGAGAAGTCGTTTTTGGTATCTCGATGTTCCTGCGAGAATATGCTGCACGAAGAGAGGGCTAATCTGTCGGCCATGACATGTGTGGCAACGTGTCTATGCCAACCATGGCAAGGCTCGGCGTGATATTACCGATTTCATCGTGAGCTTCTATAACGGGACCAGATTACACTCGAAATTGGGCTATCTGTCACCCACCATCTATGAACGGAAAATGGCAACAATACCACCTATTCCGATGTCCAAAATTACTTGAGCACTGAAAAGGCCCGACGAACGCCGGGCCAGGAAGTGAGTTTACTGCAATCGCTTCTCCGTTCAGGGAGGAAAGAAGCGAGCAGGCAGATTAACAGTACAAGAAAGCTTTTACCGTTAAATACTTAACGTATGGAAATAAAAAACCCGCTCGGGGCGGGTTGGAGAAAAGAGAAAAGACCTGGGTTCGCAATGGTTAATTAGGGTTGACTTTGGTGCGTTTTGTATAAACAATATGCCAATTTAATTGCCAACACAGAAGGAGTTGACGATTAAATCGGCATACGATCCTGGTACTGAAGAGTTGCGTATATACAGAAAGGTATCGCAACCCGTTGATTAACTGGAAAGGAGAGGGCCATGAGTTATCGGGAGACAATCGAGAGCACAAAAGAGGAGCAGGATTCAAGAGAGCGTGGAGAGCGTGGCGCAACAGAAGAATTTGTCACAATCGCCCCAGAGGATGTGCAGGCATTGACAGACAAGCATCATTTGCAACCTGTCTCAATACGACTTGAGAAATCTTTGATTGAGGATTTTAAGCTTATCGCCTCGATGTATGGAATTGGCTACCAGCCTCTGATGCGTCATATTTTGAAACGATTTGCAGATTCGGAGAAGAAACAGATATTGAGAGAGGCCGCTTCAAAGATGAAGTCGACGAGGAGGGAAACATTAAGAGAGGCTGCTTCAAAGATGAAGTCGATGGGGAAAGAAGCGGCAAAAAATCTGCGTCAATTGGCTGCAAAACAAAGAAAAGTAGCTTGATCTAACCCGCTTCGGCGGGTTTTTCTTATCAGCTCTTTCTCTTGCGAAATTCCCAGGGTGACGAGAGGAGGGATCAGACCATGATCCGCGTCTCACTATCATTGCCGCAGACTGCAGAAGATAGAGACTTTGATCCTTGGCGTAGCCTCGATACACCCATGCCATTCCGCGGTTACTGCTTATCCTGTTTTAGAATGGTAAGGGTGTTACCCTCAGAGATCCCGGCGATGGTGGTCAGAGAGATTGCGGCGAGCATGCAAAATTAGAATCCGAGCGGCCGCAATCCGGGTAGACCACCTTCGTAACTGCTATTCCGACGCATGTTGTCCAGATACGGTCTCAATTGAGGCTGATACTCGTCGTTTGGAGAGAACGGTAGTAGACGTGGGCTTCGAGTCCGGGCAAAATATCAAAATTACGGATACGCACAATTTCTCAGTTTGCGGGGATTGTGCTTTTTTAATTTTTTCTTTTAGCTTTACGGCGGGCCTCCCCGCATTGCATGGTAGTGAACCTGGTCAGGTCCGGAAGGAAGCAGCCACAGCTATTTTTTGCAAGTGCCGGGGGTCGGGCTCGCCACCCTTTTTGTGCAGGTTGGATGGATGGACGGATACATCTTTCCAACTGCACGCTTCAAGGATTCATACCGTCAGTTACGGCCTCAGCCTAAAAATCTGAAATAACCGTTTCGCCGATTCGATTCTCGACATAGCGTGTCCTCCCCGACTCAAGTCCTTGCCCGCAAATGGCGTCCCCGGTACTTTTCCGAACTGACCGGACAGGATCACGTTGTTCGTGCACTTACCAATGCGCTCGAACAGAAGCGTTTACATCATGCTTATCTGTTTACGGGCACGCGCGGTATCGGCAAGACGACTATTGCCCGGATCCTGGCCAAAGCATTCAACTGCCAGGCTGGGGTTACCCCCGAACCTTGCGGAATCTGTTCTGCTTGTATCGAAATTGATGGTGGGCGTTTTGTTGACCTGATCGAAGTGGACGCCGCCTCCAATACGCAGGTGGAAAAAATGCGCGAACTGCTGGAGAACGCACTGTACGCTCCTACGGTCGCACGCTACAAGGTGTACATCATCGATGAAGTGCACATGCTTTCCAAATCGGCTTTCAATGCCATGCTGAAAACGCTGGAAGAGCCGCCGGAACATGTCAAATTCATACTTGCGACCACTGATCCGCAGAAGATTCCGGTAACGGTTTTGTCTCGCTGCCTGCAATTCAACCTCAAGCAGATTCCGTTTCCGCTCATCGTCTCGCACCTCAGGCATGTGCTTGAGCAGGAGCATATAAACTGTGATGCAACTTCCCTGCAGTTATTGGCGCGCGCGGCGCAGGGCAGCATGCGCGATGCCTTGAGCATTCTAGATCAGGCCATCGCTTTTGGTGAGGGAAAGATCGAAGAAGCAGGTGTGCGCGATATGCTTGGCGCGGTCGATCAGGGGTACCTGCTTGATCTGCTGGAGGTGCTGGCGCAACGAGATGGCGCACGAATGCTTGCGATCGCCGATGCAATGGAAACCCGCAGTCTCTCGTTCGACGCCGCCTTGCAGGATCTGGCGACACTGCTGCATCGTCTGGCCCTCGCGCAGATCGTGCCGGCGGCGATTGGTGACGATGAACCTGAGCGGGATCGGGTTTTCCAGCTAGCGAAAACATTCGCGCCAGAAGATATTCAACTGTTTTATCAGATTGCCATACACGGACGCGAGGATCTGGGCCGGGCACCGGATGAGTATGCAGGTTTCACCATGACTTTGCTGCGTATGCTGGCTTTCATTCCGGAGGATTTCCTGTCGGGAGGAGGGGAGACAGGCAGGGACAGAGGAACGTCAGGTTCTTCGCCTGCAAAGTCAGGGAGCGGCAAATATCCTTCGACCCTTGGACAGGCTCAGGACTCAGGCCGAACGGAGACGAAAGGCCGAACAGAGACGAAAGGCTCAGGGCGAGCAGAGATGGAAAAGGAAGGGCGCTCCAGGGAAGGGAGAGTGGCCAGGAATGATTCCACTGGTGATTCAAGGCGGTCGGCAGGGCCAGTGCCGGATTCGCCGGAGCGCGATCCGATGCCGGAAAAGCCGGGCTCCACAGAGTCTTTCAGTCATAGCTGGATTACGATAGTTGGCCAACTGAAGGTGAGCGGATTGACCAGAATGCTGGCTCAATACTGCGAGGTGAAGAGTTTTTCCGAGGATGAAATAGAATTTTGCGTACCGGAACTCCATAAGCATTTGCTGGACAAGACCTATCAGGACAGACTGCAAGCCGCCGTAAGGGAGTATCTTGGTAAGCCGGTGCGGTTGAAGTTTTCAGTGGGAGTCGTTAACGGCATGAGTCCGGCGGAGCAGGAAAATCGTGAAAAACAGGAGAAGCAATCGCAGGCCATCGCGGCTATCGAGTCCGATCCGTTCGTGCGTGAACTCGTTGAAAATTTCGATGCAAAACTGATCGTTTCATCGATCAAACCTATTCAATAGTGGAGGTAAAAATGATGAAAGGTGGCTTGAGCAATCTGATGAAACAGGCTCAGCAGATGCAGGAGAACATGAAAGCCATGCAGGAGAAATTGGCTTCGATAGAAGTTGAGGGCCAATCCGGCGCAGGTATGGTGAAGGTTGTGATGACGTGCCGTTACGATGTCAGGCGTGTCAGCATTGACAGCAGTCTCATGGGAGATGATAAGGAAATGCTGGAAGATTTGATCGCGGCAGCGGTGAACGACGCGGTGCGGCGGGTGGAGTCGACCACACAGGAAAAAATGGCGGGATTTACCTCCGGTTTGGGCCTGCCTCCGGGAATGAAACTGCCGTTCTAACGTGAATTCCAGGTTGACGCGATTCCGCAACTCCTGATCCTGTTGAGTAATTTTAGGTTTGAGTGAACGCCCCGCGTAGTCTCGACGAATTGATCAATGCGTTACGCTGCCTGCCCGGGGTCGGTCCCCGGTCAGCACAGCGCATGGCGTATCATTTGTTGCAGCGCGACCAGGAGGGTGCTCGCCGCCTCGCCGATTCCCTCGATTACGCCCTGCAACATGTCAGGCATTGCGAAAAATGCAATAACTTTACCGAAGAGGTGGTATGCGAGTTATGCATTTCTCAGCGGCGAGATTCTGCTTTGCTGTGCGTGGTGGAGATGCCTGCCGATTTGCTGATGATGGAGCAGGCACATTGCTACAAAGGCATGTACTTCGTGTTGATGGGGCGGCTCTCACCCCTGGATGGCATCGGCCCTCGGGAAATCAATCTTGATCGCCTGTTGAAGCGCGCCCGGGATAATATGGTGAAGGAAGTTATTCTTGCTACCAATTTTACCGTGGAAGGTGAAGCCACGGCGCATTATATCGGGGAGATGCTGCAGAACGAGGGCTTGAAAATCACGCGTATCGCGCGGGGATTGCCCGTGGGCGGGGAACTGGAGCATGTGGATAGCGGTACCCTGGCGCAGGCGGTTCTCGAGCGCAGGGAAGTCAAGTAGTGTTTATTCGGGGAAATATTTGCCCTTGTCTATCTTATGTTATTGTGCCTTTTTATCGATTCACTCTTCCACAAACCTGTCCTAAGCCTGTTCGACCTTCCACAGGCTCAGGACGAACGGGAAGACGAAGGGTTAGTGGGAGCGGGAGACGAAGGGTTCAATGCAAACAGTACAGGTTTTTCTCGTGTCATCCGAGCGCTCGTTAGCGTGGGAAACTGGAAATTGGCAGAAAACTTGAAATTGGGACTGCGATGAAAACCAGGTCATCGCAGTCACCCAATGTGGCCAGACAGCGCCGCTCTGTGAAGATCCCAAAGTCTCCTGCTTCGCCAACTCCGGCAGGCTCACCCAAATCATTCCAGGCGCCTGTACGAAGCCTGCCGAAGGGATCGATAAAACCAGCCTCGGCAACGCACTCTGGCGCAGGTTCCACCTCCACTCAACCCGTTACACAGAAACTGCACAAGATTCTGGCGCAGGCAGGATTGGGTTCGAGGCGCGAAATGGAGGAATTGATCGCCAGCGGACAGGTGACGATCAACGGAAAGACTGCGCAGGTGGGAGACCGTATCGACGTTCGAGATGTCGTGAGGGTAGGAAAGCGCATCATTCACTTCAGATCCGCCCGGCGTCTGCCCCGCGTCATGCTCTATCACAAACCGGAAGGGGAAATCGTCAGCCGCGATGATCCTCAAGGCCGCCCATCGGTTTTCGACAAACTGCCACAGTTGAGGTCATCCAAATGGATCGCTATTGGCAGGCTGGATTACAACACCAGCGGGCTGCTGGTTTTCACCACGGATGGGGAATTGGCAAACCGGCTGATGCATCCCCGTTTCGAAGTCGAGCGCGAGTACGCGGTGCGGATCATCGGACGGCTAACGCCGGAGCAGGCAACATTGCTGACCTCGGGTGTTGCGCTGGAGGATGGCGTGGCCAAGTTCGATTACCTGTCAGATGAAGGGGGTGAGGGCTCCAACCACTGGTATCGCGTGATATTGAAGGAAGGCAGGAATCGCGAAGTGCGCCGAATGTTCGAAGCGGCGGGAATGACGGTGAGCCGCCTGATGCGGGTTCGTTTTGGTCCTGTCAACTTGCCCTCACGTTTGAAACGGGGAAAGTCGATGGAATTGAACGAGGCAGAGATAGGGCGACTGCTGGAACTGGTCGGTTACAAAGCCTGATGGCCGGGAAGCTGATCCCGTTTCAGCAGGAAAACAAATTCTTTCCCCGCACTGATTTCCAGCCAGGTAAAAGGTGTATCGGGAAAGGCATGCTCCAGGGTTTCCCTGTTATGACCGATCTCGACAATGAGCATGCCATCGTCGGTCAAATGGTTTGCTGCGTCCCGTAGTATTACCTTTGTCGCCTTCAGTCCATCCTCGCCGCTGGCAAGCGCACCTTGCGGCTCATGGCGATATTCCTCCGGCAATGCTGCCATTGCTTCCGCATTGACATAGGGTGGATTGCTGACAATAAGATCATAGCGGCGCCCTGCCAATTCCGCGAATAGATCCGACTGGATAAGATCGATCCGATCTTCCAGGCCATACTCCGCCACATTCTTTCCAGCAACCTGCAAGGCATCAGTCGAAATATCTGTCGCATCGATCACTGCATTGGGAAATGCCTGGGCAAGCAGTATTGCCAGACATCCGGAGCCAGTGCACAGATCCAATGCGGAATAAACTTCTGCCGGCTCTTCTATCCAGGGCGCAAGTTGTTCCCGCAGCAATTCCGCAATGAAGGAGCGCGGTACGATTACGCGTTCATCCACATAAAAACGGAAATCTCCCAGCCAGGCTTCTCTGGTCAGATAGGCGGCCGGAATTTTTTCTGTTGCGCGGCGCTCGATTGTTTTCAAGACCAGCTCCAGCTCGACCGGAAGAAGGCGAGCGTCCAGGAACGGTTCCAGCTGGTCAAGTGGAAGATGCAGCGTGTGGAGAATGAGATAAGCTGCTTCATCGTACGCTGAGGCAGAGCCATGGCCAAAATGAAGCCCCGCGTCGTTAAAGCGGCTTACCGCGAAACGCAGTACGTCGCGGATAGTCTGGAGCTGGCTTTGGGCTTCAATGAACATTCATTCCTGTCCGTGAGAAAAAGTGATCCTTATGTATCCGTGCGCCATCGAACGGATTACTCCTGGTTTAACGTCTATCTTCTAATCGCTTGAAAATATTCGAAAGCGAAAATATCAGCCGTCCTATAGAGTTAACCTTAGCAACCGGAAGGAGGCAAGAAATGAACGGGAATATGCCAGGATTTAACGCAGAGGCGTCCATGTACATGGCAAGCAATACTTATCGTGCCGCTCATGCAGCTTTTGCGGACGTTGCATCTGCCAGGGTCATTCCGCAGCAATGTAGACTGCTTTGCCAAGTGGTTTGCCCGCCCCCGCAGCAGTGCTGCCCCACCGGCTGGAGATGCTGCGGTAGCTGTGAGAGCGGGCAGTGCGATGATGCGTGTGTACGTCCGGGTCAGTCCTGCCCGTAGAAATGGGTGAGCCCCGGATTTATTCTTATCATCTCAGCAGCAAACGCTGGATCGTGAGTCGGTAAATCTGCGGCAGCTGTTCCAGATCCGCAACCTCGACGTATTCGTTGATCTTGTGAATGGTTGCATTCCGTGGTCCCAACTCCACCACTTGTGGGCAGATGTCGGCAATGAAGCGGCCGTCCGAGGTTCCTCCCGAGGTGGAAAGCTTAGGCTCGATTTCCGTTACAGCGCGAATGGCGGCACTTACCGCATCGACCAGGCTGCCCCTCGGGGTGAGGTAAGGCTTGCCTGAATTTTCCCATTGCAAGTCGTATTCGAGGTTATGCCGGTCGAGAATTTCATGCACCCGGGTTTTAAGTGATTCTACCGTGCTAGCGGTGGAGAAACGAAAATTGAACAGTATCGTTACTTCGCCAGGAATTACGTTGGTGGCACCCGTACCCCCATTGATATTCGAAACCTGCCAGGTAGTAGGGGGGAAATATTCGTTGCCTTCGTCCCACTTCGTGTTGGCCAGTTCGGCGATGGCGGGAGCCGCCAGGTGTATTGGGTTTTTTGCCAGGTGAGGATAAGCAATGTGGCCCTGTATACCCTTTACAGTTAACGTTCCGGACAGGGAGCCGCGCCGGCCGTTCTTGATCATATCGCCAAGCTTGTCGACAGAGGTCGGTTCCCCGACGATGCAATAATCGATCAGCTCATTGCGCGCCTTGAGGACTTCCACCACCCGTACAGTGCCGTCTACCGCAATACCTTCCTCATCCGATGTGATCAGGAGCGCAATCGAGCCATTGTGATCGGGATGCTCTGCGACGAAAGCCTCGATCGACGTGATGAATGCTGCTATCGATCCCTTCATGTCGGCCGCGCCGCGCCCATAAAGCCTGCCATTTCGAGTGACGGGATCGAATGGGTCACTTTCCCATTTTTCCAGGGGGCCGGTTGGCACGACATCTGTGTGACCGGCAAAGCAAATCAGCGGTGCTCCCGTTCCGCGCCTGGCCCACAGATTATCGACTTCGCCGCAGCGTATTCTTTCAATGTTGAAGCCGATTTTTTCCAGGCGATCGATCAGGATTTCCTGGCAGCCATTGTCGAAAGGCGTCGGAGAGCGGCGGGCGATCAGCATTTGTGCGAGCGCCAGCGTGTTATTGAGCATGGATTATTTTCCAGAAAAGAATTTATATGGCAATGATGATAAAGGAATACAAGTTACCTGGGGTATGTACTTTAGAGCGTACTACGTACGCCGCCTTTATGGGGTTTGATACCGCCAAGCTCGAATAATCGCAGGGATGGGTGGAGCGGAGCGTAACCCATCGAGTTTCGGTGATGGGTAATGAGTTGCGGCTTTCAGCCTCCACCCATCCTACCGCTGCTCCTGGACTCGTGCTTCACTCCAATTCCAATCTGCCTGCGCTACTTGTAACCGCGTTAAATGCCGCGCAACAGCTCATTGATACCGGTTTTCGCGCGTGTTTTGGCATCCACCTGTTTCACGATGACTGCACAATAGAGGCTGTATTTGCCGTCCGCGGAAGGCAGGCTGCCGGAAACGACAACGGAACCGGGTGGGATGCGGCCATAGCTGATTTCACCTGTTTCGCGGTCATAAATCCTGGTGCTCTGGCCGATGTATACGCCCATCGAAATCACGGAATTTTCACCGACAATCACGCCTTCCACGACTTCCGAGCGTGCGCCAATGAAACAGTTGTCCTCGATAATGGTAGGATTGGCCTGCACGGGCTCGAGCACTCCGCCGATTCCGACACCGCCGGATAGATGCACATTTTTCCCGATCTGCGCGCAGGAACCCACCGTAGCCCAGGTATCGACCATGGTGCCTTCATCTACGTATGCACCGATATTGACGTAAGAGGGCATCAGCACGACATTGCTGGCAATGAAAGCGCCTTTGCGTACGGTTGCGGGAGGCACGACGCGGAAGCCGCCATTACGAAAATCGCGGGAGCTGTAATCTGCAAACTTGGAAGGTACCTTGTCGAAATAATTGGAAAATCCCCCCTTGATGAAACTGTTGTCCTCGATGCGGAATGACAGCAATACGGCTTTTTTTATCCATTGATGGGTTTTCCATTCACCGTCCGTTTTTTCCGCCACCCGCAGTTTGCCGCTGTCGAGCATTTCCAGTACCTGGGTAATGGATTCCTTGAGCTTCGCTTCGACGTTACGCGGTGTAATCTCGGCGCGGCGTTCAAACGCTTCTTCAATCGTGCTTTGGAGCTGATCCATGGTCTTCCTTCGATTTCTTGTTGATATTTCGCTGCTCTACAGGCTGCCTGCTACAGGCTGGATACCAGCTTCTTTATCCGCTCGGTAGCGGCGGCGCATTCCATTACGGATGCCACCAGGGCAATCCGGACAAAATTTTCGCCGGGGTTGATCCCATGCGCATGCCGTGCAAGATAGCTGCCGGGCAAAACCGTGACATTATAATCGCGATAGAGCTGCCGGGCGAATTCGACGTCATTCATCGGTATTTTCAGCCACAGGTAGAAAGCCGCGTCAGGCAGCGAGACCGGTAGCGTACCCTGAAGTAATTTGATGACTGCTTTGAACTTCTCGCAATAGAGGCGGCGGTTTTCGACAACATGAACCTCATCATTCCACGCCTCCTCGCTTGCCGCCTGCACTGCCGGATTCATCGCACTGCCGTGGTAGGTGCGGTAGAGCAGGAATTTTTTCAGGATCCCCGCGTCTCCGGCAACGAATCCGGAACGCATGCCGGGAACGTTCGATCTTTTGGAAAGGCTGCTGAATACGACCAGCCGGGGAAAGCGTTCCCGGCCCAGACGGTGGGCGGCCTGGAGCGCGCCCAGCGGAGGAGAGGCTTCATCAAAATAGATTTCAGAATAACACTCATCCGAAGCAATGACAAAGCCATAACGGTCAGAAAGCTCGAACAGAAGGCGCCATTCGTCCATCGACATTACCCGTCCGGTGGGATTGCCGGGCGAGCAGACATACACAAGTTGGGTGCGCGCCCATATTTCATCCGGTAACTGAGCATAATCGAGCGCAAAATCATTCTCGGGCAGGGTATTGAGGAAACAGGGCGTTGCGCCCGCAAGCAAGGCAGCGCCTTCGTATATCTGATAAAACGGGTTCGGACAAATTACAATTGCATCGGACCTGGAAGAATCGATCACTGCCTGTGCAAAAGAAAACAATGCTTCGCGGCTGCCGTTGACCGGCAGGATTTCGGTATCGGGATCGATTGCCGGCAGGCCATAGCGTTGCATCAGCCATTTGCCGACGCTGGTGCGCAGGGATCGCGCCCCGAGAGTTGCGGGATAGTGCGCCATCTTCACCAGATTTTCCATCAAGGCCTGGCGAATGAAATCCGGAGTCGAATGCTTGGGCTCCCCGATGTGGAGGCTGATAGGTGTAAAAGCCGATGCAGGTTCGATTCCTGCGAATAGCTTGGTGAGCTTCTCGAAAGGGTATGGTTGCAGGCGGTCCAGATTGGGATTCAATTTAAGGCGGTGGGAAGACAGCTCTATTCCCCAGGTTGAGTGATTGATCGAAGCAGGATTATAAGAGGGCACTCTCTTGCTCACAAAGCAAAATAAACAATATACCCAAGGTGAACGAAGCGGCGGGCAAAGCGCTTTCCCGATCGCTGCCCTGCTTGTGGGCGCCTCGATCTGGGGTTTGCTGTGGTACCCCTACCGCTTATTGGAACAGGCCGGGGTAAGCGGGCCGGCTGCAACCGTTATTACCTACCTTGTAGCCCTGCTGCTCGGCCTGGCCGTATTTCGTGATAAATTGCGCACCGTACGCATGCTTGACAGGGAAACCTGGCTGCTTGTCGGAATAGGATTGTCCGCAGGCTGGGCCAATCTCGCTTACGTTCTCGGTGTACTCCATGGCGAAATCATGCGGGTCATGCTGTTATTTTACCTCTCGCCGCTATGGACCATCGTATTTGCGCGCTTCCTGCTGAACGAGGTGTTAAGCGTGCAGGGATACCTGGTTATCGTTTTTTCTTTGGGAGGTGCGATAATCATGTTATGGCAGCCGGAAGGCAGCCTGCTGCCTTCCTCCTATGCCGACTGGATGGGAATATCCGCTGGTTTCATGTTCGCTCTGGCGAATGTGCTGAGCAGAAAAGACCAGTATCATGATGTTCAATTAAAATCGGTTGCGGTATGGGTGGGAGTTGCTCTGGTTGCATTGGGTTACAGTCTGTTACTGCCTGATCTGCCTGTATCGGTCGATGTTTCCGCCTGTACGCTTTTGCTCCTGCTGCTGGTGGGGTTGACGGTATTTGCCCTGAGCCTGGTCGTGCAATACGGTCTTACCCATACCCCTGCCAACCAGGCTATCGTGATTATGCTGTTCGAGTTGGTGGTTGCGGCGGTTGCGGCTTACTTCCTGACCGACGAAGCCATGACGCTGAGGGAATGGGCCGGCGGAGCAATGATCGTTTCAGCCAGTCTTTTTTCAGCGAGAATGAATCGGGAGTAATACTCCCAAGCCGATTCTGCCGGTTCCGCCGATACTGGCGCCGGAATTCCGGTTTCCTGTATAAATTCACACAAGAGGGAAATGAACATGAATCATCACGTCGTTTTTCTGGAAAGGGATTCCCTGAAGGTGGAAGTGCACCGGCCGAACTTCGAGCATACGTACGAGGAATACGCCAAAACGACACCTGACCAGGTGGTGTCGCATTTACAGCACGCAACCATAGCAATCATCAACAAGGTGGGGTTGAGCGAGGAAACCCTGGCGCAATTGCCAAAGCTGAAAATGGTCGCCATTGCGGCTACCGGATATGACGCTGTCGATATCGGCGCTTGCCGCAGACACGGCATTGCCGTGGCGAATATCCGCAATTATGCAATTCATACCGTACCTGAGCATGTATTCGCCCTGGTGCTCGCGCTACGCAGAAATCTTTTTGCTTACCGGCAGGAGATCGAGCAGGGAAGGTGGCAGAAATCGGAGCAGTTCTGCCTGTTTACTCATGAGATCAGCGAGTTGTTTGGTGCCACCATCGGGATTGTCGGGGAGGGCACGATTGGGCGCGGCACTGCCGCCATTGCACAGGGATTCGGCATGCGGGTGCTTTTTGCCCATCATGAATCGCGGAGGAAGAAGGACGTGGTTCTCACCCCGTTCGATCAGGTGCTTGCGGAATCCGACATCCTCTCACTGCATTGCCCGCTGACGCCCGCTACCCGAAACCTGATTGGCATGGACGAATTGCGCAAGATGAAGCGCAGCGCATTGCTCATCAACACCGCCCGGGGAGGATTGGTGGATGAGGCAGCGCTGGTACAGGCCCTGGACGATGGCACTATCGCCGGCGCCGGTTTCGATGTGCTGACCACGGAACCCCCAAGAAACGGCAATCCCCTGCTTGGCTTGCATCGTCCCAACTTTATCCTGACACCTCACATCGCCTGGGCCTCTACCGAGGCCATGCGTTTTCTTGCCGATCAGCTGGTCGACAATATCGAAGCCTGGGTTGCGGGCAAGCCGCAAAACCTGCTTACCTGAATTTCCAGTCCGGTTCGCATCGGCAGAAAGGCGGAATATAAGGAACGCATATAGGCGGTTGACAACTCAAGTGGCCTTCGATAGTCTCATAGGGTTAGCGAGCTGATGCATATAGTCCCGGTTATAGTCCCGGTTGGTCCCGGTTCATTCGAATCGCATATTTGGCCGCATCGGCGGAAAGCTTTATTTTATTTATGGCAATTTGATTACAGGAGGGGAATGATGGAACTCAAAGGAACCAAAACCGAGGAAAATTTGAAAGCGGCTTTTGCCGGGGAATCGCAGGCGAACCGGCGTTATCTCTACTTCGCAAACAAAGCGGATGTGGAAGGGCAAAACGATGTTGCAGTGGTTTTCCGCTCCACTGCTGAAGGCGAAACCGGACATGCGCTCGGCCACCTGGAATACCTGGAGGCGAGCGGCGATCCCGCCACCGGCTTGCCGTTCGGTTCGACCCGCGCCAACCTTGAAACCGCTATTGCCGGGGAGACACATGAATATACGGATATGTATCCCGGAATGACTAAAACTGCACGTGATGAAGGTTTCGATGAAATCGCCGAATGGTTTGAGACACTGGGCAAGGCCGAACGCTCTCACGCCAACCGCTTCCAGAAGGCTCTGGACAATCTCGGCGACTAACGATTCACAAGTGGCCCGACAGGCGGCCCGCCCGATAAGCGACCCGATAAGCGGCTATAGACAACAAGCGGAAGGGATCGGATCCTGCATCCCGTTCCTTCCGCTTGTATTGTTATTGTTCCGGAATTTTC
Source organism: Nitrosospira multiformis (assembly GCF_003050865.1). Taxonomy (GTDB): domain Bacteria; phylum Pseudomonadota; class Gammaproteobacteria; order Burkholderiales; family Nitrosomonadaceae; genus Nitrosospira; species Nitrosospira multiformis_E. The sequence continues at coordinate 24,061 of NZ_QAOK01000029.1, read as the reverse complement.
AGCTGAATTTCCATCTGTTTTATTTCCCCATTCATTTTCACGCATGACCACTCGCGAAGGCAGCCTGGAGGCGCCAAAGCGCCTTCCCATCGATTGGGAAAACCCGGAATATTATGATGAGCCGAAGCTGTTCGCCGAGATGGAACGTGTCTTCGATATATGCCACGGCTGCCGCCGCTGCGTGAATCTGTGCACCGCGTTCCCGCGCTTATTCGATCTCATAGATGAGGGACCGACCGGCGAACTGGACGCAGTGGAGAAATCCAGATATTGGGAGGTAGTGGATCGTTGCTATCTCTGCGATATGTGCTCCATGACGAAATGTCCGTATGTGCCTCCTCATCCCTGGAATGTCGATTTTCCGCACCTGATGCTGCGCGCCAAGGCGGTCAAGCACAAAAAAGGCGACGTGCGTTTCCGTGACAAGCTGTTGTCCAGCACCGATGCAGTGGGCAAGCTTGCCAGTATTCCCGTCGTGGTCCAGGCAGTCAATGCGATCAACAAGGCACCCACTACCCGCAAACTGATGGACAGCATGCTTGGCATTCACGCCGAGCGCAGATTGCCGGAGTACGACAGTCACAGATTTCGCGCAACTGCCCAGCCGAACGCGGACCACGAAGTGCGCAATGGCGAGCGGACCCCGGGGAAAGTGGCGATTTATTCCACCTGTTATATCAACTATAACGAGCCTGGAATAGGGCACGACTTATTGAAGATACTGGACCATAACGAGATTCCAGTGCGCCTCGTGGAGAAAGAAGCCTGTTGTGGAATGCCGAAGCTGGAACTGGGCGACTTGCACGCGGTGAAAGAACTCAAGGACAAAAATATTCCCCCGCTGGCGAAACTGGCCAGGGAAGGTTATGCAATACTCACCGCGGTGCCGTCCTGCACGCTCATGTACAAACAGGAATTGCCGCTCATGTTCCCGGACGACGAGGATGTGAAGGCGGTAGCCAAAGCCATGCTCGATCCCTTCGAATATCTGGCGATGCGAAACCGTGATGGCCTGTTGAAAACAGATTTCAAGAAATCTCTAGGCAAGGTTTCGTACCATATCCCCTGCCATTTGCGCGTGCAGAATATCGGGCAGAAGACGAAAGATCTGTTGCAGATGGTGCCGGACACGAAGGTGACCGTGGTGGAGCGCTGCTCCGGGCACGACGGCACCTGGGGCGTAAAAAGCGAATACTTTGCCGACTCAATGAAAATCGGCAGGCCTGTGTTCAGGCAGATGGCCCAGCATGGTCCTGACTATATCAGTTCCGATTGCGCCATCGCTGGTCGCCATATCGAGCAGGGGATGGGCGAGACAAGCGCGCATAAGGTGCATCCCTTGACCCTCGTTCGCATTGCTTACGGGCTGGCCTGAACGACTGCCGATGTTCAGCTGGTGTTGCCTCTATTCATTATCATGATCAAATAATAATTATGCCTCAGATCACACGCAGCAGCCTGATGACCCTGGAAGATTACGCAAAGTCACGGCAGGAATTCCGTGCACGCGTAATGGCGCACAAACGTAGCCGCAAGGTACATCTCGGCACGAACGTGACACTCATTTTCGAGGATGAGCTGACGATGCGGTATCAGATCCAGGAAATGCTGCGGGTAGAAAAGATTTTTGAGGAAGCTGGCATCCAGGATGAACTGGAAGCCTACAATCCGCTGGTGCCGGATGGGACCAACTGGAAGGCAACCATGATGATCGAGTACCCGGATCCTGTCGAACGCGTAGCCAGATTGGCCGAATTGATAGGCATAGAGGACAAGGTGTGGGTAAAAGTGAACGGCTTCGCTCCGGTCTATGCCATTGCGGATGAAGACCTGGATCGGGAGAATGAAAAAAAGACCGCTTCCGTCCATTTTCTGCGATTCGAGCTGGAGCTGGAAATGATAAAGGCGTTGCGTGAAGGCGCCTCTTTGAGCATGGGCGTCGATCATCCTGCCTATAAAGTGCCGGGGCAGGAAGTGGATGCGGCAGTGCGGAATGCTTTGATGGATGATCTGACCCCGGATCTCGTGGGGTGATGAGAACTTACCTGCTCATATTCTGGTTGCTGCTTTCGAGTGTATCGATTTCAGCTTCGGCCCAGCAACAAAAATTCGAATATGAGTTCGATCATGAACGGCCGTGGGTTGAGCTGCAGGCGGAATTGCCTCCTTATCCCGAACAGGAAAATCTGCTGCAATTCGATGCAGGCCCCGCAAGTTCGAATACGCATTACGTCGACGGTGCGTCTATTACAGTGGGAGAAGATGGTGTCGTGCGTTACACCCTCGTCATCAAGTCTCCCACGGGTGCAATGAATGTGAGCTACGAGGGAATACGCTGCCAGACCGAAGAGAAAAGAACCTATGCCTATGGGCGCAACGATAAAACCTGGGCACGGGCAGGATTGTCGAAATGGGTCGATCTCGAAGGTATCGTCCAGAACTATCCTCAGCGCGCGCTTTACCGGTATTTTTTCTGTCCTCTCGGACTTCAGACAGTGAAGGATGCGGATGAAGCGATCCAGGCGTTGAAAGCCGGCATCCATCCGCGAGCGGTAAGGTATTAGCTGAGAGGATGAGTGCTCTCCTTCTCCCCAAGGAAGGCGAAACAAAGTGACGGTTAGGCGGAGGCTGGACTGACCGCCATGAACGCGAACTCCCGGATCGGCCTATTTTAAGAATATTTATCGCGAGCGCTCGTAAAGTGCTTTGGAGCGAAGCCCGAGACGGCAGTAGCCAAGGGTAGGACCAGGCAGTTCTTTCATGAGTGTCTTGAACTGCTCAACGTGACTGTCATTGATTTGTCCTGGCACAATCGGCAGGTAGGCAAATTCAAGTCCCAGCTTGCTGGCTTCGGATGCGAGAAAATCGTGGTTTGGATGATGGCCTCCGTCCTCGCTATCCGGACGGTTGCAAATCACACTTTTAAAACCCGCGGCCTTGATATCGATCAGATCTTCGGCATCGATCTGGGGGCTGGTGGAGAAATTATCGTCAATTCTGGTCATTGGTTTCATCAGGTTTTCTCCCGCGATAATGAGTATTGCATAGAGGTGTTAAAGCAGAACCAGGTTATCCCTGTGGATGAGCTCCGGTTCACCTATATAGCCGAGAAGGTTTTCGATTTCGTCGCTTGCCCGACGGAGAATACGCCGGGTTTCCGTAGCACTGTAATTGACCAGCCCGCGGGCGATTTCCCTTCCTTGCGGATCAAGGCAGCCTACGACCTCACCACGCTCGAAGTTGCCACGCACATCGATCACGCCGACCGGCAGAAGGCTTTTGCCGCCAACGGCCAGCGCTTCCACCGCTCCTTCGTCCAGCGTGACATTTCCCCGGATTTGCAGATGGTCCGCCAGCCACTGCTTGCGAGCGGCGAGCATCATGGTTTCTGCCAGCAACTGGGTGCCGATCGCTTCCCCTCGGGCGAGACGAATCAGGACATCCGCTTCGCGTCCCGACGCGATCACCGTGTGCGCGCCGCTTCTCGCTGCGCGTTTGGCCGCCAGCACTTTGGTCAACATGCCGCCCCGTCCTATTTCGCTGCCTGCGCCCCCCGCCATCCGTTCGATGTCCGGATCTCCGGCTTTCGCCTGCTCCACCAGTTTCGCCTGGGCATCTTTTCGCGGATCGGCCGTGAATAACCCTTGCTGATCAGTCAGAATTACCAGCACATCCGCTTCGATCAGGTTGGTTACCAGTGCGCCTAGCGTATCGTTATCGCCGAAGCGGATTTCATCGGTCGCTACCGTATCATTTTCATTGATGATTGGAATGACGTTCAGATTCAACAGCGTGGCCAGCGTGGAGCGCGCGTTCAGATAGCGCTTGCGGTCGGACAAGTCTTCGTGGGTGAGCAAAACCTGGGCTGAGTGCAATTCGTGCTTGCGGAAGCAGGTTTCATAAGCTTGCACCAGGCCCATCTGTCCTACCGCTGCCGCCGCCTGCAATTCGTGGACCGCGTGCGGGCGCTTTTTCCATTTCAGGCGCTGCATCCCCTCCGCTATGGCCCCGGAAGAAACGAGCACCACTTCCTTGCCGATCTTCTTGAGTTTAACGATTTGCCCAGCCCAGTGCGCGAGCGCCACATGGTCAAGGCCCTGTCCCTGGTTCGTTACCAGACTGCTGCCGACCTTGACGACGATTCGCCGCGACTGCTTCAAAACGGATTCCATATTTGACGCTTTACATTGAATGTGCAGTTGCCCGTATTCCGGTTTTCAATACCGGGTACCTATTCCCGATACCAAAAAAATCAAATCCAGGGCAGTTTGAAGAGGTAGTTAAAGGTTAGAAGACCAGAAGGCCAGAAGGCCAGAAACAAATCTCAAATCTGTGCGGCTATCATGGAGGATTGGAGCACGGTTTTTATTATAAACCGCTGCCACCATCCTTATAAACAGCGAAGTTTCGAACCCTCAGTGAGCCATTTCCGCCAGAACCGGTTGCCTGCAGGAAGGCTCGGTGACAGCATAGCACACGGGTGTCAGTATGAGGCTCGCGGCCATACCCACCAGCAGGCCTACGGTCAGGGAGAGCGTCATGGGGACCAGAAACTGTGCCTGTTCGCTCCTTTCGAGCAGGATGGGAAGAAACCCGACAAAGTTGGTGAGAAATGCGAGCAGAATTGGCCTGAAGCGGGCGCTGCATGCCTCGAGTATAAGCGCAGATACGGGTCGGCCGCTGTCTCCCCGTTTTTGTACGTAATCCAGCAGTACCAGGCTATCGTTTATTACCACCCCGCTCGCCGCAATCATGCCCACCAGCGACTCCATGGATAGCGGAAGACCGATCAGCCAGTGCGCCCACACCGCGCCGCTCCAGGCCACCGGAGCCGCTAGAAGAAAGATCAGCGGCTTGGTATACGAACGAAAGGGGATGGCAATCAGGGCATAGATAACGGCTAGGGCAGCTCCGGTAAAAAGCACCAGTTTCTGGATTGTCTGTTCCTGTTCCTGGCGCTCTTCGCCAATGTCGATATCCAACCCTGGAAACTGACGTTTTATTTCAGGTATTTCATGCGCTGCAAAACCGGCATAAATCTGATTCACATCAGCAAGTTTGGGGTCGGTCTGGGCTTGTACCTTGAGGATGCGCTGCCGGTCCTGACGAAGCAGTTTTGCCTGGCCGGGCATCAATTCGATTTTCGCAAGGACTCCGAGGGGGGCCTGGGCTCCACTGGGCAAACGAACTGGAAGGTTCTGCAGATCGTCGAGTGACTGCCTCTCGCTACGCGGCAGGCGCACGATGACCCTGACCTCATTGCGCCCTCTTTGGAGCCGATGCACTTCGTCGCCATAGTAGGCGTGGCGCATTTGCTCGGCAATATCTTCCAGCCGGATGCCCAGCCGTTCCGCCTCGGGTTTGAGACGCAGGCGGACTTCGGGTTTGCCGGCCTCGGCGGAATCCACCACATCGTATACCCCGATGTAATCCGCCAGTTTCTGTTTGAATACCGCCACGGCTGCCGTCAGGGTTTCCGGATCGGGGTGGCCTAGATCGAATTCGATATCGTAGGGGAGATCCCCCTCCTTATACAGGAAATCGATCTTGGCCCGGCCGATGTCACCGATACGCTTGCGCCATTCCCGGATGAAATCCTCTACCACGATGTGCTGGCGTCCGGTGGGAGAGAGTTCGGTCCAGAAACCCGCGCTGTGCTCCGCGATGATCGTTTCCATGCCGACGACGACGCTCCCGCCGATATTCGGGTCACTGTCTGCTGCCTCTCTATCCAGTTCCTCCCGCAATTGCAGCAGCGCCTGTTCTACTTTTTCCGCTATTCTCCGCGTTTCGCTATAGGGTGCGTCTTCGGGCAATTTCAGGTAGACCCAGAAGCTCTCTTTTGTCACGTCTGCCTGCAAGGCCATCCGCACATGGCCACCGGCCACCAGTGCCACAGCCAGCATCAGCAGGACAACGAAAATGGCGATCGTGAGATAACGCCAGGCAAGCGCTTTCTGTAGCAATGGTTCGTAAACACGGCGGACGAACTGCTGCAATCCTTGATTGAGCGCAGCGCGCAGCTGCAGCAACGGGGGATAGGCCCATGTGCTCCTGGAGGGTGTCGCCAGATGAGAGGGCAGGATCAGCAGCGCTTCAACCAGCGAAAATACCAGCGTGAGAACCATTACCAGGCAGATGGGTTTCATCATCTGGCCTGCCCACCCGGGCAGGAATAAACCGGGCAGAAACGCGACAAGCGCGATCATGACGGCGAGAGTAACCGGCAGCGCGACTTCGCGCGCGCCGAGGATTGCTGCTTGCAGGTTTCTTTGCACCCAGCGGAATTCCGCAGTCGATGAGCCGTTCCCTTCTCCCGTCGCGGCAGCGGCTCCTGCTTTCGCCTCTTCCTGGCGGGCATAGATGGCTTCTCCTATGATAATTGCATCATCCACGAGAATTCCCATCGCTAGCAGGAAACCGAACAGCGACAGCATGTTGAGGGAAATATCCAGAGCTGGCATCAGCCAGAACGCGCCGAATATCGACGTCAGAATTCCCGCTCCGGCCCACACGGCCACTTTGAACTGAAGGAACATCGTCAGGATGAGGCAGACCAGTGCGAATCCCGTGAGCCCGTCCTCGAGCAGGGTGCCAATGCGCTCTTCGTAAGCCTGCGAATCGTCCCACCAGGTGATCAGGCCCACTCCCTGGGGAAGCTCCGCTTTTTTTTCCGCTACGTAAGCCTTGACACGGTGCGCCACAGCTACTGAATCTTTTTCGGCATGAATTTCCCAGCCTTGAGCGGTTTCCCCATTGTGGTGCCACTCCGACAACCGCTCTTCCAGGCCATCCTTGATGACCGCTACATCGCGAAGCAGCACACGGCTTCCGTCCGGCCGGGTGCTCACCACCAGATTTCCAACCGATACATCATCCTGGGCCTTGCCCTTGACCCTGAGCAGCAGCTCCCCTGCCGGATTCTTCATTACACCTCCGGGCAGGTCCACCGAAGCGCGTCGAATGGTTTCCGTCACCTCCTTGAGCGAGACGCCATACTGGCGCAGTTTCTCCGTGGATACCTCTATAGCAATCTCGTACGGCAGCTCGTAATAATTGTGCGCCCGCGTTACCCCCGGTATGCGGGAGAGTTCGGCATGAATGCCGTCGCCCAGACGCCTGAGGGTAAGCGGATCGGTAGGGCCATATAACGCCACCCAGATAACGCCATCATCTCCGATGCGGTTTGCCGGCTGCACGTCAATCTTCTCCAGGCCTTTCGGCAGACGCTGAATCGCTTGCACTCTTCCACGCGCCGCATTCATCACCTGATCCCTGTCGTAGGTGGGCAGAGCGGTCAGCTTGATCGTGCATTCCCCCTCGACAATTTCCGAATTCAACCTTTTAATGCCGGGCAAGTTGTAGACCGCCTCTTCGATGCGCACGCAAACAGACTCTTCGATCTCCAGAGGACCTGCTCCGGGATAGGTGGCCTTGATCTCGATCTGATGTGGCATGAAACGGGGAAACACTTCCTTGTCCATCAACAGCAGACTGCCCGTACCCCCAAGCAGAATGAGCAACATGAGGAGGTTGGCAGCGATCGGATTGGCCGCGAACCACGCAATCGGCCCCGAGGAGGGAAGGGAAGGAGGAAAGGTACTCTTCATTCAAAAAAACTCACGAATGGATTCTCCCTTGGCCAAGATGGGGGCATAGCGGATGGAATGCAGAACAGTCACGCATAAAAGCTTCGCTCATCGCGCGTTGCCCTGCGTTGTCGTCCCCAGACCGGTCTTTTTGAGCTTCGGCCCCGGAGCTACAATCTCGGCGCTTACCTTCATTCCTTCCACCGGAACTTCGATTCTCGAAATGACCAGCCTTTCCCCTGCCTTCAACCCGCTTTTGGCAAGAATGCGATCGGGTTCACGACGCAATATTTCTACACGACGAATATGCAGGCGGTTTTCCGCGTCGACGAGTAGCACCTCCTGGGAAGCATTGACGGCACCGGGCGGCAATACAAAGACATCGGCCTGCTCCCGCCCTTCGATCTCGGCTTTTACAAACAAGCCGGGTATGAGCGGAGGCTGGCCTGGCTTGGCCTTATAAGGATTCTGCACCTCGGCAACGGCGTGGAGGAGTCCAGTTTCCTCATCCAGCGCACCCTCCGTCCGGATAACGTGCCCCTCCCACCGGTGAGTAACACCGGCAAACTCTCCACTCAAGATGACCCTGGGCCCCCTTTCTGCCTTGTTGTCCCTGTGATCGAGCAGGAGATCGAGGTATGCGAATTGGTCGGTCGCCAAAGGCAGACGTATCTGAGCAACATCGGTCGCATAAAGGCGGGCCAGTTTTTCTCCAGGTTGAACGTACTGACCAAGACCGATATGCATGTTGCGCACACGTCCTGCAAATGGCGAGCGCCACTCGCAGCGGCTTCGCTGCAGGCGGGCTTTTACCATGTCGGCCTGCGCGGCCTTCAATTTTGCGCGTGCCTCCGCCAGTTGCGGCTCGCGCATGGTCAAAGGCGAGGGCATTCCTTCCCCCAGAACCTGCCATTCCTGGCGCGCTTGTTCCGCCTGCGCCTCTTCCATCGCAACCTGGCGCTCCGCCTCGGCGATGCGCGCGTGTGCCTCGGCGATCGCGTGATCATAGTCGCGCGTATCGATCATCATCAGGATATCGCCTGCCTCAAAAAAACCCCCGGCGGCCAGGCTGGGATGGAGCCGGACGATCTGGCCCGCTACTTCGGGGACGAGGTCAATCTCGGTACGGGGTACGACCACACCCTGGGAGCGAATATTCAGTTTGATCATTTGTGGAGTTGCCTCGATTACCCCTACCACTGGTATTCCGCTATCCGGCAATTCGGATTTCAGTGACGGCCGGTGAACGGCAATCGCCCACGAAATACTGATGCCTGCCAGCACAACAAGAACAGGGATGATGATTTTGAACATGCTCTTGCTTGCCCCTTGTTTCAGCACGCTTCGCAAATGCTGCCTCCTAATGCCAGGTAAAGAGTGATTCGATTGCTCAGAAGCTGGCGCCTGACGGAAAGATGGGCACTCTGGGCAGTGAGGGTGCTGCGGTAGCTGTCCAGCAGTGTAAGAATTTCGATATACCCATGTTGATAGGAATAGACCGCCAGTTTTCGGCTGGCTTCGGTTTGCTCAACTGCATTCCTCAAGGCTTTTTCTTCCTTCCGTAGCCATTCGTCGGCTGCCAGCGCCTGCTCTACTTCCCGGAAAGCATTGAGTGCCGTGTCCTTGTACAGATTAAGGGCCTGCTCGGTCTGCGCCTTGTCAAGTTCGATCTGGCCCCGGATGCGTCCCCCCGTGAATACCGGTTGCGCCAGGCCGATGAGCACGTTCCATGCGAGAGCCCTGGGATCCACCAATTCGGTCAGTGCCTGGCTGCGCATTCCTCCGGCTGCAGTCAGGGCAACACGCGGCAGCAGTAATTTTCTCGTGCTTTGCAGACGTGAGTCGGCAGCCAGCAAACGATCATAGGCAGCGACGAGATCCGGACGTCTTTCCAGCAATTCCGAGGGCAACCCCGCTGGCATATCGGGTGGAAGTTCAGGCAGTTCCGCAGTCGCCGTCAGCACAGCTTCCGGATAGCGCCCCAGCAGCACTTGCAGTCGGCGTGCAATGATCTGAACCTGGTTGTGCGCCTGGGTAAGCTCAGCCTCCGCATTGGCAAGGTCGGTGAGGGCCAGGCGCACGTCGAGCGCTTTCGTCAAACCGCGGGCAAAGCGTCCACGTACCAGGTCGACAATAACGCTTCGGTCCTTTACTGACCGCTCTCCCACTGCTGCTTGGAGCCTGGCTTCGGCAAGCTCAAAATAACCCTGCGCCACCCGGGCGGCCAGAGACAGGCGCGCGCCTTGAAAATCGGCTGCGGTCGCATTCGCCTCTCTTATTGCTGCCTGCTGGAAGTCGCTTATCCGTCCCCACACATCCAGCTCCCAGCTCAGGCTGAACAATGTTTCAAACACACTGAATCGAGCCGAACCGAATCCCGCCTCGCGGATTTGCGTATACTGGTAATCTGGGGCAAAGAGCAGTTGTGGCCATCGGCTTGCACCGTCTATGCGCGCCTGGGCCACCGCAGCTTTTACCCGCGCCGCCACAGCCTTCAGTTGATAATTATCTGCCAGGGCGCTGTTAACCAGGGCACTCAGATTAGGATCACCAAAAGCTTCTACCCAGTTTTCCGGGGTCGGCTGTGGAGTCCCTTTATCCGCCGCCCATCTGGCTGGGAGTGCTGCGCCTGCATCTCCAGGATTTCTCAGTGGAGATGTTTTGCAACCGCCAATTCCGGCAAGGGAAATCGAAACAATTATTATCGCAAATATCCTGGGCATTTCGGTTCAAGCCGATCCGAGAAGTGAGGATATTCGCTATATCCTTCGGAACCGGAAGTTAATCCATATTGTAAAATAGAAATTGCTATATGATAATAAGAATAGTTCTCGTTATTGTTATTATTATATGCTTTCTGTGGAGATGCGGTGATGATTGTCGAAGAGCAGATTGAACTGAGCGAAGTTTTCATGGCTCATCGGTCCCAGTTGCGCTGGGCGGCGCTCAAGATTCTCGGTAATCCCGAGCGGGCGGAGGACGTGGTGCAGGATGCATATCTCAAAGTATCGGAAGCAGCGGCAGTATTCCATGTCAAGCAGCCTGTGGCATACCTGTTCCAGATGGTTCGCAATCTTGCCATCGATCATCATCGGCGCATTTCATTCGAATTGAATCTTTTCGAGGGCGAAGACGGCGGGTTGCATGTGCCATCCCACATCGGAATGCCCGAAGCCACAGTCATCAGCCGCGAGCATCTGAAACTGGTTGCAAAAGCAATATCGGAACTTCCGGAGCGGACGAGGCGCGCTTTTGAACTCCATCGTCTGGAAGGGCAGACGCATCGCGCCATCGCTGCCGAACTGGCTATCTCGACATCCCTGGTGAATATCCTGATCCACGAGGCAATAGACCATTGCCGCGCTGCTCTCCAATCCACCTAGTCCCCCACTTGATCACTGCCAGCTTGATCACTCCCACCGCCTGGAAGCACTTGCACAGCGGTATCCGCTATACTTGTTTCGGGTAAGTTTAAAACTGTGGAAAATCGATGAATTCGAAGATTCATCGGGGGAACATCAAGGTGAAACCGTGGCGAATTCAGAGGACCAGGATTCGGATCAGGTGTGGCATACAGCAGTCGAGTGGGTAATACGTGAGCACGAGTCACTCAGCCCCGCTGAATGGGAAGAGCTGATCGGTTGGTTGAACATGAATCCGGCACATAGAAAGGCCTACGACGAGGCCTCCCGTCTCTGGCTCATCACCGGTCTTGTTCCACCCTTTGAACCGCCTGCCGAGGATTGATGACGAAGAGATAAAACGGGTACCAATATGCAATATCTCTGAATGATTCATGCGTCTTATCAGAGGGGAGCGGGATTCATTACATCCGGCGTACAGTTCGTTTTAACAATCGTAGAGGGATTTCCCGATACAATTGAATAAGGAGGGACGCTCTCTGTAACAAATGTGCCTCCTGCGATTCTGCTTCCGCGACCTATGGTTACTCCTCCGACGATGATCGCGTGGGGTCCGATCCAGACTTCGTCCTCAATGACGGGATATTCAGTTTGACGATTTCCGTCAGGGGAAATGCGATCACGCCCAAGGGTGACCCCATGAAAAAGGGTTACGTTATTACCAATCCTTGCGCCTGGATTCACAACCAGCCCCCAGCCATGTGTTATGGCTATACCTGCGCCAACCCTGGTCCGCCAGGAAAAGTCTACAGCCGCCAAATGCGTCGACAAACGATGCATAATTTTCAAAGGAATGAGCGTAAGGCGTAGGAAGCCCGGCTCTGCTGCTGCCGCCTGGCACAGTCTCATCGTTACGACCACCCGAAACGTTCTGCTAGTGATCGCCTCCTTGACTAGGTGACCCCAACTGAATTGCCCGCACTGCCGATGGGTATCAGATTTCAGTTCAACTGGCTTTGATCAAAAACCCTGCAGGCTATCAGTCATTTTCCTAAATTCTTCGAATCCTTATTCGTCTAGCTGAACAAGATTCCAAATAAGATTAAGACGCATTTCCAATCATTGGAATTCGTCCAGGGAATCTGGAACGCCATCTGTTTACAGACATAAGGGGAAGAACAAACATGACAAGTTGCTTCGACCGCGAAGACGGGACGTTTCGCGTGCTGGTCAATCATGAAGAGCAGTACTCCATCTGGCCGGAGTGGAAAGCCATTCCGGGAGGATGGCATGACATCGGGGTGCTGGGAGACAAGAAAACCTGCCTCGAACATGTAGAGAAAGTGTGGACGGATATGCGTCCCCTCAGCCTGAGGCGCTTCATGGACGAACAATGTTCAGTTGAAGCCAGGTGATGTCTGCACCTCTGACGCTTTTCGCACTGCCTTGCGCGGGCGCGAGCTCAGTAATGTATTTGCGCTGGCGGCGCAGGCTGCCTTCCTGGGTGCAAGTGGAGCCGATCGAGTTGCCGGGCCGGGGAGGTCGCCTGGATGAAACATTCGAGAGAAGCTTCCCTTTACTGGTCGAACGCCTTACGGATGAGATCGAGGCGTATCCGCCTCGGCGATACGCATTCTTCGGACACAGCATGGGGGCACTGCTCGCTTTCGGAATTGTCCATTCCCTGCGCAAGAGAGAAAAAGCCTTGCCTCTTGCCCTGTTTGTGTCAGCCTGTGCCGCACCCTCCCGGCAGGACTGGCGGCGCTATGCGGACAAGAATACCGACGCGTCGCTCATCGCCGATCTGCACAAGCAGAAGGGGACGCCGGAAGAAGTGTTCGAGAGTCCCGAGTTATTGTCTATGACGCTCAGCCTGCTGCACGCTGACTACCGCATCTGTGCAAGCTTCCGCTACGCACAATCCTTGCCTTTGCCGTTGCCGATCCATGTTTTTGGGGGCCGTGACGATGAAATTCATGAGTCGAAGCTGGAAGCGTGGCGATCCGAAACCACAGAAGATTTCTCGCTGGACCTGTTTGAAGGGGGACATTTTTTTCTCCGGCAGCACGAAGAGGCTTTTCTTCACGTGCTCGTCCAGCGGATGGCGCTGCACCATCCGGAAGCATGTCAGGAAGCGCATCGAGAACCTGGTGATATGTCCTTATGTATTCCTTAAGGTATCCCCTAAGGCGCTTATCGCTGCCCGAGCGCATTCCGGGTGGCATCGAAGTGTGGTTGCTCGAGTTTGATGTTGGGCTGTCGGTGCCCCGGGATGATGAGGCTTACGAGAGCGCGCATGATTTCCCCCCCCCCCCCGGTACCGATGGCTATGCAGCGGCCCTGGCATTCCAGACTCATGACCGGGCTTCAACTCAGGGGAAAAGCCGTGAAGTGTCGAGACAGACATCCCGGCTTCCCCTGTCAAGACTGGATCCCTGCCAAGGTCGGGCTGCATATCCGCAGGTTTGCGATCAGTCCATTCGCCAGATAGATCACTCCTGAAAAGGTTTCAAAGTCAGTCCATTGAAAGGTTTCACTATGACGCCAAGGTCAATTTTTCACCGCGTTTACCCGCAAAACCTGGTGACGCATCTCCGTAGTCTCGCGTTGGCACGTCCCACAGACCTCGCCTTGACGGTAATGGGCCAAGAAGGCGAGAGAGCCGTGGAAAAAGCGTTCGACTACACAACACTGGATCAACATGTTCGTGCACTCGCAGCCATTTTGCAGGACCGTTTTTCGGCAGGCGAGCGCGCCCTGTTGCTCATGGAAAATGATGAGCATTACGTAATCGGCTTCTTTGCCTGTCTTTATGCAGGACTCATCGCTGTGCCCGTTTTCCCGCCGGAGATGGTGCGAGAACGGCATCTGGCACGCCTGCTCGCCATTGCAGCCGATGCTGAGGCACGCTGCATATTGACCACGAGCGAAATCATGCCCTTGATTGCTCGTACCGCGGTGGAACAGTTTTCTTCTTATGCGACCGTGCTGACTGTGGACACGGTGAAATGCGATAACGCCTTCGCATGGCGTGAATATTTTCCCAAAGAGGGAGATATCGCGTTTTTGCAATATACCTCGGGGTCTACATCCACGCCTAAAGGGGTAATGGTGAGCCACGGCAGCCTGATGACAAATACGAGGGTGTTCGAGGAGGGTATGTCGATCAATGCAAACGACATATTCGTGAGCTGGTTGCCGCTGTATCACGATATGGGACTGATCGGCGGCTTGCTGCAACCCATCCATCGGGGCATTCCTGTCGTGCTGATGACACCCCGGTTTTTTATCGAACGACCGGTACGATGGTTGAAAGCCATTTCGCACTACCGTGCGACGGTGAGTGGTGCGCCCAATTTTGCGTTTCAACTCTGTGCGGACCGGGTAAGCGATGCTCAGCTACAAGAGCTCGACTTGTCGAGCTGGCGTGTCGCCTTTTCGGGTGCCGAACCGGTACGCCGGGAAACGATGAAAGCATTTATCGAACGCTTCGCACCGGCAGGATTTCCACCTGGCACAATTTATCCCTGTTACGGCCTGGCCGAAGCAACGCTTTTTGTCACCGGCGGGACGCGTGGAGACGGCATGGAGGCACATTGCTTCTCTACCCAGATGCTTGCGCAAGGCAGAGCCGGAGTGGCAGAGCCGGGAACCTCTCTGGTAGCTTGCGGTGTGCCGGCTTCCGGTCATACGGTGAGGGTTGTAGACCCGGAAACAGGTGTCCAGTTGCCCGATGGTACGATCGGGGAGATCTGGACAGATGGTGCCAGCCTGGCCTGCGGCTACTGGCGAAAACCAGAGGAGACAGCCGAAACTTTTGTTTCCCACGAGGGGGGACGGTGGCTGCGCACCGGAGACCTTGGCTTCATACATGATGGACAGTTATACATTGCAGGAAGGCGCAAGGATCTCATCATCATAAGGGGGCAGAACGTCTACCCGCAGGACCTCGAGCAAATGGTCGAGGATGAGGTGGAGGCCGCCCGGAAGGGAAGGGTGGCCGCGTTTTCGGTAGAAACCGAAAACGGGGAAGGAATCGGCATGGCCGTGGAGATATCCCGCGGCATGCAGAAGCTTATCGCCGTTGAAACTTTGGTGCAGGCGTTGAGTGAGGCCGTGAGCGGAAGCTGCCACGAGCCACTTTCGGTGGTGGTACTACTGAATCCGGGAGGATTGCCCAAAACTTCCAGCGGAAAATTGCAGCGCACCGCCTGTCGCCAAGGCTGGCGCGAACGCACCCTTGACGCGTATGCCATCTATGAGTTTGGCAATTTCGTGCTGGGTGGCAGCGGGCGGCCCGTACCCACGTTGACGGATGACGTCGAAATTTCGCTCGCGGGCATCTGGGAAACGGTATTGAATCGCCGTGCGCTGGGGCGCGAGGATCATTTTTTTGCCAGCGGCGGAAGTTCACTCTCGGCAGTTCAGGCTGTGGCGCGTATTGCTGAGCATTGGCAGATCGATTTCACGCTCCGCAGTCTGTTCGAGAATCCAAAGTTGTGCGAGTGCGCAGAGGAAATCAAGCGCGTACTGTCTGTTGGCACTCCCAGACGCACTGCCAGCATCAGCATTCTTTCCACCGCAAAGAGGATTGGAGCAGCCGATGTGGCACCGCTCTCCTTTGGTCAACAGCGTCTCTGGTTCCTTTGGCAACTGGACCGGCCATCCACCGCATATCACATCAAGCAGGCGTTGCGATTGTCGGGTCCCCTGGACGCGCAGGCGTTGCAGACCAGCCTTGATGGGCTGGTCGCGCGTCACGAATCCTTGCGTACCGTTTTCCGGACAGGAGCGGAGGGTTCCGTGGAGCAGGTGATCCAACTGGCAGTGCGGTTGCATATCCCACACATCGATCTGGGCGACACTCCTGCCCTTGCGCGTGAAGCGCGTGCGAAAGAGGAGGCCGACCAGATCATTTCCGCCCCCTTCGATCTGACACAGGGCCCATTGCTGCGAGTAGTCCTGATCCGGCTGACGCAGGATGAGCATATCCTGGTGATGACCATGCATCACATCATCTCCGATGGTGCTTCGATGCAGGTATTGCTTGACGAACTCGCCGTCGGGTATCTGGCTGATGCTCAGGGGCAATTGCCGCAGTTCGACCCTTTACCCATCCGCTACGCGGACTATGCCGGGTGGCAGCGCAGTTGGCTGGAAGCAGGCGAGAAAGACAGGCAATTGATCTACTGGCGTGGTTGCCTGGGCACTGAACATCCGGTGTTGGAATTGCCGGCCGACCATCCGCGGCGACCTGTGGCAAATTATCAGGCGGCACGTCATTCTTTCGACCTGACGCCGGATGTGCTGAGCAGGCTGCGAAGCCTTGCCCAACGCCCTGATAACCACAGCGCGACTCTTTTCATGGCGCTGATGGCGGGTTTTCAAGCTTTGCTCTACCGCCTCACGGGACAAAGGGATATTCGTGTCGGCGTGCCGGTCGCCAATCGCAACCGGATTGAAACCAGGGGCATCGTCGGTTTTTTCGTGAATACCCAGGTACTGCGCGGGAAAGTCGACGGCCGCATGGCTTTGTCAACCCTGCTCGCGCAGGTCAGAGAGGCGGCAATCGACGCCCAGGCACATCAGGATTTGCCCTTCGAGCAATTGGTTGAAGCATTGCAGCCGGAGAGAAGCCTGAGCCGGACGCCGCTGTTCCAGGTGACCCTTAATCATCTGGTGAGCGACCGGCGCAAGCTCGATCAAATCAAGGGGCTGAAGATTGTTGACTATCCGTTGGGCGAGCAGGCTGCACAGTTCGAGCTGACGCTGGAAACGATCGAGTCACCCGATGGAAACGTGCGTGCAAGCTTCATCTATGCATCGGAGCTCTTCGATACCCGCACGATCGAGCGCCTGGGACGCCAGTATGTGGTTCTGTTGCGGGCAATGGTTGGGCAGCCGGAAATACCCATCGGGGATGTGCCCCTGTTGAGCGAGAGCGATATGGCGCAGCTCGGAGCATGGGGAGCATGGGGGGCGAATGCTGTAGCGCACCTTTCAGGTAGCGCCTTGTTCGATCAATCTGCTCATCCAGTCGCCCATAAAGCTGTCCATCATGCTGCCCATGAACCTGTGCATCGGCGCATAGAGCGCCAGGCGGAAGAACATCCAAACGTCTGCGCCCTGATTTTCAACGATACCGAAATAACCTACCAGGAACTGAACCGTCGCTCAAACCGGCTCGCACACCATTTAATCGCTTTGGGAGTCAAAGCGGAAGTAAAGGTCGGCATTACGGTAGAACGTTCCATCGAGATGATCGTCGGCCTGCTGGGCATTCTCAAGGCAGGAGGAGCATATGTACCGCTCGATCCCGACTATCCGCGCGAACGCCTCGACTATCTGGTTGAGGATAGCGGCATCCGGTTGCTATTGACCCACTCTCCTCTCAGGAATCGTATCCCCGATTCGGAAAAGCTTTCGGTGCTGGAACTGGATGGCGCCGGCGTGAAGGGGGTAGCAGAGACCAACCCGGAGATTACGTTACATCCCGATAATCTCGCTTATGTCATCTACACATCCGGATCGACCGGCAGACCGAAAGGAGTAGGAGTAAGCCATGGTCCCCTGGCGATGCATCTGGCAGCGATCAGGGAAATCTACGACGTACGTCCTGGTGATCGCGAACTCATGTTTTTCTCGATGAATTTCGATGCGGCTGCGGAACAGTGGATCACACCCCTGTGCGAAGGTGCGACGCTTGTCCTTTCATCGACACGCGATCTTGCTGGCGACGGTTTCGTCGATCGGATCGGAAAGCACAGCATAACCACGCTGCACTTGCCGCCCGCTTATCTGCGGATGCTGCTTCCCTTGATGCAGGGGGGTGCCACGTCGGTACGCACTTGCATAGCAGGCGGCGAAGCATGGTTTGCAGCCGACCTGGCCGCCACGCAGGCCGCTCTCCCGCAAGCCCGACTGGTCAATGCCTACGGGCCCACCGAAACGATCATTACCCCGGCTGCCTGGGTAGCCCATGCGTCTGAAACTGCTGAGGCCGGTATCCTCCACGAATTCGCGCCCATTGGCCGTGCCGTTGGAGATCGCAAATTGTACGTGCTCGATGAGGACTTGAATGTCGTGCCTCCCGGCTGTGCCGGAGAACTCTATATCGGTGGGACAGGACTTGCCCGCGGATACCTTAATCGTCCCGGTCTCACCGCAGACCGGTTCGTTGCCGATCCTTTCGCACCGGATGGGAGCCGCCTTTACCGCACGGGGGATCGCGTGCGTTGGCGCAATGAGGATAATGGTGGTCAACTCGAATACCTGGGTCGGCTCGATCATCAGATCAAGCTTCGCGGTTTTCGAGTTGAATTGGGCGAAATCGAGGGACAATTGCTGGCCCAGCCCGGAGTTCGCGAGGCGGCGGTAGTGGCAAAGGAAAGCCGCAATGGAATGCGCCTCATCGCCTACGTCGCCTCGCATCATGGCGTAACACTCAATGCATCCATGCTCAAGACTGCGCTTGCTGCCGTGCTTCCGGATTACATGCTGCCTGGTTCGTTTGTGCTGCTCGATAGTCTGCCGCTCAACCCCAATGGCAAGGTCGATCGTCAAGCGTTGCCCCTGCCCCTGGCGGAGCAGATCGATGAGGCAGCCTATCAGGCGCCTGTCAATGCCGTGGAAACGATGATTTCGGAAATCTGGGCGGAAGTCCTGGAGCTACCCCGAGTGGGGCTGCACAACAATTTTTTCGATCTGGGCGGGCATTCGCTGCTGCTCATCAAGGTGCAATGCAAACTGGAAGAGCAGTTGAAAACACGCATCGCCATCATCGACCTTTTCAGATATACCACCGTCGCAAGTCTGGCTAAATTCCTCGGCCAGGAGGACAGGCAGGCGGATAAGGAGCGCCTGCCCTTGCAGCGCCATCAGGAACGGGCGCAGCGGCAGAGAGCGACGTTCATACAACGCAGGCTGAGAGCAGGGAGGACGCATTAATGGATCATACGGAAGAGTTTTCGGAGAGAGACGATATCGATATCGCAATTATCGGTATGGCGGGCCGGTTTCCAGGCGCGGATAACGTGGATACTTTCTGGCGCAATCTGCAGGATGGAGTCGAGTCCGTTACTTTCTTTACCGACGAGGAACTCCTGGCGCGAGGGATTTCGCGCAAGACTCTGGAAGATCCGCACTACATCAAGGCGGGCGCCGAACTGCCTGGCGTCGATCTTTTCGATGCCTCTTTCTTTGGTTATACCCCGCGCGAGGCAGCGGAAACGGACCCGCAGCACCGGCTGTTCCTGGAGGTGGCCTGGCAGGCGCTGGAAGATGCCGGCTATGACGCATCGAACTGCAGCGTCCCGGTCGGGGTTTATGCCGGCTGCGGGGTTAACACCTACCTGCTGCTGAATCTGTTTTCCAGCGGTCGATTTTCGGATATGCACGACATTTCTTCGCTGCAAGGGTTGATGAATGGAAACAACAAGGATTCCATGACGACGACCGTCTCCTACAAGCTCAATCTGCGCGGACCGGGGATTACCGTGCAGACAGCCTGTTCCACTTCACTCGCGGCCGTGCATGTCGCCTGCCGGGGCCTGCTCAATCACGAGGCGGACATGGCAATGGCTGGGGGTGTCTGGGTCAATCTGTTGCACGAGGGCGGTTATCGGTACCAGCCTGGAGCGATTCTGTCGCCGGATGGCCACTGCCGCGCGTTTGATACAAAGGCGGCGGGCACGGTGATCGGGAGCGGGGTGGGGATCGTCGTGCTCAAGCGGCTGTCGGATGCACTTGCCGATGGCGATACGATTCATGCCGTAATCAAAGGGTCCGCAATCAACAACGATGGTTCGGCCAAGGTGGGCTACACTGCACCGAGCGTGGAAGGCCAGGCGGAAGTGATTCTGGCTGCTCAGGCCATCGCCGGCGTGGATGCCGACACGATCAGCTACGTGGAGACGCATGGCACGGGAACAACGATCGGCGATCCGATCGAGATCGCGGCGCTCACGCAAGCCTTCCGCGAAAGCACGGACAGGCGCGGATTCTGCGCCATCGGATCGGTCAAGACGAATGTAGGTCACCTGGATGCCGCAGCAGGCATCGCCGGTCTGATCAAAACCGTCCTGGCAATGAAGCATCGAACCCTTCCGCCCAGTCTGAATTTCGAGCAGCCCAATCCACAAATCGCTTTTTCCTCGAGCCCTTTTTACGTCAACACCGAGAGCAGGCATTGGTCGAATGAATCGACCCCACGGCGCGCCGGAGTGAGTTCCTTCGGCATCGGGGGGACCAATGTGCACGTGGTGCTCGAGGAAGCTCCGCCCGTGGAGCCCGTGAGTTCCTCACGCGCCTGTCAGTTGCTCACCCTCTCGGCGCGCACGCGCACGGCGCTCGGGGCGATGATTGCCGTGTTGCAGGAGCATCTGTGCGCACATCCCGGTTTACCCCTTGCCGATGCCGTTTATACCCTTCAAACGGGAAGAAAAAGTTTTGCCTGCCGTGCAGTAGTGCTGTGCCATGACAGGGATGAGGCGCTCGACGTTTTGGAAAGGAAGCCTGCGGACCGCTTTGTTACCGGACAAGTGGCGTCGGAAAATCGTCCCATAGTCTTTCTTTTCCCCGGTCAGGGTGCTCAGCATATCGATATGGCGCGGGAGCTTTACCACGGAGAGGCGGTTTTTCGGCGGGAATTCGATCGCTGCGTCGAATTGCTGCAACCCCATCTGAATTTCGACCTGCGCGTCGCCTTATACCCCAACCTTGACCCTAGCCTTGAGGGTGGGGATGAGGCGCGGAAGAAGGAGTTGTCCGCGCGCCTCGAACAGACGGAAGTTACCCAGCCCGCACTCTTTGCCGTTGAATATGCTCTTGCACAGCTATGGATGTCCTGGGGCATCCAACCGGCAGCAATGATCGGTCACAGTGTGGGTGAATACGTCGCGGCATGTCTTGCGGGCGTATTTTCGCTCAAAGACGCGCTGCGCCTGGTTGCCTTGCGCGGACGCTTGCTCCAGCAGACGGAGACGGGCGCCATGCTCGCGGTCATGTTGCCCGAGGCGGAAATAATGCCTTACCTGTCGGAAAGCTGCGATCTCGCCGCTGTCAACGGGCCTGAATTGTGCGTCCTTTCAGGGCCGGTTGCCGCCATTGAAGCGTTGGAAACCGATCTGCGTAATAAAGGTATCGGGGCGCGACGTCTTCATGTCTCCCATGCATTTCACTCCGCACTGGTCGAGCCGATGTTGCCGGCTTTCATGGAACTGGTTTCGGCCATGGAATTGCACCCGCCGCAGATTCCCTTTCTTTCCAATCTCAGCGGCGACTGGGTTACGCCGCAGGAAGCTACCGATCCCGGGTATTGGAGGCGGCACGTGCGCGGGACGGTACGCTTCGATGATGGACTGCGCGAGCTGTTGGGCAATCCTGATCGCATCCTGCTGGAGGTGGGACCGGGCGAAACATTGACCACCCTTGCGCGGCGTCATTCCGAAGCAAAACCGGAGCACGTCATCCTTTCATCCTTGCCTCATCCTGGCAGAGCGAACCAGACTCAAGCACATTTTTATCTTTGCCTGGGGAGATTGTGGCTTGCCGGGGTCGATATCGATTGGGAGAGTTTTTACGCTGACGAACGCCGCCGTCGCGTCTCCTTGCCGACTTACCCATTCGAGCGCCAGTCATACTGGATCAAGCCCGGTAGCCTGAAGACGGAGAAGACCGCGAAGACTGCAAAGGCAGTGGGGGAAGGAGACAGGCCCCGGCTCATGGCTGGCCTTGAGCCAAGGGCACGCCAGCAGGTGACGGATAATGCCGGGCCGGTAGCTCGACCGCTCGATGAATGGTTTTACACCCCTTCGTGGCGGCGCTCGGACAGCATTGAACAAGAGAGTGTCCTCCTGGACCAGGGAAGATCATTCATCCTCTTCGAGGATGATCATCCCTTCGGGATGGCTCTGACAGGACATTTGCTTACGCTGGGAATAAAGCCGGTCGTCGTCTCCGCAGGCTCGACCTTTCACCGTCAGGACAAGGACCATTATATTGTCCGTCCGGGCGAACGGCAGGATTACGATCTTCTGCTGCGCAACATCGGCGAGGATGGCAGGACCCTCGGACATATCTTTCACTTGTGGAGCCTAACCGGGAATGGCGGCAGACGCATCTACGGGGAAAGCCAGGTCGAAAATCAAGTGGAAATCGAGGCCAGGAATTTCTTCAGTCTGTTTTATCTCGCTCAAGCGCTGGAGAGTGCCAAACAGGTAATCCCGAGCGAGGCGAAGGTCGAGATTACGGTCATCACCGACCAGTTCGAGGATGTCACCGGCAGCGAATCTCTTCGTCCGGAAAAAGCGCTGTTGCTTGGGCCCTGCAAGGTCATTCCCCAGGAATACGCGTATCTGAGCTGCCGGCTGGTTGATGTCGAATTGCCGGCAGACGACGATACTGCAAAAAGCCGGCTTGTGCATCAGATAGTGGCCGAGTCTCAGGCTGAGCTGGTTTCCTCAATGGTCGCCTACCGGGGACCACACCGCTGGATTCAGACTTTCGAACCCATCCAATGCCGGAAGCCGGAGAAAGCGCACCTTCGCCTTCGAAATGGCGGCGTCTATCTGATTACCGGTGGCCTCGGCGGCATCGGCCTGACGCTGGCTGAGCATCTGGCGCGCAACTATCGTGCAAAGCTGGTGCTGATGGGACGCTCCCCGCTTCCAGCCCGCGAGCAGTGGTCCAATGTCATTTCAGCAGCGGAAAAAGCAGACCTCCTGCGCAGCAAGATCGAGAAGGTCATGCATCTGGAGGCGCTGGGCGCAGAAGTGCTGGTATTGCAGGCCGACGTTGCGATCCAGGCGGAGTTGAAGGCGGCAGTGACGCAGGCCTATGAGCACTTCGGTGCTATTCACGGTGTGATTCATTCCGCGGGAGAGGTTGGTACCGATCTCATTTCGGTGAAAACCGGGGAGAGGGTGGCGAAAGTGTTTGCCCCCAAGGTACAGGGAACACAGGCATTGCAGGCTGTATTCAAGGATGCCTCCCTGGATTTCATGCTGCTGTGCTCATCGTTGGCAGCCATTGCGGGTGGCCTCAGCAAGGTCGATTATTGTGCCGCCAATGCCTACCTCGATGCGGTCGCCCGCGGGGCTACCCGTTCCGCCTATAGCGGTTCCACATTTCCCGTCATATCCGTTAACTGGGATAGCTGGCGGGACGTGGGGATGGCGGCCAATATGGCAATGCCCGAGGGGATGGGGATTTCACCCAGGGAAGGCGCTGAGGCTTTCGAGCACATCGTCAATAACATGGTCAGGCCCCAGGTGATTGTCTCCACTCTTGACTTGCACGCCCGCCTCAATCAGACGCAGGAGGATCTGGTAGCTCTCGTCGGGGAGCCTTTCGCGCTGGCGGAGAACGGGCAGCATGAGCAGGGAGGCCAGCAGCACTATCCGCGACCTGTCCTGGACACGGCCTTTGTCGCTCCAGAGAGCGATCTGGAGAAGAGCATTGCAGAGATCTGGGAGAGCCTGCTTGGAATGGACGCCGTCGGTATTCATGACAATCTGTTTGAGTTGGGGGGGGATTCATTGCTGGGTATTCAACTGCTTTCGAGAGTGCGGGCGGTTTTCGGAATCGATATGCGTCCTGCAGATTTTTTTCGGTCTCCCACCGTTGCAGGTCTCGCCGAGTTGGTAGAAACGAAATTGCTGGACGAGATCGAGTGTTCATGATTTACCGCCCCTTGTGGGGTGAAGCCATTCCATCTCCCGATGTTTCCTCATCTTTATCCGCACCATCATGCATAGCAGCAGTCTAGCTCAAAGACGCGCGCGCCTGACCCCTGAGCAACGGGAGAGGCTGGCGCAGCGGTTGGCCGGAGCTCATGCTCCAGCACTTCAATCGAATATCCCCCGCCGCAACACTTCCGCGGGAGTGCCGCTCTCATACGCTCAGCAGCGTCACTGGTTTTTATGGCAATTGGAACCGTTGAGCACGGCTTATCATTTGAGCGGGGGGTTGCGGCTGACGGGCAGGCTGGATATTGAAGCGCTGCGCTGGAGCTTTGCGGCGCTGAGCAGACGGCATGAGTCGTTGCGTACGATATTCAGGGCCAATGCGGAAGGGCTGCCGGAGCAGATCATCGAAGATGAGCCGCGGATT
>NZ_QAOK01000028.1 GCF_003050865.1 Nitrosospira multiformis | reverse complement strand
CTCTGTCGTTGTGGCGCAGCCATGTAATACCTGTCCCATAATTCCTCCCTCTGTAGCTGGCAATACTCTACACCAGCATACAGCGGGACTAAACAGTTAGGCTCACTTGTTGCGCATGACATCCAGCCGCTCAACGTACCGCTCCATACGATGGTCCGAGACTCCCAGAACCGTTGCGACTCCCTTTCCACTGCGCAGTGCGAAATTGCCTTTATTCAGAATGGCAGTTTGCTCAGGGATGGCGTTCAGGCATTTCTCGTTTGCTGAGTCAGCGAATCCAATGAATGTTGGCGGAAGTGTAGGAATCGCGTCGAACTCGTTAAAGATGTGGTAGGGCTGTGGAAGCACGGACTTGGCCGCGAGGTCCCCGTACCTCGGCATGCCAAAGGTGTAGCACGAGACGGATGGGGCAATTCGAGACCGGCGACGATGAACAAACGGGTGAAACTCGCGCTCAGCGAGACGGGCGTGAAAAATTGCTGCCATTGCACCGCCAAGGGAGTGGCCTGTGATGTAGACAGGAAGAACATGCTTGTCATCATTCATGGAGGCGATCTTCTCGACAACCTCGTCGAAGCATTCAAGGACGGCATCAAGGAAACCGCGATGAAGTTTGACAGATTCCCCAAACCCGAGCGAATACCGCACTCTTCGTACATCCAAGTCAGCTTTAAAGTCGGCAAAGGAAAACGTTGTTCCTCGTAGGGAGACGAAGATTACTGGTGTGAGTTTGGAGATTACGACAACCATTCTTTCTCGAACGATGATCTCAATGATTGCATTCGTATCCAGCTGACGCACGCTTGCTCGACGTTGCTCAGTGAACCATCGGGCAACGTGCGCTTGATACCTGTCACACGGGATAACCTTCGCGCGCTTTGCCTTCTTAAGCTCAAATTGCGGAAGCTCCTCGTATGCGACGGCTGCAAATGCGCAGGCGACGTAGCCCTTTTCCCAACTGAAGGAGTCTACCTCCCAATCATCAATGCTGTCAGCAAGACGCTGAGCGTCGTTGAAGTGTCGATAGAACTCCATGTTCCTCCTTTGACGATGTTATGACGCCTTGTTTTAGCTCACATATTTGCAAATATGTATAGCCCAGAAACACTGGCAGATATAGCGCCTGTTTCGCCACCGAACTCACTCTTCATCGAGTTATCCTTAGCCAATGCTTGGTAAAAACACCAACCTATGATCTCTAGGCCTTCAATAAGAATTGTCCCTCACCAACTTCTCTACGAAGAGGATATCTTCCTCAGGGATATCTTCAATCCAGCCTTCGAGGGCATAAAGAAAAGCATCCATTAATCGTACGAGATTACGTACGACAAAATAATCGCCAGGATTATTAACGGCGCCTCTTCTCTGTACCTCAGCCAAGTAATGCTGCACAGCTGCCTTGCTGCTTTCCCAACGAGCGACAATAAACGATAGCTCGTCCATATCGTCGTCTAGTAATCCAATAGACCAGGGGTTCAATCCTAGACGATACCATCGACGCGATAGCAATGTCCTAACGGTATATAGCAATTTGGCGGTATAGAAAAACCAAGTAGGTCCAAGCGATATACGCGAAGCTTGGCCTAGCGGGCATTCTTCGAGAATCTCGTCACGCCATCCCCAGCTGAGCGCATATAACCCAAAGCCCGCTAGGTCAGCAGCACATTCCTCGTCGAACCTTGACTCAAAGCTCTGAGTTGCAAGACAGTGCCCCAGTTCATGAGCTATTGCAAAGTCCTGGCCTGAATAACTGAGCGCCACTTCAAAAGAAGTTATTCCACCTCCATAAGATTCTGTAGCTTTATCAAACCATTTGCTTCGTTGACATAACTGCCGTAATGGATTTTCTTTCGAAATGAGCGGATGGAAGGCCTCACTAGTTAACATACGGCCCAACAGCTGGCGGAGTAGCCGAGGCGCTTCGCCCCGCAACTGGCCAGTATTATCTGCTGTTGCGAGTAATTCCCAAGCATTGCCATCAAGCCGACCTGTGAGCAGTTCCACCAATGCTCTCGTTGACAGCATTAGAAGCTCCTGATATGCAAATCGTATAACAAGAAAATGGAACCCCTCAGAAGGAACATGCTGAGGTGGCGCAAAACTGTGCCTAGGATCAAAGGTGTGGCGTACTACTACATCACGAAGCATGGAATCGGCTTGAGGTTGAGTTTCACACCAAGTTGCAATTTGCTGCAACGCGCGAGCTTGGAGTATAGCTTCGCCCCCGCGTTGCCATATGCATGGCTCAAAGCAAAATTGGTAATTTAATCTACTTACTGCGCCGTGCGTGGAACGATCAATAAGGCGAATGTGCTCTAGAGCTTGGGAAATCTCCCCCGCATGCTCGGTAGGATTACGCAACACCTGATGTGCATCCTCATCGCCCGCGATCGGATCATAGAATGGTGCAATCCTGGCCCAAGCGGCCTTGATTTCTTGCGCGCGATTCATGGTGGCAAGTCTGGACAAAGGTTGCGAATGCCCATACGAACAATAATGACTGCGACCAAAGTTCCGTTGAGTGCAAATCCCGAAGGTGATGATTCCAGTAGCGCGGCAATTACACTGACTGCCGCAACCATGTCGCTGCTCTGCTGGCTCGTTACGAGAATACGAATTTCTGGCTCATTAATTTTTGGACAAAGCTCTTTGCTTAACCAGACTCTTGCATTCTTAAAAGCAGCACGACCTTTTGCAATCGTGTTGGTACCAAATCCTTCATGTCCTGATAGAGATTCGCCGAGACTCGCAAATAATGTGTCAAGAGGCGTCACCTTGTCGTCAAGTAACTTCAGGATTTGCTCTGCATCAGTTTTATTCGTCATTTGGTTCTCGCTTACCCCAATGGAAAAATGTCTACGGATACAAGGATTGTTAAATTCCTTATTCTCAAATATAGCAGAGCAATACTCCTCTCATTCAAGGGGCAGCTGGGGTAGCCGGAGCGCGTAGATAAGCTGAAGAGAAGAACCAATGTGCGCTCATCCTTGATAGCGCTACACTCTGCGGCTTCAGCGTCTACTTGGGGTCAAGTCTCATTTTGGCCGGCCGACAAGATTTTAAAGAAAAAATCAAAATAGCTTGGGCAAGGCCGAAGGCCGCGTCAGGAAGGTTGTATTTTATGTGGATGAAAGTCCGGGAAGCCAGTGGGCAATCCCTGTGGGAAACTTCGTGGACGTAGCCTTATCCGTCCATCAGGTTTTCCAGCAGGGTTGTCCATGGGCCAAGCTAGTGCTGCCGGACGCTCGGCTTTAGCCGATCATCCACATTGCTACCGCTTGTCAATCCGAAAGGTTACTTCCCTGGTAGCAAAGCGGGAATTGAGCCATTTTTCCCACTTGGCCGCCCTTCGCATCAGGTCTGCACGGTATGACTCATTGAGGTGCGGCGTATAGGAGTGGTAGTTGGCCACTTTCGTCCACAGATCGCCCCGGTCGTTGCGGATGTGCATGTGGATACGCCAGGCGGCGAGCGCGTATGGGTAACATCCCGATTGCGCCACATGCTCGGGCCTGATGCCATATTTGGCCAAGTCGGAAAGATACGCGGTATTGAACTGCATCGGGCCGATATCGTAGGTGTCATTCGAGTTTCGCACCCATTGACCCGGCTTGCCTCCCTCCTTCTCGGCCACGGCGAGAAGGATGTTTGCTGGGACTTCGTATTTCACGGCAGCTTGGATCGAACAGACGACGCGCTCCGGCAAATCAGGAGGCAGATCCATCACACTCCCCTGCCCTGTTACTTGCTGTCCCGGAAGGCAGCAGCTTCCGCTTCCGCATCCAGCTTCGTCTCCGTCGATCCGGCAAACGCATTGCCCTTGAATTGGGGCTCAGGAATGTTGGAACGAATGGCTGAGGCAACTTTTCCGCCGGGGGTTTGGGCGACACGCCCGCCTTGCGAAGCAATGCCGCTCTTGACCACCTCCATCCCACCTCGAGCGAGGTGAGAGCCCATTTCAGCTACAAAGCGCGATGGCGTGCCCATGGCCTGGGCTAGTCCGCCCAATGGCGTATCCTGCCTGGGTTGCGTTTCGGCAAACATTCCCATGCCGCCTTCCATGCTGGCGTGAGCAGCGTCGAACGCAGCCTTGATTGCGGATGCTCCCCCTGCCGCATTGGCGGCGGAGGCCATCATCATGCCGGTGGCAACACCTGTTGCAGTTGCGGCCGCGGCAATCGCTGTGCCGGCACCCAGGTTACCTATCCCCCCTGCCCCACCGCCCACAATGCTGCTTAGCATGGGTGGAATCTTGTCGACCAGCACGAGCAGCACGATGGAAATTACCATCAGAACACTCATTTCCTTGAGACTGAGACCGCCACTCATCTGAATGTAATAATCATCCAGGAAGGTCTTGCCGATGCCCACCAGCAGCACCATGGCAAAGAGTGATATCGCAACCCCCAGGACCGTGCGGTAATAGTTGATCGCAATCTCGGAAGTCCAACGCGAACCACCGAAGCCAAGGAAGAAAATACCGGCGTAGGCCAGTATCCAGCCGGATACCAGAAGCAACACCATGTTGACGCTAATCAGCGCCAGGATGATGAGGATAATTGCCGCCATGATGATGCCGGTCATGCTATCAACAGGTAAGCTAAGCGTAGATTGATCTAACGCCCGATAAAAGATATCGAAACCGATATCCACAATGCTGGACGGAGACCCCATTCCGCGTAGTCCGCTGGCCTCGGAACCGATCTGCTTAAGCGAGGCAATAATCGAGCTGGCAAAAGCAGGCCCATTGATGAGCAGCCACCAGAAGAAGCCGGTAAAGATCGTGAAGCGGAGAAACTCTGCGAAGAATTCGCCTATATCCGCCCGCCGCAGCGCCATCAGGCCGAACGTCCATACCATGCTGATTGTTACCAACAGCCAAAACAGCCAGCTGGCACGCTCCGTAATAACCGTTTGCCATGCTGATGCGGCCGTATGATAGCGATCCAATATGTTATCCAGCACGCTTATATTTGCGATTTCCGCGTGGGCTTGGATCGAGAATAGGGTAAACACTAAGAACAACAAGAAAGGCAGTCCAATTACTCTACTTGGTGTTCTCATATTGATCACCATTCACGTGGAGGGCTTTTTTTTGTACCCCCAGGAAGATAATCAGGGCATTTTGCGAGCAAGGCCTTATGCTCTGCTTCATCAGTAATTTTTCCCAGATCCTCGCAAGTAGGATTCTTGATTCTTGGGCTCTCCGGTGGCTCACCACCATTACAAGCCCACAATAAAATACTCATCAAAATGATGCTTAATGCTTTTAATTTCATATCCTCTCCTTACCATTCACGTGGCGGACTCTTTTGAAAGGTACCCCGCCTTGCCTGTACTGCCGCAGCCGCCTGCTGCGCCTCTATATCCGCAATCCTCGCCTGGCGTGCTGCTTCGGCATTCTGCTGTGCGATCAAGAGCGCCCGGATTTGCATGAGCTGGCTCGCCTGGTTGCTCGCGAGCTGGTTTGCTGCCTGGATTGCCGCCATCTGCCCTGGCGCATCCTCGGCATTGCGCTGCAATTGCTCGAGCCTTGCCGCATCCGCCTGCAATTCCAGTTCCTGCAGCTCAAGGCTGCGAAGCATCGCATCATTTGCAAGTTTCTCGCCATCGGCATTCAGGCGCCGGTTATTTTCAAGGCTCGCACGCTCTTCTACTGTACAGCCATTGGGGCCGAAACAGGGCGAATTCATGTAGTAGGACGGGTTCTGGTAGCGAAGCAGGTAGCCATCGAGGCTGCCTGCCTGGTTGCGGTAGTACTGCAGGGTGTTCATTGCGCCCATCAGGCGCATGGTGGTCATCTGGGCCCGGTTCCAGACATAGGCGGTGGGAGCCACCGAATTGCGCAACATGTTCTCGTATTGAAGAAGCTGCAGCTGGTACTGCTCGACCATCTTCATGGTCTGGTTCACGCCCTCGATCGCCGAGATGACGTTCTGCTGCATGTTCGCGGCATCAAAAACGGGAACTCCACCGGCCTGAATTGCCTGGATCGGCCAAGCAGACAGGCCTGCGATCATGGCGGCAGCAGCGATTGCCCGGGCTGTGTAGGGTGCGCCTTTATTCAATCCTTTATCCATTCGTATTTCCATTCGGCGTATTTTCGTTCAGCCTTCCTCCCCTGTAATCGAAAGCCTGGTACGGGCGAGCCAAGACCATGTCCTTCGTCACCGTGACGTTGAAGCGGTAGCCCGGGCGGATTTCAAGCGTGGGCGAGATGTTGAGGTTCTTCGAGATCATCTGTGTGATCACGCGCCCGAGTTGCTGCCCCAGGGTGGCGCTCAACACGCTGCTGGTCGTGGGCGCGCCGAAGGTGCCCCCGATCTGGTTCCTGCTCTGGCTCAAGGCAACCCCCGCGGAGATGGCGGACATCAGGATCGCCGTGCCAAACAGGCGCGCATAATGGTTGTTCACCTGGTCGGTGAAGCCCGCGTAGCCTGCTCCGGTGGAACCGGGCATGGCTCCGATATCCATGGTCTTCCCATCCGGAAAAACCAGCCTCTGCCACGCCACCAGGACACTTGCCTGGCCGTACGCCACTTCGCTCGAATATTCCCCTTCCAGTTTGGTGCCTTGCGGGATCAGGAGGTATTTTCCGGTGGCGGTATCAAACACGTCCTGGCTCACCTGTCCGAAGATCTTGCCCGGCAGGGAAGAATTGATGCCGGTAATGAGTGTTGCCGGGATGACGGAGGTTGTGAGCACTGTAAAGGGCGAGCGCGGCGGCGTGGGTCTGGAATCAAGTTTCCACCGGTCATTCCCTTCCCTGTTGTCGAATGCGCCGATATCGTTGCGCGGCGAGCGCTCCTGCTGTGTTTGTCCTGCATCCTCATAATCCTCATGCGCGATAAGCCCTGCCCCCTTGAGGCTTGCCAGGCGCTCCTTGTACACGACGGTGGGATCGGTGTTCGAGACCGGAACAGCTTGCGTCCTCGGTGCGTCCTGCGATGCACGCCTTGCGATTTGCACCCCGGTTTTCGCCTTCAAGGCCTCCTCGAACTGCTGCACTTTAAGCTGCCGGATGCGCTGCATTTCCTGCGTCTCAGCAGTTGCAGGATGCCTTGCCGAAGGCAGACTGGCAGGCATGGGTGGCACGGATGGTAGATTGGGATTCTCCGAATAGCTGTTGTCATGAATTACCGGCTCGACTGCCGGGATCATCCCGCCCTTGTGTTCGCCCGCGATCTCGTTGGCGAACATGGCTGCATTGCTCCCTGCGGCAGTCTTCGCAGTTTCTTCTCTGTGCTTGGTCTTTGCCCGGTCCATCGCAACCAATCCAATGACGATGAGGAAGATGGCGGCGGCCACCCCAAGCAAATAGAGCGGCAGGTCGTTTGCGCGGCGCACGCCCCATTTTGTCTGCAACCGGTTCGGGGAAGCTGAAGGCGCCATGGGATCGTTCATATCATTGCCCCCTATAAGTCCAGGCGCCCGCCGCGGCGACACCCTTGGCATCCGGAAGATAGGCGCGCGAGAGATAACTGTTACCCACCTTCAACGTGATGGCATAAAGTGAGGCGTGCTCCGGAGTATCGAGGGTATAGGAAAGCTCTGTGCCCTGCCCTGCTGCCGTGGGAGTTTCCATGCCCCGGGCTTGGGGCTCATCCGATTGAACGCCCGGTTTCTGCTGGAATCCGGCGAAGGTGTCCGCAAACAAAACTCTTTTTGTCTTCACGGTTTCCGAAACCGCATAGCCCCTGGTCCGCAATTTTGCGGCCAGCAGTTTCCCGAACTCCCGGGGCTCAGATAGACCCAAGTTGAATTGCGTTTTCGCCGGCGGATAGAGCTGTGCCAGCTGGTTGGTGGCGTCCTGTGCAATCCTGTCATCGGCCAGACTGTTGCGGTTTTGCTGCCGGGTTTCCTGCAGGCTGGCGCAACCGGCAAGAACAAGGCAGAGAAGCAATGGAATCAAGCTGCGCATATCACTTCCCCCGTGTGATGGTGACGCGGTCCTGGCTGGAGCCCACGCCTGCCACGAGAATGGCCTTGTCGAAGATGCCGTCCACGATGAAGCGGCCGTTCCGCAGGCGGTAGTTGACCTGCACCGACTCCTCATCCGTGAAGAAGCCCCCATCCTTGCGCACCACGAGCAGGATCGGGGCCTCAGTCTGGCTCATCGTTGCCGGCATCTGGATGATGGTCTTCACTCCGTTGTTATAAACCCGCAGCGGTTTCCAGCGCGCGGCCTCCCCTTCGATCGTGTAATCGAAGTCCTGGTTTTCCAGAGACTCGCCGGTGCCCGGCATGATCTGGTTGTCGTGGGCGGCCTGCTCCTGGCGCCTGATTTTCTCCCACTTGGCCATGGCCTCTTCCGGGTAGGTGAAGGCCACCCGCGGCATGAATTCGCTGCGGTGCGAGCGCAATCTCAGGTGATAGGTGCGCCGGTCGGTGGTCACGATCAAGGAGGTTTCCAAGCCCGTGTCCATCGGCTTGATGATGAGGTGTTGCACTTCCATCCTGCCGGAACCTGTGACGGCTGGTTCCACCGTCCAGCGGGCCGTGTCGCCCAGGTGCAGGGAATTGACCTGCTCGCCCGGCTGCAGCTCCACGTCACATACCTGCAAAACGGCGCAGATGATGCTGGGTTGCGTGGCCCCATAGAGGAAGCGGATGGTGCCGTCCCCTCCGATCACAGGCTTCACCCCTTGGGTCGACGCCCCCGCCTTCCATTTTTTGGCCAAAGCCAGGACTGCGCGCTCCTGCGGCGACAGCCTGATCTCCGGATTGCTGAAATGCAGGGCCTGGGGAGACGCTGCCTCTGGCGGGTCTGGCAAATCCCGAACCGAGGCAACCGGTATGGGCGGCATTGGCGGTGTGGAGGACGTGGGGGGTGTGGGAGGTATAGGGGAAGCAGGCGGGCCAGGTGGCAGTGGCGGCGTGCCGGAAAGCAGGTTCCCGGGAGCGGATTGTGGCGCCGGCACCTTGTCCTGGGGGGACGCGATGTAGCCTGCCGTCCTGGATAGCTGGGGTGGCTGGGGCAGCTGGGTTGACTGTTGCGGCAACAGCAACTCAGGCAACTTGGGCTGCTGCAGGGTATTGTTGGCGATCGCCGCGGTGACCGCGACCAGCGGCAGGCCTGCCGCGAGCGCCACCGCAAGCCTGGTCGGGGAAAACGCCGGGAGATATCGCAGGGGAATTTTCATGAAAGCCTTGAGGTTCCTAGAGTTGTCTCGACCAGGCAAAATCGCTGACATAGATGCCAAGCGGATTGTTGCGCAGCTGCGCCTCGCTGATGTCGGGAGACGGTTCCGCCACGTATACCGTCACAAGTGCCCTCATGCGGTAACTGTTCTTCACGATCCCCTGCCTATCGCGCACGGTTTCCGTCCAGTCGGCCTGCCAGGTCTGCGGGGATTGCGCAATCACCGAGACGATCTCGGTGCTCACCATCTCGCGCTCCGCGCGCCTGAAGGGGCTCGCTTCCGGCCTGCCGTTCATGAACTCGTTCATCTTGGCGGTGGCCGGGTCCTCGGGCGAGAGCATGGCATACACTCCGAAGATCGCCTTCCTCTGCAGGGCAACATCCGGTGTCACCATGCGCGCTTGCTGGATAAAGGAAGCGACAGCCGCGTGGACGATGCGTGCATCGACCTCCTGCGCGCGATCGACGGGAGCGACGGCCAGGGTCTGCCCGAGCTTGTCCACTTCCACCACGTAGGGAATGAATTTCGCCTGGCTGCCGATGTGGATGACGCCGCCCACCGCGGCTAGGGCAATGAGGAGCGACAATAGCCCCAGCATCTGCCAGTTCCTGCGGGAGGCCGCCATATCACCCATGTGCTCGTTCCAGGTGCGCCGCGCCGACAGGTAAGGATTCTCCTCCTCCCCTGCCCGTCTCCCGTCCACCATCGCCGCATCTGTCCGGCGTTCATCCTCGCCCTGGCTTTTTCTTAAAATCAGCGATTTCATCATTCGCATCACGCCCGTGCCCGCACCCGCACCTACGTTCGTGCTCATGTCGCCATTGCCTCCCTGCCGTGTTCATTCACGCGGTTATCCAGATAGTCGTTCAGATCGAGTCCCCGCAGGGCAAGCCACTCGCGCACCCACTGCTCTCCATGGCGCGCTTCCAGCGCCTGGATCGCCGCGATCGACTCCTTGTCGGTGCTCCCGAGAAACGCCAAGGCCAGCGGCCCCAGGGCGAGCTCATAGAGCCGCCGCCCGAGTTCGGAGACGTAGTAGTACTGCCTCTTGGGGATGGCGGTTGCCAGAATCTCGATCTGCCGGTCGTTCAACCCCATGCGCCGGTAGAGCGCCGCCGTATCCTGGTCCCTGGCATACACGTTCGGCAGGAAGATCTTGGTCGCGGTCGATTCCTGGATCACATCGAGAATGCCGGAATTGGCGGCATCCGAGAGGCTTTGTGTTGCCATCAACACCATGCAGTTGGCTTTTCTCAAGACCTTCAGCCATTCCCTGATCTTGGCGCGGAAGACGGGGTGGCCGAGCATGATCCAGGCTTCATCCAGCACGATCATGGCAGGCTGGCCCTTGAGCGAGCGCTCGATGCGGCGAAAGAGGTACAGGAGCACCGGCAGTGCATAGCGGTCGCCCAGGTTCATCAATTCCTCGATCTCGAACACGGTGAAGCTTGTGAGCGACAACCCATCCTCCTCCGCGTCGAGCAAATGGCCCATGCTGCCTTCCACCGTGTAGACCTTGAGCGCTTCGCGTATGGGTTCATCCTGGATCAGGGTGTAGAACTCGGAGAGCGTCTTCGAGCCGCTCCCGTGCATGCTCGTGATCGCAAGCCCGATCTCGTTCCTCTGTGCGGGTGTGGTGATCAGTCCGTTTAATGCCAGGAGCGCATCGATCCATTCCATGGCCCAGGCGCGGTCGCCCTGGGAGGAGAGGAATTGCAGGGGACAGAATGATAGCGATAGCGACAGGCACGGGCCGGAATGCGCGTCCACATGCGTACCACTGCGCGCACCGATGTGCGTGTGGGGCTGCGTGTCCGCGGCGATGGTGAAGTGATCGCCGCGCGTGGCGCTGCACAGCGGGTAGAGCGACATCCCCTTGTCAAAGCAGAAGATCGACATGCCGCGGTAGCGGCGCGCCTGGGCAATAAGGGCGCCAAGCAGCGTTGATTTGCCCGCTCCCGTCGGGCCGAACACGAGCGCATGGCCGACATCGCGCACATGGGTGTTGAGCCGGAACACGGTCGAGCCTTGCGTCACGCACTGCATGAGTGCCGGCGAATGGGGCGGATACATGGGACAAGGGGCCTCCGCTTGGCCCGTCCAGATAGCGGAGGTCGGCAGCAGGTCCGCGAGGTTCATGGTGTTCATGAGCGGGCGGCGCACGTTCTCGACCCCATGCCCGGGAAGGCTCCCCAGATAGGCTTCCATCGTGTTGAGGGTTTCGATCCTGGCAGTGAAACCCAAGGAGTTGATCGCTTTTTCCAGACGCAGGGCAAGGGCTTCGAGCTCGTCGCGACTCTCGTCCATCAGCACCACGACACTGGTGTAGTACCCCTGCGCCAAAGCACCGCTGTTGATCTCGGCCACCGCAGCCTCGGCATCGGCCACCATCGACATCGCATCCTGGTCCACCATGCCGGTATGGGTGTTGAACACCTGGTCGAAGAAGCCTCGTATCTTCTGCCGCCACTTGCGGCGGTATTTGTCCAGATGGGCGACTGCTTCATGCGGGTCCATGAAGATGAAGCGCGTGGACCAGCGGTACTCGCAGGAGAGCTCAGACAAGGCTGAGAGAATCCCGGGATAGGATTCCATCGGGAATCCCTCGATTGCGACCACCCGCAGGAATTTGCTTCCGATCTTAGGCACCACGCCCGGCCACAGTTCCTGCCCGCCCAGCAGCATGTCGAGATACATGGGATTGTTCGGCAGCTGCACGGGATGATTCAACCCTGTCACGCAGTACTGCAGCCAGCGCAGGAAATCGTCATGCCTCAATTCCCGCCCCTCCTCGCTCACCACCCGCTTGCTCTTTAAGCGCTCAAGCGATACGGCAGCGGACAGGCGCGCCTCGATCGTTGCACAGTCGCGCTTGAAGTCCTCGATGAGACTGAGGGTAACGGCCTTGTGGTCGGCAGGCGCGGCGTCGTCGTCGAACATGAGCTCGACGAACTTACGCTGCACGAGCAGCGGCGGAAACCAAGTGACGGTAAGCACGAAATAGCCTTCGAACATGGTTCCCATCTTTTCAAAGAGCTGTCGGCGCTCTTCATCGATGGCTTGGGTGATGGGATCGGGAAAGTGCGAGCGGGAACGCTCGGGATAATGGGGGGCCGGCCTTCTTACGGCATCCACATGGATCATCCAGCCGGCTCCCAGGTTGCTCAAGGCCTGGTTGATGCGGAAGGAGACGAGGTTGCGCTGCTCCTCATTGGCACTCGCGTTGTCCTCCCCCCGGTACATCCAGGCGGCCATGAAGGCGCCGTTCTTGCCGACAATCACCCCATCGTCCACGCACGCGGCGTAATTCAGGAGATCGGCAAAGCCGGCTTGCCTGTCACGGTGGCGGCTCAGGCGCCGAGCCTTCTCCGCATCCCGCATGCGACCATACAGGATGGCGAGGAACAGGGTCCCGGTCGCGGCAACGAGCAGAGTGATGAAACCCAAGAGCGATGTGGCATTCATCGGTAGTGCCACTCCTGGGAGTTGGTGTTCTCACGGAACGGAGTGGCGCGCGGCGGATAATAGGCCTTGTAGCGCCTGCTGCGCCACCACACCATAATCATTTTGGGATCATGCTTGGCCATCAGGCGCAGGAGGTACAACCCAACCATCCAGAAGGCAATACCGACGATGGCTGCGCGCAGTTCCTGCGCGTTGAAGATGAGTGCCGAGCAAACGATGCCCAGCATCGCCACGCACACGCGATCGCCGCCTAAGAGCAGGTTGTGGCGGTGGCCGATGCGACGGATGGGAACCCTACGCAACGCCATCACTCCCCTCCCCTGTTCCTCCTGTTTCCGCAATAGCAGTTCCGTGAGATTCAACCGCCTCATTCATGGCGATCTCGGCGCCCCGCCCGAAGAAATTGCTCATCATGTTCTGCGCGCCCACCAGGAACGCCAAGACCAGCACGATGAACACCAGGGTTCGGAAGAATCCGCTCAAGTCCCCTCCCATCACCAAGGCACCTCCGGCAACCACGATGCCGACCATGGACAGCGTGAAGGCCACGGGGCCTGTCACCGAATTCCTGAGGTTCATGAGCCAGCTCTCGTAGGGGAGCGTGCCGCCAATGCCCTCGGATGCATGGGCCTGGCCTGACATGGCAAGAAAGAAGATGGCCAAGAGACAAGCAAAGGCCAGGATGGAGGATGTTCCACGTGAAAATAGCGTAATGCTTCTCATTTCTTACTCCCTGAAAGTTGTGGTCAAGTAATGGCCGTTCTCAAAGCCTGAAACCTCGAGGATTTCCTCGACCCTGCGGCCGCCAGGGGTGCGCGCAATATGCACGATCAGGTGCGCGGCTTCCCCGATCAGAGGCTCGATCGGCCGGGGCGAGTCAGGATGCATGCTGATCAGGAGTGCCAACCTCGACAAAGCGGCTTTAGCACTATTGGCGTGCAATGTCGCTACTCCGCCCTCATGCCCCGTGTTCCAGGCCATGAGTAGATCCAGCGCTTCAGGCCCCCTCACCTCCCCCACGATGATGCGGTCCGGCCGCATGCGCAGTGTCGCGCGCACCAAGCGGGTCATGCTCACCTCCGCCGAGGTGTGGTACTGCACATGGTTTTGCGCGGTGCACTGGATTTCACCCGTGTCCTCGATGATGACGACACGCGTCAAGGGCTCGATTTCGATCAGGTGGTTGAGGATGGCGTTGACGAGGGTGGTCTTGCCAGAACCCGTGCCGCCGGAGACGAGGATGTTGGCGCGGGAGGCGACGGCTGATTTGATGCGCCCGCATTGCGCGGAGGTCATGATCCCGCCCGCAACGTAATCGTCAAGCGTGAAGACGGCGACTGCACGCTTCCTGATGGCGAATACGGCTGACGGAACCACGGGCGGGATCTGACCGGCAAAGCGCGAGTTGTCCAGCGGGAATTCGCACTCGATGGTGGGGCTGTGGCGCGTGAGTTCGCGCCCATGCATTCCCGCAACATTGCGGATGACGTTTTGCGCGAGCTCCGTGTCCATCGTGCCGAAACA
Organism: Nitrosospira multiformis; assembly: GCF_003050865.1. Classification (GTDB taxonomy): domain Bacteria; phylum Pseudomonadota; class Gammaproteobacteria; order Burkholderiales; family Nitrosomonadaceae; genus Nitrosospira; species Nitrosospira multiformis_E. The sequence goes on along the minus strand of NZ_QAOK01000028.1, from coordinate 24,774 downwards.
GCGCATCGGCTCGCCCAGGCGTTCCTGCCACAGCCTGCCGTCGGCATTGAGCATGAGCTCGATGGTGCGCGGATCATGGAGGGCAGACAGGAAATCCGGGCCCAGATCGCGCTCGAGCTTTATCTTTGCCCGATTGTTAATAAGGTCCTGCTGTTCCCTTTGATCCATGCAAAGCTCCCACACTCAAGATTTATACGATATACCGAATATAGCATTTGTGCAATATTCAATTTATCGTTAAAGTGTGGGGGAGATTAGCGCGAAAAAACTGAGAGGGAAACTGTAAAATCTTACAGGGAATTCGGTTTATTACGCTTTTTGTGCGCCTTAGGGCCTTTTATTTTTTGCCTATTCGCTTCATCCCATTGCAGGGCCAAGAATGCTTGGTAATCCGTCATCACCGCACATATACGCTGATAACCGGGAGGCAAACTCTGAGGGGCCTTTCCACCAGCAAGTTCGTCAAGAGTTTTGCGATCCAGATCGGTGGACTCAAGAAGAGTTGGCAATGGAATATCAAGAGCCACGGAAATTGCTTCCATTGTTCGAAGGGAGGGATTGCTCCTTCCTTTAGCAACGTCCGATATGAAGGCAGTAGAGATTCCTGCACGTTCCGCAAGTTCTCTCTGAGAAATCTTGCGCTCATCGAGGACCCGAAGAACATTAGTAAAAAAAATGTCGTGGTAGATGAAATGGCGGGACATTATAAGTAGCTTTGTTATTTATGCCGCGTAAACGTTAGATTTATACCAGATTTTGAAAGACATACGAGCAAAGTAAACAGAATTTTATAAACACTTTCTTCAAGAAATAATCTTGCAAATGGCAAAATAGATATTGACAAAGTATTTACATGTCAACTACTCTAACAATACAAACAATGAAATGGATCAGACACTTCCTTCTCCAATCATATACAACGAGCAAAACTATGCAGATTTTGACAGTAGGCAATCAAAAAGGCGGAGTCGGAAAAAGCACTTTTAGTGTGCATCTTGCTTTCCGTGCGGCTGAACTAGGCTACCGTGTTTTATTAATCGATGTTGATGAGGGCGACCTATCGGAAGTATTCCCTGAAATCGAGGAAAATGACGGCACCGACTATCTCAAAGCCAGTCATTTATTTACAGGAGAAATCAAGGGACGGCAACCACGACAGGTTTACGAAAAAATCGCGTTGATAGAAGCCGATGTAGACGTCCTTGACGTGGACGATATGCCACTTGAAACGATTGAGCAACCCCGTCTATCTCTTGCTCAATTAAACGGCAACTACGATTTTTGCATTATCGATACTCCTCCAAATCTACAGCGACGAATGCTTGGCGCATTAGTTGCCTCACATGCAGTCGTTTCGCCCTTCAACATCTCCCCGTTTTCGTTTGCACGAATGCCCAAACTGCAAGCAACAATTGCCGGGGTAAAATCGCAATACAACCCTAACCTAAACCATCTTGGTTTCCTCGCCAACATGGTCAACAGCAAATCTGTCAACGAGGTTGAGGCACTCCCTGAATTACGTGAAGCGTATGGCAAGCTTATTTTTGATGAAGCGATCATTGCTCGTGCATGTGTAGCAACGGCCCTGGCTCAAGGCCACGCGGTCTGGCATCGAGCACGCAGCGGCAATCAGCGTGCATCTGCCAAGGAAATGCGACGAGCGTGCGATGCTGTCTTAACCCGTCTTGGATTTAAATTAATGGAGCCTTTGTCATGAGCGCATTTGGAACAAAAATCAGCAAGCTGTCCCAAATTCAGAAGCAGGGAGCAGCGGCATCACTACCTGGTGAGCGCATTGAGGAAATCGATCCTGCATTGATCGACTGTCTAAAACAGCTTCGCAGTGAGGATAATCCCGGTTTTACAGTTGAATCATTAACTGAGCTTGCCAATGATCTGAAACGCGATGGGCAGCATGAACCCGCCGTCTTGCGAAAAAATCCAGAGCATGCAGGCCGATACTTAATGGTCGCAGGTGAACGGCGTTGGCGTGCCTGTAAACTAAAGGGTCTGAAGCTTAAAGCAGTCGTTCGGGATATAACCGAAGAACAAGCGCGACGTACTCAGCGCGCAGAAAATATTCAACGTGAGAATCTGACACAACTGGAAATTGCAATAGCACTACGCGACGATAAGGAGCGACTTCAGACTCTCGATAAAGTGGCCGCTGAATGGAACAAGGGCATTAATTGGGTAGCCGAGAGAATCAAGTTTCTTGAGGTGGTTGAGACGGGTGGCGTAGCGAGCAAAGCTGTGATTGACCGTGTGACGGCCGACATTACAGCAGTCAATGACCTTGATCGATTGGAAAAAACCGATCCAGCTGCCGCTGAGAGCGTGATCGAGCAGGCGAAAATTGATCCAAATGCCAATGTGCGCAAGATGGTGCGAGAAAAGCTTCAAGGCGCCAAAAAGAATAAAAAGGAGCAACAACAAGAAGAAAATTCTCGCATGCGAGAAAAACATCGAGACACCAAAGCGAACGAAAAGGAGCAACAGGAAGAAAATTCTCGCATGCGAGAATTAGAAACTGCTGACGGAAGAATAAATGACTTCCATCAACCCGAACTTCACCCAGACGCAGTTTCGCATATTGCCGAAGCTGCAGAGCATTCACGCTCCATTTGTGAACAAATGAATCTCCTTTCCACGCTTCTGCAACAACGCCACGATGTACTCGATCTGCTTGGCGACACATTGCAAAGTGTAGTTCACGCACAAACTGAGCTCTATAGAATCTGCCACACCCTCGACACTTTGGCAAATCGCAAGTAAACAACAAACCGGCAGGAATGCCGCTAGCTAGAAGAGGATTTCATGCAACAAATGTTAGATAGCTATCGTATTCCCGCAGCTGATTTTGAGAGAGTTGCTCGAAATACACGGCTAAAGGAGAAAAGCGTAGTGATTGCTCGCGAAATATTGGTGGAGGGAAAAGATATGTCTGAGGTTGCTGCGCGATACCAGCTCACGCGCCAACGCGTAATGGCCATCCGCGACAAGTTTCATTCCGCATACCTTCGAAACTCCATGTTTCCCCCGGATTGGGTAAGAGCATCGGTGTGTGCTCCTCAAGAAATGCTCAATCGATTTCTTACCGAAGTGGAACGTGAACGGATCAAGTATTTTTCTCAGAACAGTTGACGCAAATGCGTTGTAAATGCGAAACAACCGCAGGGGCTTCTCAAGATGATACAAAAGAAGACTTTGGATCAAGCCATTGGTCAAAAAGAAGCTGAACAAGCTGAGACAAATTCGCCAGCAACCCCACCCCTAACGAGAAACCAGAAACGCCTGGTCAAGACTGCTGCAGAGATTGCTGGCGAGCGTCCAGATGATGATGATAGAGCCTACATGCACTCTATAATGTGCCAGGTAGGCTTACCTCGCTCCAAAGTAGAAGGTAATTCTTTTGAACGTTATTCCGGTGGCGCAGCATTATTGGTAGAAGCCGGAAAGTTATGGGATGGCAAGCAGTTTGTCCAACAACCAATCCCATACGGAGCAATGCCACGCCTAATGTTAGCCTGGATGAACACCTATGCCGTACGTTTCAACTCACCAGAAATTCCTGTAGGAGACAGTGCAAGCGAATTCCTACGGATGCTTGGACACAAAAATATTAATGGTGGCCGCAACGGAGTCTACACAACTTTCCGCAAGCAAGTACAAGCACTATCCGCATGTCGCATGACGTTAGGTTTTAACGCAAACGGTCGGGCCCACACTTACGAAGGCAAACCCATCAAGCATTTTGAAGCGTGGCTCAATACCGAAGAAAAGCAACGTCCCTTTTGGCCGGGATCAGTTACATTCTCTCAGGATTATTACCTCACCCTGAAGGATCATGCTGTACCTCTCGATCTACGCGCTTTTATGGCGCTGAAGAGTTCAGCATTAGCTCTGGACGTTTACACCTGGCTTGCGCAGCGCTTACATAGAATTCAGGGCAGACCAATAGTTCTGCATTGGGCTAATCTGCGCGATCAATTTGCGCAGGAATACCAAGGTAAAGATGCAGACAAAGATTTTAAAAAGAAATTTTTACCAGCATTACGCGCTGCTCTCTCAGTCTACCCGGAAGCCAAGGTAAAACAGGTTACGGGAGGAATCATGCTTATGCCGTCTCCTCCTCCAATTCCGTATAAGGGATTCTAGTATTCACAGAAGCTGATTGGAAACAAACTTAGATCATGGTGCGATCAGCACTATGCCTAATCCGACCCCCCTTATGATTCAGTGAATCGCCCCGGTTTTCGTGGAGGCTTTTTGGTTTAAGTTAAACTTCTACCGTGGCCTTTTGGGCCAGTTGCTGATAATAGTTTGCCTCTGCTTCAGCTGGCGGAATATAACCGACAGGTTCGAGTAACCGGTGGTGGTTAAACCAGGATACCCATTCCAGAGTCGCTAATTCCACCGACGCCCTGGTTTTCCAGGGCGCTTTGCGATGGATCAATTCAGCCTTGTACAACCCGTTGATTGACTCAGCCAATGCGTTGTCGTAGCTGTCGCCACGGCTGCCTACGGAAGGCTTAATACCCGCCTCTGGGCGAGACGTTCAGTGTAGCGAATGGAGAGACATTCAGACCCTCTATCGCTGTGATGTACCAGGCCTTCTGATTTCTCAGGTTGACGCGCATAGAGAGCCTGCTCGAGCGCATCGAGCACGAAGTCCGTTTGCATGGAGTTGCTGACGCGCCAGCCTACGATGCGCCTGGCAAACACATCAATCACGAAGGCCACATACAACCAGCCCTGCCAAGTCGAAACATAGGTAAAGTCTGAGACCCAAAGCTGATTAGGACGATTTGCTTTGAACTGCCGATTGATCCGGTCCAATGGGCAAGGCGCTGCCGTATCGGCAATCGTGGTACGTACAATCTTGCCACGTCGCGCACCTTGCAACTCCATGCGTTTCATAAGCCGCTCGACCGTGCAGCGTGTCACCCGCTCTCCTTCCGATTGAGTTGACGCCAGACTTTGTCAGCGCCGTAGACTTGCATATTGGCCTGCCAAACCCGCTCAATCTGTAGCAGCAGAATGTCATCACGCTTGGCACGCGCGCAACGCAATGCAGGATTCCTCTGCTCTGCGGCATAATGTCGATAGCCAGACGGGGCGATCTGCAGCAATTTGCAGATCGGCTCGACCCCCTAGATGCTCGATGCCGGTCGACGAAATCTCTCAGGACTTGAATCGACGGTCGAGCTCCGCCTGGGCGAAAAACGCGCTGGCCAGCTTCAGGATCTCATTGGCACGGCGCAACTCCCGGTTCTCCCGCTCAAGCTCCTTGACCCGTTCACGCTCGCTGGTAACACCGTTATGCGTTCCCATATCAACTTTATGCTTGCGCACCCATTCGTTCAAGGTTTGCGGTACACAGCCAATCTTGGGCGCAATCGATTCGATGGTGGCCCACAACGATGGATACTCGCCACGGTGCTCCAGCACCATGGGCACGGCGCGTTCACGCACCTCGGGGGGAAATTTGTTCTGTTTCTTCATGGCTCCATTCTCTCAGATATTGAAGCCTCTACAAAACCCGGGGCGGTTCACAGTGTGTATAACTCAGTGGGGTCCGTTATCTATCCACGCCTAATCAGACCCCCCCATCCATGCCTAATCAGACCCCTGAATTGACAAATATATGCCTAATTAGACCCCTCATTCATGCCTAATTAGACCCCCCCTAAACCGATAGGTTAGCCTTTAGGTTTTACCTATATATATCTCCGATAGTTGGAGCAGGGAAACTTGTGGATAAATATTCCAACTTGGAATTTCTTAAGCCTCACCAACATTCAGTACACCCTCATCTACCCTATGGACAACCCTGATGGAAAACCTGATGGACGATAAACCTTCGTCCACAAGATTTCCCACAGGGATTGCCCACAGGATTCCTAATCTTTAAAACCAATCTTCTCTGACGCGGCCTTCGGCCTTGCCTAAATCATTTTTTTATAATTTTTTCTTAAAAACTCGTGGTTTTACCCACGCTGTTGAGAACACAGAACAAAAGTAAAAAACTATTCATAAAATTCTCCAATAATCAAAAACACATATTGCTATTTCATATTCTTTATATACAATATATCGTATATTTACGCCTTTATTGTGAAAGGAGAAAACCATGAGTGCATCTCTAAATAGAGTAAATTTAATGGGAAATCTTGGTGCTGATCCAGAAATACGTTCTTCTCCGGATGGGACAACTGTAGCTACCTTTAATCTTGCTACTACGGAAGTATGGAGAGATAGGGAAGGTAATCGACAGGAAAGAACAGAATGGCATCGAATCGTGTTTTACAAAGCACTAGCCGATGTAACAAGGGACTATCTGAAGAAAGGAGCACTGGTATATCTTGAGGGAAAACTCAGAACCCATTATTGGGAAGACAAAGACGGCAAAAGGCGATTTACAACAGAAATAGCAGGCAACCTGCTTAGAATGTTAAACAAGCAACCCAGCAAGCATCCAGTGGATGGATCGACTTTAGATGAAGAAGTGCTGGAGTTCCATTCTGAAAAAAATTGAGCAAGCTAACAACCGATTAAAAAGGGCTGACAAAGGATTTTGAAATGAATGTTATTCCAATAAGGGGAAACCTCAACTATTCAAATCCACCCAGAGTTCATATGGGCAATAAAGTAGTATCAAGGTTCGTTAGCATTCTGTGGTTTCTGGTTGCATTTTTTTGGCCCGTATTACGTTGGTTGCTCGCTATGATGTTACTTTTCAGTTTTTCCGTATGCTGATTGGTTTTTCACGGTCCGGTTTATACTTTGACTGGTCTTTTTTTCTTCATTTTCTCCTCTACACCTGCATGATCTGTTTTGTTACATCAAAAAGATGAGGTAAATAATCATTTACGCGGCTTAAATAAATCCCCAGTTTTTGCTAGACTCATTTTGATTAAAAAGTAGCTGGGGATTTCTAGATGGTAAAAGCCAAAAAAAAAACAGATGATCAATCAAGCCGACATATCGCACCGTCTCTGAACGATTCCCGACAGGAATCGGTATCTACCTCACATAGTCCAATAGAATTGCCGCTGGATTTGATAGATGAAGATCCAAACCAGCCTCGAACCGTTTTCGATCCTCAGCTCCTTCAAGAATTGGCGGACACAATCCGCGACAGGGGCGTTAAAAACCCAATCTCAGTACATCTTAATACGGAGAAACCAGGTCGGTACATTATCAATGATGGGGCCCGGCGTTATAGAGCCTCTAAGATGGCAGGTAAAAAGTCTATTCCTGCGTTTATTGATCCCGATTTTACGAAAATAGATCAGATTATCGTCAATGCTCATCACGCTAACTTTACGCCGAGAGAATGGGCAATCCTGATAGATCAGGAAGAAAAAAAGGGAAAGCAACGGATTCAGATTGCCAAAGAATTGGGGAAAACCCCTCCATTTGTAACTTACTACAGTAATCTTCTAAAGCTGCCCGAGCCGCTCGCTGAAGTATTTAATTCGGGGCGGTGCGAAGATGTTTCTGCACTCACTCAGCTATTCACGGTATGGAAACTGTATCCTGATGATGTGGAAATATGGCTCGATGATTCAACTGTAGAGGTTACGCGCCACTCCATAAGGAGCCTACGAGACTTTCTGGATAGGCGCGCAAAGCAGGAATCCTCTTCCACGCTGGCTCCTCAAGAAATTCATTTAGAAGCAGAAACAACATCTCACGAGCGCAAACGGCGCACGACAAATCCTTTCAAGCTACGAAAGCCACTCGTACAGGTACGCATTGATGATCGGATTGGGTATTTACTTTACTATCGCCGTCCTTCCCGCTTCGGAAGAGCATGGATTCGATATCAGGATAGCGGGGAAGAGAAAGAACACGCAATGAATGACGTTCAGCTTGTCGGGCTGGCAGAGGGTGAGTAGTTTACGAAAGGGGAGGGGAGTGGAAGTATCAGCAAAGAAAGAGCGCATCCTTGTCATGAATGGGCAGCGTCTTCTCCAGCAGGAGCAGGGAGGAGAGTGGATTACGCAAAAGGTTTCCAAGGCCGGTCGCCTCAAGCCTGGAATCTATAATGCCTATCTCGCGAAGGATGTAGATCCCACTGTGCAGCACAACGGGATTGTGTTTCATGCAGATGAGACCTACGTATACCAGAAAACAGAACAGAATATTGTTCGGCATCTATTCCAAGTATTCGACTCCATCCCCGAATATGGCAAGCCCGTTTCCATTTCATATGAGCAGGGGAAAGCCCTTGTGGCGGACGCTGCTTTGAGCAAAAGCAGAAGATTGTCCCGCTAATTCATTACTACCCTGTATACCATAACACCGCTAGAGCTATGGCGAATCCAAGGAACGAAACTAGGAAGCTAATGCTGGAGGAGCGCTGCAAATGCCTGTATTCCTCCATCATCTTGCGGGCTACCATCTCATTTTCCATTCGTTGCAGACTGAAGAGACGTTTTGCTTCCTGTTCGAGGGCTAGACAGATGCTATTGGCGGCTTCGCGCATGGTTTGTTCCAGCCGCCCTGCAGCTTCATCCTGTAGCTCCTTTGAAAGTGTTCTCAAGCCCTTTAGGTGGTCGTTCAAGATCATCTTCTGAATACCTATAGCGGACTCCATCACCTGTCTGTTGATGGTATAAGTCATCAGGATAGGATCATCGCGTCCAACGGAGATACCATGACGAATAGCCACTTCTCGGATGATTTCATCAAGCGCATCACACTCCTGGGAAAGGCTATTCTTTTCATTACTATTCATGCGGGCGTCACCAAGCCGCTGAGCCCCCTATAAAGCTGGTCGCGCACAATCTTCAAACGCTGGCGCACCATGATCGGGAGTGAAGCGAGCTGTAAGGATTCCTCAAACGTGCGCCGCGCTCGCAACATCTCTGACAGGTCATGCCCATAGGTTTCACGTTTCAATGCAGGAATCTCAATTACGGCCGTCACCTGGTCGCGATAGTCTTTGCAGGCCTTCAGGTCTACGAAACGTTTTCCTTCATGTTCAATTAAGCCCCAGTAGGGGTTGAGCCATACTACAAACGACACATCTTGCGGAAACTGGGAAGCCATTTGCGCAAAACCACTCACCGTATCGCGCAATGCCTGGCCGCCTGTGATAACGGTATGCACCATCAACCGATGCCCGATTTCGTACAAAAGTGCCGGCACATGATTCGTAATGAGATAGTGCGACAACGGGACGAAAGAGCTTGCCCCGTTGTCGATGATGACATCCTGCTTAGACGAAGCAAGCAGTTCCACTAATGCATCGAAATGGCGAGGATTGATCTCGTCTCCTTCCATAATTTCAAGCTTATGGACATTGAGCGCTTTATATCCGTGGAAGGTTGCATTTACCGGATCTGTATCAATGCAGAGGGGTTTTTTCCCCATTGCATTCATGTATTGCGCAAGCACAGCGGCAATGAAAGATTTACCCACGCCGCCTTTTCCTTGCAGAATCATATGTACATTTGCCATCAGAGTATCTCCTCGTCTTTTAAAGGGGTTGAAGAAAAGGTGAAGCCAGCGGTATTTGCTGCGTGACGAGGCGGGGAAGGTGATTGATAAGCCCTCTTCGTCTTAGGTAATGCAGTTTCCTCTCGCTTGATAATCAGCCGATTGACTTGGCTGCAGAATGCGTTATAGCTCGTCGTTATCTTTTGCTCCGCGTGAAGAGTTTCCCAAATCTGATAGACCGTCCACCCGTCTTCGAGCGCATTGCGAATCTCATCGCGCTGAGCGAGGAACGCAGCAAGGTTGCGGGCATTCCTGCTGGATCTGTTGTCTCTGACTCGTACCGATATTCTGTAAGAAAGGTTGCTCATATTAGTTCAGTTTAATGAATTACTAACAATAATATATCGAACATTTATGTTGCACAACCGAAGTATTTTTGCTAACTTCAATACATCTTTGAAAGAATCCCGAAAGAATTCAGAGCACTGGAAATTTGTTCCGAAGAGAGTGAGGGCAAGATATGTGAAGTGGGCCTACCCGCAAGCGGCCATTCCCCCTTCACTTTTCCCTTTATTCGCACGGATGTGCTCAACGGGAATCTTGCCCTGCGGGGCAAACTGATTGGGCGCGGCTGCCGCCGCCGACAGGGGAGAGCATGGAACAGGAGCAGGAGCCCACGCGCAAGGGCAGTACCCCGATCAAGGTGTACTGCCTTCCCGAAGAAAAAGCGCAGATAGCGGAGAACGCGAAAGCGGCAGGCTTGAGCCTGTCTACCTTCCTGCTGCGCGTGGGTGCAGGCTTTGAGGTCCATACCGTGCTCGACTACCAGCGCATCGAGGAGTTGGCCAGGGTCAACGGTGATCTCGGGCGCCTGGGCGGATTGCTCAAGCTGTGGCTCACGAATGACGAGCGGTTGCGGGGCGTTCGGGCAGAGGAGTTGCGCACGCTCCTCTCCAGGATCGAGCGCAACCAGGAAGCGATACGCGCCATCATGCAGAAAGTCCTCACTCGATAGAGGAATAGGGGAGGGGAGGGATGCTTGCCAAGCACATTCCCATGCGGTCCGCCAGGCGCAGCAGTTTCAAGGAGCTTGTGGCCTACATCACGCACGCGAAGGACAAGGCGGTGAGGATCGGGGAAGTCAGGGTTACCAACTGCCACCAGCAGGAGGCGCAGGACGCCGTGCTGGAAGTGCTTGCCACCCAGCTGCAAAACCAGCGCGCCTGCAGCGACAAGACCTATCACCTCCTGATCTCGTTTCCCGCGGGGGAATCCCCTTCGACGGAGACCTTGCGCAGCATCGAGGACGAAGTCTGCGTTGCCTTGGGTTTCGGCGAGCACCAGCGCGTGAGTGCCGTGCACACCGACACCGACAACCTGCACATTCATGTGGGCATCAACAAGATCCATCCAAAGACACTTGCCATCCACAATCCCTATTGCGATTACAAGGCTTTGGGGGCCGTCTGCGAGCGTCTGGAGCACGTCCATGGCCTCATGCATACCAATCATCAAACGATCGCTCCTGGAGCCCGTAATCGCGCCCTGGACGTGGAATATCTGGCAGGAGTGGAAAGCCTGCTTGGCTGGATCCGGCGCGAGTGCCTGGAAGAGCTGCGCCAGGCGCAAAGCTGGGGGGAACTGCATGATACGCTCGGAAGAAACGGGCTTGCATTGCAGGAGCGGGGCAACGGGCTGGTCGTGCGTGACGAGGAAGGTCGAATGGTCAAGGCAAGCTCGATTGCGCGTGACCTCTCCAAGGCTCAGCTCGAAAAGCGCTTCGGTCCGTTTGATGCAACTGCTGCGCGGCTGCAGGCGAACCGGGGACAGAAGGGCCAGGTACAGAAAGTAGAGAAGGTGGACAGGGCGTATCAGCCACGGCCGATAGCGCGCGATTCCGGCACGGACGCGCTCTATCAGCGCTATCTCTCAGAACAGGCGCGCAGGCGCAGCGCGCGGGCGCAAATGCGGCAGGAGCTGCGCGCGCAGAAGCATTCCCTCGTGTCGCAGGCGAAGGACCGCGCGAGGATCAAGCGCGGACTGATCAAACAACTCGATTGCGACCGGCTCATGAAACGCATGCTCTACCGGCAGGCAGGCTTAGCCTTGCGCGAGGATATCGGAGCCATCCATGCCCGGCAGAGGGCAGCGCATGAGGAAAAATTCTCGCATGCGAGAGTCCTGTCCTGGTTTGACTGGCTTGCCGAGCGCGCGGCCATGGGTGACGCACAGGCGCTGGCGACCTTAAGAAAGCGGCAGCGGACTGCCCTCAGTCGGGCCAATAGCCGCGCCAATGCCCTGCTGGGCGTGCGGGAAGAGGTGGAGCAGGACAGGGCGCCGCAGGGGAGAAAGGATTTTGCGTGCCACGGCGGAATCGGGATGGATGGGATGAAGATCGACAGCGTCACCAGGCAGGGCACGCTTATCTATACCCAGGGCTGCGCGCAGGGCAAATCCGCCATCCGCGACAGCGGGCAGCGCCTGGAAGTCTCGGAGGCTATCCGCCAGGACGGGCTGGAAATAGCGCTTGCCATGGCGGTGAAGCGCTTCGGGCGATCCATCAAGATCGAAGGCGATGCGGCGTTCAGGAAGCGCGTCCTCTCCACGGCTCAGGCGCTTAAGCTCGATATCCGGTTCGACGGGATGAGGCAGGCAGAGTTGAAAGGAGAGCAGGGCAGGGCGGAAAAGGCAGGCGCAGCGGGGATACGATCAGCGGAAGTACGGTGCCAGGCATCTGAGGCATACGGCGCATCCGGCAGCGCCCCCACGGTCCCCAGCGCCGGCGAGACTGCGGCACGCCGCTATATCGCGGAGCGGGAAATGAAGCGGCAGAAAATCCCCGATATCCCAAACCATGTCCTCGGGGAAATGAAACCGAGCCTTAACATGCGCTACGCCGGCTGGCGCCGGGTGGACGGGCAGTTCCTGCTGTTGGCACAAATGAGCACGGAGGAAATAGCCGTGATCCCGGTGGGGGCGGATGTGATTGCGCGCATGTCGGGGTGCAAGCGGGGTGAGGCCATCGCCCTCGACAACGGGAATGCCTCGATCAGGAGGATTCAGGGGCTCGGGGAGCTGGAGACGAAAGGAATGCGGCGATGAAACCGGGAGGCAACAATGGCAGCGGCCCGCAAATCCGGGCAGACACCGCAAACCGCCCCTTCCTGATGGCGGCACTCTTTCTCCTGGTGCTGGCATTGAGCCTGGGTGCGGCCACGCAGTACTTCGCGCACGCATTCCAGTATCACGCTGCCCTGGGTGCCCATCAGAACTTTCTCTACCCTCCCTGGAAAATCCTGGAGTGGGCAAAGCTGTGGCCGGACCGTTATGGGAACGAGTTTTCCATGGCGGGAAGCGTGGCTTTGATGAGCGCATCCCTGGGGCTGATCCTGCTTCTGGCCTTGAAGCGGCATCTCACTGACAGCGGAAAGAACTCCTGGCTGCATGGCTCCGCGCGCTGGGCCGAGAAAAAGGACATCGTTGCCGCAGGGCTCTTGCCTCGCAACCGCTCATTTCTTGAGATGCTGAAAGGGCAGGGTGATGCTTCATCGCGTTCCACTGGCGTCTATGTGGGCGCCTGGATCGACAAAAGGGGGCGGCAGTACTACCTGCGGCATGAGGGGCCTGAGCATGTGCTCTGCTATGCGCCCACGCGCTCAGGCAAGGGTGTGGGCCTTATCGTGCCGACCCTTCTGTCCTGGGGCGAGAGTGCCGTCATCACGGATCTGAAGGGCGAGCTGTGGGAGCTGACTGCCGGATGGAGGAAGCAATATGCGGGCAACCGGGTGTTGCGTTTCGAGCCTGCCTCGATAAATGGTAGCGCCCACTGGAATCCGCTGGAGGAAATCCGGGTGGGTTCCGAATTCGAGGTGGGCGACGTGCAGAACCTTGCCACTCTGATCGTCGATCCGGATGGAAAAGGATTGGAGAGCCATTGGCAGAAGTCCGCCCAGGCGCTGCTGGTGGGGCTTATCCTGCACGCGCTCTACCAGGCCCAAAGTGGCGGCGGGACAACGCCATCTTTGTCGGACATCGATTCCCTGCTCTCCGATCCGAATCGCGACATTTCAGAATTGTGGATGGAAATGTTTACCACACCGTCTTCTGCTGGGGCGAACTACCGGATCGTGAATGCAAGTGGGCGTGACATGATGGATCGGCCAGAGGAGGAGGCAGGCTCGGTCCTGTCTACCGCCAAATCCTATCTTTCGCTCTACCGCGATCCTGTGGTGCGCGGGAACGTCAGCGACTCCCATTTCCGGATACGCGACCTCATGCACCACGATGATCCGGTCAGTCTCTTTATTGTCACGCGCCCCACGGACAAGGCAAGGCTGCGACCCTTGATCCGCATCCTGCTCAACATGATCGTGCGCCTGCTTGCGGACCGCATCGAATTCGAGGGAGGAAGGCCGAAGCCCGTGTACAAACATAGATTGCTGATGATGCTGGATGAATTTCCGAGCTTAGGACGGCTCGAAATCCTGCAGGAATCCCTGGCTTTCCTCGCGGGCTACGGCATCAAGTGTTATCTCATCTGCCAGGACATCAACCAGCTCAAGTCGTCGAGGACCGGCTATGGGCAGGATGAGTCCATCACCTCCAACTGCCACATCCAGAACGCCTTCCCCCCCAACCGGGTGGAGACAGCGGAACACCTTTCCAAGCTCACCGGGCAAACCACCATCGTCAAAGAGCAGGTGACAAAGGGGGATAAACACACCTCGCGCACCCTGCAGGAGGTGCAACGCTCCCTGTTGACCGTGGATGAGTGCCTGCGCATGCCAGGACCCGTCAAGGGGGTGAAAGACGGGAATGATGTGATCGAGCGCGCGGGCGACATGATCATTTATGTTGCGGGATTTCCCGCGATCTATGGGCGCCAGCCGCTCTATTTCCAGGATGCCATCTTCCAGAAGAGGGCGGAAGTGCCGGCACCCACGACAAGCGATCGGCTATCAGATCTGGTTTGAATAACACCTCATGGTGCTCTGGATTAGCCGCACATTCATCGGAGGGGTACTCGGTTTCCTGGTTGTGTGCCTGGTTTGCTTTGCCGCCGGCCTGCGGGTCAATACGACGAAGAGTATTCCAGTCGGAATTTACCGGTTGACAGACGCACCCGTGGGGAAGGGTGAATATGTGATTTTCTGTCCGCCACAGACAGCGCTGTTCGATGAGGCGCGTGAGCGCGGATACATCGGCGCCGGCTTCTGTCCGGGCGGTTACGGATACATGATGAAACGGGTTCTGGCGACGGAGAATGACAGGATTGTTTCGACGGATGAGGGCCTGAGAATCAATGGCAGCCTGTTGCCCTTAAGCAAGCCGCTTGAAACCGACAAGGCAGGAAGGATAATGCCGCGCTATTCGTTTAATCACTACCGGCTTGGCAAATCGGAATTACTGCTCATGTCGGATGTGAGCGGGACGTCATTCGACGGCCGCTATTTTGGGCCGGTGGATGCGGGGCAGGTGAGGGGAGTGATCCGGCCAGTAGTGACATTCTGATCCTGCAATGGGTGCCATTCTGTAGAGAAGCAGTTTGAGGTCATGCAATGGGCCATCTCATCAAGAACTGGCGGCCACTGGCAAGCCACGTGAACCAGAGCAGTATCCCTACCACTCCTGGAATGCTGGGCATACGGCGACAATTATGTTCAGCCGCTTCGTGTTACGACTTGCTCCTGATGTGGCTCGCGTCCTGTCAGACTATCCCGGGCTAATCGAGTTTTCCAAGATTAGCGGGGATACGTCTGTTGATAACTGCTTAAGCTTCTGTTTCAGAGAGAGTTATCTGCCCTGATTAAGATTGCGGCATCTATAAGATAAGAGATCGGGCCACTGTTAATTGCAGGTCGCTACACCTGTAAGGCAAGCCGAGCAGCGCGACCAGAACCAATCGGATGCTGGTCCGTTCCCATTTGACGGTGTGCGTTGTCATAATTGACAAAAGAGACAAAGGAGACTAGATTGTCTCCATCTGTTAACGGGAGCTATCCATGCCCAAGACCTTGGAATTCATTGCTAACCACCTGCCAAGGGTGACTTTGGATGAAGTACGCCGTTTCTCCAATACCGTCGAGATTCGGAATGCTCAGGCCTTTGCAGCCGAACTGGAAGCGTTCATGCAGGAACGCCTTGAGTCGATCGAACTCCCATCGTCCATGGAAATCGAAGTGGAGACGGTGGAGCAGACCTTGGCCAGGAAGGCTGCAGCGTTGCGTGCCGACATCAGCTGGGTACCGACCCAGACCGACATCCAGCGGGGTCGTGCCCTGTTGTTGGAGGCTTTTGAGCAGTCGCATAACCTGCCGCTACCTGACTTTGCCCGGCTGGCGAACAAGTCGCGCCAGCAGATCTACAAGGACATCGAAGCGCGCCGGTTGTTGGCGCTGAACGTGGGGCCGCGCGGCCAGAGGCTGCCCGACTGGCAGCTCGATCCGGTGAAACAGCAACTGACCCAGACCGTGCTACAGGCTGCGCTCGAGGTTGATGCCTGGACGCTGTACCGCGCCCTGTCCGAACCGCTCGAAGGATTGGCCGGGCGTTCGCCGGTGGAGGTGGTGACTGCCGATTCGGTCGATGCAGTGGCAAAAGCGGTCTTCAATGTGCTTGGCGTGCATTGACGGAAGGGTGGCATGGGCATCGAGCTTCCCACGCTGCGCATCGACTCACGTGAGTTACTTCAGCATGTGAGCCGAGTTGCCTACCGTGGTACGCCGCTGTACTACGGCCGCGATGGCACGAACCGCTATGACGACCCGGCCAAGAACTATGGTGTGCTCTACCTTGGCCGCGATCTGCCCACGGCATTGATGGAGTCGGTATTTCACAAACACCAGTGGGGCCAGGACACCAAACGCTCGATTACGTTGATTGAAGTCCAGAGCCGGCTGGTACGCGCGGTCGGTGTAGTGGACGCTCTGCAATTGGCGGACCTCACAGCCGCAGGCGTCATGGCAGGCTACTTTGGTTTGACCTTAGAGCAATTGGCCAGCCGTGACTACACGCACACGCAGCGGGTTTCCGCTCGGCTGCATGCGATGTTGGATGCCGATCACGTGCCGCTGTTCGACGGAGTACTTTATCCGTCGCGCAACAATTTTCCCTCTACCAGCATCGCATTGTTCGAGCGGGCACAGGGCAAGGTCAAGGTGGTCGACGACATCGATCTGCCCGAACATGTAGAGTGGCCAGGCTTCGTCGAGAAATACCGGATCGGCGTGGAATTCGATCCTGGTCCGCGTGCCAGAAAGAGGTAAAGACACGATTCGAGCTTTAAAGCGCAATGAGGGGATCGTTCTTGAGGATGGTATAGGCTCCATCCAGGTATTCCCGGTAGACCAGGGCGTTGAGCGTGCGCCGATCCACTTCTGCCTGGGGAATAGTGGCATCCTCATGCCCCATGTTCCTCATGCAGTCGAGACGGTGCTTGTGATGCTCCGCATCGTCCGGTGCAACGGGACTGTAATTGGGTATTTCCTCGATTTTTAGGTATATGTGTCGAGTTTGCATAGTCCCCGTCTCCTGTCAGTTCCAGCTTAACCTGATGCCTCATGATTAAAAAATAGTGGAGATTCAAGGGAATGCAAGGAGAAACAATTCAAGCAGGAAAATGGACTAGCCCCTGATTGGACTGGAGACAGCTGCACCAGTGGTCAGCCGAGGTTGGATTCATTCCCGAGAGATGGTTATGGGCAAAGATGATGCGCATTATGCTCCAGGTCGGCAGACGCAAAGCGAACTCAGCTGTTGATCAGGGGACCAAATAGCTTGTTGATCAGTGGACCAGATGTTAAGCGTTATTGGGAGCATTTTCGGTACGGCATTTTTGGCAATGAAAGGCCTGCGTTCGTTACATATCACATCCAAACACAGGAGCACTAGTCAGGGGAATTCCCTCTAATTCAGTTTTCCCCAATTGGCGTAGATAGGTCTGTTGATAACTGCTCAACCCCGTGACAGTGCAGGTAGGTTCTGCCCCGCTATACGTTTTATGATTACACTTTGAAGGAGTTCGAATTGCTGCTCATGTCGGATGTAAGCTGGGCATCCTTCGATAGCCGTTACTTCGGGCTGGTGGACGTGGGACAGGTGAGGGGTGTGATTAAGCCCTTGGTCACTTTTTGAGTTCCCATTTTTAAAAATGTGATGAAGAACTCTCAGTGTCTTCCATCCTCAAGTAAGCCCCATCGGTTTCTATTAGGCCCCGCAATCTCGTTGAGTTGCCCTCCCGCCAGATCGGGGTGCCGGGTGAGAACGGGGCCATCGATGAGTCCAATCCTGACTTCTGGGCTGCCACTGGTGCGTTGCATCAAGGCCGTAAGTTTCACGAGTTCGGTAGGGAGCAAAAGCGTTCTCCTGACTCGAAGTTATAACCCTCCGACGAAGGGTTAATTGCTTCAATTTAGGTGATGGAATTCAAGCGGTCAAAGTGGATTTTGATTGGGGCCTTCAACGGGCCGGAACCAGGGTGTCACATACCAGGGCTACGCCGTCTATCATCTTGCGATCGCCGCTGCCGTCGATGGTTCTGAGCGTCATGCCGGTTGCCAGCATCCCAGCAGGACACGATATCTCCTTCTCCCAGTCTTCATCCGGCGGCTCACGTTTGGAACCCGGGCAATGCGGGCGTTTGACGAAGGAGGTCAAAGACCGGTCACAGGAGACGGTTTTGAAGGCAGGAGCGTCCGGATCACAAATATTGAACTCACTGCCACCAGAAGAACCTTGCGTGCAAGGAGGCACGGCTACAGTAACGGTCTCCGCGCCAAGAATGCAGGCATCATAGTTGCCAATCAACGCTATACCTTTCATTTTGTTCCTGGCCGAGTTCATGCAAATCTGGACGCCAGTCACGAAGGCGCCACTCGGGAGCGAGGGGGTGAGCTGATCCCCGACTTTATGCCCCGCGCATTCCGAAAACTTTAACGATGATTGGGCTTCCCGGGTTGCCACGTCCCGATATTTGATTTCCATATAACATGGATCGTCAGAATCCTCACCGATCGTCACGCCATAGATCGCGCCATTCGCCGAGGCTGCCTTAGCCAAAGTCTTGTTTGTCGGCGTCTTGCCGGATGTAGAAGTGGGAACCGGCTTATTTAACAAATGCTGAACACCGCGGTCGGGTGTCGGACTCGTGGAACTGGATTTGCCTGGCAGTTTCTTTGGGCAGTCAGGGTCTTGCGCGCATGCCACCGCATTGCATACGCCATCCTGGCCGCAAGGAGGTGGACCGCTTGGGCTATCCAGCGCCGCTATCTCAACAACCTTTTTCGTCTGTCCCGCTGTCACGCTTCCCGCGCTGCTGGCGAGCAGCAGAATCCCCATCCAAATTATCGTAATCCGTTGGCAGCCCATAATTCTCTCCTCCTAAATCGTCAGAAAGCATTGATGTGGTCTCGCGATAACCTACGCTCGATACAATCCTTTATATGTACGCTACCGCACCCGTTTTCCAAGTCGTCCTTCCCGCTGGTTCGAAAGCGGCGTCCAAACATGATTAATTTTCCATCCCCAGGTTTAAACCACCGGCTTTAGCCGGTCAGCTTTAGCATCTCCGTGCGTTATTCCCCCTTGTTTTTTGGAAAGTGTGATCTATTTTTAATAGTGTTTCCTTACCCCTGACGGAAAAATGGTAAATGGCAGAATTTTCCCGATCGGCAAGGAAATACAGGCGAGCATGAAAAGAATCATCGGCATGAGAATAGGCACTTCCACTCAAGGGGGATGCTAATTGCCGGGTGTTGAAAAAGAGCTGTGGTCGCCTGCTCCAGGAGTAACTCCACCAGGAGGGAAGAAAGGGTCGGTTACGTGATCTTGTTAACTTAACTATTGGTGAGAGGAAAAAATGAAGAAATTAACTCATGCTTTTCTATTGGGAGCAGTACTGCTGGGCTCCACCGCTGTTATTGCCCAGCAACGTGAAGCTGGCGAAACGAACGGTGACCCGGCAAACCGTGCTGTAAACATTAACCTCGGCAGCACCGGAGGGGCGCTGGATAATTCCGCCCTGGTGAGAGTTCGCCGGGAGGTCGGCAAGGCCATTTCCTCAGAGGCTGTCGATACTTTCATCGTCTACAGCCCAAGAATCGGAGGCCCTATACCACGTGAAGGTGGCATCAGTGCCTGCGCGGAAGAAGGGTTCAGCGCGAAACCTAACCAGTTCAGGGAGTTTGTACACAAGTTGCGCGAGATTCGTCCACGGACAGGTACCTTCCTGAATGTTGAGCTTACAGACCAGTGTAAACCTGTTGGTTCCGGGACAGGGGAGAGGAACGTTTGTGGCGGCATTGCTGGAAAACGTTGTCCCGATGAAAAACAGTACTGTGATTTTGGGGTCGGTCAATGCAAGATCGCGGACGCGCAAGGCACCTGCAAGACAAAACCAAGAAATTGCACGCGCGAATTCCGGCCTGTTTGCGGCTGCGACGGAAAAACGTACGGGAACGCCTGTACAGCGGCAGCTGCAGGAGTATCAATCGACCACGAGGGTGAATGCAAGACTGAGCAGCAAGCGTGCGGGGGAATCGCAGGGATTCGATGCCCTGAAGGCAAGAAGTGTGTGGATGATCCGTCGGACGATTGCGACCCGGCAAGGGGCGGGGCTGACTGTAGCGGCATTTGCGTGAAGTAAATGCCTGAAATAGCAATCTGTGACTTGCTATTGTTTAGCCGACTGTACATCTGTTGATAATGCCGGGAACGCTCCCGCGTTCCTGGCCAAGGATCGAGCAAACATCATGAACTGGGATAACGAGAACTGGCGTTCACTCTGGACGCTTGAAATGATTTCCCGAGTCGCCGTGCATCAATCCGGTATCACGGCCAGAGTGGTACCCTCACCAGATGATCCAAGGAAAGACGGTATCTTGCTTGAAAATATGGCTAATGTGGATTGGTCACGCTGGGATCCGGACGAACTTGTCGACGAAGTAATGGCGCTCTGGTTGGAAGGAAATTTTGAGCGCGTTTGAATGCGATAGGTTTTTCGCGCGCGTGAAATATCCTATCAGCTGCTTTGCCGGTTTTTATTTACCGCTGCCGTTCACGGCGGCCTTTAGCGTTGCCCCCGGCTTGAATGCGGCAACCTTCGATGCGGCTATCTTCAATTCTTCCCCGGTTTGAGGATTACGCCCTGTGCGCTCGCCCCGGGCGCGCACTTCAAAAGTGCCAAAACCAGGGAGTGTTATAGGCTCCCCTTTTTGTAGCGTTTCCGAGATTGTCTCAAGCAGGGCGCGAACGCAGCGTTCAGCCTCTGCCTTGCTCGACCCGGTTTTTGCGGCGACTGCCTGGATGAGTTCATTTTTATTCATGGTTTGAGTCTCCGTTTTTTATGTTGCTGCACTTATTGCAAGGAAAAGGTCAGTTCCTATCGAAAGCTCTCATGGTTCTTAAGGGGGTTTTCTTTATTTCATTGGAGCGTCTGGTCCAGTCGCTGACGGTTTTCCTGGCCGTGTCAGAATCAATAACGTTCTCCAGAAATATCTCAGGAAAACTATAAAGATTCTCCCCGGTTTCTATCGAAAATAGCCAGCTTGCCGGGTTGTCGAACCCAGGACAGCCCTGAATTGTTACTGCCCTTACCTTTGCAGTTTCTGCGAGAGACCTGATGATGGGCCGAATGATGATGGGAAAGATGTCCAGGCAAGCCGACAGCCTGTCATAACTGAATCTCTTGTTGTTGTCAGAGTAAACCAGATGAAATCCACATTTCAGCTCTGTATCGTTACCGGAGGTAATAGCAAGGTGAATGCCGCGAATGCCTTTTCCGTAACGAACGCGAAGGGGGTCCTTTATGAAATCCTCGGCGAGCCTTTTTAAAAATCGCCTTATCCATTCATATAAGTCTTCAGTTATCAGTTCGGCAGGTTTTCTCTCAACTTCGGCAATGCCACTCGCGCACCCAACCTTTGCTATCCCGAGCAATGAAGCAAGTTGTTGTGGATCAAGAACAATCCGGATAACTTCATGAGCACTGTCGGCTCGTGTTTCTGAAGAATCTCGCTCCAGTTTAATTGCCACCCCTGCAATGGGGAAGTCCTGCCTGGATTTCTCCAACAAACGTTCAAGCGACGTATTGTCGTAATAGATATTAGCGGAAGCCATGATGGGATGGGATAAACAGAAAGTCTATCGCGATTCCTATCATGTAGGCGCAGAGAAGCCAATAAAAAAACGATATGGGAGTCCAATGCGAGGGGAACAAGAGGTTACAAGCTCTCCTGCTGTATCACTCGCTTTCGAATTGAGAGGGAATGTCGCGGGCATTATGCAATACGGGCACTAAAGCAATGCCATCCGTAACCAGTTCGTAAAACAGTATGTAACGGCTGACAGGAAAGCTACGAAGCCCAGTCATCAGTTATCACGGGCACGTCCCATCATGGGTTGGACTGCAAGCGTTCTCAGCTTACCATCAACGATATCGATGAAGGCATCAGCACGATCGATGCTGTCATCGGCAATATATTCCCAAATCTCAATCAGGTTTTCCTGAGCAAGCGGGCGCTTGTAGATGGCTGGCATTCACGCTTATACGGTGCGATTGGTAGAGGACCTTCTCCCCTTCGCCCGTGCCCCGGGAAGCGGACAACGCAGGCAGGGTTCTGCCCCGCTATACGTTTTCCGATTACACGCTGAAGGAGTCCGAATTGCTGCTCATGTCGGACGTGAGCTGGTCATCCTTCGATGGCCGCTACTTCGGGCCAGTGGACGTGGGTCAGGTGAGGGGCGTGATTAAGCCCCTGATTGTCTTCCAGGATTTCTTCGGTATTTTAGACAAAAAGCGTGATGAAGAACTCTCAGTCTCACAAGCATCCAGTTAAATACTGTAGATCCTCCGGGGAGCGTCAGTCGCGTTGTGATTTTCGCCAAAAGGGCAGGACAAAATAGTTTTCAGGCTGGCGGTCAACTGCCGTGGCGCGCCCAGAAGTCGGCCGGCGAAACAATAGGATACTGCTCAGCCAGGGCCAGCAGATCCTTGTCACCCGTAATGAGGTAGCGTGCCTGGGCGGTTTTTAGAGTAGCCAGCACCGGCTGGTCGGCGGGATCACGTAGGTTGAGGTCTTGCTCATTGCCAGGCTCGACCACATCTGCCAGAAACATGAAGCTGTCAATCAGATCCCTGATTTCCGCCGGACTCAACTTTGCCCTGGACAGCCGTGGAAGAATGCGAGCCACTTCATCCAGGATGTAGTGAGACAGCACAACATCCAGGCCTCCATGTCGCCAGGCCCCTACGATATGGCCCGGTATGCTGCCCGGATATGCGAGGCCCGATACCAGCACATTGGTATCCAGCACGACGCGCAATGCCGGCATCAGCGACGCTTTCGTTCTTCTGCAACCAGAGTATCGATCTCGGTCAAACCTTCTTCCTCGGGCACATTCCTGTATCTTTCAGCCAGACGATTGCTGAGCTCATCGAAGCGGTCATACATGCGGCGGATACGAGCGAACAGTTCCGCATCCACCAGAGCCGCCACCGGTTTGCCATCCTTGCTGATGACGATGCTGTCATTGCGGTATTGGACCTGATTGAGCATTTCCCCCAGATTCTGCCGGAAGTTCACGGCATTGACTTCAGTGATCATTCATCAACCTCTTATAGTAATAACCAATATGATCATTATGGTCTTAGGTGCGCCTGATGTCCAGATCACCCATCCAGAAGCCAAAAAGTAGCGGTTTACACGGGCGAAAAGGTCGTTGCCGCTCGAGTGTTTCTCGTTTAATTGGATACATACCGGAATTGGCGAAGTAGTTGCGGCACTCCGGGGGCCGGAGGGTTTCAATGATGCAGCCGAGGGCGGCCCAGAGAGCATTGAAGGATCGTTCGGCGGCTTTACCCAGGAGAGTTTTGATTTTGGACACAGAATTCCCTAATCTGTCGGGATTCATAAAGTTGGGCGTGAGATAGACGTAAATAGTAAGCATCTCATCCAGGGGAGCCTCCTGAAAGTGGCAATGGAGTTCCAGGGGGAGAACTCGTGCTTTTGCAGCATGATGGCTTTGCAAGCAGGACCCAGCTCGATATCATCCTCCTGGAACAGATCATCCACCAGAGGACGAGCTATCGGATGAGACTGGAGGAAAACCGGATCGACATACCGCCAGACCTCAATGAAACGAAGCTATAAAACCAAAACACAAAGCAGCCGCAAACCTAGACAAGGAGTAGGTTTGAGCCGTTTTTACAAGTCCTTTTTGCGAGCTGTTACCTCCTGCTGCTGTTCTTTCCTTGTTCCTTCCTTCCTTTCTTTTCTCCTTTCTTCCCTTCCTTTTCTCCTGCTTCTTTCCCCCTCTTTCCTCCCCATAGCTCCTTATGCGACGCAAAATTACGAAACGGGGGAATAAATGACCAAAAAACGCAGAAAAACGGGAACGTGAGATGCCCTGAAGATCGCGTAACCCAGTTTCCTGCTCCTGGCACTCATGAACAAAAAAACAGGAGGTTTCGGTTGAGGTAGGTTCAGGAAGTGAGGCATAGAAATTAATTTGCCTGCCGGGTAAGAAAAACGCTTTACCTGGCAGATAAAAGAAGGCGAAGTTTTTCACTTTAGACCAGTACTGATTCTGAAGTGGAGTTATATTTGGCGTAGTTATTGTTCTTCTTACTGCCAGATGAGGTCGTGACAACTACAATTTATCAACTTATGTCGCCAGTGGAGCGAGGAGCAGGTGAACCATTACATTGACCTGCTGACCGCGGCCTTTACCGAGCTCACAGGCCGCTTCGGTCTGTGATCATATCCGCCCAGCTTATCACCGTTATGTTAGACGCATATGATCTATTTTCATATTACATATCAGTCCACTCAGGGTTCTAACCACCCGTCAAACTGTGAAAATTAAGTTCGGAAAGCCGGAGCCATGATCCCCTATACCCGATCGAGCCGATTAATAATCGGCTTGGCTGTCTATACCTTATGCGCCTGCCTGGCCCAGGCAGAAATCCTGAGGGGCAAAGTCGTCAAGATCGCGGATGGCGATACCCTGACCCTCCTTGACAGATCAAAACAACAGCACAAGGTAAGACTTATAGGCATCGATGCGCCCGAGCGCAAGCAGCCCTTTGGCACCGTATCCCGGCAGAACCTGGCCACGCTGGTATTTGGCAGAACCGTTGCAGTGGAGTGGCACAAGCAAGACCGCTATCAGCGTGTTTTGGGAAAAGTGCTGTTGGATGGACAGGACGTCAACCTTAAGCAGATCAAGGTGGGACTGGCATGGCATTACACACAGTATGACAAAGATCTGCGGCTGGCTGATAAGCAGCTTTATGCCGAGGCTCAAAAGGCAGCCAGTCTCAAGGGC
>NZ_QAOK01000027.1 GCF_003050865.1 Nitrosospira multiformis | reverse complement strand
CGAAGCCCTGAAACGACTGGACGGTGGGATGCTTCATCTGCCCGTGCGCAGCAAAGACCGGCCGGATCGGGACCGGCTTGCACAACGGTACGAGCGATTCGTGGCGTCAATTTGAGATAGCTGCATCATATGTTCAGCATCGGCTATTCCATGATGGCTGTTCGAAGGCTGATCGAGGACGGTTCCCATGGTGGTTGGATTAATCACGGATTTCCACTCCCTTTTTCCAACACTGAAACTTCTCAAATATGCTCAAGTCCCCAGGTCGGATGTAACTTCCCGCTAACGACGCAATGCCACCTGTAAAACTAAAGCCCCATCTTGCGGACTTGCTCGTAAACCTTTGTCATCTGCTTTCCTCCAGAGATACTCTTCGTAAATTCATCTGGATTACGGATTATCGGATATTTATAAACGGTAGGCATAAGTCGTCCTGTTCGCATGCGATCTGGCTTCAAACTGCTTCCAGGGAATGAGCGTTTACACTTGCGGTAACGGTGTAGTCGATGCTTCCGGCTGCGCCCTTTTTGATCGATGCTGGTGCTCGCTGAAAGGCCCATATTCCCATGTTGTCATGACGCAGGTTTCGGCTGCTGTTGAAAAATGCCCGAACCATAATGGGACCTGTTGTCGGGCCTGTGATTGAATTTATCCTGACCCTGTAGCTCGGTGTATCCCCATTGGGCCGCCCGGCATCATCTGAATGTATGGAATCGAACACCGGCATTGCGGGATTCAGTGAGCGAGGCATGACTGGCAGCAGCAGATTCGCCAATGAGGAATCGTAGGATAATGTTACGACATCGTTTTCTACGTGCAGACGAAGCGCGTCTACATCATGCCGGACATTGTCAATAAACATGGTGGAAATCTGGAGGAGCCGCACTGACTCGAACGTTCTTGTCTGCATGGGATCCGGTATCACGTCCTGTGTGAATTCAAACGTACCCGTCACATGGAGTATGGTAGCCAGGTCATGCGGCTCTTCCAGGGTCAATAGCCAGGTGAGCGCCATGATCTGATTGGTCTTGCCGCTTTTGAGTGAACGATTTGTGCGGGACGCCGTAATCCTGATCAGCAACCTGCCTGTGCCATTCTGATTGAGTTGGGAAGTATCAATGGCAACGCGCTCCAGTTGGGGATGAAAGAATAGGGTCTTTTTTGGACATGAAGTCGATGTGCCGGAGATTGCCGGGCCGAGGATCAGGCTCTGACCGAACGTCAGCGGCGGTGCAGGATCAGCTCCGGCCTTGAGCCGCAAATAACCGGAAGAGTAGATGACGAGAACCTGGGGGAAACGACTTGTATTGGATACGCATTTCGCAAAGGATAGAAGCTTTGCCATCCCCATGGACCTGCCGTTGACCAGGACTTCGAATGGATCTTCTGGAATGGCGGCTCGCAGCTTTTTTATAACCCACACGCCATCATGAAAAATCTCTGCCTTTTTCAAGGCGTTCTCACCTTCCAAATCCAGTTACAGAGTCCTTGAATTTCGAAGAACACATTAGATTGAGGCAATCGGTACTTGGTGGTTTTCCTTAGGCGCTGCTGCGAAGATCCGGTATATGATGGCTTCCCAACTGTTCAGTTGAACAGCAATAGCAGCTTCGTCATCCTCTCTCCTGCAAGGCGGATTACCTCCTACCTGATTGCGTCGGGGGTTGGTTTTCTTCCGTTGTATTTACCTGCTGCCTTGGCCCTGGCCACACCTTCCCTCTGCCGCTCGAGCATCATTTCCCTCTCAAACTGGGCGATACCTCCCAATACGGTCAACATCAATTTTCCAGTAGGGGTGCTCGTATCCATCCCCAGATTAAGAACCCCTCATGTCATTCCAGGTTTGGTTCTAATCCCTCTGTCTTTGTTTTGTTCCTGCTGGGTTTTTTTCTTGCGCCACCGATTGCTGCCGGGGAAGGGGAGAACTTAAAGCGCTAGACTAAGAGTCTTATAGGGCTCGGCCTGAATCTAGCGGTTACAAAATGGTTACATTTTAGAAATACGATAAGGGCACGAAAACCGCTTAAACGCTGTAACCCCTATAAACACTGGCGCCCTGAACACGAATCGAACGTGTGACCTACCCCTTAGGAGGGGGTCGCTCTATCCACTGAGCTACCAGGGCGGTAACCGAGCATTTTACGCTAATATTCGGGTATGGAAAAACCCGATCAGATAGCGCTGCCCCAGCTACCTGCCCCCCAGAAAAAACTGCCCCGCGCCGTGATCGTTCTCGGCCTGGTGAGTTTCTTCAATGATTTTGCTTCTGATATCGTCATTCCGCTCATTCCGATCCTGCTGGCGACGGTACTGGCAGCGGGACCGATAGTGCTCGGATTGATCGAGGGTGTTGCGGATGCGGTGGCGAGCCTGCTCAAGCTGTGGGCGGGACGGCACTCGGATATCATGAGCGGTCGGCGCAAGGGGCTTGCGGTCGCAGGATATGCGCTTTCGAACATTACCCGTCCAATGCTCGGGCTGGCGGGCTCCTGGCCCTTGATTCTGGTATTGCGCAGCATCGACCGGGTAGGCAAGGGTTTGCGCAGCGCGCCACGTGATGCGCTGGTTGCGGATGCGACGCCTCCGGGAATGCACGGCTACGCCTTCGGGTACCATCGCGCGATGGACAACGGCGGTGCCGTTGCAGGCAGCCTGGCCGCGGCGGCAGTGCTGACATGGTCCGGCTTGAGCCTCACGGAAGTGATCCTCTGGTCCGCGGTACCAGGCTTCATCGCCGTGCTGCTGCTCGGAGTCGGGGTGAAGGAGGATAAGGAAAATAAGAAAGAAGAGGAGGATGCGGCCAGTCATCGTGCAGCTTCTCCTGCCGAGCTTCCACCCTTGCGCTGGTCGCTCTTATCCCTCCCCATGCGGCGCTATCTTCTGGTGCTGATGCTGTTTACGTTTGCCCGCGCCTCGGAAACCTTCATCCTGCTGCTGGGACATGAGTTAGGGGTTGGAACCGTTGAATTACTGCTGCTGTGGTCGGCGCTGAGTCTCTGCAAAGCCGCAACCTCCATCTGGGGTGGCCAACTGGCGGACAGTCTGGGGCGGGGGACGTTGATGCTGATAGGCTGGTCCACGTTTTCACTTTCGTTCCTGATGCTGGGTCAGGTAGCGGGGAGTAGCGGATTATGGGCGGTAAGCATTTTTTACGGTTTATGCGCCGGTATGAGCGAGGGAGCGGAGCGCGCCATTATCAGCGATTATGCGCTGCCGCGGGAACGGGGGACTGCTTTTGGCTGGTATCACCTGATGGTGGGACTCGCGGCAATTCCCGCGGGACTGCTGTTCGGATCGCTCTGGCAGCTTCAGAGTGCGGCCACGGCGTTCTTTTTCGCGGGAGGTCTGGCGGCGGTAGCAGCGGTGCTGTTGCGGATGTGGGCGTTGCCCGCAAGAAAATTGAATGCGGGCTGAAGGGTGAGCTTCGGAGAAGCTCTCAAGCCATTGAACAAGTCAAGTCATACTTTCATCAGCAGGCTGCGCTTTGCTCTACTCACTATACGTTTATTTTGCTTTTCGAATAGAAGTTGTGTTGTCCGGGGCACAGTTCGATTCCTTCGAAAGCCCTACTATGCATCCATTCGACCTTCGACAAGCATGTCCTGAGCAGTGTTCGTCCCCTTTGACGGCTTGTCCTGAACCGTTCGCCCCCTTCGACAGTTTCAGGGCGAACAGGAGACGAAGCGCTCAGGGTGAACGGGAGGCGAAGAATTCAGGACTCAAGGGTAAACGATAGGGAAAAGTTCATGTTAATTGGGATAATGCTCAAGACCTGCAGGAAGAAGAGGCAAGTACAATGCAAAGGGATGAGCGCGGTGCTGCTTACCCTTCTATAATCAATCTATCTATTGCACGTAACATTGCCCTTATTGCGGTGGTGCGGAAACTGAGATGCTTTCGCCAGATTTCGCTTTGCTCCAGGCTCTAAAAAATTGGAGATACTTATGAAAACAGGGAAAATAATTACGGCGCTCATGGCGCTGGCTTGGTTTTTTTGAATCATGTGGCAAATACAGAGCCATCCGCTACACTGAAATACTTTTCTGATCGATCCGCAGGGCAGGATCGCAAAAATCTATTTATCCGCAAGCCCTTCACGCAATCCTGTTGAGGTGATCGAGGATTTGAAAAGGGCGAACGGTCTCTGAATTTTGAATTTCCAGCCTGGAAATTTGATGGAAAATCGTGGTTTTCCGATTGTGGGAAAGACGTGAGGGGCGGGGTTTGCTCTTTCGTTCAAACCTGGATGACTGGTTTCCCCTGCCTCGGGTGCAAACATCTGCACTGTGGATTCGCTTGACTGGGGCATTTGCTTTCCTCTTCCCAGAGGGTTTGTCAGCCGGCAATCTCGATCATAAAGGAATTTATCATGGCACAATTTACTGAAGAGCAATTGGCGCAGTTGAAGGAAGTTCTGCAACAGCGCTATCTGCAACTGCGGGAAGAGGTCCGGGATGAACTGGAGAGTTCGGACAACCAGCACTATGCCGATCTGGCGGGCAGTGTCCCTGATCCGGGTGATGCTTCGGTAGCGGATATGCTGGTGGACGTGGATGCCAACCTCGTGGATCGCCAGGTGAACGAGATGCGCGAGGTGGAAGCGGCGCTAAAACGCCTGGCGGAGCTGGATTACGGCGATTGTATCGACTGTGGGGGCGAAATAGGGTTCGAGCGACTCATGGCTTATCCCACTGCGCAACGTTGTGTACGCTGCCAGGAAGTGCATGAGAAGACTTACATGCACGAGAACAAGCCCACCCTTTAAGCAAGTCGCTTTAAGCAGCGTCCCTGGATATCCTTCATATTTCATTGGGTTATTGACTGACTGCCCGAGGATGTTCTGAGCAGCACGAGCACAGCGCCGCTGCCGCCCTCCGCCGGACTTGCCTGGCAGAAAGCCAGCACATCCTCCCGTTGCGAGAGCCAGCCGCCAATCCGGGTTTTCAGGACGGGCTCCCGATTCTGCGATCCGAACCCCTTGCCGTGTATCACTCGCAGGCAGCGCTTGTCGCTTTCGCCGCTCGCATCCATGAACGCCGCCAGCGCGAGCCTTGCTTCCTCCCGCGTAAGCCCGTGCAGATCAAGTTGTGCCTCTATTTTCCAATAGCCTCGCCGCAGCCGGCGCAAAGTCTGGCGCGAGACGCCGGGGCGCAAAAAAGCCCATTCATCACCTGGTTCCATCGGGCGGATATCGTCCGATAGCGCGTCATGGGCAGTAGAGCGAGCGGGTTGAAACTGAAGGGGTATGGGTGGGGGATGGCTGGCCGAAAGGATGACTTTATCGGTTGAGGCGAGGGGCGCGACATCGCGCATGGCGTCACGAAACAGGGCAGCATCATTATCCCCGATGGATGCAGCGGTTCCCTCCCGCTTATCGCCCTCGGCAGCAGTTTCTGCCCACGGAGTGGTATGGATGCCAGGTTTTCTTTCCCGCCGTCTCATCTCGGTCCTGCGCAATTCCCCTCGGGTCAATTTCCCTCGGCGCCATGGATAACTTCAGATATCGATCGCGCCCCGGAAGACTCCAAAGCAGGCGTGAGCCGGCAGATTATGCGGAAGTCCTGCTTCTGATTGCCGCTCGCCGCCTCAGGTCAAAACATCCAGGTATTTTTCGGCATCCAGCGCAGCCATGCAGCCAGTTCCCGCGCTGGTTACCGCCTGCCGGTAGATGTGATCCTGTACGTCGCCCGCCGCAAAAACGCCGGGAATGCTGGTGGCCGTCGCATTGCCATGTGTTCCCGCCTGCGTCATGATGTAACCGTTTTCCATTTTTAGCTGGCCCTGAAAAATATCGGTGTTCGGCTTGTGACCAATCGCGATGAACACGCCCTGCAAGTCAACCGTTTTGGTCGAATCATCCAGAACGTTCTTTATGCGCATTCCCGTAACACCGCCCTCGTCGCCAAGCACTTCATCGAGCACGTAGTGAAGCTCCAGCTTGATGTTGCCATTTTTTACCTTGTCCATCAGCTTGTCTATCAGGATTTTTTCGGAACGGAATTTATCGCGCCGGTGAACGACAGTGACGCTGCGGGCAATATTGGAAAGATAGAGGGCCTCTTCTACCGCTGTGTTGCCGCCCCCTATCACGGCCACGTCCTGTGCCTTGTAGAAAAAGCCGTCACAGGTGGCGCAGGCCGAAACCCCCCTGCCCATGTACGCTTCCTCGGATGGCATACCCAGGTAGCGCGCAGAAGCGCCGGTGGCAATAATCAGCGCATCGCACGTGTAGGCACCCTGATCACCAATCAGGGTAAAAGGCTTTTCCGTGAGCCGCGCTGTATGTATGTGATCGAAAATGATCTCGGTATCAAAACGTTCCGCATGCTTCTGAAAGCGTTCCATCAGTTCCGGGCCTTGCACGCCCATCGCATCCGCAGGCCAATTGTCCACATCCGTTGTGGTCATGAGCTGACCTCCCTGTGCCAGACCGGTAATGAGCATGGGCTTGAGGTTGGCGCGGGCGGCATAGACCGCGGCGGTATAACCGGCAGGACCGGAACCGAGAATGAGAAGGCGTGCGTGTTTACTGGTCATTCCTGATCAAATTATTAGGGTTATTAAGAGACTTGCTTATAGATGCTGCTCGACCCAGCCGGTGACGCTTTCCAGGGCAGCGGGGAGGTTATCGGGCTCGGTTCCGCCTGCCTGCGCCAGATCGGCACGGCCCCCCCCCTTGCCGCCCACCTGCTGGGCTACAAAATTAACGAGTTCACCTGCCTTGAGCCTTGCTGTCAGGTCGCTGGTTACGCCTGCGATCAGCTTGACTTTCCCATCTTCAACGGCAGCCAGCACTGTCACGCAGGATTTGAATTTATTCTTGAAATTGTCCGCTGCTTCACGCAGCGTTTTCGGGTCTGCCTCTTCAAGACACACCGCCAGTACTTTCACACCTTTTATCTCACGAACCCGGTCCGCAACATCGTCACCTTGTGAACTGGCCAGCTTCGATTTCATGCGCCCCAGCTCTCTTTCCAGATGTTTCACGTTATCGAGAATCTGGGTGATGCGGGCAGCAACGTCCTGTGGTTGCGCTTTAACCGCCTCAGCAACGCGCTGCAATTGCAGTTCCTGCTCCTGGATGTAAGTGAGCGCTCGCTCTCCGGTCACCGCTTCCACACGCCGTACTCCGGCGGCCACTCCGGATTCGGCCACGATCTTGAAGAGACCGATGTCGCCTGTGCGCTTGACATGGGTGCCACCGCACAATTCGCGCGAAGTACCGATATCCAGCACACGCACTTCATCGCCATATTTCTCGCCGAACAGCATCATGGCGCCCGATTTCTTTGCATCCTCGATTCCCATCATGCGCGCTTCGGTTGCAGCATTGGCAAGAATTTCGGCATTCACCAGCATTTCCACCTTGCGGATTTCCGCGTCCGTCACGGGCTGGTTATGCGCAAAATCAAAGCGCGTTTTATTCGCATCGACCAGGGAGCCTTTTTGCTGGACATGGTGACCCAATACTTCGCGCAACGCCTTGTGCATAAGATGAGTGACCGAATGATTGCGTTCCGTTCGCGCCCGTGCGATGCGATCGACTTCCGCCAGCACGATATCGCCTGTTGCTAGCCGTCCGCTGCGCAGCAATCCCTTATGACCGAACACATCCGCCTGGATTTTCTGGGTGTCAGCAACGGCAAAGGTGCCGTTGGAAGCGAGCAGTTCACCGCTATCCCCTGCCTGGCCGCCAGATTCGGCGTAGAAAGGGGTTTTATCAAGCACGATCACCGCCTCATCGCCCGCCTCGATAAACTCGACCCGGCTGCCCTCCTTATAGATAGCAAGAACCTGTCCTTCCTGTTGCAGGCTTTCGTATCCATGGAACGTCGTCGAGGGACCACTATAAGCAATGGCTTCCTGCATGATGAATTTACTGGTGGTGCGTGCGCGCTCGCGCTGGCGCTCCATTGCCTGGTCAAACCCGGCCTCGTCTATGGCAATCCCGCGTTCGCGCCCAATATCGGCGGTAAGATCCAACGGAAAGCCGAAGGTATCGTAGAGACGGAACAGGGTTTCGCCATCCAGCATCCTGCCGCCACGCCGCAGCGCAGCTTCCAGCACCTGCATGCCGTTTTCCAGTGTTTCGGCAAAGCGCTCCTCTTCCTGCTTCAGTACCGCCGCCACCCGCGTCTTTGCCTCCATCAGTTCCGGATAGGCCTGCCCCATGACGCTCACCAGGTCTTCCACCAGCAGGTGGAAGAAAGGCTGTTTTTGTCCGAGCTTGTAACCGTGGCGAATAGCGCGCCGGATAATGCGCCGCAGGACATAGCCGCGACCTTCATTGCCTGGAATCACGCCATCGGCAATAAGAAAAGAACAGGCCCGGATATGGTCGGCGATGACATTGAGCGAACTGCTGGACAAATCGGTTGTGCTGGTCGCTCGTGCCGCAGCCTTGATCAATTCCTGAAACAGGTCGATTTCGTAGTTGCTGTGAACCTGTTGCATCAC
This sequence comes from Nitrosospira multiformis, assembly GCF_003050865.1. Lineage (GTDB taxonomy): Bacteria > Pseudomonadota > Gammaproteobacteria > Burkholderiales > Nitrosomonadaceae > Nitrosospira > Nitrosospira multiformis_E. The sequence continues at coordinate 31,836 of NZ_QAOK01000027.1, read as the reverse complement.
TGCGGAGATACGCTCCAGGCCCATGCCGGTATCGACCGAGGGGCGCGGCAGGGGATGCAAGGTGCCTGCGCTGTCGCGGTTGTATTGCATGAACACCAGATTCCAGATTTCCACGTAGCGGTCGCCGTCGGCATCCGGTGTTCCAGGCGGCCCGCCGGGGATTTCCGGACCATGGTCGTAAAAAATCTCGGAACAGGGGCCGCAGGGCCCGGTGTCGCCCATCTGCCAGAAGTTGTCCTGAGTAGCGATGCGGGTAAAACGGGAAGAATCAATGCCCACCTCATTCAGCCAGATATCGGCGGCCTCGTCATCCTCGGCATAAACCGTAATCCATAATCTCTCCTGGGGAATTTTCAGGATATCGGTGAGAAACTCCCAGGCGAACCTGATGGCGTTGCGCTTGAAATAGTCTCCAAAGCTGAAGTTGCCAAGCATCTCGAAGAATGTGTGATGGCGCGCGGTATAGCCCACATTCTCCAGATCATTGTGCTTGCCGCCCGCGCGCACGCAGCGCTGTGCACTTGCCGCGCGCACGTAGGGACGTTTGTCCTGGCCGAGAAATACATCCTTGAACTGTACCATGCCGGCATTGGTGAACAGCAATGTCGGATCGTTGCCGGGCACGAGGGGGCTGGATGCGACGATCGTATGACCGTGCACCTCAAAGAATTCAAGAAATTTTTGCCGTACTTCGCTGCTTTTCATCTCGCTTCATTTAATCAGACGGGACAGATTGCTTGCTGCCTGGCTTACTGTCTGGTTTATCCAATCCTTGATGGCCCATTCATGCCTCTCTATTTCCGTTATGGTCGTTCCCAGAGGTTCGCCGTTAATGATTGCAAGATTTTGGACCTTCACCTTGACGCTCAGTTCTTGGCCGCTTTTCGGCAAATCGTGATCAGTGAGGATAGCGATTTCCCCGCTGTCGTCTTTCAATACAAAAGACTTCATATCGATCAGCGGGATCCGCGTCAACTCCGTTACCACGCCATGCAGCGCGACCTCCTTCCCGTCAAAATTTGCAGGGGAGGTAGTGACTGCGTTGATGGGTGTAGCGCGAAGACGGTCACAACTGCCGAGCAAAATCCCGAGAGCAGCCACGAGGAACACAGCCTGTAGAAATTGAGCCGTGCGCCGGGACAAACGAGACAATTGAGGCAAGCGATTTTTCAACCTTCTTCCTTATCGGGGTGCTGCAACACCCGGCGCACCACTTCCGGCCTGAATCCGCGCCCCAACAGAAACCGTGTCTGCCTGCCGAAGGCTTTCGCATCCGCAGGCATTGCACCAAACTTTTTCCGCCATACTTCGTACGCGCTGCGCTGCTCGGCTTCCCTGAGATCAGGCAGGACTGCAGTGATCAAATTCTCTTCGATGCCTTTTTCGCGCAACTCCTGCACGATTCGCAAACTGCCAAACCTGGCCTTGCGCATGTGCATTATCTGCTCGACCAGGCGAGCCGCCGACAGAAATCCGCGCTGCTCAAGGCCATCCAGTACAGAGGAAAGTTCTTCCGGAGTTTCGGCATGAGGCGCAAGCTTTTTTTCCAGTTCCAGCCGCGAATGTTCACGCCGGGCCAGATAACCCAACGCACGGGTTTTGAGGCTCACCGCGCGCGTCATGGCACCTTCGGGAATCTGCTTTCGGGATCTAAAAAGCTACACCGCCGCTTGCCACACTCATTCCACGGGTGCAGGTTCGGCCGGGTTGGAAACTCCGACAGCCGCCCGGATTTTCGACTCGATCTCCATGGCAATGTCGTGATGCTCTTTCAGATACTCGCGCGCGTTATCCTTGCCCTGGCCTATCTTGTCTCCCTTGTAGGCATACCAGGCGCCGGATTTATCAATCAGCTTGTGCTGCACGCCCAGTTCGACAATTTCGCCCTCGCGCGAAATGCCTTCTCCGTAGAGAATATCGAATTCCGCCTGCCTGAAGGGGGGCGCCACCTTGTTCTTGACCACCTTCACCCGGGTTTCGCTGCCAATCACCTCTTCGCCCTTCTTGATGGCACCGGTGCGGCGGATATCGAGACGCACGGATGCATAGAATTTCAGCGCATTGCCTCCGGTCGTGGTTTCGGGGCTGCCGAACATGACACCGATTTTCATGCGTATCTGATTGATGAAAATCACCATGGTATTGCTGCGCTTGATGTTACCGGTGAGCTTGCGCAACGCCTGCGACATCAGCCGGGCGTGAAGGCCCATTTGCGGCTCGCCCATCTCACCTTCGATTTCCGCCCGCGGGGTGAGGGCCGCGACGGAATCCACAACCACCACATCGATCGAGCCGGAGCGCACCAGCATGTCGGCTATTTCCAGCGCCTGCTCACCGTTGTCCGGCTGTGAGATCAGCAAGTCCTGAACATTGACGCCGAGTTTTTGCGCGTATTGCGAATCCAGCGCGTGTTCCGCATCGATGAATGCCGCTGTGCCGCCCATTTTTTGCATCTCCGCGATTACTTGCAGAGTGAGTGTCGTCTTGCCCGAGGATTCCGGTCCATAGATTTCCACAATCCGCCCGCGTGGCAGGCCACCCACTCCCAGCGCAATATCCAGACCCAGCGAACCGGTGGAGATGACCTGCACGTCCTTGCCGACATCGCTTGCCCCCAGTCGCATGATCGAGCCTTTGCCGAACTGCTTTTCGATCTGGGAAAGCGCCGCCGCCAATGCCTTGCTTCTGTTTTCGTCCATGAAATTTTTTCCTTTGAAGATGGGTCAATTATCGCATACGTGACCCCTGCGGGAAAGCAGGGGAAAAATGACAACGTGTTCAGCGGACACCTGTTTTATCCGTGCCGGAAACATTCTTCTCCTCCAATGAACATTCGCCGGGGATCTTCATGGCAGGATATAAGTGTTGAAATACCGTTCGGCCTTGGACGGGTCCAGCTTGCGCAGCGTCTGGTAGATCTCGCGTATCCTGTCGCGCTCATCCAGAATGGCATAGTCCACCCCAAGGTTGTACCAGGCATCCGCATTCTCCGGCTGGAGCACCACTGTTTTCCGGTATGCCTCAACCGCCTCGCCGTGCAGTTTCAACTCGTCATAGGTCACTCCCAGCTTGTACCAGGCCCTGAAATTTTCCGGGTCAATCCGGAGGGCGTGCCGGTAGGCATGAATTGTGTGCGCATATTTTTTGAGGTTATGGTAAGTATTGCCCAGATCGTACCAGGCCTCGCCATTATCGGGATCCATCCGAAGCGCATCCTCGTAGGCCTGGCTTGCGTTCTCGTAGTCTTTGAGATTCGCGTAGGCCGCTCCGAGTTTATGCCACGCATCAGCATAGCCGGCATGGTGACGAATGGCTTCCCGGTATGCGTTGACCGCTTGGGAATATTGCTTGAGATTGCAGGAAGCAATCCCCACGTTAAACCAGGCAGCCGCATTCGACGGGTCGCGCCTGGTCTCCTGCTGCGAGAGTTTCAACAACCTGCGCCAGTCGCCCTTCTTTTCCAGCGCCAGCGTTTGATTGAGCCAGGCGAGGCCCTGCCTTGGGTCCGCGGACTTTGGGTCCATCGACCCGGGGATGTGTGTCATTTCCGGGGGACTGCCAAGCCAATCCGACGGCAGTACGAAAGCAAGCGATTCACCTTCTACACGTTGCGGCGAGAGAATTCCGATCAGGCGGCCTTGTTCGTCGAATAGTCCCCCACCGCTGAAACCCAGCAGGAGGGGTGCCGAAATTCTCATGTAACGGGACCCTGCATAGGGGCGCATTGCCGCCACCGCGCCTTCGGCCAGGATCGGGTCACGTCGGTGTTCCTCCTGCAATCCAGGGACTTTGCTCCCATCGCACATCGGGCAGATCCTGTCTCGCCCATTCCTTCTTTCCTCGCTGCTGTTTCCTTTCAACTTGCCGCCGAGCCTCGCGTGAGGCAGACCGATTGCATTTACCGGTTGTCCCACCCTGAGCTTTTCTGCGCTGCCTAAAGCAAGCGATGGAGCGTGCATACCAGCAACATGGAGGCGACAAAGATTGAGATGTGTCTGGGGCGGCGCCGCCGTGGCCTTGAATACCCTTCCCGACCAGCGCACCCGTGCGCTTTCTGCCTGCCGGGTGACATCGCAAGTAGTGATTACCTGATCCGCGCCCAGCGCCACCCCACTGCCCTGAGCAGCCAGCTCACCCTGTGCATTCAACATATCAACCGACACGATGCGGCCCCTTTCCTCCGTAAAAACCTGCTCCGGAGTTTTCGCGCTGACATGTGGCAAGAGCGGCAAAAACGAGGCCGACACAAGAGCCACCAGCGCGAGGGGAGAAATCGCGGTCATGTTCGTATTCTTCTCTTATTCGGGAGGGGCATCGGCAGATCATAGTACATAGTACGTCGATGGACTGTCGAAACCACATGAACGATGTGCGCAACGAAACAGCCGGCGTGTAAAATAGCAGGTATTTTTCACCGCAAAATCCACAGAATTGAATGAAAATCAACGAGGACTCTAACGATACCAACGACACCCCTCCAACCGTCTACCTCGGGAGGTCAAGGAAGATCCAGCCGCTGGCATATTTCATATTTACCACACGCTGGCTGCAATTGCCCCTGTACCTTGGGCTGATTCTTGCGCAATGCGTCTACGTCTATCACTTCTGGGTGGAATTACTTGACCTGATCGGAGCAGTGATGGGTAACAAGGAGGCGCTGGAGCACACCCTGGATGCAGTCTCGATCGAGGGCGCCGCTCCTCCCAGGAAGATCGGGGAAACGACGATCATGCTGGTCGTACTGGGTCTGATCGACGTGGTGATGATCTCCAACCTACTCATCATGGTGATCATCGGAGGTTATGAGACTTTTGTCTCCCGTATGAATCTGGAAGGACACCCCGATCAGCCGGAGTGGTTATCCCATGTCAACGCAACAGTGCTGAAAGTCAAGCTCTCCACTGCTATTATCGGCATCTCTTCCATTCATCTGTTGAAGACATTCATCAATGCCAATGCATATGACGAGAAAACGATCCTGGCCCAGACCGGAATCCACATAGTTTTCCTGTTGTCCGCAATTGCAATCGCCTATAGTGACCGGCTGATGTCCCGTCATGGCGCGCATGAGAGCGATCATTGAGCGACAGAGAGTCATGCGACGGTGGGCGGGATACTGTGTAGCAGATCGATCAGGCCTTGTAGCGCTCCCGACACGGATTGGCGCCTTATCTCCTCGCGACTGCCGCTGAAATATCGCGTTTCGGCGAGCGCCATTCCCTCTTTCATTATCCAGGCAAAGCATACCATTCCGACCGGCTTTTCCTCGATACCACCATCCGGTCCGGCAATACCGGTTACTGACACTGCCACCTGGGCATGACTGCGTGCAATCGCACCCGCGGCCATTTCGGAGGCTGTCTGTTCCGATACCGAACCGTACTGTTCGAGGGTGGCGTTACTCACGCCCAGCATTTCCTGTTTCGAAGCCGTAGCATAGGTAATGAAGCCGCGCTCATACCAGCCGGAACTCCCGGCGACTGAAGTAATGACCTGTCCCAGCCACCCGCCGGTACAGGATTCGGCCGTGACGAGCATCAATTCCTGCTGGGCAAGCGCTGTTCCAACCCGCATCGCCAGATCCTGAAGCATCATATCATCCATGTCGGTTGCTCCTCCTGAAATCCATTTCCCCGATACTTGCTAGAAAAATGCCCGCATCTGCGGCGCCTATTGGAACGTATTGGCTAACCGGTCACATAAGCCTTCCAGAAGGCCAGACACAAAAGCGTGAAGAAAGCCGCCAGCAGGTCGTCGAACATCACACCAAATCCGCCATGCAGTTTTTTTTCGTAGTAACGGATAGGTGCCGGTTTGATTATATCGAACAAGCGAAACAGCAGAAATGCGAATGCCTGCCACATCAGGCCCTTGGGTGTAAAGAACAGCACCAGCAGGAAAGCGGTGACCTCATCCCAGACGATACCGCCGTGATCGGGATTCCTCAGTGCCCGGCCTGTCACCCCGCAAGCCCAGATGCCGACACCAAACGCGGCAACAAGAAACAGGAGAAAACCGAAGGAATCGAAAATATATTCGAGTGCCCAGAACAGGGGGAACGCGATCAGGGTACCGGCTGTGCCGGGTGCCACGGGACTCAATCCGGCCCCTCCGGCGAAGGCGATGAAATGTGCCACGCTGCTGCGAATGAATGTCTTGTCAGGTATCGGCCGTTCGATCCAGAGGGAAGGCAGGAGCGGAAGAGCCTCTCGTCGGGCTTCATTCCCCTTGTCGATAGAAGGGGCGGGCGTGGATTCCACCTCGACAGGGTTGCGGTCAGGCGAATTATCGCTCCGGTTGTCAGACTTGGAAATGGTCATAGCCTTTGACTCTCGTAGTGACTGTTCTGCCTGCGGAATCGAGCACGACCAAGCCTGCTCCCTCCTCGATGCTACCAATACGTGTTAACGGAATGCCTTCCTCGCGCGAAAGCAGTTCCACATTTGTTCGCTCCGACTTCGGCACGGTAAAGCACAACTCATAATCGTCTCCTCCCGCAAGCAGGCATTCTATCGCCAAAGGGTGGGGAAAATGTTTCTCCATCGCCGACGAACGCAGCATCTGATCGATTCTGACAACAGCCGCCACTCTTGAACACCCCAGAATATGTCCGAGGTCGGCCAGCAGACCGTCTGAAATATCGATGGCGCTATGGGCAAGGCCGATCAGGCGCTGTCCCAACTCCACGCGGGGAATGGGCATCTCAAGCGCGGCCATAAGGACTTCCACTTCCGCGGTTTCCACTTCGCTCGGTTCCGGCATGATCTTTTTTTTTCGGTAAGCAAGCGCGAGAGCGGCCTCCCCGAGGTAGCCCGAAACCCAGATATCATCACCCGCCCTGGCACCGCTGCGGCGCAAGGCTTTTCCTTCCGGCGCTTCGCCAATGATCGTCACGCAGATATTCAGGGGACCGTTGGTGGTATCGCCACCGATCAGGTCCACCTGATGGACATGAGCAAGTGCGAAAAACCCGTCAGCAAACGCTCGCAGCCATGACTCATCCTTTTGTACTACTGATTCTGGCAGCGCCAGCGAAAGGGTTGCCCAACGGGGACGGGCACCCATTGCCGCCATATCGGAAAGATTCACTGCCAGAGATTTGTGGCCGAGCTTGTACGGATCCACATCTTCGAAAAAATGACGCCCGGAAACCAGCATGTCGGTCGAAATTGCCAGTTCCATCCCGGGTGCAGGCCTGATGAGCGCTGCATCGTCCCCTATACCCAACACCGTGGCGGGAGCGGAGCGGGTGAAAAAAGACCGGATGATGTCAAATTCCGACAACACTTAATACAATACTTCGTCAACAGGATCAATTCATGTCGTCACTTCATGCCAGAAGCGGCGGAAACGGTCGAGCAGTTCCGGGTACGTCCCGCAGTCAAAGTTTTGCCCTGATCTCGACCGCTCTCAGTTTTGCCGCCAATTTATCGAGCACGCCATTGACATATTTATGGCCATGCGTGCCGCCGTAGGCTTTGGCCAGTTCAACCGCTTCATTGATGACTGCCCGATACGGTATTTCCGGATGTCGCTCCAGCTCATAGGTACCGAGCAGTAATATCGAAATCTCCACCGGACTGAGTTCGTTGAATGGGCGATCGAGACAGGGCTGGATTTCCTTCTCGAGCTCGGGTGCTTCCGTCAACACGCCATGGAGCAGACGGGAGAAATATTCCTCGTCCGTTTTCGGGAATTCCTCCGTATCCCGTAGCTGCGCTTCGATGGTACCGGCGCTTCCACCCGCTACGCACCACTGATACAACCCCTGCAAAGCCAGTTCACGCGCCAGCCGCCGGCGGCTTTTTCGCGCAGTACCCGTTCCCCGTCTCTCCGCCCGTTTCACTTCCCGCTTCCCACCTGATTCTGCATCGCGTTCTGCTTCTTTTGCCACCCATGGCTCCAGTGTTTCATTGCTCCATTTCATCGAGCGTTCTTTGCAGGTTAGCCATCTCAATCGCGACCCGCGCAGCTTCAGCACCCTTCTGGCTCATGCGCGTCAGCGCCTGGTCGTCGGTATCGGTCGTGAGTATGCCATTGGCGATGGGAATCCCCGTATCCAGTTGCACCGTGGCAACTCCTTTGGTGGATTGCTCGGAAACGACTTCGAAATGGTACGTCTCTCCGCGTATGACTGCGCCCAGAGCGATCAGCGTATCGAACTGGTCAGTCAAGGCCATCTTTTGCAACGCCAAAGGGATTTCAAGCGCCCCCGGAACCGAAACCAGAACGACATTCCCTGCGTCGACACCCTGTTTCATCAGTTCCTCCACGCATGCGCCCAGCAATCCCTCGCCTACCTCGATATTAAAGCGGCTCATGACAATGCCAATGCTGAGATCTTCACCGTCGAGATTGGGTTCGAGCTCAAGAATATTTTCGTATCGTGCCATGTTCGCTCCTGTAACAAGATCTGATTGCAAAGGTTGGAGAAACGTTTGATGTATCAGCCTGCCGCCTCTTATCTATTAGCGGATGGCAGGTTTAAGTTGCGGGTTCAAAAAATTATCAACGAACCGCCTGGCGACCTTTCGTCAGCCGGCTTTTATCTTCCGGCTCCAGATAGCCGGTGACTTCAAGTCCGAAGCCCGTCATGCTCGGCATTTTTCGGGGAACGGCCAGTAAGCGCATCTTCCTCACGTTGAGATCCTTGAGGATCTGCGCGCCAATGCCATAATTACGCAGGTCAGCCTTAGCCGCCGGACGGTGCGGCAGTTTTGCTGGTAACACCCTTTCCATCAGCTCCGATCTGCTTTCCCTGCGATGAAGCAGTACGATAACACCGCGTTCCGCGTCGCTGATGATGCGCAGGGCCTCGTTCAGATTCCAGGAGTGGGTATCATCCTCCAGATCGAGAAGGTCCATGGCCGAAAGCGGCTCATGCACTCTTACCAAGGTTTCATCGTCGGGATCGATCGCTCCCTTTACCAGCGCCAGGTGGACCGTATTGGCGGTTTTGTCCAGGTAGGCAACGAGCTGGAATCTCCCGTGCGCTGTCTGGATGGGACGTTCTACAATGCGTTCTACCAGGCTTTCCGTACGGCTGCGATAATGGATGAGGTCGGCAATAGCGCCGATCCTGAGTTGATGCTTTGCCGCAAACTCGACCAGGTCGGGGAGACGCGCCATGCTCCCGTCTTCATTCAGTATTTCGCAGATGACGGAGGCGGGGGTGAGTCCCGCCAGATGCGCCAGATCGCAACCGGCTTCTGTGTGGCCGGCGCGCACGAGCACGCCGCCGTTTTGCGCCATGAGCGGAAAAATATGTCCCGGCTGGACGAGGTCATCCGGTTTTGCATCCCGATTCACGGCAGCCTGTACCGTGCGGGCGCGGTCGGCGGCGGAAATTCCGGTGGTCACGCCGGTCGCGGCTTCGATGGAAACCGTGAAATTGGTGCCTAGCGGAGACCGGTTAGCCGCCACCATCAAGGGCAGATTGAGCTGGCGGCAGCGTTCCTCCATCAGCGTCAGGCAGATCAGGCCGCGCCCGTACGTTGCCATGAAATTGATGGCTGCCGGTGTAATGAAATCTGCTGCCAGAATCAGGTCTCCCTCGTTTTCGCGGTTTTCCTCGTCGACGAGAATGACCATGCGGCCGGTCTTGATGTCCGCAATGATTTCCTGAACTGAACTGATGATCATGTCTGAATCGAGCGCTCGCTCCTGCGCTTGTCGTCCATTACCAGCAGGCGCTCCACGTAGCGTGCGAGCATATCCACTTCTACATTTACCCTGGCACCCGCTTCCAATCCTTTCAGCGTCGTTTCAGCCAGTGTATGGGGAATGAGGTTGATCTCCAATTCGTTATCCTCTACCCGGTTAACGGTCAAGCTCACGCCGTTCACCGTAATCGAACCTTTTTTGGCGACATATTTCAGCAGCGAATCCGGCAACCGGATCGCAAGCAGGCAGCTTTCGCCCAGAGACTGAAACTCTCTCACCTCTCCAACTCCGTCGACATGACCGCTGACGAGGTGGCCACCCAGCCTGTCGGACAGGCGCAGCGATTTTTCGAGATTAACCTTTCCACCCGGTTTATCCAGTCCTTGCGTGCACTGCAATGTTTCGCGTGAGACGTCTACAGATAACAGGTTGTCCGCCAGCGCGATAACGGTGAGGCATACACCATTTACCGCGATGCTGTCGCCGACTTTTGTGTCTGCCAGAGACAGCTTGCCTGGCGCAATGCGCAAGCTTAAGCCATTTTCCTGCGGGCTGGCCGTTTTGATCTCGCCGACAGCTTCGACAATTCCTGTGAACATCGGGTCTTTCCTGCTTTCAAATATCCATATCGATATTGTCCCCTTTTCCCTTTTCCAGGACCATGCGGCAATTTGCCGCATGGTCCTGCATGGCAATATACGCTAATGTTCGGGGATAATATAGCGAAGCCTTGGAGAAGCCTCTAGAGAAGCCCATGGGAGTTACTATTAATTCGGCGAGCAAACAGTACAAACGTCATATCGGCGAAAACCGGTATCCAGTGACATTCAAAGTACCCCATTATTGGTTTGGGCTGGATTCCGGGCCAGGCCCGGAATGACGAGATTCATAGTATTTTTTCTGGCCGGATCAAATAAGGCTCCTCATCCGGCATGAGAAAATCAGCGACAAAAGTGCTTGCTAACCCCGGCCAGCCACCTCTCCGCAAGAATCTGCAACGTTTATTCCTGCTCAGGAATATTGTCATCGCGGCGCAATGCCTGACTTTTGCGCTGGCTTACTGGGGACTCGAGCTGGAATTACCCTGGGCGGAAATGGTCGCGGTAGCGGTTTTGCTGGGGGTGGTGAACCTGGCGACCTGGATACGTCTCCATCGTAAATGGCCGGTTTCCAGCATGGAGTTCTTTGCACAACTCCTGGTGGACGTGCTTGCTTTAAGTACGCTGCTTTACCTCAGCGGCGGCTCGACCAATCCGTTTATCTCGCTATACCTTCTGCCTCTGACTATTGCCGCGGCTGCGCTGCCCTGGGCTTATACCTGGGTGATGGCTGCCATCACCATAAGTTGCTATACGCTGTTGCTGTTTTATTATGTGCCCCTGCCACATAACCATGAAGAACATGGCAGCGAATTCATCATGCACGTTTCCGGGATGTGGCTAGCTTTCGTACTGAGCACGGTATTGATCGCGTGGTTCGTTGTCAAGATGGGCATATCGATCCGCGAACGCGACAAGGACCTGGCATTGGCGCGTGAACAGGCATTGCGTAATGAACAGATCATTGCACTCGGAACGCTGGCCGCTGGCGCGGCGCATGAACTGGGCACGCCCCTGGCAACCATGGCGATAGTCACGGGGGAACTGCAGGACGAATACATCGACAACACCGAATTTCAAGGCAATATCAGAATATTGCGGGATCAGATCGCGCACTGCAAGCGCACCCTGACGCAATTGCTGGCAGATGCGGGCCAGGCACGCGCCGAAGATGTGAGTGGCCAGACGGTCGATCTTTTTTTACGCCAGGTTCTGGATAAATGGCAATTGATGCGGCCCTCCGCCCAGTTTACCTATCGCGGCAGCGGAGTGCAGCCAGCTCCCCAGATTCTGAACACGCAATTACTGAGCCAGTCCATTTTGAATCTGTTGAATAATGCGGCGGACGCATCCTTGAAACACATCGAGATAGAAGTTACCTGGAGTCATCAGGAATTGCATCTGCAGATACTCGACTATGGAGAAGGACTGAGCGGAGAGGCGGCCCAGCGTGCCGGCCAGCCCTTTTTCACCACCAAAACAAAAGGGCAGGGTTTCGGCATCGGCCTGTTTCTGGCAAATGCAAACATCGAGCGGTTTGGCGGCAAGGTGCGCCTGACCAATCGTGAAGGCGGAGCCTGTACCCAAGTCATACTCCCTCTGATACAGCCATCGATATGACAAAAACGTTACCCATGACGGAAGTGGATGATCGTCCCACCTTGCTGATTGTGGACGATGACCAGACCTTTTGTACGGTTCTTGCCAATGCAATGACCAAACGCGGATTCAACGTCACCTGCGCGCATAGCGTGGACCAGGCGCTGGAGCTTGCGGAGGCCTGCACGCCGGAGTATGCCGTTGTCGATCTCAGACTACCCGGTCCTTCCGGATTATCCCTGGTCGAAAAGCTGAAAGCACTCGATCCCGGCACGCGTATCGTCATGCTGACGGGCTACGCCAGCATCGCTACCGCGGTCGAGGCCATCAAACTTGGCGCCACCCACTATCTCGCGAAGCCGGTCGACGTCCATGAAATCATGGCGGCGTTCGAGCGCACGACCGGTGATTCAGACGTGCAGATCAGCGCCCACCCCCTATCCGTCGGGCGGCTCGAGTGGGAGTACATTCAGCGCGTACTCAACGAGAACAAGGGAAACGTTTCTGTAACAGCGCGCGTCCTCAACATGCACCGGCGGACATTACAGCGCAAGCTCACCAAGTATCCGGCGAAAACATAAACGGATCTTTCGTTCCAGCCATGAGCCGAGTAAGTGTGCGCTTACTTAACTCAGAAAACCCAGAAGATTTTGAAAGAAGAGAATCGACCCCGGTTATGGAACCATCCTGTCAGCAAAACGGGCAATAATGCGGATATCCTGTCCCACGGCGCGTACATCGTGAATCTTGAGGGCGCGCTTGTCTTCCAGATTCAAGAGTTCTGGCAATTTGAGCATGTCCTGCGCCGCATTTCCGATCAGACAGGGGGCAAGATAAATGACCAGTTCATCCACCAGATCCGCCTGGAGAAGCCCACCGTTCAAGCCGCGCCCTGCCTCGACCAGCACTTCGTTTATTTCTAAATCCGCAAGCCGTTGCATCATTGCAGCCAGATCAACGTTGCCAGCGCTATCCGGCAACAGGATGACGTGCGCACCCACATCACGTAACGCGACAATTTTGCCTTCACTGGCGGCAGCGGTAAAAATCAGCTCGCCTGCGCCACGCAGCAATCCCGCATCCAGCGGTATATCCAGTCCCTTATCCACCACTACCGGCATGGGTTGCCTGGAGGTATGGATATGGCGCACCGTGAGCTGCGGGTCATCGGCCAACACTGTACCAATGCCGGTCATTACCGCGCAGGAACGGGCGCGCCAGCGGTGCCCGTCACGACGTGCCGCTTCACTCGTGATCCATTGACTGGACCCGTTGTTGAGTGCCGTCTTGCCATCAAGACTTGCCGCGATCTTGGCCCTGACCCAGGGACGACCGCGGGTCATGCGCGAGACAAATCCGATATTCAAAGCTTTCGCTTCCGCTTCCATCAAGCCGGTTTGCACTTCTATCCCCGCCTCTTCCAGAAGGGCGCAACCGCGACCGGACACGAGGGGATTCGGATCCTGCATGGCTGCAATGACTTTTGCGACACCTGCCTGAACCAAGGCATCGGCGCAGGGTGGAGTGCGACCATGGTGACTGCACGGCTCCAGTGTGAGATAGGCGGTGGCGCCGCGTGCCGCCGGCCCGGCCGCAGCGAGTGCATTTATTTCCGCATGCGCCTCACCTGCAAGCTCGTGCCAGCCGCTACCCACCACCTGTCCATCGCGCACCAGCACGCAGCCCACCCGGGGATTCGGGCTTGTACTATAAAGCCCTTTTTCCGCGAGCCGCAGCGCCCGCGCCATGAAACGGTAATCGGTTGGCGAGAACATTGGAAACTCCATTGTTCAAATACAAAGCTGCAAATTCAGTTTGCAACTCAAGTGGCAGCCGCGTCGCTTGGTGGGAAGACGGAAAACAGAGGTAAAACGTGTGAATCAAGCTTTGTCCGGTTCCTTCCTGTTATCAGGTCCTTGCAGTTCCCGGATTGCATCATCGAAATCGGCAGCACCCTGAAAACTTCGATAAACAGAAGCAAAGCGAATGTAGGCGACCTTGTCCAGTTTATAGAGTTCTTCCATCACCATCTCGCCGATCTTGTGCGAGGCCACCTCCCGTTCACCCAAGCTTAGCAGCTTCTGGATGACGCGGCTCATTGCCGCCTCCACATCCTCTGCCGAGACCGGACGCTTGTGCAATGCCCGCATAAAGCCGGTACGCAATTTTTCACGGTCGAATTCAGCGCGGTTACCATCCTGTTTCACGACCTGCGGCAAGCGCAATTCCACTGTTTCGTAGGTGGTGAAGCGTTTGTCACAGTTGGGGCAGCGCCGGCGGCGACGTATCCTGTCTCCTTCCTCGCTCACCCTGGAGTCGATCACGCTTGTGTCAGGCGCGTTGCAGAAGGGACATTTCATGCGTCGATCTGGAACCGGTCGGCTGACTTCAGCCCTGGAGCCAAAGCAAATTGATCCAGGTGCAGGTCGTCCGCATGGCGAGACATGGAAGCGGCGTCAGTATGCGCCGCTCCACTGCGCGATCAGCCTTGGTAAACGGGAAATTTTGCACATAGTGCTTTTGCCTGGCGTGCAACCTCTGTCAGCACCGAGGAATCTGTCGGCGCCTCCAGTACATCGGCTATCAGATGCGCCAGTTGTTCGGATTCAATTTCGGTAAAGCCGCGGGTGGTGATGGCAGGAGAGCCGATGCGAATCCCGCTGGTGACGAATGGTTTCTGCGGGTCGTTGGGAATCGCATTCTTATTGACGGTGATATGCGCCAACTCCAGCGATTCCGCAGCCTGCTTGCCGGTAATATACTTGGGGCGCAGGTCCACCAGAAACATGTGGCAGTCGGTGCGCCCCGAGACGATGCGCAATCCGCGCTCCTGCAACACTTTCGCCATTACGCGCGCATTGTCGATTACCTGTTCCTGGTAGTTCTTGAACTCCTGGCTGGCCGCTTCCTTGAAGGCTACTGCCTTGGCGGCAATCACGTGCATCAACGGACCGCCCTGGGTTTGCGGGAAAATAGCGGAATTGAGCGCTTTCTCATGTTCCGCCCTGGCCATGATGATCCCGCCCCGCGGGCCGCGCAGCGTCTTGTGGGTCGTGCTCGTGACGAAATCGGCGATGCCGACGGGATTGGGATAGTATCCTGCCGCAACCAGCCCCGCATAATGCGCCATATCCACGAACAGATAGGCTCCTATATCGTCCGCAATCTTGCGGAAGCGCTTCCAGTCTATCACCAGCGCGTAAGCCGAAGCCCCTGCCACGATCAGCTTCGGCTTATGTTCGTGCGCCAGACGCGCAACCTCGTCATAGTCCAGCTCTTCGGTATCAGAACGAAGGCCATAGGAAACGGCATTGAAAATCTTGCCGCTGAGATTGACCGAAGCACCGTGTGTCAGATGCCCGCCATGCGCGAGCGACATGCCAAGGAGGGTATCTCCCGGTTTCAAGGCAGTGAGATAGACCGCGGCGTTGGCCTGTGAGCCGGAATGCGGCTGGACGTTGACATACTCTGCGTCGAACAGCGCCCTTACCCGATCAATTGCCAGCTGCTCTACGACATCCACATACTCACAGCCGCCGTAGTAGCGTTTTCCGGGATAACCCTCTGCATACTTGTTGGTCAGCACTGATCCCTGCGCCTGCATCACTGCAGGACTCGCATAATTTTCAGACGCGATCAGCTCGATATATTCTTCCTGGCGCTGCATCTCGCCTTTGATGGCCTGCCAGAGATCAGGGTCTACGCTTTCGAGAGTATTGTGTGAGGACAACATGTTGTTTTAAAACCTGTGAATAATTTTTATTGAAAAATTGCGAGTTTACCATCTCAAGCTGCCAGATTGCGTCAAGACGCCCTCTATGATGCGAAGTAGCCAGTGACGTCTTCACATATTGGCTTCAAGCCGATGACATATCAGCTAAACATCCAGATTCCTCACTCCCAGCGCATTGTTCTCGATGAACGCGCGCCGAGGTTCCACGATATCACCCATCAAGGTGGTAAAAATTTCATCGGCGGCGATGCTGTCCTCGATCTGGGCGCGCAGCAGCAGACGAACCTTCGGGTCCATGGTCGTTTCCCAGAGCTGGGCGGGATTCATCTCGCCCAGACCTTTGTAGCGCTGGGTGCCGATGCCTTTTTTGACTTCCTCCAGCAGCCAGTCGAGTGCTTGCTTGAAGTCGCTCACTGCCTGTTTCTTTTCGCCACGCTGCACATAAGCTGCCGGCCCTATCAGGCCATCGAGCACCTCGGCGGTTTGCCTAATTTGCGCGTAGTCACCGCTTTGCAGAAAATCCTGGTCGATATAGCTGTGGCGAACGTTGCCGTGATGCATGCGGGAGATTTTCAGCCGGTACTCTTCTGTGGCGGCGTCGTACTTGGGTACGATGGTGATATTTGCTGCATTGACCTGTTCCGCCAAACGAGCCGCGCTTTCGGTCGCGAGCCCCTCATTACTTAGATCGATGTCGGAATGGCGTAACAACGCATGCATGACTTCGCTATCGATCAGCGAACTCCTGCGCTCGATCACGGCTTCCGCCAGAAGATATTCTTTCGCGATATTTTCCAGCGTTTCTCCAGTCAGCGGCGATTTACCCTCTCCTGTATGCAATTCCGCATCCGTCAACGCCAGGCCCAGCAGGTATTGCTTGAGCTCGTGATCGTCCTTGACGTAGCGTTCCTGCTTGCCGTGCTTGATCTTGTATAGCGGGGGCTGGGCAATGAAGATATGGCCGCGCTCGATCAGTTCCGGCATTTGTCGGTAAAAGAAAGTGAGCAGCAAGGTGCGGATATGCGAGCCGTCCACGTCGGCATCCGTCATGATGATGATGCGGTGATAGCGCAATTTGTCCGGGTTATACTCGTCCTTGCCGATGCCGGTGCCAAGCGCTGTGATAAGGGACGCAATTTCCTGCGAGGAAATCAGCTTGTCAAAACGAGCTTTTTCCACATTGAGGATTTTTCCTTTCAACGGCATGATGGCCTGGAACTTGCGGTCGCGTCCCTGCTTGGCGGAGCCCCCGGCGGAATCACCCTCGACCAGATAAAGCTCGGACAGAGCCGGGTCTTTCTCCTGGCAATCCGCCAGTTTGCCGGGTAGCCCCATGCCGTCCAGCACACCTTTGCGCCGGGTCAATTCCCGCGCCTTGCGCGCGGCCTCGCGGGCCCGGGCTGCTTCGATGATCTTGCCGCAGATGATTTTTGCATCGACCGGATGCTCCATGAGGAATTCCGCCAATTTGAGCGACACGATTTCTTCCACTACCGGCCGCACTTCCGACGATACGAGCTTTTCCTTGGTTTGAGATGAAAACTTGGGTTCGAACAGCTTCACTGACAAAACACATGACAGGCCCTCGCGCATGTCGTCGCCCGAGGTTTCGATTTTGGCTTTTTTTGCGAGATCGCTTTTTTCTATGTAATTGTTCAGGGTGCGCGTCATGGCCGCACGCAGCCCTGTGAGATGAGTACCGCCATCCTTTTGCGGAATATTGTTTGTAAAGCACAGCACCTGCTCGGTATAGCTGTCATTCCACTGCATCGAGACTTCCACCACGATGCGGTCTTTTTCTCCCGCTGCATAGAAAATATTGGGATGAAGCACCGACTTGGTGCGATTGACATATTCGACAAAACTCTTGACTCCGCCCACAAAGGCAAATGTTTCTTCCTTGGCGTTGCGCTGGTCTACGAGATGGATTTTGACACCATTGTTGAGAAAGGAAAGTTCCCGGAGCCGCTTGGCAAATATGTCGTAGTGGTATTCGATATCTCCGAATATTTCCTTGCTCGCCAGAAAATGTACTTCGGTACCACGCCGTTCAGTCTTTCCGGTCACGGCCAGTGGTGTCATCGGCACGCCCATGCGAAACTCCATCTGATGAACCTTTCCATCTCGACGAATGGAAAGGCGCAACCATTCCGACAGGGCATTCACGACCGAGACGCCAACGCCATGCAAGCCGCCTGATACCTTGTATGAATCGGAATCGAACTTACCCCCGGCGTGAAGCTCGGTCATGACGATTTCAGCAGCGGAACGCTTGAGCTCGTCATCCTGCTTTATGCCCGTTGGAATGCCGCGACCATTGTCCTGCACCGTAACCGAGTTGTCGGGGTGGATGATGACCGAAATCTCATCGCAATAGCCGGCCAGCGCCTCGTCAATCGCATTATCCAATACCTCGAACACCATATGGTGCAGCCCGGTACCGTCGCTGGTATCGCCAATGTACATGCCAGGGCGCTTGCGCACCGCATCCAGCCCTTTCAGGATCTTGATGCTATCCGAGCCATAATCAGTGGAGCTTTTGCTTTTTTGCTGTAGGGAACGCTCTTTTTCGTTCATTGCTGTATCTTCAGTTGTTTCAGTTATTTGAAACGGAATATCCAATCGCTTCCACACTGATGGATTCGCAATAACTTTATTGCGAATCCTGCTGACTGCTATCGGAAAACATCTAGAGCAAACGCTACGGAGAGCCGGTTTTCACTTACCTGGGGGATTAAGGCTCAGGAGGCCACTCGGGGAAGGCCCAAGGAAACTCAATAAAGGTCGTAGCTGAGTCTGCAATGCCGGAAAATGCTTCGCAGTAAGCAATAAATTATACCATAAGCGCACCGACAGACGCTTCTGCAGCTTCCCAGCTACAGAAGAGTGTGAAATGACCTGGTATTTACCTCATATGCGCATGGGCATGACCACATATTTGAAACTGTCGTTACCCGGAATGGTGATCAACGCACTGCTGTTGGCGTCGCCAAATGCGCACGTTACTGTTTCACAGTCCGTATTGTTCAGCACATCGAGCAGATAAGTGATGTTGAAACCAATGTCGAGCCCTTCTCCGTCATATTGAAGTTCCAGCTCTTCCTGCGCTTCTTCCTGTTCGCTGTTATTGCAGACGATACGAAGATTGTCGGTGGTGAGGATAAGACGGACTCCGCGAAATTTTTCATTGGACAGGATCGCGGCGCGTTGCAGTGTCTGTAGCAGCAACAGCCGGTTTATATCGAATTGTTTCTGGTAACCGGTGGGGATGACGCGGTTATAGTCCGGAAACTTTCCATCGACCACTTTGGATACCAGAATGACATTGGAGAAGGTAAAACGCACCTGGTTCTGAAGTACTTCTATGGTTACCGGCTCCTCGGTTTCATTCAATAGCCGGGCTAATTCGAGCACCACCTTGCGAGGAAGAATGACCTCCTTTTTTTCCAACGGTGTCTCAAGCATCATCAGGGCGAACGCTAACCGATGACCATCGGTTGCAACCACCTTCAGTTGATTGTTTTCCAGCAATAACAGCAAGCCGTTCAGGTAGTAGCGAATATCCTGGTGGGCCATGGCGTATTGGACCATCGACAGGAGATGTTTCAATTCCTTCTGCTGTACCTTGACTGTTCCCTGCGGTTCATTGCTTTCAGGAAATTTTGGAAAATCTTCCGCAGGAAGCGTCTGCAGATTGAAGCGGCTTTTTCCCGCTTTGGCCTGAAGCCGGCTGTCGCTGGTTTCCAGCGTCACCTGCACCTTTTCAGGCAGTGCACGCAATATATCCTGAAGTTTTTTTGCAGCAACCGTTACGGAGTATTCCTCATCTGCCTTGCCACCATCGGTGGCGGAGGTAGTAATCTGGATTTCAAGGTCGGTAGCAATAAACGAAATATTTTCCTGCTTGCGTTCAATAAGTACGTTGGAAAGGATGGGTAAGGTATGACGTCGCTCGACAATACCGGTAACTGTCTGCAAAGGTTTCAGCAACGTATCCCTGTCGGTTTCTATCAGTTTCATTTTTTAATTGTAAAGCTAATAATAGTTAATAAGAACTGGCGAAATCCGGTAAAAGTAGGAAAGTTTGCCTTATATCAGTATATTAGATCATTTTCTATTTTTGTATCAATAAGGTATGGACTGTGGATAGTTTGTGAGCAGAATTAAAGTCTGAACAAAAGCGATGAGTTATCCCCAATTCATCCTGTTTTTAACCTCAGTTTGCTATTCAGTTTGCAGTTAGCCGCGGAGAATGTGCAGCAAGGTATTGAAGTCACGATTGACGGCAGGATCGGAAGCGCGCAATTCGGCAATCTTTCGATATCCATGCAATACCGTAGTATGGTCCCGACCCCCGAAGGCTTCCCCGATATCGGGCAGACTCAGAGGGGTAAGTTCCTTGGAGATGGCCATGGCCATTTGGCGTGGGCGGGCAACAACGCGAGACCGCTTTTTGGAGTACATTTCGGCGACCTTGATCTTGTAGTAATCCGCCACTGTCTTTTGAATGTTTTCAATGGAGATCTGACGGTTCTGTACCGCCAGTAGATCTTTCAATGCTTCCCGCGCCAACTCCAGACTCAGTGCGTGACTGGTGAAGCGTGAGTAAGCGACCACTCTTTTCAATGCACCTTCCAGTTCGCGTACATTGGAGCGAATGTGTTTTGCGATGAAAAAAGCAACGCTTTCATCCAGGATGATATCTTCCATCAATGCTTTCTTCAGGAGAATAGCGACGCGCATTTCCAGTTCAGGAGGTTCCACCGCTACCGTCAAGCCCCATCCGAAACGCGAAATCAACCGTTCTTCCATGCCGGCGATTTCCTTCGGGTAAGAGTCGCAGGTGATGATGACTTGCTTGTGCGCTTCGATCAGGGCGTTGAATGCGTAGAAAAACTCTTCCTGCGTACGATTTTTCCCGCCAAAAAACTGGATATCGTCAATCAGCAACAAGTCCAGCGAATGATAGTAGCGCTTGAATTCATCAAATGCCTTATGTTGGTAAGCCCTTACTACGTCGGAAACGTATTGTTCCGAGTGAATATAGCGAACCTTGGCACTTGGGTTGTGCTCCACAACGAAATTGCCGATCGCTTGAATCAGATGGGTTTTTCCCAATCCTACCCCCCCATAGATGAAGAAGGGGTTATAAGCAACGCCGGGACGTTCGGCAACCTGAATAGCCCCGGCACGTGCCAACTGGTTTGCCTTTCCTGTGACGAAAGTATTGAAGGTGAAAGAGGGATTCAGCCTGGTTGGATTTTTTTCCTGTTTTTCCTTTGTATCTTTCGTATCCTTCGGTGCCTTTTGCGGGGATCCTGTCGGCGCATCAAACACTGCGGTAACCGGACGGGAATCCATTCCGTTATTCCCGCCAATCGAAGGAGATGCGCTGGCCGCAACCTGGCCGGCGAGTTCCAACCGCAACTGAACCGGGTGCGCGAAGTGGTTTTCCGCCATCTGCGTGATGCCGCTCAAAAAATTGTCCTTTACCCATTGGAGGACAAAACGGTTAGGTGCGATCAGTGTGAGGACAGGCTCAGGCGAGTCGTCCGACAGCTGCAGGCGCAGCGGTTTGATCCAGGTATTGAATTGCTGGGCGCTCAGCTCATTTTCAAAATATTCGAGACAGGCAAGCCAAAAGGTATCCGGTGCAAGCATGATATTAATGACTCGTTGGGGAAGAAACGGAAGTTGCGGGCGAGGTGAGCGAAATATTTTAGACCGTTCTTCACAGCTTATCCACAGGAATGGCAAAAAATATCGGTTGACACAGGCCGTCGTAAAGAGTTGTAATGTCGAGTTTTATTTATCATTATCAGGCACAGGGGTAATAATGAAACGTACTTACCAACCATCCGTGACGCGCAGAAAGCGGACCCACGGTTTCAGGGTCCGCATGAAAACCGTGGGTGGAGCGGCGGTAATCCGGGCTCGGCGCGCCAAAGGACGGGTTCGCCTGGGAGTGCAGTAACGTACCGCATTCCGGGAGCCGTATTATTCGTTTTCCTAAAACTCATCGCCTGCATAAGGCAGAAGAATTTTCCTCGGTCATCCGGTTCAGGTGTTCCAAAGGCGGTGAATTACTTCAGGTTTTCGCCAAACCCAACGGTTTATTGCATTCCAGATTGGGATTAATAGTGGCAGGTAAAATTGAACGGCTTGCCGTAAACCGCAACCGGGTGAAACGGGTGTTGAGGGAAGTGTTTCGTGCACGCCAGGAGGATATGGCGGGCCTTGATCTGGTGATACGTCTCCGTTGTCGTGCCAGTGATCGCAGTTCGGTGCAGTTGGCGGACGAAGCACGGCGTCTCATGATTCAATTGCAGCAATGTCGCGAATAATTATTGCGTTTATCAGGCTCTATCAATATTGCCTGAGCCCTTTCCTTGGGCCCTCATGCCGGTTCAGTCCGTCTTGTTCGCATTATGCATGTGAAGCGCTAGCCCGGCATGGGGCCGCGCGAGGACTCGTTCTCAGCGTCTGGAGGATAATGCGATGCAATCCCTGGAGCAGGGGGGGATATGACCCGGTTCCTGTGGAACCATCCCGTTGAATGTTTCTGAACGGTTTTTACCTGTCGTAAAAAAATAACTCGCAGAGCAAGATGGATACACAAAGATTCGTACTCTTCCTAATTTTTGCCACATCGCTGTTATTCCTGTGGGATGCGTGGCAGAAAGAACAATATCCTGCAACCCAGGCGCCGACCACGGCAATGCAGGGCACGGAAAAGCAGGCCGGTGCAGATACTGCCGAAACTCCGGTGCCAGGAGATCAGCTTGCTTCATCAGTACCGCAAAGGGGTGCAACCGCGGAAAACGGCGCTCCTGTCAGGGTAGCGGGCAAGCTTGAATCCGGGGACAAAATCACGGTCAAGACCGACATGGTGCTGGCTGAAATTGACACTGCGGGGGGCGATATTCGCCGCCTCGAGTTGCTGCATCAACCTGCCAAGGAAGATAAAAACAAGCCTTTCGCATTACTGGAAAGCGATCCTGAGCGCGTCTACGTAGCACAATCCGGGTTGATCGGTGAAGATTTACCCACCCACAAGACGCGTTTTACGGCGGAATCGGGCACATACGAGTTGGCAGCCGGGCAGGATAAAATCCAGATACGGTTGAGCGCGCCAGAGGCCGATGGTGTACAGGTGACTAAGGTCTATATGTTTCATCGCGGGAGCTATCTCATCGATGTCAGTTTCGAGGTCACCAATCAACGGAACGTAGCCATCCAGCCGTTTTCCTACTTTCAGATGCTGCGCGACAGCCAGCCTCCCGTGGGGTCGTTCTTTATGATCCCGACCTATACCGGCGCGGCGCTTTATACCGAAGAGGAAAAATTCAAGAAAATCGAATTTTCCGCGCTGGACAAGGGTAATGCCAGCTATCCCAAGAATGCGGATAATGGCTGGATTGCCATGCTGCAGCAGTACTTCCTGACCGCATGGCTACCCAAGGACAAGCTGTCGCGCGAATATTACGCAAAACGCCTTGGAGAAAACGAATATACCGCCGGTGTAATCGTACCGGTGGGTCAGATAGAACCGGGCGATAGCGCCACCGTTACCGTCCCGCTCTACGCGGGGCCGGAAGAGCAAAGCAAGCTTGCGTCGATCGCGCCGGGTCTCGATCTCGTTGTGGATTATGGCTGGCTGACGGTGATCGGCGCGCCATTGTTCTGGCTGTTGTCGTTGTTCCATTCCTGGACTGGAAACTGGGGGGTGGCAATCATTCTCCTCACCATGTCAGTCAAGCTTGCATTCTTTCCCCTGTCTGCGGCAGGTTACCGCTCGATGGCGAAGTTGCGTTTAGTGACGCCCAAGCTCCAGCGTTTGCGGGAACAACACGGGAATGACCGGCAACGCATGCACCAAGCCATGATGGATTTTTATAAAACGGAAAAAATCAATCCGATGGGGGGGTGCTTGCCCATCCTGGTGCAGATTCCGGTATTCATTTCGTTGTACTGGGTGCTGCTCTCGAGCGTGGAATTGCGCTACGCGTCTTTTGCGTTATGGATAGAGGATCTTTCCGCCCCGGATCCCTATTACGTGCTGCCGGTGATCATGGGCATTTCCATGTTCCTGCAACAGCGACTCAGCCCCCCGGCGACCGATCCCATCCAGGCGAGAGTGATGCAGATCATGCCTTTGGCATTCAGCGTTTTCTTTTTCTTCTTTCCCGCGGGCCTGGTGTTGTATTCCCTGGTAAACAACGTGCTTTCCATCGCGCAGCAGTGGCAGATCACGCGCATGATCGAAGGTTCGGCCGCGAATACGAGCAAGCAGAAGAAAGCAAATTAGCAATCAGGGGAATTGCCGGCGCCCCTCTCCTCCCTTCCCGCCTTCATAAAGGGGGATGGCATCGAACTCAGGATGATCCATTCTGATGTGATTGCCGCGATTGCAACGCCCCCAGGCCGGGGAGGTATCGGGGTGGTGCGTGTTTCCGGCAGAAATTTGCAATCGCTTGCTCTCAAGGTCGCAGGCTGTGTGCCGGAGCCCCGGCGCGCCAGCCTCACCCGATTTCGTGACGAAAATGGTCGCGTTATCGATCAGGGAATAGCGCTCTACTTTCCCGCTCCCCAGTCCTATACCGGAGAAGAGGTTCTGGAGCTGCAAGGACACGGCGGCCCTGCAGTCATGAACCTGGTGCTGTCGAGTTGTCTTTCCGCTGGCGCGCGGCTGGCGCAGCCGGGGGAGTTTACCCTGCGTGCATTCCTGAATAATAAGCTTGATCTGGCCCAGGCTGAAAGCGTGGCGGACCTTATTGACGCCAGCAACGAGGAAGCTGCCCGCTGCGCCATCCGTTCCCTCCAAGGGGAATTTTCCAATACTATTCATGCTTTGGTGCAAGCACTTACTGACCTGAGAATGCTTGTAGAGACTGCCCTTGATTTTTCGGAGGAGGAAATTGAGCTCATTTCTGGAAAGGAGCTGGAAGTCAGGCTGGAGCATATCCGGCGCCAACTTGAACAGGTGTTCAGCTCAGCCCGGCAGGGTAGTCTGCTGCGGGAAGGAATATGGATTGCTTTGGTCGGGCAGCCAAATGTTGGAAAATCCAGTCTCCTGAATCGTCTCGCCGGAGAAGAGGTTGCTATCGTTACGGAAATTCCGGGCACGACACGGGACGTTATCCGCCAAGCCATAGAGATTGAAGGTGTGCCCTTGCATCTTCTGGATACCGCCGGCTTGCGGGAGACGGAGGATGCGGTCGAAAAAATGGGTATGGCACGCACCCGTTCCGCGATCGATAAAGCCAGTATTGTCCTGTTGGTTGTGGATAGCCGAGTGGGAGTAACGCCAGAAGATCGCGCCATCCTCGCCTCGCTTCCCCCGGGTCTGCGGCTCATTGTCGTCCATAACAAAACCGACCTGCTCGAACCGCTCCTGAATTCCACCACTTCTACCGCAGCCACCATAGATATCCGGGTTTCCGCTAAAACGGGTGCGGGAATCGGATTGCTGCGGCAAAGACTGCTGGAGATGATTGGATGGCAGTCGTCAGCAGGAGAAGGAGCCTTTATGGCCCGCCAACGTCATCTTTCTGCATTAACAGCCGCCCAGGCACATCTCGAAGCTGCCTGTGCCCTAGCAGACGGGGTGGATCAAGTCGATCTTTTTGCTGAGGAACTGCGGCTTGCCCAACTCGCTCTATCGTCGATTACCGGCGAATTCAGTGCGGACGACCTGCTGGGCGAAATTTTTTCCCGCTTCTGCATAGGGAAGTAGCAGGGCTTCTCGCTTCCTGAGGATCTCCTCCCACTCAGGTTTCAGGCTGACTCTCGCTCGATTTGTTCTCGCCGCGTTTATCGTCGCTGGACATCATATGGCGTGCCCCAGCACGCAATCCTTTCGAACGGTTGGCCAGGTCGCGTGACTTTGCATCGATGCGCTTGCGGGTTTTAACACCAGCGCTGTATATCTTGTCTCTTGCCAATGCCCGGCGGCGTCTTCCTTTGTCAGGATCAAGGAGGAACATGGTAAGCGCGCCGAGCGCGAGCCCGCTGAACAACCAGTTTGCCCTGCCAGTCGAGTGTAGATTCATCTTCGTCTCCTTCTCATCAGGTTTCTGCTTCATGGAACTTGATTAGCTACTGGCTGCAATCAATCGGGTGCAGCAGACAGTCCCAGTTCAAGCGCGGCCTATACGCTGTGATCTTTATCGAAGCCAGAAGTGGAACGCTCCGTAGCCGTGGATTAATTTCATGGTAGTACATATTTTTCAAAAGTACAGGCGGGACTGCTCTTAGGGACTATCTACTAAAAAGGTAAATGGAGAAGTACAACAGAAGAACATGTTATCTCAAGTTGCCGGTACTCCAACTCGAGGAGGATTATGGAAATAGATAGGCGTGAGAAGCAGATTTACCTCGAGATGCTTCTGAGTGGCTGTCACCGGCCAAGCGTGTCAGCACGGTAGGGTTTGGAGGTTGCCGTGTGGTTGGACAGCATGCGATTCGGTTGTTAAGTCACCGAACTCTCAAATCCATATGGTACTTGTGAGTCGCCATACGATCGGTCTGAATATTCCGGATGATGGAAGTGGGAACGAGAAATGCATGTCAACTCCCTGGAATCTGTTTTCAGACCTATTCCAAGGAAGGTTGCGCGAATAGCAGATGTTATCGGAGAAATAATCGGGTTTCCGCCGATGAGGAAGTTCGGATCAAGGATTTTGGCGGTGGAGAGGTGGGTAGCAACGGCATACGTTGCTGTGGCGGCAATATTAGAGGACGTCCTGTATCTGGATCGTGAAGATTCGAATAAGCAATGCGTCGTCACGTTGTTTGAACAATCGTGACCGCATCTGATAACGGTCTGAGTTTAGGTATTAGATTACTGCCTGGGGAAACGGCAGCGCGACTGGATGAGTATCTGCGCGATGCAAAGGGGTCATTCGGGAGTTTTCTCAGTTCCGTTCACACAGCCCTGTCGAGTTCTCCCTGGACTTCGACGCATCGGAGAGCCGATGTATGGAAGCAACAGGACTTGTTTGGTCGATAGATCCCGTCTACTGCATCGCTTCAATACTGGTAAGCGATGGCGAGTACAGCTTCGGACTGTCCGGGAAGCATAACCTGACCCCAGGGGAGCGCGCGGCACTCCATAGTTACCTTCATTCACTCGAATTAAAGGAAATGTTCGTCGGTTGCACAAAAAAGCGGCAATCGTAGAGGCTCTGTAATCGATTATTTTGGATGAGTTAAGGCATGGGTATAGGCTGGAACCAGATCTCAACGGAGGGGCTGGAGAGGTCACAGCAATTGAACAAGAAGTTGAGTGGCTAGGACAGATCGAAAACGGGTTCAATTTTAAGCGGGGTAGGCAATCTACCAAGACCATTAACGTTTCTACCGCTGTATGTGTTTTGCAGCGAGCAACTGCCTGTATTGTATTTGCACCGTTACTGGATCGACGCTGCTGGTTAAAGCGGCAGCGTGGACTGATCACAGGGGCGCATCCTCCTGCAAGGCGATTCCAACACTCGCCGCCAGAAGATGCTCAATTAGTGGGAGGGCATAACGTGGATACTGCAGGGAGCTGGAAAAGAATTTCAGTACTCCGTTATAGAGTGTAATTTCCTTGCCTTTCGATTTTTCCCTGCGGCCTTCTCACTAGCTTTTGTTTCACGTGAAACAACAAGGCAAAACTGTTTCACGTGAAACAAAGAGACACTGAAACTCCTTTACCGCAAGACCTCTCCATGATTCTTACATGGCTCCATGTTTTGCCGTAGAATGGCGCTACTCCATCAGGATTTTCATTTTTGTCCGATTGCTTTCATGACTGTTCCTGAAATATTTGATGTGATAGTTATAGGCGGTGGCCATGCCGGTACCGAGGCGGCGCTTGCTGCCGCTCGAATGGGGCAAAAGACGCTATTGCTATCACACAACATCGAAACCTTGGGGCAGATGTCGTGCAATCCTTCCATAGGCGGGATCGGCAAGGGGCATCTGGTGAAAGAAATCGATGCGCTCGGAGGCGTGATGGCAGAGGCGGCGGATGAGGCAGGCATACAGTTTCGCATCCTCAACTCGCGCAAAGGACCTGCGGTCCGCGCAACACGCGCCCAGGCCGATCGAGTCCTCTATCGGCAAGCGATCCGGCAGCGGTTGGAAAATCAGCCGAATCTCTGGCTGTTTCAGCAGGGGGTGGATGATCTCGTGCTTGAAGGGGAGCGTGTGGCTGGAGTTGTTACACAGCTTGGCATCCGCTTTGGTGCGCGTGCTGTAATCCTTACTGCCGGAACCTTTCTGAGTGGGCTGGCTCACGTAGGCTCGGCAAATTTTCAAGCCGGGCGGGCAGGAGATCCGCCATCCAATAGTCTTGCCGGCCGCCTGCGCGAATTGAAGCTCCCTGTCGGGCGGTTGAAAACCGGTACTCCGCCGCGCATAGATGGCCGTACCATCGATTATTCCGCTGTTGCCGTTCAGCCTGGCGACGCCCCTGTGCCCGTTTTTTCCTTTATGGGCAATGCTGCTTCCCATCCGAAGCAGGTGCCCTGCTGGATCACGCATACCAACAGTCAGACGCACGATATTATTCGCAGCGGCCTGGATCGCTCCCCTCTGTTCTCCGGCGCGATCGAGGGTATTGGACCTCGTTATTGTCCCTCTATCGAGGACAAGGTCGTCCGCTTCTCTGCCAAGGAATCGCATCAGGTTTTTCTCGAACCGGAGGGCCTCACGACCCACGAGGTGTATCCGAACGGAATCTCCACGAGTCTCCCTTTTGACATGCAGGTGAAACTGGTGCGTTCCATCAAAGGGCTGGAAAATGCTCATATCACCCGACCCGGTTATGCGATCGAATATGATTATTTTGATCCGCGTGCCCTGAAAAGCTCGCTTGAAACCAGGATGATCGAAGGTTTGTTTTTTGCGGGACAGATCAATGGCACCACCGGTTATGAAGAGGCTGCGGCGCAGGGGCTGCTTGCGGGAATCAACGCCGCGCTAAAAGCGCAGGATAGGGAACCGTGGTGTCCGCGCCGGGATGAAGCCTATCTGGGCGTGCTGGTGGATGATCTCATTACCCGGGGCGTCACTGAACCCTATCGCATGTTCACCAGTCGCGCGGAATACCGCTTGCAATTGCGGGAGGATAACGCCGATCTGCGGCTGACCGAAGCCGGGCGCAGGCTGGGAGTGGTGGGTGACGCGCGCTGGGCGGCGTTTAATATCAAACAAGAGGCTATCGTGCAAGAGCAAAACCGGTTGAAGGTCACCTGGCTCAGCCCGAAAAGCCTTTCCGAAACCGATGCATTGCGTGTCATCGGGAAAAACATCGAGCATGAGTGCTCTCTCCATGCCTTGTTGCGCCGACCCGATGTGTCGTACGCGGAACTCATGACACTGCCTGGCGCAGGTGAACCTGTTGCCGATTTTGCCGTGGCGGAGCAGGTCGAAATTCAGGCCAAGTATCAGGGATACATCGATCGCCAGAAAGACGAAGTGGCGCGTAATGCTTATTATGAGGACATTCGCCTGCCGCAGGACCTGGATTATAAAACCGTGCGCGGCCTTTCGAATGAAGTTCAGCAGAAACTTAATCAGTTCAAGCCTGAAACGGCAGGGCAGGCGTCCCGCATTTCCGGAATCACCCCCGCAGCAATTTCGCTATTGCTGGTCCATGTCAAGCGCGGTTTTTCTGGCGCAAATACGAAGAAAAGCGCGTGAATCCCGCTACGCAACTCGCTGACGGAATTGCAGCATTGGGAGTGTCTGTTTCCGAGTCAAATCAGGTGCGCCTCCTGCAATACCTGGCGCTCATCCAGAAATGGAACCGGGTGCACAACCTGACGGCAGTGCGCGAACCGGAAGCAATGCTCGCACTGCATGTGCTGGACAGTCTGGCTGTTCTGCCGCACATCATCGGACCGCGCATCGCGGATGTGGGCAGCGGCGCCGGCCTTCCTGGAATCCCGGTGGCATTGGCCCGTCCGGAGTGGCGCGTGACGCTGGTGGAAAGCAACCACAAAAAAGCCGCCTTCCTGCAACAGGCGCGGATTGAATTGGGGCTTGAAAACGTGGAAATCATCGACGAGCGCATGGAAAGCGTTCGTTCGAACACCGGCTTTAATACCGTTATTTCGCGCGCTTTTTCCGATCTGGCAGACTTCGTCAAGCTTGCGGGACATTTGTGCGCATTGGGGGAGGAGCAAGGGGCTGACTGTGGGCGGTTGGTGGCGATGAAAGGGGTGTATCCCCACGAAGAGCTTGCACAGTTACCCGAGGCATTCATTGTCGACAAAATATTGTTGCTGGCGGTCCCCGGTCTGAGGGCGAAGCGTCATCTGGTTGTGCTCAAGCATGCCGGACGCTAAAGTAAGATCCCTTGGCTTTTTGCCAAGTGTTCCATCTCGTATTGATCGGCTTCCGTTATTTCGGTTCTAGGAGTGGCGATGGCGAAAATTCTGGCAATAACCAATCAAAAAGGTGGCGTAGGTAAAACGACCACTAGCGTTAATCTGGCGGCAAGCCTTGAAGCTGTGAAGCGACGCGTGCTGTTGATAGACCTTGATCCGCAGGGTAACGCCACGATGGGCAGTGGTGTAGACAAGAGCGGGTTGCAGCACACGGTTTATCAGGTCCTGCTGGGAAGCAAGGGCGTCGTGGACGTGAGAGTATCCTCCACCAGTGGCAAGTATGATCTGATTCCCGCCAATCGCGAACTTGCCGGGGCGGAAATAGAGTTGATTGATTTGCCGGGGCGGGAAACACGTTTGCGGGAAGCGTTGCAGGAAGTCGAGCAGGAATACGACTTTATTCTCATTGATTGTCCGCCTGCTCTCAATCTGCTCACGCTGAATGGTCTGTGTGCAGCCAAGGCTGTGGTGATCCCGATGCAGTGCGAGTATTACGCTCTCGAGGGGTTGAGTGATCTCGTCAACACCGTTAAGAAAGTGCGCGCTCACTTCAATTCCACCCTGGAGATCGAGGGATTATTGCGCACCATGTTCGATCCACGCAATATCCTGGCACAACAGGTTTCCGATCAGTTGCAGCAGTACTTTGGAGACAGGGTCTACCGTACCGTAATTCCCCGTAACGTGCGATTAGCCGAGGCGCCCAGCTTTGGAATTCCGGCGCTGTACCATGACAGGCTATCCAAAGGTACACGAGCTTACCTGGCGCTGGCGCGTGAAATATCAGCCCGATACTTTCCGGAGAGCGTCAAGCCGGACCAGCAGTATGAACAGAAACTTGAAGCCCAGAAGATATGAAGCCAGACGAAAGAAGAGTGAAAATGAGAGGGTTGGGGAGAGGGCTGGATGCGTTGCTGGCGGGCAGCGGCGATAACGTTGTTGCGGAGGAGGCGCTTCAGAACATCAAGGTCTCGCTGCTGCAGCCGGGGAAATACCAGCCGCGTACGCGCATGGATAAGGAATCGCTGGGGGAGCTGGCGGAATCCATCAAAGCCCAGGGTGTGATGCAGCCAGTACTCGTGCGGCCAGTCGGTGGTGGAAAGTACGAAATTATCGCCGGCGAGCGTCGTTGGCGTGCAGCGCAACTGGCGGGATTGGGCGAGGTGCCGGCCTTGATCCGCGAGGTTGCGGATGAGGCTGCGCTGGCGATGTCACTGATCGAGAACATTCAACGCGAAAATCTCAACCCCCTGGAAGAAGCCCTGGGAATCCAGAGGCTCATCAGCGAGTTTGGCATGACGCACCAGGCTGCCAGCGAAGCCTTGGGCAGTTCGCGCAGCGCGGTTTCCAATCTCCTGAGATTGCTCAATCTGGCTGCGCCTGTCCAGGAACTGCTGATGCAGGGAAAGATCGACATGGGACACGCTCGCGCATTGCTATCACTCTCCGCGGCCAAGCAGATAGAGACGGCAAATCTTGTAGTGCATAAAGGACTTTCAGTACGGGAAACAGAAAAGCTGGTATATCAGATCGAACATCCGCTGGTAAAACATCACCCCCAGCGCGACCGTGATTTACTACGATTGCAGGAGAATTTCTCGGCAAAGCTCGGAGCGCAGGTCGTGATAACACCCGGAAAAAAAGGTAAAGGAACCATACTGATTCATTATGAAAGCCTGGAACAACTGGATGGAATATTGGCGCGGTGGTAATTCCCCAGTTCCCGAATAATCCAGAGCCTCTTGCAGAGTAAGTGCTCACTTCTACATCACTGACAAACTGCTTGACTTAAGTGTATGGCGGGGAGTAGTCTTTACGGGCTTATGGGTATGTAAAGTACTGGTAGCGGGAATATGGGTGGTAC
>NZ_QAOK01000026.1 GCF_003050865.1 Nitrosospira multiformis | reverse complement strand
CGGCTGAACGGCAAGGTGGAACGGTCCCATGGGACCGACCAGCGCGAATTCTACCAGCTGTTAACTTATAAGGATAATGTTGACCTGAATGCCAAATTAGCCGAATGGGAGGCCTTCTATAACTATCACAGGCCTCACGGACGCTTGGGCGGGAAAACTCCCTATGAACGCCTGGTTGAAAAAATGCGATAATTTTTTCGGTCAGCCGAGGTTGTGCTCATCACATCTTCATCTTTCAATTTCCGCTTTCACAATTAAGAGTAGGGGTACATTTCTCCATTCGTTCGATCTCTTCTTCCCTTCTCTTCTAAACCCTTCGTCGCTGTTCATCCTGACACTTCGTCTCCCGTTCGCCCTGCTCCTGAGTCTGTCGAAGGATCGAAGGGGCCTGAACGGGCGACAAGCATTCCTGAGCGACAAGCCTGTCTTCAGGGTCGAACTGATGTTCAGCCGGGCCCTTTTGGCAAGATCAGGAGATGGCTTATCGAAAGATGCGAATATCGCTTGTATGGGATATATGCCGGCCATCATTTGACTTCGTACTTGAACTCTGTCGAAAACGGTTTTCCCCGCGATCTGATCTATGATGAAAGCGGAACTACCCACAGCCCAAGAAGAAGCGAGGGGACAGCAAAACCATAAGTGTCACACCTTGGCTTGATTTCAAGAGGATAAAGAGGATATATGGAGCCGTGCAGATGGGGCAAAAGCGGAAGACAGATATCATTTCATGTGAAGAGGCCCAGACGCTGGCAGGGCTTTTTTCCATCCGAATCAAACGTAACCCACAAGCGATAGCGTACCGGCAATTTGATGTCGAGAGCGGGAAATGGCGGGAATACAACTGGCAGGAAATGGGTATGCGGGTGGCGCGCTGGAAGCGCGCACTGATGCGGGAGAATCTCGAACCGGGTGATCGTGTCGCGATCCTGCTGAGCAATTCCATTGAGTGGGTCTGCTTTGATCAGGCTGCACTCGCTGTCGGGCTCGTGGTGGTGCCTCTATATCCTTTTGATGCGCCAGATAACATTGCCTATATTCTCGAGGATTCCGGCACCCGGTTACTTTTGGTGGGCACTCAAAAGCGTTGGGAAACACTGGCCTCCCGATGCAAGGATGCTGGCGGATTAGCCAAGATACTATGCCTTGAACACTCGTCAGCAGATGGTAGCGAGGGCAGGGCACTACAGGGTGTGGATGAATGGCTGAGGGAAACAGATGAGCATGCCAGCAATCAGGAGGATGGAGGCAACTCTGGTAGCAAAGGTAGATATCATCCGTCCGATCCTCACGCACTTGCCACACTTGTTTACACTTCGGGAACTACCGGCAAGCCCAAGGGTGTCATGCTTTCGCACTTCAATGTGCTTTGGGATGCGGAGGCAACACTTCAGGCGATATCCGGCTATCCGGACGACGTCTATCTCTCGCTCCTGCCGCTTTCCCATATGCTTGAGCGCACTGTTGGCTATTACGTTCCCCTCATGGCAGGAAGCAGCGTGGCCTATGCCCGTTCGCTGAAAGATTTGCCGGAGGATTTGAAATCCGTACGGCCTGGTATATTCGTTGCCGTGCCGCAGGTTTATGCGGGTATTCGCAACAAGATGAACCAGCAGGTGCAGGAAAGAGGACGGATTGCCAGGTTGTTGTTCGATTGGACTGTTGCACTTGGTTGGGAGCACTTTACCGCTGTGCAAGGGCAGGGGAAGGAGCGACTATGGCAGCGCGTTGCGTGGCCTATTCTGCGTCAATTGGTGGCTGACAAGGTGCTGGCCGCATTTGGAGGGCGGATCCGGCTTGCGGTAAGTGGAGGCGGTCCACTTGCCATGGATGTTTCAAAGCATTTCATTGGGTTGGGTTTACCGCTTCTCCAAGGTTATGGATTGACTGAAGCTTCCCCGGTTCTGACAGCTAATCGCATGCACGACATTGTGCCGGAATCAACGGGAAGTGCGTTGGCTGGCGTAGAGCTTCGTATCAGCGAGCAGGACGAATTATTGGCCCGTAGTCCGGGCGTCATGCTCGGCTATTGGAACAGGCCGGAAGAAACCCGCGCTGCGATTGATGCAGAGGGTTGGCTGCATACCGGTGATCAGGCACGTATTTCTGACAATCATGTTTTTATCAGCGGACGGATCAAGGAGATTCTGGTCACGTCCAGCGGTGAAAAAGTACCGCCTGCAGATCTGGAGATGGCTATCGTTCAGGAACCCTTGTTTGACCAGGTAATGGTGGTAGGCGAGGGAAGGTCCTATCTGGCAGCCTTGGTTGTAGTGGACAAGGGGGAGTGGCAGAACCTTGCCTCCACCCTCGGCCTGAAAGCGGACGAGCCCCAATCACTGGCACATTCAACTGCCCGAGCAGCCGCTTTGAAAAGGATCAAGGCAACCTTGCGCGGTTTCCCCAAATACGCTCGAATTCGGGCAGTACATCTCTCGCAGGAACCCTGGAAGGTGGAAGACGGCCTGCTGACACCCACCCTGAAACTGAAACGTTTAGAAATCGAAAAATGCTTTGCGAGCCAGATTACCGAGCTGTACGAAAAAGGATAACCCTGGTTAACGGCAGTTGAGTGCCGTTAACCAGGATTAACCGTTATAACCATTATTTCTGCTCGCGCAGGCGATCGGCTTGATCTTCCAACTGGTCGGCACGATACTCAGAGGATTCACGTGCAGCGTCGGCGGCTCGATCCGTGCTCCTGGAATCCATACCAGGATCTTGCCTTTCGATCCTGTCCGCGGCTGCCTCCCCCTCCTTCCGCATCACATCCGCCTTATCTTCCTTTGTATCGGCCTTCTGTTCCAATGATTGTTCCCGCGCTGCTTCCTGTTCGGATTTACAAGCGGGAAGTCCCAGCGCCAGCGCCAGCACCGTTGCGGTAAGAACAGGTTTCAGATAGCTCATGATGATTACCTCCTCCGGTTATTTTCGAGGTGTCACTATAATCGCTAACGTTGTCGTTTTTCTGTACGGTGGCGCACGCGATTGAGTAAAAAGACAGATTATTTCACTCCTCCCCTATTTCATACCGGCATTTGCTTCCTTGAAGAGTACCGTATCATGAACGTGATAAGGCCGAGGCCCACCAGCAGCAGAGCATAGGATTCGGGCTCCGGGATAGAAGGAACTTCAGAGACATAAGAAGCGCCGACTGAGGCGGAACTGACATTCGAAATATCCAGCGCCCAATGCGGATCACGACCGCTGAAGTTCATATCAGCAGTGCCTTGGAAGCCATCCGCTAACAAGGGTCCATTGGCAAAGCTGTCATATTGAGTGACGGTCGCAGTATAATTTCCAGCCGAGAGATCGCGTGTCAGCAAAGAGTCCCAAGCATTTCCGCTGACGGAATCTGTCACCAGACCGCTGTCATCATTCTCACCAAGTAAATTTCCTGATGCATCAAATAGTGTGACGATGGGATCGAATCCTCCTCGGGCAACCTCCGCTCCAGCGGCGTTTGCTCCTCCCGCGTAAGACCAGGTACGCAAGGTAACGTCAGACGTCGGTGCGGACACGGTAAAGTTAAACTCCTGTACCTCACTATCATGCTCAAAGTTTCCCGTGAAAGAAAAATCGGCCGCGTTTACGCTACCAGTAACGAATCCCATAGCAAGAATGGCAATATGCATTTTTTCATTTTATTTCTCCTCAAGAAAGCTGGGGTGAATAACCAGATCTGAACCGGCAAGAGCGGTGTTAGCGTCAAAAAACGCCTAATAACCTCATCGGTGTTTTTAAATGTATAACAGAATTTAGACTTTTCAAGTTGTATGAGCCATTTGGACTATCGTTATCTTCCGCTCAGAATCGCAAATAATCCGGGATTCATAACGAATAGGCTGCCAATTAACCGTCCAAGTTAAAATACCTCCATCCTCTCCCTGAATACTATGTTCGATAGCGCACCGAGCCGCGCAGAGATAGAGTGTATTTGTGCCCGTCTATAATCTCGTCTCGGATAAGCAATTCGCCAGGTCGCTGGATTGATGGGTTCGTGTCCGCGGCAATACCAACATCAGGATAAGTCCTTCCTTCACTTTGGACCACAACGATTCCGGGAAGCACATTTTGTTTTTATAACCGGAAAGAGCAAACGATTCGCGCAGTCTGGCGAGGCAGTGGAATAGAAGTTTTTTCGGATTTCTTTCAATTGCAGCAGTGCAGCCGGGCCTATTGGAAGGCTCGTTTTCAGCCCTAGAGGAGGAGCGTATGCCGAAATGCGACGGATGCGGGAACGACTACGATAAAGCTTTTCAGGTAGTCTTTTCGAATAAAACCTATACGTTCGACAGCTTTGAATGTGCCATCAACCAGCTTGCGCCCACCTGCACGCACTGCGGTGTTCGAATTATTGGGCACGGCCTGGAGAAAAGCGGGGCAATGTTCTGCTGCAATCATTGTGCAGAAAAAGAAGGTGTGACGGAACTGCGCGACCGCTCATAGAAAACCTCCTTCTTTCATTCTTGCTCCATTTTTATCCGCGGCCTTTTGGCTCTCTTGGTTTGGGACAAAGTGAGTTCTGCCAGCACGATCTGTTCGCTGCAATGCCTTAAATCCGGGAGGGTGCGGGATACGGGTGTGGCAGAATAGCAAAAGGAATTCGATCGCATCCCCGGATTAGAAATCATAAATGATACGTGAGGTCAATAGCCACTCGGTTCGCTCGCTGTTCAACTGCGATGGTCCGCCGCCCACCTGAATGATCGAGTGCTTGTTGAAGACGTATTGAAGCTGGGGAGTCAATCGGTAGCGCCACCGTCGCTCTTCTATTTCACTGTTCAACTCTATACCCAGGGCGAGATGTTTTGAATAACTGTAAAACAGGCTGTTATTGAGCAAGCCGACGAACTCACCGGATTTCCCCAAAGCCGTGTGCCGTACTCCGAGCATGTTCATCATGCTCCACGTGTCAGAAAATTTATAATCATTCAAATAGAGGATTTCAGCCGCGAACACTTTTTCATCGTTTTTCCGTCGGCCGATAACCTGCCACCCATGCAGCATGCGACCTTGGGCTAATTTACCGAGAGAGCCTTGCAGGGAAACTTTATATTGCTGCAAAAAATCGTTCTCGATCGGTAGTTCCAACTCGATCGAGTGACCATCCATGTAGGTGTATTCAATCTCGGGCGACCAGCGTAACTGTTCCTCCCGCGGCGAAAGATTCAGCAAGGCATTGATCTCGAGTTCACCCTTCTTTGCGTCGATCGGATCGACCAGGTCAAAGACCATTGGCTCAGGTCTTCGGCTTTGGGAACTCTCAGACGCATCGTTGTCTTCGCAACGCACATCCTGCATGAGGATAAACCCCGCCAGAGTCGCGGGCAAAATGTGCCTCACACCTTGGTTGCCGTGGAATTGGCCGAAAAAAACTCTTCCACTTCAGCCAGATTGCGTGTGCGCTTCATGGGTGGCAGGCTCTGCCAGATTTTTCTGCCATAGGGCCTGCTGATCAGGCGTGGATCGCAAATCATCAGTACACCACGATCAGTCTCATCCCGGATCAATCTGCCGGCTCCCTGTTTCAGATTGATCACGGCGTGCGGCAATTGATACTCCATGAAGGCATTACGGCCTTCCTTGTTGATTTTTTCGATACGTGCGGCAAGCACCGGGTCATCGGGAGGAGCGAAAGGAAGTTTGTCGATCACCACTAGGGATAATGCTTCCCCACGCACATCCACGCCCTCCCAGAAGGATTGACTGCCGATCAGAATCGCATTGCCCATCTTCCGGAAGCGCTCCAGCATGTGGGAGCGCGAACCCTGGCCTTGCAGCAGCAGAGGGTAGTCGAGTCTTTCCTGCTTGAGTGCCGCCAGCAGCAGTTCATATGTCTTTTGCATGGCACGCAGGCTGGTGCACAGGAAAAATGCCCGCCCCCGGCTGGCCTTCAATACCGGCAGCGCTGCCTTCACCACTTCTTCCGTATATCTGCTGCTGTTCGGTTCCGGGATGCCTGTTGGAACATAGAGCAAAGCCTGATGGGCAAAATCAAAGGGACTCTCCCAGCACATGGAATGCGAAGGGATGGTTCCCGTATTCAGCCCCATTTGATCATTGTAATGAGCGAAGTCGCCCTTGACTGAAAGGGTTGCGGACGTAAATATCCAGGCGCGTGGGGATCCGCCTAATTGCTTGTTGAATATCTCCGCAATGGAAAGCGGGGTGGCATTGAGTTGCAATGCCTGGCTGAATACTTCCACCCACCGCACGAAGCCTTCGGCTTCAGCCTGCTCTTGCCAGCGTTTTATGCAGCTGGCGATTTCCCGCGAACGCTGCCAGCAATTTTCCAGGCCATCCGAGCGTTCAGCCTGCTTTTCGAGCAGATCGACCAGATTACCCAGTTTTTCCTGCAAATCACTCAGCGCGCCGGCAAATTTTGCGTTTGCCTTGATTGCAGCCATGGGCAGGCGCGTATTCTCACCTTCCACAGTCAAGCGGAAATCGCGTGCGGCCTTTTCCATTGCCGCAATAGCAGGGGGTAGGGGAGCAAAATCTTTTGCGCTCCGCAGCGCTTCAGCCTCGCTGTCACGGGCCAACTCCAGCAATTGGCTGGTGCTGACCGATTCCCCAAAGAATAGACTGGCTGTTTCCGGTAACTGGTGAGCCTCATCAAATATTACTGTATTGCAGGCGGGGAGCAATTCCGATAGCCCTTCATCACGTAGCATGACGTCGGCAAAGAACAAATGGTGGTTTATCACCACCACATCTGCTGACAGGGCCTGTTTGCGTGCTTCCATGACAAAACAGTCCTTGTAGTGCGGGCAATTCGAACCTAGGCAATTGTCGCGGGTGGAGGTGACGTACTGCCAGACGGACGCATTTTCTGGTACCTCACTCAGACCGCTCTTGTCCCCGCTCTTGCTGACCTTGGCATAGCGTTCAATCAAGTTCAGATACTTCACCTCTTCGCGGCTGGCGAGGGCAGGGCGGCTTTCCTGGAAGGTACGTTCCAGATGATAGTGACAAACATAATTTGCCCGCCCCTTCAGTAAAGCCACGGTAACGGGAACCTCGAGCGCGCTGCGCACGGTAGGAATGTCACGGCTGAACAACTGGTCTTGCAGGGTTTTTGTCCCGGTGGAAATAATCACCTTTCCACCTGTCAGCAAGGCGGGCACCAGATAGGCGAAGGTTTTGCCTGTGCCCGTCCCCGCCTCGGCAATCAGGATCGTGTTGGAGGCAATGGTATCGGCAATTGCCTGAGCCATTTTCCTCTGCTGTGAGCGCACTGTATAACCTGGCACACTACGGGCCAGAGCACCGTCGGCAGAGAAAAAAGAATTGATATCAGGCATGGAAGGTATCAATCGACCTTCCACCATGATATCGCAGTGTCAGGAATAAGACATCCTGGCCTATGGGTATTGCAAGGGCAGGTGGCTATAACTGGAATGATTTATGTGTAAGGCAGATTAAGGCAGGCTGAGGCAAACTAAGGCAGGCTAAATGACCCGCTGTAGCGAAGCAGGCGCACTCCAGCAGCGTTTCCTTATTGATCCGGCCAGAAAACACTATGAATCTCGTCATTCCTGGCCGACTCGAATCCAGCAAACCGGAATCCAGCCAAACCAATAATGACGCTTTAAACGTGCTGCCTCCCGGCTTCCACCGGTATGATGCTTGTACTGTTTGCTCGCTGATTAATAGGTACGCCGCTTACAGTTATTTTATACTGTTGTTGACCTTGGTTCTGAATGGTTTGGGAAAATATTCAGGTCTGTGCGATAAGAGCCCCGCTTTTCATGAAAGCGCCCTTTCCTGATTACCACAGGTTTTTCCGGTGCTCTTTCATGGCGAGCATCCAGAGCGCCCTGATGGGTTTTATCCCAAAACGTCCAGCACAACGGATCGCTGTAGAAGTCTCTTTTCTGCGCCATATTGCTCGCCAGCCGGTTAAGCGTTCCAATGCTGAGCAGCGCAAAGATAACCAGAATTATCAGCGGGAACCACCTTTTTAACAATGATACCTCCATGGCTATGCTGGACTGTTTTTATATCATCGATTGAAGGCCGGACGATAGGATAGCACACAGGACTTCGTCAGCGGCCTTATTTCCTGCGAGTTACTCGCATACACAAAGGCAATGCTAAAAGATGCCTTGCGGTACCTTAATTACTCCAGTTATTGGTTTGTTGTGGATTGGAAATTCCATCGACTGCCTGGTGTGAGGATACAACGTAACCCTCCTGTTCGAGCCTTGCCGCTATTTGACGATGCAGGGCCGCTTTGCCAAGGCTTGCCTTGGCTGCATGCTCGTACCTCTGCATCAACGCCCAGGTATGCGATTGCTGATCCTGCGCCAGCCGTCCGTATAGATAGCTTTTTTCCTGATAATGATCGAGCAGTTTTCGTTGCTCGTTTGCTCTCGCGCGCATCTCTTCAGCCAGATTCTCAAAGTGCTTTGTCAAAGCGCAATGATCCTTATATGTTCTGGCCTCCTCCACCGTTTTCAGGAGAGCAGGACTGTTGACCGCTTCATATGGACTCATGGGGGCGCATGAAGACAATAGCACGAGCAGGAATACAATCGCTGGAAAACTTCTTATTGTCATACGGACGCCTGATCTGAAGCTGAGTTGAACCGGGGAAGTGCGCGATACGGACGTTCTGCTTATGGAACAGGGTATCAATCGAAGGGTACTTTGTCAACTTATTTATGTCTAAAGTGTCTCAACCCTCAAGGAAGATGTAAAGTAGAGGGAAGCAGGTGAAACAAAAATAAAGACGAGCATTAAAACCAGAACCCAGCATAGCTTTTGAAAGTCATAACTTGTTTATTGCGCGGGATATGCCTATAGAATGAGGGCAATCAGACTGCGCAAATGAATGCGGTGGCGTCTCAAGGTCTTGAGAAGGCAGGGAGTGATTCCGCTGGTATTGCATCTGCCGGGAGGAGATGCATCCCGGCCCCCTTTAACGGATCATGACGGAGAGACGCCGCCGCTCCCATTTGATGGACTCCCGGAGGGAGCAGCCCGATTGAAATGAAAGTGTTTCCTGAAAGGCTATGCGTACAATAAAACAGTACGCCTATGCCGCCAGCAGACCTTCCTCTATGAATGAGGCGGTAAATGTTGAGATGATTTGCGGATCCGGCAAAATCAGGTGCTCGTTCTTGTCTTTGTAATCCAGTCGGCTGAGCATGTCCTTGATGACATTCAGCCGGGTCAGTTGCTTGTCGTCCGCATGCACGATGATCCAGGGCGTAATCAAATTATGCGTATGCGTCAGCATCCTGTCGCGTGCTAATGTATATTCATCCCATTTTTCGAGAGCATACTCGTCGAGCGCGCTGATTTTCCATTGCGCCAGAGGATCCTTTCTGCGCTGGCTCAGCCTTTTTTCCTGTTCAGGTTTACTGATATCGAGATAATACTTGAGGAGTTTGATACCGGAGCGTCTGAGCATGAGCTCGAACTCGACCACTGAACCCATGAATTCTTCATACTCCGTATCGGTACAAAAACCCATTACCTTCTCCACACCCGCCCGGTTGTACCAGCTGCGGTTAAACAGCACAAGCTCCTGCGCTGCGGGAAGGTGCTGGACATAACGCTGGAAATACCAGGTGTTGCGGTCGCGGTCCGAGGGTTTGCCGAGTGCGACAACGCGCGTTTCACGCGGACTCAGGTGCTCGGTGATCCGCTTGATTGTGCCGTCCTTGCCGGCGGCATCCCGCCCTTCCATGATGATCAGAATTTTGTCATCGCATTCGATGAGGTGCCGTTGAAGCTTGACAAGTTCAATCTGGAGTTTATATAGCGTGTCCTCGTAGTCTTCCTTGGATATTTCGGGAGCACGTGCTTCTTTTTCCTTCTTGTCCTCCTTCTTGCCTTCTTTTTTGCTCATGGTCAGGTATTTCTCCGTACAAAATCCGATCGCCAGAGGAGGCGAAGACACCGAATGCCGATAGGATAAAGTTCAACTTGAATTTATCCAACCTTCTACTATGATAGATCAACAGTTGTTGAAGAATTGGAATGGCAGGACATGGATTTTCCTTTATAACACGTAACGCTTGTTCTGACAGGATAGATGCCTCATACTGGATAATATGATGCTGCGCGTGCGCACATTCCTATCGATTCTGATCATATTGTCGCTGCCCCTGCAGAGTGCCTTAGCCGCTATCATGCCGCTATGCGCTCAAGCCAGAAATATATCTGTATCTGGGGGGCCTGAAAATCAAATTGATCATGAAGTCCCATCCACAGCTTGTCCCTTGCATGACAGTAGCGATCACAAACAGCCGGATAGACAGTCGGATGGTGATAACGCAGAGGGTAGGGCGGATTTGACCCTTTCCTGCGATGGAGTCGTTTGCCACATAAGCGGTAATGGTCTGCCACCTGCGGCGTCTGCACTCAATCTTCCTGGTGGATTTTCTTACGCCATCTTGCCCATTTTTCGCCTTTCCTCGTTGGTCCTTCAGCAGCCGCAACGACCCCCTCTAGTTTAATCTCTTACTCGTATTACACCAGCACAGACGGCAGGTCTTTTGCTGCTCAGCGTTTTTGTATGGGTCATTTGCCCCTGACGAAAATTCCGCGGGCTATTTTTCTATTGCTGAATCGGTAAATCCCAATCGGTAAATCCCGGTGGTTACATATTTTCAAGGAGCTCAGGATGAAATCAGGTTCAGATTACATCATCGTCAAATGGCGGAAGCAAGCTCAAACAGGACCGGTGAGCTCGCGATGATTCCGATGGGAATCATCGCCCCCGTGCTTGCCGCTGTCATGGTTTCTACATTGGCCCACGCGGAAGTTTCATCCCGGCCAAGTAGAGGAGCGTCTACACAGGCTGCTCCAGAACAATTTGCGGAAGCCTTTGCGGCGGCAAATCCCCAAAACTCGGCTTCGCTGGCTACCCTTCCTACCCTGTCTACCCTGATTGCGGAAGCCCTGGAGAATAATCCGGAAATCCAGGCCGCGCTGCGGGAACGGGAAGCAGCCCAGCAGAGAATCTCGCCCGCGGAAGCGCTGGATGACCCTGTTCTGGAAGCAGGGGTGATCAATGCCCCGTTAGCATCTTCCACTTTTAACCGTGAGGACATGACCATGAAAATGATTGGTCTGTCCCAGCGATTCCCTTTTCCAGGGAAACGTGGTTTGCGTAAAGATGTCGCCGCCAGAGATGCAGAGGCTATCGAATATGGTTATCAGGAGACTGTGAACCGTGTCGTGCGCGATATCAAGGTCACGTATCTCGATCTGGGCCTCACCTTTGAAATGACCCGCCTGGTCGAAAAAAACAAGCTCATCCTGGAAGAGCTTCTCCACATTGCTGAAGATCACTACGCAGTAGGGCGAGGAAACCAGGCCGATGTGCTAAAGGCCCAGACGCAGGTATCCAGAATGGGGGATGAACTGCTGAAGCTTGCAGGAGAAAGAACGGTAATCGAAGCCGAGCTGATACGCGCTCGGCTGGGTCGGGAATAGGCCGCTGCCAGTGCCCGCACCCCCGCAATTGCGCGAGGAAACCCTGAACCTGGAATCGTTGCTTGCGACCGCCCTGACCCAACGCCCGCAATTGTTGGCACTGCAAAGTCTCGTTGCCCGCAACGACAAAGCGCTGGAACTTACGCGCAAAAATTATTATCCCGATTTCGATGTGCGCATGTCTTACGGGCAGCGTGACAACATGCTGGACAACAGCCGGCGGCCGGACATGGTGAGTCTGACGGTGGCGATGAATCTCCCTGTGTGGCGCGGCGACAAACTCCAGCCACGGGAAGCAGAGTCGCTGGCGATGCGTGATCAAGCCTTGAGCACTTATGAAGCACAACGCAATGAGGTGGCAGCAAGACTGCGCCAGCAGACAGCGCTGGCCGAGCAAAGCCTGAAGTCCGCGCGGCTCTACCAGACCGCCATCCTGCCACAGGCCCGGCTTACCGTAGAATCCACCCTGGCGGCTTATCGGGTTAACCGGGTTGATTTCATGACACTGCTCGACAGCCAGATGACAGTGCTCAACTCCGAAATCAGCCTCGCAACGACCATGGCAGGTTACAACAAGGCACTCGCGGAGATCGATCTGCTCGCGGGTAAATCGCCACTCAACTTATCACCCACTCCCCGGGAACTCATGTCAAGGGAGCGCATGTGAAGCTCGCCGTCAAATCAATAACTTTTGTCGCTCTGGCTGCGGTCTTACTCATCGCAGGGTACTGGTGGGGTGCAACCCGGCCTTCGACCTCTGCAGCTAATGCCTCGGGTGCGGTTTCAGCCGACGGTAAGCGTGAGAGGAAAATTCTCTATTACCGCAACCCCATGGGTCTGCCGGACACTTCGCCGATACCAAAAAAAGATCCTATGGGTATGGACTATATGCCTGTTTACGAAGGCGGGGAATCCGCTTTCGCCGATGCGGCGGTCAAGATCAGCATCGACAGGATACAAAAACTGGGAGTAAAAACCGAGCAGGTCAGCATGCGCGCACTCACCCGCACCGTAAGGGCAGTAGCGACAGTGCAGGCGGACGAACGGCGGTTGCATATCGTGGCGCCCAGATTCGAGGGATGGATCGAGCGGCTCCATGTCAATACGACGGGCCAAGCGGTTAGAAAGGGTGATCCGTTGATGGACGTGTACAACCCCGACCTGATCACGGCACAGCACGAATATCTCATCGCCCGGAGAGGAACCAAGGACGTGGAGGATGGCGGGCTTGAGGTTCAGGCGGGGATGGAACGGCTGACTGAGAGTGCCTTGCAGAGACTGCGCAACTGGAACATATCGGAGGCTGATTTACAGACACTCCGGCAAGAAGGTCATATCAGACAATATCTCACATTGCGTTCCCCAGTGAACGGCATTGTGTTGGATAAGTCCCTTATTCAGGGCCAGCGCTTCATGGCGGGAGAAACGCTGTATCGGATCGCCGATCTCTCCAGAGTATGGATGCTCGCAGATGTGTTTGAGCAGGATCTTGTCATGATACACGCGGGCCAGACTGCCACTATCCGGATTGAAGCCTATCCGGACGAGATATTCACGGGCGAAGTGACGTTCATATACCCCACGGTC
The DNA here is from genome assembly GCF_003050865.1 of Nitrosospira multiformis. Classification (GTDB taxonomy): domain Bacteria; phylum Pseudomonadota; class Gammaproteobacteria; order Burkholderiales; family Nitrosomonadaceae; genus Nitrosospira; species Nitrosospira multiformis_E. The sequence goes on along the minus strand of NZ_QAOK01000026.1, from coordinate 28,430 downwards.
AATCCAGAAACCCGCACTGCCAGTGTGCGCATCGAGTTGCCTAATCCGCAAGAGCTGCTGAAACCGGCGATGTATGGGAAAGTGGAGTTCGTTTCAATCCAACGTGAAGCCAGAGTGCTCGCCGTCCCCGAATCGGCCGTACTCGATGCTGGTACCACGCAGTCTGTGCTGATGGATCTCGGCGAGGGCCGCTTTGAACCGAGGCTCGTGAAGCTGGGCAAGCACGCGAACGACTATGTGGAAGTTCTGGATGGACTGAAGGCGGGGGAAATGGTTGTGGTAAAAGCCAATTTTCTCATCGATGCCGAAAGCAACCTCAAGGCTGCACTGAGCGGTTTTGGCCGCAGCAGCCAGGACTTAATGCCTGGTGAAGCGAGAGAGAGAAGCCAAGTCGCCCCTGGCTCATCCGGGACTGTACCAACTGTACCTTTACCTCCGTCTCCATCTTCATCGATGAGTCATCGCGGAGAAGGCGTCATCGAAGCGATAGGCGTGGCCAATACAACGGTAACCCTTGCCCATGGGCCAATCGCAAGCTTAAGTTGGCCGGCGATGGTAATGGATCTCAAGGTGCTGAATCCCGCGTTACTACGAACATTGAAACCCGGCCAGGAGATTGCTTTCGAGATAACGGAAGCATCGCCGGGTGAGTACGTCATCGTTCGTATACAGTCACAGGACAGTGCCGCTGCCAGGCAGGGAAAGAAGCACTGAGATGGTCGGCAATATCATCGAATGGTCGGTGCGGCACCTCTTCCTGATGCTGGTTGGGACATTCCTCGTAATGGCCTGGGGCATGTATTCGGTATGGAAGACACCTATAGATGCAATTCCCGATCTTTCGGACGTGCAGGTCATCATTTACACGGAATATCCGGGCCAGGCGCCCCAGATAGTCGAAGACCAGGTTACCTATCCACTCACCACTGCCATGCTGAGTGTGCCGAAATCCAGGGTAGTGCGTGGTCTCTCCAGTTTTGGCGTGTCGTTCGTATACGTCATCTTCGAGGATGGCACAGACATCTATTGGGCACGCTCGCGCATATTGGAATACTTGAGTTTTGCTGCTGCTCGCCTGCCCAGGAATATAAAGCCTTCACTTGGTCCGGACGCCACCGGAGTAGGTTGGGTTTATCAATATGTCGTGACCGCAAGGAATCGTACCCTCGATGAGTTGCGTGCCATCCAGGACTGGTTCTTGCGTTATCAACTAACCGCGGCGGAGGGCGTGGCGGAAGTAGCCAGCGTAGGCGGGTTTGTAAGAAGCTATCAGGTTACAGTGAATCCGCAGCAGCTACAGGCTTACGGCATCCCGTTAAAGAATGTGTCTCAGGTTATCGCTGCCAGCAATCGCGATGTGGGAGGGCGTGTGATCGAGCTCGCGGAGAGAGAATATGTGGTGCGCGGCAAAGGCTATCTGCGCGGGATAGACGATCTCGAAAAACTCGTCGTCAAGGCGGAGAAGGGCACGCCGGTGCTGTTGCGCGACATTGCCCGGGTGGAATTGGTTCCTGAGGAACGTCGCGGCATAGCCGAGCTTGACGGCGAAGGAGAAGCTGTTTCGGGTATTGCGGTGGCGCGGCATGGCGAACATGCTCTCGATATCACACGCAATCTCGAAAAGAAGCTCGCCGAGATCATGCCGGCCCTGCCGGAAGGTGTTTCAATCCGGTCCCTCTACGATCGTTCGGATCTGATCCACCGCGCCATCACGACGCTGCGTGAAGTGTTGATCGAGCAGATCATTATTGTGGCGCTGGTTTGCGCGGTCTTCCTCATGCATGTGCGGAGCGCCCTGGTGGCGATCATCATGCTTCCCATCGGCGTACTCATCGCTTTCATCGCAATGCGGTTCCTCGGCATCAATTCCAATATCATGAGCCTTGCGGGCATCGCTCTAGCGATTGCGGAAATGACCGATGCGGCGATCGTCATGATCGAGAATGCACACAAACATCTTGCGCGCGTTGGCCCGGAAGTTTCAGGTGCAGTACGCAAAGAGGCCGTCATTGATGCCTGTAAGGAAGTTGGTCCATCGCTGTTCTTCAGCCTGTTGATCATCACGGTATCGTTTCTGCCTGTATTTACTCTTGAAGCGCAGGAAGGGCGCATGTTTCAGCCACTGGCCTATACCAAGACTTTCGCCATGGCGGGTGCCGCCTTGCTTTCGATCACCCTGGTTCCAGCCTTGATCCTGCTTCTGATCCGTGGCCGCATTCCGCGGGAGCAGGATAATTCACTGAGCCGTTTCATGATCCGAGCCTATCATCCGGTAGTGGGCCGGGTGATGCATTGGAAAAAGACACTCATTCTGGCAGCGCTTGCTGTGCTTGGGATAACCGTTTATCCCGCACTCAAGCTGGGCACTGAATTCATGCCGACATTGAACGAAGGCACACTTCTTTACATGCCAGTGACCTTGCCGGGCATTTCCGTGACGAAAGCGGCTGAGATATTGCAGACGCAGGACAGGATCATTAAAAGCTTTCCGGAGGTGGCATCAGTGCTCGGCAAAGCGGGGCGGGCCAATACTGCAACCGACCCGGCGCCGCTGGAGATGGCTGAAACCATCATTAACCTGAAACCGGAGGCTGAATGGCGCTCCGGGATGACCGTGGATAAATTGATCGCTGAAATGGACCGGGCGCTCCAGATGCCCGGGGTCAGCAATGCCTGGACCATGCCGATCAAGAACCGGATCGACATGCTTGCCACAGGCATACGCACGCCCATTGGCGTCAAAGTGTTCGGCAAGGATCTGGAGGAAATCGAAATCCTTGCCCGACAAATCGAGACAACGGTAAAAACGGTGCCTGGAACGACGAGTGTCTATGCGGAACGCATTACTGGCGGCTATTACCTCGATATCGAGCCGGACCGCATGGCGCTCGCGCGCCATGGGCTGGTCGTAGGAGACTTGCTGGACGTAATCTCGGTGGCGCTGGGTGGCGAAACGGTAACCACCACCGTGGAAGGACGGGAACGCTTCGCTGTCACCGTGCGCTATCCACGTGCATTGCGCAGTGATCCCCAGGCAATCCCTACCCAGGTGCTGATACCCACCATGGACCAGGCAATGATCCCGCTCGGGCAACTTGCGCAGGTGAAACTCCTCCAAGGCCCGCCGAGTATCCGCACGGAGAACGCGCTGCTGTCGGCTTACATCTTCGTCGATATCCGCGACCGCGACATCGGCAGCTATGTCGCGGAAGCCCAGCAGGCAGTACGTGAGCAGGTGCGGTTTCCGCCGGGGTATTATGCAACCTGGAGTGGCCAGTTCGAATACATGGAACGTGCGGTCGAAAAACTGAAGGTAGTCGTGCCGCTCACGGTCCTGATCGTATTCTTGCTTGTATATCTGAACTTTCATCGACTCACCGAGACGCTGATCGTCATGCTTTCGGTTCCTTTTTCCTTGGTCGGCGGCATCTGGCTCATGTATCTGCTCGGCTACAACATGAGCATCGCAGCGGCGGTTGGCTTTATCGGGCTCATCGGTATCGCGACTGAAACAGGAATGGTCATGCTCACTTTCCTTGATCGGGCGTTAGCGAGTATCACGGCGACGCAACAAGCCCCAGGCGAAAAAGTTACCGTTGAAGATCTTTACGAGGCAGTGATCCAGGGTGCGGTATACCGCATACGTCCGGTGATGATGACCATCGCTGGAAGCGTGGTCGGGCTGCTTCCCGTCATGTTCAGCACAGGCACGGGATCCGAGGTGACACGGCATATAGCCACTCCCATGGTGGGCGGAATGGTTTCCACTACAGTACTGACGCTGGTCGTATTTCCGGCCGTCTTCGCTCTGGTCAAGGAAGTTCCAATCCGGCGCTCACTTAAAACTGAGAGGCCATAATGATGCTAAAAAAGGAAGCAATCAGAGCAAATATTTGCCGATGACATTGGGCTTTTCGTCGATGGATTGCGGAGGGATCAGGCCAAAGGGAGAGGCCAGTGAACAGGAGTAGTTTATTTTTTTAAACCCAACTGAAGGAGGTAAATCATGAAAACATCGGTATTTTTCGTAGCCTTGGCTATGCTGGGCTTAGTCAGTTCCTGCGCCCAATTGAATCCCCACCCAATGGATATGACAACCGCGATTCGGGAAGCTAAAACCCCTGCGGACCACAATGCGTTAGCCAGGCATTATGAAGCGGCGGCCGATGAAGCGCGCGTAAAGGTGAAGGAGCATAAAAAAGAACTCGGGGAATATGAAACACATCCTTATTATGGCAAGCGTGCTCAAGACCTCAAGGCGCATTGCCATCGTTTGATCAACATTTACCAGCAAGCTGTCGAAGCAAATACAGCCATGGCTGAAATTCACCGCAAGATGGCCGCCGACACCAGGCAGTAATCCGCAGCCGAAGAAAGCGGTTGGAGAAGGCCAATTCCGAATGAAAGGCTCAATTTCAAGACGCCACTTCCTGAAAGGATCAGGGGCATTGGGAGCACTATTTGCTCTGGATTGGATTCTGCCAGTTTATGCCCGAGGAAGTTGGATAAACGCTGTTGCTCCAACTACCCAGCTGAGCGGGGACGTAATCGACCTCACTATCGCAGAGACGCCGTTTCACGTTGGGGAGCGCGTCACAACCGCGATAACGATCAACGGCACGGTCCCGGGACCGCTGCTTCGCCTGCGGGAAGGACAGGACATCACCCTTAATGTCACCAACCGCCTGCCGGAGACCTCTTCGATACATTGGCACGGCATACTTTTGCCACCCGGGATGGATGGGGTGCCGGGGGTGAGCTTCCCGGGCATCGAGCCAGGAACAACCTTCCGTTACCGCTTCACCGTCAAGCAGTACGGCACTTACTGGTTTCACAGCCATTCTGGAGGCCAGGAGCAAGCAGGCGCGTACGGCTCGATAATCATTGATCCAGCCGAGCCCGACCCCGTCCGGTACGACCGCGAATACGTGATCATGCTCTCGGACTGGAGCTTTTCTTCAGTCGGCTCAATGATCGGAAAGCTCAAGAAGCAGCCGGGCTATTTCAACTTCCAGAAACGCACACTAAGCGATTTTATCAGGGACGGGATGCGGAAGGGCTGGCTCGCGACACTCGACAATTACCTGATGTGGGCGCAGATGCGAATGGACCCGACGGACTTGGCGGACATAACCAGCCATGCCTACACCTACCTCATGAATGGGCTTGCACCGGCAGAAAACTGGACAGGGCTTTTTCGTCCGGGGGAACGCATACGCTTGCGCTTCATTCAGGTAGGTGTCATGACCTTCCAGGACGTGCGCATCCCCGGGCTCAAGATGACGGTAGTGCAAGCCGATGGCCAGAACGTCCAACCTGTCGAAGTGGATGAATTCCGCATGGGACCTGCGGAAACCTACGATGTGACCGTCGAACCAAAAGAGGACCGCGCTTATACGATTTTTGCGGAAACGCTGGATCGAAGCGGCTTTGCGCGTGGCACGCTCGCTCCCCGTCCCGGGATGAGCGCGGAGATTCCGCCGCAACGCCGGCATCCGGTTCGTAGCATGGCGGACATGGGCATGCAGCATATGAACGGCATGGACCATAGCGACCATAACCCTGGTAATGCAACCACGGGTGAGCCGGAGACAAGGATGCAGCATGACATGCATGGGGACCGTGCGGGGGAAGGCATCCAGGACAGGCATGATATGCATGGCAGACTCGAAATCCTGGGCAGTAAACCGGTCAAGCATGGGCCAGACGATCATGGCACCGGCAATCAGTCGGTTCCGGATTTCACTCAGAGCCGTCTGGATGATCCGGGTATCGGGCTGGGCGGCGATGGCCGCCGAGTACTGGTCTATACCGATTTGAAGAGCCTCAGGCCCTATCCTGACCAGCGCGAGCCGGAGCGTGAGCTCGAGATTCATCTCACCGGACATATGGAACGCTTCATGTGGTCGTTCGATGGCAAAAAATATTCCGATGCTAGAGAGCCGATCCGCTTCCGTTATGGAGAACGGCTGCGCTGGACCTTTGTGAACGATACGATGATGGAGCACACGATGCATCTGCACGGCATGTGGATGCATCTGGAAAATGGAGCGGGTGAATACCTTCCGCGCAAGCACACCGTCCTCGTCAAACCCGCGGAGCGCGTCTCCGTTGCCATCACCGCTGATGCACCCGGCCCCTGGGCCTTCCATTGCCACCTGCTCTTGCATATGGAAACGGGGATGTTCCGCGTGATTGAGGTTTCGAATGCGATTCCCGAGATGGGATCATGAGACAGATTCCGCAACTTACCCTTGGTATTGTTGCGGGCCTAGCCTTGGGGGTCGGTACCGGGGCACCGACAGCAAGTGCGCAAGCCTTGCACCATCCCACGACAAACTCTTCCACCGTGCCGGCCGCTTCCTCCTTGCCCCCCACCCCTCTCAGGGAAAGGCTGGACGAAGCAAAGCGCATCCTGCTCCATCAGTCCCTGAAGAATGAGGGTGGCGAGTACGACCATCCGACCCACAGTGACCAAAACTATGCTTTCTTTCGTGCGGAGGTTCTCGAATACCGTCCGAGAAGTGACGAGAGCGATTTCCGCTGGGACATGCAGGGTTGGTACGGAGGGGACTTCAACCGCCTATGGGTCAAAAGCGAAGGCGAACGGAATACTGCCTTCAAGGCAGACTACGACATCGACATGCAGCTTCTGTATGGCCGGTTCATCAAGAAATATTATGATTTCCAGGTGGGCGTGCGCGGAGAGACGCAAACCTTCAGGGGGGAAAACGTGGCTCGCGCCCATGCTGTCATCGGGTTGCAGGGTCTCGTTCCCTATCGCTACGAATTGGAGTCTGCGCTGTTTATCAGCCAGGATGGAGATGTTTCTGCTCGTTTCCAGACATCCCGTGATTTTTTGCTGACGCAGCGGCTGATCCTGCAGGGACGATTCGAAACTCACGCTGCAATTCAAAAAGTGGAGAAATTCACTACCGGGCGGGGACTCAATAACATCGAACTGGGTTTGCGGCTGCGCTATGAGATCAGGCGCGAGATGGCACCTTATGTTGGGGTCTCATACGACCACAGTTTTTTCAAGACTGCCGATCTTGTGCGGGAAGAGGGTGGGGACCCCACCCAGGTTCGCTTCGTTGCCGGGCTGCGGCTGTGGTTTTAATCACCAGTATGACGTGCCACTGCCTTGAATCATTCAGGCCGACACCTCTCAAACTCTTTAAAACAGATCTTTCATCCAAGAATTTTTACGAATATCAGGAGAAACCTATGAGCTCTCACGGTGCTGGGAGCTGCGACGTCGATACCGGCGTTGGCGCAATTGGATGCTGCCGAACTCTTTGCGCTCGTGAAGGCAGTTACCGAAGATACACAGGTGGTAGCAGAACGTTACCGGATGGAGGTAAGCTAACATTTCCGATGAGTGCCACATCGTCTTGGCATACACGTCGTAGCTGCTAGGAACAAGTGGAATAAAATGTCCTTCTTCCGTAGCCAGCGCGATTCGGAGCGCCTGAACCCAAGCCCACCATCATGCTCTGCCAAGCATTAAGAGGCGGCAGCGGAAGACAGGACCGCAAGGTGCATTGCCAAAGATTGATAAGCAGCTATGAGCAGGCTGCGGAGACAAATCTGGATATGGCAAAGGATCACAGAAAGATGGCGGAGGAAATGAAACAAACATTGACGATGACGGGCGATGGTGTCAATGATGCACCAGCGTTGACGCAGGTGTTTTTATCCAGCATTCGGACTTCTGCTATCCCCCATGTTTGCCGGCGCCGCGAGGGTGATGAATCCTCGGTCTATCGTCAGCAATCTTTGCGGTTGAACTGTATTCAACTCTGCAATGAGTCCGGGCAGGAGTCTTAGGTACTACTACTGTACGGACCTTGGTTACGCCCCTTACAATGAGTCCGAGAAGGGGCAGGACCCTCGGATTCGTTCACCAGGGAGAGATGTCATGAAAAAGCCATTCTCGTCCAGCTTGATTGCTTTTGCTTTCCTCGCAGGATGTTCTACGATGGATTATGCTACAGATGAACATGAGGACAAGGCGCTTCAGGAATTAGGGCTGGCAGTCAGAAGTGCTGAAAATGAGGACGCAGGAGGCGTTATCGCCCATACTGAAAAAGCGAAGAAGCACCTGATCGAGGAAAACCGCGAACATCCTTATACCCAACCGTTCATATCGATATATGGGCAGTTTCCGAAAGCGGAACATGATATGGAAACATATGGAAACATTCGAAGAAATGGATAAGGCGATCGGGGAAGCGAAAAAAGGGCACTTTACAAGAGCTGCGGAGGCAGTCAGAAGGGCTTCTGTTCATCTAAAACAGAAAGCCCGGTCGAAATAGCATGGAACGAGAAGAAGATCCGTTCTGGTACAAGGACGCCATCATCTATGAATTGCACGTCAAGACATTCTTCGACAGCAATGGCGACGGCATAGGAGATTTTTCGGGCCTGATCTCCAAGCTCGACTATCTGGCGGAACTGGGCGTCACTACACTCTGGCTTCTTCCATTCTATCCGTCTCCGGGAAGGGACGACGGGTACGATATTTCCGATTACCACAGTGTGCACCCGGATGTCGGCACCTTGGAGGACTTCCATCGGTTTATCGCGGAGGCTCATAGCCGGGGTTTGCGCGTAATCACGGAACTGGTACTCAACCATACTTCCGATCAGCATCCTTGGTTTCAGGCAGCCCGCCGCGCACCGCCGGGGTCCGTCAAGCGCGACTATTACGTATGGAGCGACGACAAAACCAGGTACAGCGGTGCGCGCAGTATTTTCACGGACACAGAGGGATCCAACTGGGAATGGGATGATATAGCCAAAGCCTATTACTGGCACCGCTTTTTTTTCCATCAACCGGACTTGAATTTTGACAACCCGCATGTCTTTAACGCCATGATGCATGTGATGCGGCTCTGGCTGGATGCGGGTGTCGATGGCATGCGCCTGGATGCCATGCCCTATCTGTGCGAGCGCGAGGGGACCACCTGCGAAAACCTGCCGGAGACCCATGCGGTGATCAAACGCATGCGTTTCGAACTGGATAAGCACTACCGCAACCGGATGTTCCTGGCTGAAGCGAACCAGTGGCCGGAGGATGTACGCGAGTATTTTGGCGATGGCGACGAATGCCATATGGCTTTCCATTTTCCACTCATGCCGCGAATGTACATGGCTATTGCGCGCGAAGACCGTCACCCCATTGTAGAGATCATGGAGCAGACACCAGACATCCCCGAGAACTGTCAGTGGGCCGTGTTTCTGCGCAACCACGACGAACTGACATTGGAGATGGTCACCGATCGCGAGCGGGACTATCTTCACCAGACATATGCAATCGACCCCCAGGCCCGCCTGCATCTCGGTATTCGACGGCGCCTGGCGCCACTGATGGACAATGACCGCCACCGAATTGAATTGATGAATCTGCTGCTCATGACTATGCCCGGGTCGCCCGTGCTCTACTACGGAGATGAGATCGGCATGGGGGATGACCTCCTCCTCGGTGATCGCAACGGTGTGCGCACACCCATGCAGTGGTCAGGGGGGGTTAACGGCGGGTTTTCCACAGCCGATTCTCAACAGCTTTTCCTGCCGGCCATCGTCGATCCCGTATATGGGTTTGGTGCAGTGAACGTGGATTCACAGGCCCGTAATCCGTCATCCCTGCTCAACTGGATGAAGCGCCTGATTGCGATGCGCAAGGCGCATCGAACCTTTGGCCGGGGCACGCTGCGTTTTTTGCGGCCTGGCAATCGCAAGATTCTTGCCTATTTGCGTGAGCATGAGGATGAAACGATTCTATGCGTGGCTAATCTGTCCCGAGTCGCGCAGCCAGTAGAACTGGATTTAAGCCAATTCAAAGGAAGGGTACCGGTTGAATTGATGGGCCGCACCGCATTCCCGCCCGTGGGTGAGCTGCCGTATCTCCTTACCTTGAGCGCTCATGGCTTTTATGCTTTTCGCCTGGCAGTCGACGTGGCCGCCCCTGCCTGGCATGAGGAGCGGCAGGTATCGCCGGATCTGCCTGTCCTTGTGCTCATGGAGTCGGGTTGGGGCACACTGTTGAACCGCGGCGATGGTAGCGGGGGCATGAAAGACCTGATGGCTCGCCGTGCCCGCGAGCAGCTCGAGGGGCAGATCATGTCGCGCTTCTTTTATTCCCAACCCTGGTTTTTGATGAGGAACCTTCCCGTCAGAAAATTTGAGCTCGGGGAGATGCACGAGTGGTCGACGGAGCAGGGAAGCTGGCTGCTGGTCACCGTCGTTTTAACGCTGGCCAATGATGAGTCTTATCGCTTTGCCGTACCTCTGGCACTCGTGTGGGAGGACGAGGATGAGGATGAAGGGGTTGTGAGCACGCTGCTGCATGCCACGCTTGCTAAGGTTCGTCGCCGGGAGCGGACGGGTTTGCTGTTCGACGCATTCTGGGATGACAGCTTCTGTCGCGCCATAGTCTCCAGCATGCATGATGGCTCAGCACTCGTGTTTGATCATGGGCAAGTGTCTTTCCATGCAACCAGTGCTTTTCCCGGTCCGGTGATTTCAGGCGCATCAGCAACGGTGACGCGGACAGTTTCGGAAAGAGGGCGATTGTTTGTGAACATGGGCGACCGCCTGATACTGAAAGGATACCGTTGGCTTCTTCCCGGCGTGCACCCCGAGTTGGAGATGTCGCGTTTTCTGACGGAGACCGCCAAATTTACCCACATGGCTCAACTGGCGGGTACCGTGGAGTACATGGACGGCGAGGGACGCAATTCCACTCTGGCAATCCTCGAGCACTATGCCGAGAATCAGGGTAGCGGCTGGGCTCATACGCAGGACTATCTGCAACGCTACCTGGATGAGTTTCGCACACAACAAAAGCGTCCCATTGATGCGCGGCATGTTGCCTACATGACCCTTATCAATACGCTGGGATTGCGTACAGCTGAATTTCACCAGGCACTTGCGCAGGATGATGCGGAGGGGGCTTTCGGCGTCGAGCCCATTACCCCCGAAGATCTTGCGGAGTGGGTGAACACCGCGCGCGCGCAGATGGATGAAATGTACAAATTGCTGGAAGCGAAATGGGCGGATGTGCCCAGCTCCGCACACGAGATTGGTAACGTCGGCAACGATCTTTTATCAGTCCGGCCGAAATTCTACCGTCGTATCACCCGGGTGGCAGCCATACATCCCGAGGCCTTGAAGGCGCGCTGCCACGGAGATTACAGCCTGCGACAGGTGTGGCTCTCGAACAATGATTTTCTGATTACGAATTACGGCAGCGGCCCCGAACGCGCATGGCATGAGCGCCGCTGGAAACACAGTCCTCTCCGCGATGTGGCAGGCATGCTGTTTTCGTTTTCCGAGGTGGCGGCAGCGGCACTGGAGCATGTGACGGATGAATATCCGGAATCAACCGCTATGCTTGCGCAACAAGCTGATAAGTGGCAGACGCTTGCCAGCGCCGATTTCCTCAAAAGCTATCGCAGGGCGATGAAGGGAAATTCGCTGTTTCCCGCTGATACCGGAGTAGCCGATGCTTTGGTTACACTTTTCATGGTGGAAAAAGCTGTTGCCAGCGTGAGTAACGCACTCGCGCAACAATCGAAGTCAGTCGGTGGAACCATGCAGCGGCTGATGCGATTGTTGCAACGCAGAAGGTAGAACAGGTGAAGAGGGGAAGACGTGCCGACAAGAATCCATCAGATGCCCCATGAGATGCTTCATGAGATGCCCCATCAGATGCCATACGGCGCGCAAATTACGGATGGCGGAGTAAGCTTTCGTCTTTGGGCGCCGGGTTGCAAGCAGGTGGGATTGTGCCTTGCCGATGGACGCACGAATGAGCACGAACTGGTACTTCCCATGACTCCTCGCGCAGGAGGATGGTTCGAATCGATTGTGGCGGAAGCAGGCGCAGGGATGCGCTACGGGTTTGACGTGAACGGTGTCCGCGTTCCCGATCCCGCTTCGCGCTTCAATCCGGATGATGTGCATGGTTTAAGTGAGGTGATCGATCCTTCGGCTTTCGCCTGGCGGGATGCGAAATGGCATGGACGACCATGGGAAGAAGCGGTAATTTATGAATTGCACGTAGGCACCTTCTCACCCGAAGGTACTTTCAAGGGCGTTTCCCAACGGCTCGACTATCTGGCCGAACTCGGCGTGACCGTCATCGAGCTCATGCCGGTTGCCGATTTTCCGGGTTCGCGAAACTGGGGCTATGACGGAGTCCTGCTTTACGCGCCGGATAGCCGTTACGGACGCCCGGAGGATCTTAAGGAACTGGTTCAGGCTGCACATGAACGGGGCATCATGGTTCTGCTCGATGTCGTCTACAATCACTTCGGGCCGGAAGGAAACTATCTTCACCTTTATGCGAAAGAATTCTTTACCGAGCGCCATCACACTCCATGGGGCGCGGCAATAAATTTCGACGGCCCCGCAAGTCAGGAGGTACGCAATTTCTTCATCCACAACGCGTTGTATTGGCTGCAAGAGTATCACTTCGATGGCCTGCGGCTTGATGCGGTACATGCAATCATCGACCATTCCAGCCCGCACATCCTTATCGAGATCGCGGAGCGTGTACGTGCTGAGGTCGATGCAGAGCGCCACGTGCACCTGATCCTGGAAAACGATGCCAACAATGCTCGTTACCTGAAAAACGGCTGGTACGACGCCCAGTGGAATGACGATATTCATCACGCCCTGCATGTGCTCTCCACGCAGGAGAACGATGGATACTATACGGACTATGCCGACAACCCGGTACGTCACCTCGGACGCTGCCTGACGGAAGGATTTGCCTATCAGGGAGAGATATCCGCTTATCGCGATGATACGGCGCGTGGAGAGGCGAGCATTCATCTGCCGCCCCAGGCTTTCATTTCCTTTCTGCAATCCCATGATCAGGCAGGCAACCGTGCGTTCGGCGAGCGTATTTCCCATATTGGGGAAGACGCGTTGATACGCGCGGTGGCAGCCATCTATTTATTGGCGCCCAGCATTCCCATGCTGTTCATGGGCGAGGAATTTGCCGCAAAATCGCCTTTCCTGTTTTTTTGCGACTTCGGAGGGGATCTGCGCGAAGCCGTGACGCAGGGCCGACGCAGGGAATTCTCCCGCTTTGCGCATTTTGGGCAAGGCATGGCCGAGACAGCAATACCTGATCCGAATGCTGTTCAGACTTTTCTTATCTCGAAAATCGACTGGGATTCACTCAACGATGAAGCGCACCTTGTCTGGCTGGAGTATTACCGCAGCCTGATGAAACTTCGTAGGGAAATTATCGTGCCGCGTCTTCGCGGAATGAAGGGTAATTCGGCTCATTTTGAGGTATTCGCGTCCGAGTGCCTGCGGGTCTGCTGGCAATTGGGGGACAATTCCACTTTACGCCTATTGGCGAACTTTTCCGATGCGAGCGTGGCGGCTCCCGAGTCTGCCGGGCAGATCGTGTTTGCATCCCCAGGTGCAATACCAATATCTCCCCGCGCAACGAAAAGTACCCTGGCGAAAAGTACCCTGCCGAAAAGTACCCTGCCGAAAAGTATCCTGCCGAAAAGTATCCTGGCGCCTCGTTCGGTAGTTTGGATGCTCGAATCGGTTGCCGATAAAAGTAAAAGCAGTTTTACCTGGTAACAACCACCGAAGCTGAAATGAAGAGAAAGCACAAGGGAATATCGAGGGAGAAGCATGAGCAATCCGCTTGACCAGCTGTGCGAATTATATGGCGTGCTCCCCTGCTACAGCGATATCTGGGGAAATACCCGCCACACTTCGGAGGACGCAAAGCGCGCTCTACTCGGGGCAATGGGGGTTGCAACGGCCACGGAAGAGGAAATTTCAGCGTCCCTGCATACTTTTATAAGGCGCAAATGGGAGCATGTGCTGCCGCCCGTACAAGTGGTGCGGGAGTGGATGCGACCCTATCGCATTGCAGTCTCGCTACCGGCCGCCGAGGGCAAGGGGACCCATCGCTGGCGCTTGTACAGGGAATCCGGGGCCGAAGACCACGACGAATTTATTCCTGACGGCCTGGAAGAGGTCGAGCGTTATCGCTTCACCTCTCCCGGCAGTTTCGATGATCCCGGCGCCCAGGAATTCGTGCGGCGAATTCTGGTGCTGGATCTCCCTGTGGAACCAGGGTACCACCGGCTTTCCATCGAAAAGAGCGATGGCCTCGCTCTGGCTGAAATGCCGTTTATTGTGGCTCCTGCCATTTGTTATTGGCCGCCAGGTATCGAAGGTGAGAGGCGGGTGTGGGGTCCCGCCCTCCAGTTATATGGTATTCGTTCCCAGCGCAATTATGGCATCGGGGATTTCAGCGATCTTCGGCGCCTAGTCGAATTCTATGCCAGTGCGGGGGGAAGCACGCTGCTGCTCAACCCGCTTCATGCGTTATTTCCCGATGCTCCGGAACACACCAGTCCCTACAGTCCCTCCAGCCGCACCTGGTTCAACCCGCTTTACCTGGATGTGGAAGCCATACCCGAATTTGCGGGATGCGAGGAAGCACGCTCCATAGTGCTCGCGCCGGAATTCCAGGCGCGGCTGCGTGCGCTTCGTGCTACCGAACAGGTGGATTATAGAAGTGTTGCGGAGGCGAAATCGGAAGTCCTCGTCTGCCTGTACCGGCATTTCCGTAGTACCCATCTGGCGCAAAATACTGGTCGTGCGCGTGCTTTTCGTGCTTTCCAGGCAGAGCACGGCGAAATTCTTCGCAAGCAGGCGCTGTTCGAGGCGCTTCAGGAATATTTTCGGGCAGGGGACAGCTCTGTATGGGGGTGGCGCGTATGGCCCGAGGCATACCGTGATCCTGCAGCTCCGGAGGTAGCTGCATTCTGCGAGGCCCATCTCGATCATGTAGAATATTTCGAATACCTTCAGTGGCAGGTTTCCCTGCAACTGGGAGCGGTCGGCACACGCTCATGGGAAGTGGGTCTCAACATTGGTTTAATGTTCGATCTGGCGATCGGCGTAGCGGAAGGTGGTGGGGCAACGTGGTCCCGCCGTGAACTTTACGCACTTGAAGCCAGTGCAGGGGCGCCACCCGATGACTTCAACCGCCTGGGGCAGAACTGGGGCCTGCCGCCCTGGATTCCTCATCAGCTCACTGCATCCGCTTATGCACCTTTCATTGAAGTTCTGCGCGCCAACATGCGGGACAGTGGCTCGCTGCGCATAGATCACGTAATGGGCCTGCGCCGCCTGTTCTGGGTCGTGCGCGGGCTGCCCGCAACGGAGGGCGCGTATATACGCTATCCCTTTGAAGATATGCTGAGCATTCTGGCACTGGAGAGCCAGCGCAACCGCTGCCTGGTGGTAGGTGAAGATTTAGGGACAGTACCACCGGAAGTACGCGAAGCTTTGCATCCCGCAAACGTGATGTCCACACGATTGTTATATTTCGAGCGGCGCCACGACGGGCAGTTGAAGTCGCCGCAGGAGTACCCGGCAAATGCCGTAGTGGCAGTAACAACCCACGACCTTCCGACCCTGGCGGGATTCTGGCAGGGACTCGATATTGATTTGCGCGACCGTCACAATCTGTTTCCCGAGGATGAGATGCGGAACAGGCAAATCGTGGAGCGCGCGGCTGACCGCGCACAGCTTCTGGTGGCATTGGAGAGTGAAGGCGTATTGCCGTCGAGAGGCGGGCTTCATCAGGTCGGCTTCCCGGAAATGACGGCGGAACTCGCGGCAGCAGTGTACACCTATCTGGCCCGTGCACCGTCGAAACTTCTGCTGCTGCAACTCGAAGATGGCTTCGGGGTCCTTGAGCAACCGAATCTGCCCGGTGCGCCAGGAGGCGCTTACCCCTCCTGGCGTCTCAAACTGCCCCTCAATCTGGAGGAGTGGCAGGGAAGCGCCTGGCTGCATGGGATAATGCTGGCATTGCGCCGGGAGCGTCCCTTATCGCAAGCGTCCACCTCCTCAGAGGGTGAGGTTGCGCAGGATGTACAAGCGCAGATTCCACGGGCAACTTACCGCTTGCAATTGAATCGGGACTTCAATCTGAGGCAGGCAACGGAACTGGTCCCGTACCTGGATGAGCTGGGTATCAGTCATTGCTATCTTTCGCCTCTCCTCAAAGCGCGCCCTGACAGCGCCCATGGCTATGACGTAACCGACCATGGCAGGCTCAATCCGGAGATCACGAGCGCCCGGGACTTCGAACGGTTTGCTGCTGCCTTGAAACGTCATGGAATGAGCCAGATCATGGATGTGGTGCCCAATCACATGTGCATCACTGGCGCTGATAACCAATGGTGGCTGGATGTACTGGAAAATGGTCCGGCGTCCCGCTTTGCCAGCTATTTTGACATTGACTGGTATGTGATGGGAGAGCACCTGCCGGGCCAGGTGCTGCTACCTGTTCTAGGCGATCACTATGGCACGATTCTGGAGAACGGCGAGCTCAAACTCGCGTTCGACACCGAACAAGGCTCCTTCAGTGTTTTTTATCATGAGCACCGGTTTCCTGTAGACCCGCGTGAATATCCCCGTATTCTTGGTCACGATCTGAGACGGCTTGAGATGCGACTGGGGGAGCAGCACCCGGAGTTTCTGGAACTCCAGTCCCTGGTCACGGCGTTTAACCATCTGCCACTGCGCGACCGCGTTTCCCCCGATGCGATCACCGAACGAGCGCGCGACAAGGAGATACACAAGCGCCATCTGGCTTCACTGTACGTGAAGAGCGCCGATATTGCCCAGTTCGTCCAGGAAAATATCACCATATTCAACGGTGATGCACCGGAGCAACCCAGGAATTTCGATCTGCTACATGAACTGCTGGACGTCCAAGCCTATCGCCTGGCTTTCTGGCGCGCTGCGGCGGACGAGATCAATTACCGCCGCTTCTTCGATATCAACGATCTGGCGGCGCTGCGCATGGACAACTCGGAAGTGTTCGAAAGCACGCACCACCTGGTTCGCGAACTGATCGCGCGCGGGTATGTGAGCGGCTTACGCATCGATCATCCGGATGGCTTGTACGCGCCCAAGGAATACTTCGAGCGTCTGCAGGCAATGGCCGCCGCAGCATTGTTTCCGGGAACGATGAAGGAGGGAGCCAAGCCGCTCTACATCGTGGCGGAGAAAATACTCGCCTCCCATGAACATCTTCCGAAGAGCTGGCCCATCCACGGCACTACCGGATACAACTTTGCCGGGGTTTGCTCCGGCCTTTTTGTCGACACTGGCGCTGCCGACCATTTCACCCGTATTTATGAGCGCTTTATTCGGACACGTTTGGATCTCGGCGCAATGATACGAACGAACAAACACTTGATCATGGAAAGCGCGCTGGTAGGTGAGCTTCAGGTGCTGGCTATACAATTGGCACGTATTGCCAAAGGTGATCGCCGCACGTGCGATTTTACCTTCAACAGCCAGCGCAGTGCTCTCGCCCAGGTTGTCGCCAACTTTCCTGTCTATCGTACTTATGTATCCAATTGCGAAAGTTCCGCTGATGATGTCCGCTACGTCGACTGGGCGGTTGAGGTAGCCAAGAAGCGCAGCCAGGCAGTTGACACCACTATCTTCGATTTCGTGCGGGAGGTGTTGCTGGGTCGGCACGCCAGGGGTCAAAGCGAAGCATACAAAAACGCCATATGTGCCTTCGCCATGAAGTTTCAACAGTACACCAGCCCGGTAATGGCCAAGGCAATGGAGGACACGACCTTCTACCAGTATAACCGTCTGGTATCGCTCAACGAGGTCGGCAACGAGCCGCAACGGTTCGGCGTGTCGCTCGCAGCCTTTCACCGGGAAAATCAGGAGCGAGCGAGCCATTGGCCGCATGCCATGCTGTCCACTTCAAGTCACGACAGCAAGCGGTCGGAAGATGTACGGGCGCGCATAAGTGTTCTCTCCGAAATACCCGATCAGTGGGCACGGGCTCTTAAACGATGGCACAGGCTCAATCGCAGCAGCCGCCGGGAGTTGGGCAACATTTATGCGCCGAGCCGGAATGATGAGTACCTGCTATACCAGATATTGCTGGGCATATGGCCTTTCGACATACCGCACGGCGAGGAATTGGCAGCGCTGTCCGACCGCGTAGTTGCCTATATGCGCAAGGCCGCGCGAGAAGCAAAGGTGAGCAGCTCCTGGATCAACCCTGATAGCGAATATGAGGCAGCAATGCAGGACTTCGTGCATGCACTTCTCTCTGAGCAGCCCACCAATCTGTTCCTGCGCGATTTTTTGCCTTTCCAGCAGGGGGTTGCATGGGCGGGCGCCTTCAATAGCTTGTCACAAGTGCTACTCAAACTTACGTCACCAGGAGTACCGGACATCTACCAGGGCAATGAAACCTGGGATTTCAGCCTCGTGGATCCGGACAACAGGCGTCCTGTGAACTACACGGGTCGTCGCAGATCCTTGCAGGCTATCCGCTCGATGCATGCTGAAGAAGGCCCTGGCGCATGCACCCAGCATCTGATGGAGAACCTGCGGGACGGTGGGATCAAGCTCTATCTGACCTGGAAAGCGCTTACATTCCGCCGCGAGCACGAACAGCTTTTCCGCGAGGGAGACTACCTGCCGCTAAAAGCGCATGGGGATTGTAGCGACCATGTATGCGTGTTTGCACGGCGTCGGGAAAATGAAATTATTGTCGTTGCTGTACCGCGATTGCTCGGCAGGCTCATCGGAGAGCAACACAGGTTCCCAGTCGGTAAATCCATCTGGACCGACACCTGCGTGGAACTGCCTTCAGACGAGTTGCGTGAGAAGTGGATCAATGTGTTGACGGGCGAGATCCTTGCCGTGCAGAGGACGGGGGAGGCGTGCAGGAGGTTTGAGCTGGCTCACCTTTTCGGGACGTTTCCTTATGCGTTGCTATCCCCTTTCGAGCAGACAACTGGCTGAAGCGGGGATATTTGCAGAGGCTCATCCTGGATGAGAGAATTTCACGCCTGCCGCTGCAAAAGCACCAGTGACCGGGGTGCGACTGACAAAGCGGATCCAGCTTCGAGCCCCCGCTTATCTGCTGCATTCTCTACCCAGCCCTCGTTGGTGTCGAGTATTTTCAACCAGCGTAGCCCCCAATGGTTCGGGGGCAGAACGAAATCGATCGGCTCGAAATGCGCGTTGAAAATCAGGTAGAAGCTGTCATCCTTCACCGGCTCCCCTCGAGCATTGGGATTCGGGAAACTGTCTCCGTTGAGAAAAATTCCCAGGCTTTGAATTCCCCCATTCCCCCATAATTCCTCGCTCGCCTGTTCTCCCATGTAATTGAACCACGCAATATCGTCCTGACCCCCGCCGTGGATGGGTTGTCCCTGAAACCACCGTCGCCGGCGGAAGACCGGGTGATCATGACGGAAGCGAACGAGGCGTCTGGTGAATTCCTGTAGACCGGTCTCCACCTTCCCCCAATCCACCCAGGAAATTTCATTGTCCTGGCAGTACGCATTATTGTTTCCCTGCTGGGTGCGACCCGATTCATCCCCTGCGAGCAACATGGGCACACCCTGTGACAATATCAGGGTGGCCAGGAAATTGCGCTGCTGCCGGGCGCGAAGCGTAAGCACTTCCGTGTCATCCGTAGGGCCCTCGACACCGCAATTCCAGGAACGGTTGTCGTCTGTGCCGTCCCTGTTGTCCTCGCCGTTGGAGAGGTTGTGTTTTTCGTTGTAAGACACCAGATCACGCAGCGTGAAACCATCGTGCGAGGTGACAAAATTGATGCTTGCAAAAGGATGACGCGAATTCCCCTCGTAAAGGTCTGAGCTTCCGGTAAAGCGATAAGCGAATTCACTTAAAGTGGGTTCCTGAGTGCGCCAGAAATTGCGAATACAATCCCGGTACTTGCCGTTCCATTCAGACCAGCCTGATGGGAATTTCCCCACCTGGTAACCGCCTTCTCCCAGGTCCCAGGGTTCCGCGATCAGCTTGACCTGATTTGTAACAGGATCCTGCTGGATAATGTTGAAAAATGCATTCAGCATTTGCACTTCATGCAGTTCGCGTGCGAGCGCGGATGCAAGATCGAAGCGGAAGCCATCGACGTGCATTTCCAGCACCCAATAGCGAAGCGAATCCATGATCAGTTGCAGCACATGCGGCTGCCTCATATTGAGGCAGTTGCCTGTGCCTGTGTAATCCCTGTAGTAACGCCTATCCTCCATAAGCTGGTAATAATAGGCGTTGTCGATTCCCTTCAGGCATAACACCGGCCCGAGATCGTTGCCTTCCGCAGTGTGGTTGTACACCACATCGAGGATAACCTCTATGTCGGCTTGATGCAGAGCCTTGACCATTTGCTTGAATTCGGCACTCGCGGCCCCCGGACGCTTGTCTGCGGCGTAGGCGCTATGGGGAGCAAAATAGGCAATGGAGTTATAACCCCAGTAGTTGCGCAAACCCTGATCCAGGAGATGTTTGTCCTGCACAAAGTAGTGCACTGGAAGCAGCTCGACAGCAGTGACCCCAAGCTGTTTCAGATACTCGATGGAGGCGGAGTGTGCGAGACCCGCATAAGTGCCCCGCAGTTCAGGGGGTATGTCCGGATGTTGTGCCGTGAAGCCCTTGACATGCAACTCATAAATGACTGTTTCGTGCCAGGGACGCTGGAGTTGACGATCGCCGGACCAATCGAAAAACGGTTGATGAACGATACTGCGGGGCATGAAAGGCGCACTATCCTTGTCATTCCGTGCATCGGGGTCATCGAAAAGATAGGGGAATACAGCTTCATCCCAGGTAACGTCGCCATCGATCCCTTTTGCATACGGATCGAGCAGCAGCTTCACTGGATTGCAGCGATTGCCTTGCTCCGGGACCCACGGCCCATGCACACGAAAACCATAACGCTGTCCAGGCTCTACGCCACGCAGGTAGCCGTGCCAGCAGTATCCTGTCACCTCGGGCAAATCCACCCTGGTTTCACGACCGGCTTCATCGAACAGGCACAGTTCGACGCGTTCCGCCGCCTCGGAAAACAGGGAGAAATTGGTTCCCGCTCCATCGTATGTCGCACCCAGGGGGTAGGGTGT
Source organism: Nitrosospira multiformis (assembly GCF_003050865.1). GTDB lineage: Bacteria > Pseudomonadota > Gammaproteobacteria > Burkholderiales > Nitrosomonadaceae > Nitrosospira > Nitrosospira multiformis_E. The sequence continues at coordinate 7,449 of NZ_QAOK01000026.1, read as the reverse complement.
GCCTGGCCAGATTTTCATTCGGATACCTGCATAAAATTGCGGAATACTGCTATAACTTACAGTGCTATATTATTTTTGGACCAAGCCAACAGTGAGGTAGTCCATGAAAATTCGGTGGTGTTTCATAATTCTAACAGCCCTGACTCTCATATCCTGTGCCCACGTCAATCCACATCCCATGGATATGACGAGTGCCATTCAGAGCGCAAAAACCAGTGAAGACCATTATGCCCTGGCTCGACACTACCAAGCTGCAGCGGAATCCATGCAGGCGAGGGCAGATGAGCAGAAAAGGTGTCTGACCGAATATCGGAAGCACGGATATTACTATGGCAGGAAAACCACTGATGTGAAAGAGCATGCCCAGGCACTCGCTCACCTCTATGAAGAAGCCGCAGAGGAAAACAGGAGGATGGCGGAATCTCACCGTCAGATGGCGGAGGAAGTGAAGCAGTAGAAGTAGCAGTAAACTGGAGGGCATGATGCCACAATTTTTTACCACTCCCGGGAATTCTTTTGACGAATAACACACCTCTTCTGGAATCGGAACTGACATGTCCGAACTGCAAGCACGTCAAGCGAGAGATCATGCCAGTTGACGCCTGCCAGTTTTATTATGAATGCGAAGGCTGCAAGGCGCTGTTACGGCCTCGCGCGGGTGATTGCTGCGTCTTTTGTTCCTTCGGGTCCATTAAATGCCCTCCGGTTCAGATGCAGGCGTGCTGTTCATCCTCCCCTTAGCTTGCCGAAGAGTTTGTCCTGAGCGTCGCTATCATCGGTAAAATCGGTAAAGTTTTTTCAGGTAATGCCTGGAAGAGGTTAAGCTGATGGTGTACGTGATTTGGAAAAGAGCTCCAAATCGGATTTCAACATCCCGAAGAAGGGACAAGCAGGCAGGAAACCAATGAAAGTTGCCGTTTGCAGCGCTCAATCCTACGACCGGCAATTTTTACTGGCTGCCAATCGTGATGCTCATCATGAATTGGTATTTTTCGAGTCCCACCTATCCGAAGAAACGCGGCAGATGGTGACAGGTTTCCCCGTCGTGTGCGTATTTGTCAACGACACGTTGGACAATAGAGTGCTGGAAACGCTGGCAGCGCAGGGTACCCGTCTCATCGCCCTGCGCTGCGCGGGCTTCAACAACGTCGATATCCAGTCAGCAAGCGCACTGGGAATTCGTGTGGTGCGGGTACCTGCCTATTCGCCGCACTCGGTTGCCGAGCATACGGTCGCGCTGATGCTGACCCTCAATCGCCGTCTTCATCAAGCCTATAATCGCGTCCGCAATGGGAACTTCACCTTGCAGGGACTGCTTGGCTTTGAAATGCGCAATAAAATTGTCGGTATTATCGGCACCGGGCGTATTGGGACCGCGGTAGCCCAGATACTGCGCGGCTTCGGTTGCCGCTTGCTTGCTTACGACCTGCAGCCGAATTCCACATGCACTCAACTGGGGGTCGAATATGTTCCGCTGGAGACGCTCTATGCAGAGAGCGACATCATTACGCTGCATTGTCCGCTCAATCCGCAAACGCATCGGTTGATCGACGACGCCGCAGTCGAGCGAATGAAACAGGGCGTGATGCTTATCAATACCAGCCGTGGAGCTGTTATCGACACACGAGCAGTGATTGTCGGATTGAAATCCTCGAGAATCGGATATCTGGGGCTGGATGTATATGAGCAGGAAGGTGACTTGTTCTTTCAGGATTTAACCGGCCAGGTGATACAGGATGATCTGTTCGTACGTCTGCTCACGTTCCCGAATGTGTTGATAACGGGACATCAGGGATTCTTTACCGCTGAAGCACTATCAAGCATTGCGCAGACCACGCTGCGTAACATTACGGAATTTGAACGCGATGGATCGTGTTCGAATGAAGTGACGGTTGAATTGCTAAGAAGCGGCTGATCATGCATTCGTACTTCCTGACTGCTCCAGATTAAAATTCGCATCCAGGACTATGCGGTAGCGCCCCTTTCCGGCAGCCAGATGCGCAATCGCTTCATTGACCCTGTTCATGGGAAAACGCTCTACCTGGGGCCGAATGCCGTGACGGGCGGCAAAATCCAGCATATCCGATGTTATCGCAGGGCCGCCAGTGGGTGACCCTGAAATGCTCTTCTGTCCACTCAGAAGCTCGAAAGCGGGGATGGGCAGGGGTTCGAGCACTGCGCCAACGAGATGCATGCGTCCTTTCGGTTTCAGCGTCTGGAGCAGCAATGCCCAGTCAAGCGGGACATTGACGGTCACCAGCAGAAAGTCGAGCGAGCGTGCTGCCGAGCGAATTTCGTCGCTCTTACGGCTGGAGAGAACACGATGAGCGCCGAGGGTGCGCATTTCTTCCGCCTTTGAGGGATTGGAAGAGAAGGCCGTAACTTCGCAACCCCAGGCATTCGCAAATTGCAGGGCCAGATGACCAAGGCCGCCAATACCGACGACACCTACATGATCGGTCGGTTTTACATGGGCCGCCAGGGGCGCAAATACAGTAATCCCTCCGCAGAGTAACGGGCCTGCGGAGGAACTTTCAAGCTTCTCAGGTATGGGAATCGCCCACGCCCAGTGCGCTCGCACTTTGTCGGCAAACCCCCCATAATGCCCGATGATTGTCGCGGTGGCTTTTGCACAAAGATTGTGATCACCGGTCATGCATTCATGGCAGTGCATACAACTGCCGGCATTCCAGCCAACCCCTACCCGCTGCCCGATTTGCAATCCCTTCGCTTGTTCACCCATCGCAACGACCCGACCAATGGCTTCGTGTCCGGGAATAATCGGATACTGGGTGATACCCCAGTCGTTATTCAATATTGAAAGGTCGGAATGACAAAGACCGCAATGCTCCACTGCGATTTCCACTTCCTCCGGCGCGAGAGGTCCGGCGTCATAGGTGAATGGTTCGAGTTTCTGTTTTGGGCCGTGCGCCGCGAATCCGAGAATCTTCGTCATGTTCTTTCCTTTTCTTTTCAGGTGAGCTGCGATGTGATTCCATGGAATTTTTCCATCAGCAACGCTGTCCTGCAAGGGCGATGCATCCATGCAACGCTTCCATCAGTCTTTTGAACTCGGGATCTTCGTTGAGTATTTGTTGCCCAACCTTCCGTAGTTTATCTACCGTTCCCCGGGGCAATTCCAGAGTGGTAGGAAGATTTTTGAACCAGTTTCGCTCGTCGGCGGCTTCGATATATTCAAACGCCACCTCGATCGGAAAGAATTCAATCTGGTGCGGTACGGGGATATCCAACTCGCATCGCGGGCCTTTGTTGGCAGCCAATTCCTTGCATCCGGATACCAGTCGCATCGATTCGTTGAACTCGTTTACCGTCTGCCGCAACAATTCAAGGGTATCGAATGAATAATTGCCCAATGGGACCACGGCCGCGGCAGTCAGGGTATCAACGAGCCCGGGAACCTCTGGAGTCTGATCCCGGCGGGTAGTGGGGTTTGTGCCCGCATTCACTACGATTACCACCAGTTTGTCCACTTTCTTCTGGTTTATCAGGCGAAGCACGCTCCAGGAATTATTTAAACTGTTGATCGCCGTGAGCGGTTCCCGCAGCCCGATATTGTCGGCCACGCCGCCGTCGGTCAAGTGGATGTATTTACGCGGGTTGTGTTCGGTATCGGTATACGAAAGCCTGTTTTCCGCGCGTGCGGCCCGACGTATATTGATGCGCGATTTATGATCCCGAACGGCAAGATCCACCCATTCAGGCTGATGGTAGCCGCATTTGCCCGCATAGTTTTGAAAAGTGAGGGGCGTAAGTCCTCCCGGATATGCCGAGGATGCGGCTGCTGCCCGCCCCAGTGAAATTCCTGACAGGTCGGAGCATAAAAGGTCAAACTGGTCTTGGGTAAAGGGAAATTGGGTCCCCGTCGTCATATCCGTGGCATTCAGGATCACAAAAGGTCGGCGAGCGCGAGCAATTACTTCCGCATAGGTGCCTGCTCCAAATACCTCCCGGTCGTAAAACTCCGCCGCCAGGTCACTGCGCCCGAAGCTCGCCCCGCCGAGCTTCAACAGCCCCGCTGGAGTCAATGTCGAGTCAATCAATTCGGATTGGATGGATCTGTAGAGGAAGCGATTCGGGAATTCGTCGAAAATCCGTAACCCATACAGGGCGTAATAGGCTGCAGGAAAGCTTCCCCCGGATATCGACGAAATTACATCAACTTCGTCCAGCAGCGATATTCTCCGGTTTTCCCATTGGATCTGGGTGTCGCGGAGAGCCTCCAGCACTCCATAAGATAAAGCCGCCGCCCGGGTACCGCCCCCCGAGAAAACCAGAATGACAAACAGTTTATCGCTATTGCTTCCTGGCTCCAGTTTTTCGAAACGGTAACCTGAGGAAGGATCGTACCTGGCCAAGGGCGGATTTACCTGAAAGGAGCCACATCCGGCCAACAATAAGGATAAGGCTCCAGCAAACACAGCCATGCATGTGCGAAGTCGGATACTCATACCTACCATTTCCTGATAAAGGCAATTTTCATGGGAAGCAGGACAGTGGTTCCCTTAACCATGACCTCGCAAAAGACGGGGTCACAATCCTCCGGAGGGCCCAGGGTAAATTTGTGCGTGCCAGGATCCATCTGGAGGACTTCATTGGTATAGCCGGTCAGATCGCCGTCGACATATACCTGCCTCCGAGTTGGATAGCTAACTATTACGAACTCCACACGACTTATTCCTTTCGAGTAGATTGGAGTTATGCGGAAACTCAGGCCGTCGGGAGTGCCTTTATTAACATATCGAGGAACAGGGTATTAAAAATCTGAGAGAAGACACATTGTTTACTGCCCCATTTTCTCCCGCCATTTTCTTTTTCCGCGTCATAGATGATACAGGGGCTTTGGTTCAGAGACTATAAGGATTAGACGGCATTTGCCAGGGGAAGCGAAGGGAATGGTGGCAGGTCGTGATTTGAGCTTGAAAGATACTTTCCTGCGAATGACCGGGGACTTGGCCGCGTTCTTGAAAACGGGGGTTCTGCTCCAGCACGTCCTCATGATGTTATTCTGCGAGCGGAATTTGTTGATCGCCTAGCCTCCGCCCAAATCTGGTCCTATCCTGCTTTTTCTGAATAGAAAGAGAAAGCGGTCAGGTTTTGACCCGACCCGGGGCCATAAGCCCATCGAATCAAGTTGACGCCTTCAGGGAGGGTATCTGGAGGATGCCCAAGAGGAGTGAAGCAAAGCCATTCTTCAGTTCGGGAGGCAGAGAAAAAACCAATGCTTGCAATCTGATCAGCAAGCATTCGTCTCCACTGAAGTCTGCACTGAATTTTTGCTTATAAAGGAAGAGAAACGACAGGGCCTCCATAAGGCTCAAGTGCTAGGCTCAACTGCTGATTTAGTCAGCCAGTCGACGAGCAGGCATGGAAGCTTGGGTTCAAAATCCTCCATGCCATGGCCGATTAAGGAATGTGCGGCAAAGGCCCGGCCCTTATCGCTAGGGCTCTGGGTGCCTATGACCCGCGAGAAGATCTCCATTGCCTCACTCGCTTGGACTGCATGATCTTGTAACCAAGCAAAGTCAGCAGCAGAGCGGCTATCATCGGTCCGACCGCGGCGCGAAAAGTTTTTGCGTAATTGATCATTTCTACGCGCAACGGATATTCGTAGCGCACGGGAGGCACTGCCTCACCGGTTATGAAAACCGTATACTCTCCCTTGTCCAGGGCGGTTTCCCCCTTGATCACTCCATCGGGGTGATAGCTCGGCCTGACATAAGATACCGTTTCATCTTCTGTCTCATTGCTTCCTCTTACAATTCGCATCCCGATGGGAATATCCCGTAATGCGGGATCCACGAGGTCAACCACCAGAAACGTGTTTCCCCCTTTGGGAATTTCGGTGCAGTATTGATCTGCAGGCTCATACTGCGGCTGATAGGCACTTAAATGAACCATACTGCTGTCGCCAAGCCGTCGCATGCAGCTATCTTCCTCCATAGAGACTTTTCCATGAGCGGTCGCTGAACCGCTATACAACGTTGCTACAAGGACAAGAATCGAGGTACCGGCTTGTATCGCTTGCTTCATCATCTACTCCTCTTGATTTGTATTTGCTTGCCGCTGCCTTTCAGCCTCATATCGTCCATCCAGAAAGGTATAACCTTGCCTGGACGAGCTATAACGGGTTATCTGAGCCATATGAGAAATAAAGCCGTTCCGAGCTGAAAAAAATTGTATCGGCAACCACAGATAGAGTCTCAATCCTCGTATTTGGTTGCATATTGAAAGTATAATAAATGAATCGTATCGGAAAAATCAAACATAATGTGAGCATGATTAAAGACCAGAACAAGCGTTCTTCCTGTCCCGTTAGCTGCGCACTGGATATATTGGGTGACAAATGGACTTTGCTTGTCATTCGCGACATCCTGTTCAAGGACAAGCAGCATTTCGGGGATTTTCTCGCTTCACCCGAAAAAATTGCATCCAATATTCTTTCAGATCGTCTGAAAAAGCTGGAGGAGTGCAATATCATTTCAAGGCAGCGCGATCCTCTTAATGCAAGAAGAGTCATTTATACGCTCACGGAAAAAGGAAAGGATTTGTCCCCGGCTCTTCATGCGCTCATCCACTGGGGGGCCAAGTATGACCCCGAGAGCAATAAACAGCCATGCTCCTTGCAACATACCGACAGAATGTCCGAAACCTGACTGAAGTGGCAGTGCCGGGTGTTTCCTCGAGAAAGCTTTCTTTTGCTTTCTTTCCAAAGCTTCTTCAAACGCTATTAAATAGATGGCATGATTGATAAGACCGAAAAGCAGAAAATGCTGAGTGGGGAACTATATCGCTCCAGCGATCGACTGCTGGTCGAGGAAAGAAAGCGTGCCAGAAGATTAGCGAAGACTTTCAATGACAGCCTTCCGGACGAGACTGAAAAACGATCTGCAATTTTGAGGGAACTGCTCGGAACATCGGGGTCAAACCTCCATATCGAGCCGCCGTTTTATTGCGACTACGGTTACAACCTCGTGGTAGGAGATAACTTCTACGCCAACTTCAATTGCATCGTGCTGGATTGCGCACAGGTCATCATAGGGCATAATGTCTTTCTAGGCCCAGCAGTGCAGATCTATACTGCAACCCACCCCCTTGCGGCTAAGGACCGTGATACCGGCCTGGAAGCCGCTAAACCCATTACCGTGGAAGACAGCGTCTGGATTGGCGGTGGAGCGATCATCAATCCCGGTGTCACGATCGGACGGGGCACGACGATCGGAGCGGGAAGCATTGTTACCAGAAATATTCCCGCAAACGTTTTCGCTGCAGGAAATCCTTGCAGGGTGATACGTCACCTTTCGTAAGAAGAAACTCTTCCTGCACAGCTTGCCACTAGGGTGTGTTAACACTAACAGTTAAATTTCTGATATGCTTGGGGCATAAAAACTACCGACGCCCGTATGGAAATCACCGAAACCCAATATCAGC